>NZ_BAAASG010000009.1:0-493970 GCF_039532765.1 Streptomyces longisporus
CTTACAGCGCCGATGGTACTGCAGGGGGGACCCTGTGGGAGAGTAGGACGCCGCCGAACAATTATTCAAAGGGTTGGATCCTGAACTTCGGTTCGGGGTCCAACCCTTTTTTGTTCTCCGTCACTTGAAGTTCACGTTGCGCAACAACCATCCGAAGCATGGGTACTGCTGCAATGCTCAGGGCCGCCGGCGTCGGAGTCGGTGACGAGGTTGTCGTGCCGGCCTTCGGGAACTCCGAGGTTGCCGGGGCCGTCGCCCTCGCCGGCGCGCTGCCGGTGTTCGCCGACATAGATCCGCTGACGTACTGCCTCGACCCGGTCGCTGTCGAAGCAGCCATAACTCCGCGGACGGCGGCGGTCGTTGCCGTACACCGCTTCGGCCGGCCGGCCGACATCGCGCGGCTGCACGGTGTGGGGCAGCGGCACGGGCTTCTGGTCCTGGAGCAGGGCGAGTCCGAGGTTCCGTATGACGAAGTCGCTCAGCGGAGGGAGCGGGCCGCCTATCTCGACGCCAAGTTGAGGGGTGTGCGGACGCCCGACGGTGGTGACGGGCACACCTATCAGCAGTACGTGGTGCGGGTGCCGGGGAACGGGCGGCCGGATCGGGATGCCTTCGCTCGTGCCGTGCGCGCCAGGGGAGTTGAGTGCCGCGTGCCGGTGAAGACGCCTGTGCACCGGCTGCCGGAATTCCGCCGGTGTGTGTCGCTGCCGGAGACCGAGCGGGCGGCCGACGAGACCCTCGCGCTTCCTGTCGACGCCGCGTTGACCAAGCGGGACATGCAGCGGATCGTGGGCGCGTGCAATGCGCTGGGAGGATTGCTTCAGCCTGCTTTCTGATCGGCGGTCCGCACTGCATGACACGGTTGGGAGCACGTGTCTGTTCGGGGTATGATCTATTCCGTTGCCGCGAGGAAAACTCCTCAGGGTGACAGGCCCCTATAGCTCAGTCGGCAGAGCGTCTCCATGGTAAGGAGAAGGTCAACGGTTCGATTCCGTTTGGGGGCTCCAGAGGAAAGGCCCCGCCCAATTGGGCGGGGCCTTTTTCGTGTGCGTGGGTCCCTCAGTCCTTGTGGAGGCCTGGGACTCGCATCGCCAGGATCGCCATGTCGTCGGACGGGGCGTCGGACGCAAAGCGTTCCACTGCGCGCATGATGCGCGCGGCAACCGCTCCGGCCGTCAGGCCCGTGCAGGTGGTCAGGACGTCGGTGAGGCCGTCGTCGCCGAGCATGCGGGTGCCCTCGCGGCGCTCGGTGACGCCGTCCGTGACGCACAGGAGGACGTCGCCCGGGTCGAGGGTGACCGTCTGCTCGTAGAGCTCCAGGTCCTCCATGACGCCCAGGAGCGGCTGCGGTTCGGCTGCCGGTTCGACCGTGCCGTCCTGGCGCAGACGGAGCGGGAGGGGGTGGCCGGCGCAGACCACCTTCAGCTCGGCGCTGCCGTCCTCCTGCGGCCGTAGCTCGCCGTAGAGGAGGGTCAGGAAGCGGCTGCGGGCGCCCTCGTCGAGAATGGCCGAGTTCAGTCGCTCCAGGACCGCAGGGCCGCTGAGGCCTTCGCGGGCCAGGAGACGCAGCGCGTGCCGGGCGAGGCCCGTGACCGCCGCCGCGTTGGGGCCCGTACCGCAGACGTCGCCGATGGCGAAGCCGTAGGCGCCGTCGCTGATCGGGAAGAGGTCGTAGAAGTCGCCGCCGACCTCGTTGCCCTCGCCGGCCGCGCGGTAGATGACCTCGACCTCCACGCCGTCGATCTCCGGGAGTTCCGGGGGCAGGAGGCTGCGCTGGAGGGACTGGCTGATGGCCGTGCGCTCCGAGTACAGGCGGGCGTTGTCGAGGGCCAGGGCGGCCCGTCGGCTCAGGTCCTCGGCCAGTTCGAGGATTTCCTGGCGGAAGTGTTCGTCGGTGGGCTTGCCGAGGGTCAGCATGCCGATGACCCGGTTGCGCGCCACCAGGGGGAGTACGACGGTTTCGCCGCCGACCGCGGAGGCGGTGGCGAGCGTGGGGCCGATGCCCGAGGCGATCTGGCGGGTCGGGCCGCCACTCAGGCCCAGGCTCCGCATGGAGCTGCGCAGGGCCGCCCGGTGGGCGACCTCACCGGGGGCGGACCAGACGCGTGCGCCGGGGGTGGGTACCGGGTCGGGCGGCGGGACCTTCGACAGCAGCGACTTGATGCCGTCGATCAGCTCCTCGTCCTCGTGCAGGACGTACGACAGATACGGCTCGGAGGCCTGGTCGGCGATCGTGTAGACGGCGCACCAGGTGGCGAGGGTGGGGACCGTCATCTGAGCCATCAGGGCCAGGGTCTGGTCGCGGTCCAGGGTGCCTGCCAGGAGGTCGGAGGCCTCGACGAGGAAGCTGAGCGAGCCTCGGCGCAGGCGTTCCAGTTCGCCGAGGCGGGCCGACTCGACGGCCAACGCGATGCGGTCTGCTGCGAATTGGAGGCGCAGGGCCTCTTCGTTCGAGTATCTGCCCGGACTCTCGGCCGCCACGCCGAGGGAGCCGGTGAGGCGGCCCTCGACCTTCAGGGGGACCGTGACGACCGAGCGCATGCCCGTGCCGCTGAGGAGCGGGACGGCGCCGGGTACGGCCGTGAGGTCGTCGTGGACGGCCGGCATGCGGGCCGAGCCGTAGCGGCCGGGGCCTGCCTCGACGGGCACGCGCGCGAAGCGCTGTCGGGCGGAGGGCAGGCCGGTGGAGGCGCGGACCTCCAGCTCCGTCTCGTCGTCGGTCGCGAGGAGCAGGAAGGCGGAGTCGGCGTCGAGCATGTCGCGGGCGCGTTCCACCGTGCGCTGGAGGAGGCCGTCGAGGTCGTCCGGGGCCGGAGAGCCGATGAACACCTCGAAGGGGTCGGTGCTCTGGCCGTCGGCGGTGGATGCCGTGTCGGAGGCCGGGATGCGCAGCGGGGTCTGCAGGACGGCGCGTTCGTGGTCCCTGACGAGGAGGCAGACGGTGGAAGGTTCGCCGCCTGTGTCGCGGACGCGGAGGTGGGAGGCGTACACGGGGGTGACGCGGCCGTTGGCGCCCCTTATGCCGTAGCTGCCCTCCCAGCGGGAGAGCTGGAGGGCCTCGGCGATGCCGGTGCTGGTGCCGGGGGTGTGCGGCCACGCAGCGAGATCGGTAAGGGGCTTTCCGATCACCTGTTCGGCGGGGTAGCCGAAGAGTTCCTCCGCGTCCTCGTTCCACGAAGTGATGGAACCGCTGCGGTCGATCTGGACGACCGCGACGCGGACCCGGCCGTCGGCCAGGGGGAGGAGGTCGGCGGGGAGGGACGGGCCGGCGGCGCGGGTGCCCACGGCGCGCTCGGGGAGGTCGAGCTGGAACCAGACCTGTTTGTGGGTGGGCGTGTACTCGACACCCCAGCGGCCCGCGAGTGCGGCGCACAGCTGGAGCCCGCGGCCGCCCTCGCGGTCCGGGCTGCCCATGTTGACGGGGTGACCCTGGAGGGGGATCTCGCGCTCCGGGTACCGGTCGGCCACCTCGATCCGTACGCCTTCGTCACTGCGCAGACACAGGACGTCCGCGGAGGTGCCCGCGTGGACGACGGCGTTGGTGACCAGCTCGCTGGTGAGGACCACGGCGTCGTCGACGATGTCGGCGAAGCCCCAGCCCTGGAGGGTGTCGCGGACGAAGGAGCGGGCGGTCGCTACCGATCGTCCGACGGGCTCGAAGCTGGCGGCCGCGCGCGCGGTGATCACAGAACTCCTCGGCCGGTTGTCGACGGGCAGGGCTGCCTGGCCGACCGGCTCGTGCCGCTGATGCGGCAGACCGCCCGTCGGCCGGGGGTCCGGGGGCTGTCCCCCCGGGATCAGTCCGGTGGTCATGTGTGCGGCCGCCCCTCCGATGCCCGCTCGTTCTCGTGCCACCGCCCAGGCCGGACGGACCGGCGCGGCTGGACAGCCGCATGCAAGGTTACTTACCTTCGACGGCCATGCGGATGCCGGTCTGCAGTGTTTCCGCCCAGAGGGTGTGCGGACGATGTGCGAAGCTGCCGAACTGTTATGGCCGGGTTCAGGCAGGGTGAAACACTGGGCAAGCTTCTTGTGAAGGTCCGGGCAGGCCGAGTGGCTTCCGCGTGCAGTGGGCAGCAGCCCGTGGTGCGGCCTGGTACATCGGGCAGAAACAGGCAGCAGGTAACTGGTACGTCCAGCGGTAGTACCGGAGCACAGCAGTAACGGTCGACCCCTGCGGGAGGGACACAGTGGAGTCTGGCGCAGCGACGCGGGGCACTAAGACGCGCGCGAAAGGCGGACAGTCCCTGAACAACCAGCGCAAACCGCGCGGCGGGACGACCGCAGTGGACACGGCTTCTCTGAACAGGCTGCTGGCGGCTCTCGTGGCGATGCGCGACGGGAACTTCCGCAAGCGGCTCACGGTGTCCGGAGACGGCGTGATGTCGGAGATCGCGGCGGTCTTCAACGAGGTGGCCGACCGGAATCTCCATCTGACGGGTGAGCTGTCGCGGGTACGGCGCATGGTGGGCCGTGAGGGCAAGCTCACCGAACGGCTGGAGACGGGCGCCTACGAGGGCTCCTGGGTGGCCGCCATCGAGGCGTCCAACGCGCTCGTGGACGACCTCGTACGGCCCGTCTCCGAGGTCGGCCGGGTGCTGTCCGCGGTCGCGGAGGGTGATCTCTCGCCGCGAATGGAGCTGCGGACGCAGGCACCGGACGGGACCGGGCATCCGCTGCGCGGGGAGTTCCTCAAGGTCGGGCGGACTGTAAACAACCTTGTCGATCAGCTGTCGACCTTCACCGACGAGGTCACGCGCGTGGCCAGCGAGGTGGGCACCGAGGGCAAGCTGGGCGGGCAGGCACGCGTGCGCGGCATGTCGGGTTCGTGGAAGGACCTCACGGACTCCGTCAACACAATGGCGTACCGGCTGACGGCCCAGGTGCGGGACATCGCCCTGGTGACGACCGCGGTGGCCAAGGGCGACCTGTCGCGGAAGGTCACCGTTCATGTCGCCGGCGAGATGCTGGAGCTGAAGAACACCGTCAACACGATGGTGGACCAGCTGTCGTCCTTCTCCTCCGAGGTGACGCGAGTCGCCCGCGAGGTGGGCACCGAGGGCGAGCTCGGCGGGCAGGCGCAGGTGCCGGGCGTGGCCGGTGTGTGGAAGGACCTCACCGATTCGGTGAACCTCATGGCCGGCAACCTGACGGCACAGGTGCGTGGAATCGCCCAGGTCACCACGGCGGTCGCCAACGGTGACCTTTCGCAGAAGGTCACCGTCTCCGCACGCGGCGAGGTCGCGCAGCTCGCGGACACGATCAACCAGATGACGGAGACGCTGCGGATCTTCGCGGACGAGGTCACGCGCGTGGCCAACGAGGTCGGCGCCGCGGGACAGCTCGGCGGCCAGGCGAATGTGCCGGGCGCGGCGGGTACGTGGAAGGACCTGACGGACTCCGTCAACACGGTGTTCCGGAATCTGACCATTCAGGTGAGGGACATCGCGGCCGTCACCACGGCGGTGGCCAACGGTGACCTCTCCCAGAAGGTCACCGTCGACGTGGCCGGCGAGATGCTCGAGCTGAAGAACACCGTCAACGGCATGGTGGATCAGCTGTCGTCGTTCGGTTCCGAGGTCACCCGCGTGGCGCGCGAGGTCGGTGTCGAGGGAGAGCTGGGCGGGCAGGCGCAGGTGCCGGGCGCGGCCGGCACCTGGAAGGACCTGACCGACTCGGTCAACACCGCATTCCGCAACCTCACCGGGCAGGTGCGCAACATCGCCCAGGTGACGACGGCGGTCGCCAACGGCGATCTGTCGCAGAAGGTCACCGTGGACGTCTCCGGCGAGATGCTCCAGCTGAAGAACACCGTGAACACGATGGTGGACCAGCTGTCGTCCTTCGCCGACCAGGTGACCCGGATGGCCCGGGACGTGGGCACCGAGGGCCGGCTGGGCGGCCAGGCTGTCGTACCGGGCGTGGCCGGTACGTGGAAGGAGCTCACCGACTCCGTCAACGGAATGGCAGGGAACCTTACTGCCCAGGTGCGCAACATCGCCCAGGTGACGACCGCCGTGGCTCAGGGCGACCTCTCGCAGAAGATCGACGTCGACGCGCGCGGCGAGATCCTGGAGCTGAAGAACACCATCAACACGATGGTCGACCAGCTCTCCGGGTTCGCCGACCAGGTGACCCGCGTGGCCCGCGAGGTCGGCACGGAGGGCCGTCTCGGCGGCCAGGCGCAGGTGCCCGGCGTGGCAGGCGTGTGGCGGGACCTGACCGACTCCGTGAACGGAATGGCAGGGAACCTCACCGCCCAGGTGCGCAACATCGCGCAGGTCGCCACGGCCGTGGCTCGTGGTGACCTGTCCCAGAAGATCACCGTGGACGCTCGCGGGGAGATTCTGGAGCTGAAGAACACGCTGAACACGATGGTGGACCAGCTGTCGTCGTTCGCGGAGGAGGTCACCAGGGTCGCCCGCGAGGTGGGCACGGAGGGCCAGCTCGGCGGTCAGGCCGAGGTGCAGGGTGTCTCCGGCACCTGGAAGGACCTCACGCAGTCCGTGAACTTCATGGCGAACAACCTGACGATCCAGGTGCGCAACATCGCCGAGGTCACGACCGCTGTCGCCAAGGGCGACCTGTCCAAGAAGATCACAGTTGACGCGAAGGGCGAGATCCTCGAGCTCGTCACGACGGTCAACACCATGGTCGACCAGCTGTCCAGTTTCGCCGAGCAGGTGACCCGGGTGGCCCGTGAGGTGGGCACCGAGGGCATCCTGGGCGGCCAGGCGCACGTTCCGGGTGTCACGGGCATCTGGAAGGACCTCAGCGGCAACGTGAACCTGATGGCCAAGAACCTGACCATGCAGGTGCGCAACATCTCCCAGGTCGCGGCGGCCGTCGCCAACGGCGACCTGACACGGACGGTGACGATCGAGGCGCGCGGCGAGGTCCAGCAGCTCGCCGACACCTTCAACACCATGGTGAAGACGCTGAGTTC
Organism: Streptomyces longisporus; assembly: GCF_039532765.1. NCBI lineage: Bacteria > Bacillati > Actinomycetota > Actinomycetes > Kitasatosporales > Streptomycetaceae > Streptomyces > Streptomyces longisporus. The sequence continues at coordinate 6,947 of NZ_BAAASG010000009.1, forward strand.
GTTCGCCGACCAGGTCACCAAGGTGGCCCGCGAGGTGGGCACGGACGGCATCCTCGGTGGCCAGGCGCATGTGCCGGGCGTGGCGGGCACGTGGAAGGACCTGACCGACTCCGTGAACGGCATGGCGTCCAACCTGACCGGCCAGGTGCGCAACATCGCCATGGTCACCACCGCCATCGCCAAGGGTGACCTGACCAAGAAGATCGACATTGACGCGCGCGGCGAGATCCTCGAGCTGAAGACGACGATCAACACCATGGTCGACCAGCTGTCGTCCTTCGCCGAGGAGGTCACCCGAGTGGCCCGTGAGGTGGGCACCGAGGGGCAGCTCGGCGGTCAGGCACGTGTGCGTGACGTCGACGGCACCTGGCGCGACCTCACCGAGTCCGTGAACGAAATGGCAGGAAACCTTACTCGGCAGGTGCGCGCCATCGCGCGCGTGGCGACCGCGGTGACCCGCGGTGACCTGAACCTGAAGATCGACGTCGATGCGTCCGGCGAGATCCAGGAGCTCCAGGACTACATCAACAAGATGATCGCCAACCTGCGCGACACCACGATCGCCAACAAGGAGCAGGACTGGCTGAAGGGCAACCTCGCCCGTATCTCCGCGCTGATGCAGGGCCGCCGCGATCTGCAGGACGTGGCCTCCCTGATCATGAGCGAGCTGACGCCCGTGGTCTCGGCACAGCACGGCGCGTTCTTCGTGGCGATGCCGCTGATGGACGGCAAGGACCTGAACGCCGAGAGCGAGGACGCGTACGAGCTGCGCATGCTGGGGTCGTACGGCTACTCGATGGGCTCCATGCCGACGTCGTTCCGGCCGGGCGAGGCGCTGATCGGGACGGCCGCCGAGGAGAAGCGCACGATCCTGGTGGAGAACGCGCCCAGCGGCTACCTGAAGATCTCCTCCGGTCTCGGCGAGGCGCCGCCCGCACAAGTGATCGTCCTTCCGGTGCTGTTCGAGGGCAAGGTGCTCGGTGTCATCGAGCTGGCCTCCTTCAATCCCTTTACGCAGATCCAGAAGGACTTCCTCAACCAGATCGCCGAGATGATCGCGACCAGCGTCAACACGATCTCCGTCAACACCAAGACGGAGCAGCTGCTGAAGCAGTCGCAGGAGCTGACCGAGCAACTGCGTGAGCGCTCGGCCGAGTTGGAGAACCGCCAGAAGGCCCTGCAGGCGTCCAATGCCGAACTGGAGGAGAAGGCCGAGCTGCTGGCCCAGCAGAACCGCGACATCGAGGTCAAGAACACCGAGATCGAGGAGGCGCGGCAGGTCCTGGAGGAGCGCGCCGAGCAACTCGCGGTGTCGATGCGCTACAAGAGCGAGTTCCTCGCCAACATGTCGCACGAGCTGCGCACACCGCTCAACTCGCTGCTGATCCTGGCCAAGTTGCTCGCCGACAACGCGGACTCCAACCTCACCCCGAAGCAGGTCGAGTTCGCCGAGACCATCCACGGCGCCGGATCGGACCTGCTTCAGCTGATCAACGACATCCTCGACCTGTCCAAGGTCGAGGCGGGCAAGATGGACGTCTCCCCGACGCGTATCGCGCTCGTCCAGCTCGTCGACTACGTGGAGGCCACCTTCCGGCCGCTGACCGCGGAGAAGGGCCTCGACCTGTCCGTACGGGTGTCGCCGGAGCTGCCCGCCACGCTGCACACCGACGAACAGCGGCTGCTGCAGGTGCTGCGGAACCTGCTGTCCAACGCGGTCAAGTTCACCGACTCCGGGGCCGTGGAGCTGGTCATCCGGCCGGCCGGCCGGGAGGTGCCGGCGGCGATCCGGGAGCAGCTGCTGGAGGCCGGGTCGATGAGCGATCCGGACGCGGATCTGATCGCGTTCTCGGTGACCGACACCGGTATCGGTATCGCCGCCAGCAAGATGCGCGTGATCTTCGAGGCGTTCAAGCAGGCGGACGGCACGACGAGCCGCAAGTACGGCGGTACCGGCCTGGGGCTGTCGATCTCGCGGGAGATCGCGCAGCTGCTCGGCGGTGAGATCCATGCGCAGAGCGAGCCGGGGCGCGGCTCGACGTTCACGCTGTATTTGCCGCTGCACCCCAGCGAACTGCCGCCGCAGGGCTACCAGCAGGCCCTGCCCGCCCTGAACGCCGGCGACCTGGTGGCCGCGTCGGACCTCGCTCATCTGTCCGAGGCGGAGATCGAGACGCCGGCCGAGGTGAAGTCGTACCGGGAGACGCAGAACGGCGCCGCCGCGCTCTTCAGGCGCCGTCGCAGGCACGGCCTCGACGCCGACCAGCGTCTGGCGACTCAGGAGCCGTGGTCGGCAGCCGAGCAGGACGCGGCGCCGCAGGTGCAGCGCGGTATCCGGTTCGGCGGCCAGAAGGTGCTGATCGTCGACGACGACATCCGCAATGTCTTCGCGCTGACCAGCGTGCTCGAACAGCACGGGCTGTCCGTGCTGTACGCGGAGAACGGCCGCGAGGGCATCGAGGTCCTGGAACAGCACGACGACGTCGCGGTCGTCCTGATGGACATCATGATGCCCGAGATGGACGGCTACGCGACCACCACGGCGATCCGCAGGATGCCGCAGTTCGCGGGCCTGCCGATCATCGCGCTGACCGCGAAGGCGATGAAGGGCGACCGGGAGAAGGCGATCGAGTCGGGTGCCTCCGACTACGTGACGAAGCCGGTCGATCCCGATCACCTGCTGTCGGTGATGGAGCAGTGGATGCGGGGGGAGTGACGGGAACCATCGATGTTCACGCGGAGTTGCTGACTCAGTGTGCCCGAAGCCGTGTAGAAGTACGGGATTCGGGGAACCTTCTGGTCTCCCGCTACGTTTCTGCTACGTGCACAGTGACATCGCGGTGACAGGGTGTGGCGACGGGCGGGGTGCGGCTACGATGACCGGCACAAGGACGGGCGGCGAAAGGGAGTCGTCCCCAGGGGCGGCGCCCGGTGCACATCCGGGGCGAGGAGGGCGGGCCATGGTGCAGAAGGCCAAGATCCTCCTGGTCGATGACCGGCCGGAGAATCTGCTTGCGCTGGAGGCCATCCTCTCTGCGCTCGATCAGACGCTGGTGCGGGCATCGTCCGGGGAGGAAGCGCTCAAAGCACTGCTCACGGACGACTTCGCGGTCATTCTGCTGGACGTCCAGATGCCGGGAATGGACGGTTTCGAAACAGCCGCGCACATCAAGCGGCGAGAGCGGACCCGGGACATCCCGATCATCTTCCTCACCGCGATCAACCACGGTCCGCACCACACCTTCCGTGGGTATGCGGCCGGCGCGGTGGACTACATCTCCAAGCCGTTCGACCCGTGGGTGCTGCGCGCGAAGGTCTCGGTCTTCGTCGAGCTGTACATGAAGAACTGCCAGCTGCGGGAGCAGGCGGCGCTGCTGCGGCTCCAGTTGGAGGGCGGCGGCGGCAAGACCGCGGCAGGTGAGGCCAAGGAGCCCGCCAGCCTGCTCGCCGAGCTGTCGGCGCGGCTCGCGGCGGTCGAGGAGCAGGCCGAGGCGCTGTCGAAGCAGCTCGACGACGAGTCGGCGGATGCGGCGGCCGTGGCGACCGCGGCCCATCTCGAACGCAAACTCACGGGATTGCGGCGGGCGCTGGACGCCTTGGAACCGGGCGCCGGCAGCGCGTCCTCGGTGTCCTCGCAGAACTGACTTCTGGGCGCGGACCAGTTGTCCATGAGGACGCGTCAGTTCCGCGCCCGCTTCAGGGCGACACGAACGGGTGAAGCAGCGGGCACACGTGTCCGCTGTCGCCTCCACCGGTAACCTCACCTCTATGGCCTCACGTCCCTCCGCTGCCAAGAAGCAGCCCGCGAAGAAGGCGGCGGCTCCGGCGAAGAAGGCCGCTGCGAAAAAGGCCCCGGCGAAGAAGGCCCCGGCCAAGAAAGCCGCGGCGAAGAAGTCGGCGCCACCGCCGAAGCCTGCGCCGAACCCGACCGGGGGTATCTACAAGCTCGTCCGCGCCCTCTGGCTGGGCGTCGCCCATGCCGTCGGCGCGGTCTTCCGCGGCATAGGGAACGGCGCCAAGAACCTCGACCCGGCCCACCGCAAGGACGGCGTCGCCCTGCTGCTGCTCGCCATCGCGCTCATCGTGGCCGCGGGCACCTGGGCCGATCTGCGCGGACCCGTCGGCGACCTGGTCGAGATCCTGGTGACCGGCGCCTTCGGCCGCCTCGACCTGCTCGTGCCGATACTGCTCGCGCTCATCGCCGTGCGCTTCATCCGCCACCCCGAGCAGCCCGAGGCCAACGGCCGCATCGTGATCGGCCTGTCCGCGCTCGTCATCGGTGTGCTCGGCCAGGTCCACATCGCCTGCGGGGCGCCCGCCCGCAGCGCCGGTATGCAGGCGATCAGGGACGCCGGCGGCCTCATCGGGTGGGCGGCGGCGACCCCGCTGACGTACACGATGGGCGACGTCCTCGCCGTACCTCTCCTCGTGCTGCTGACGATCTTCGGTCTGCTCGTCGTCACGGCGACTCCCGTCAACGCCATTCCGCAGCGGCTGCGGCTGCTCGGAGTGAAGCTCGGCGTCCTCCACGATCCGGAGGAGGACGAGTTCACCGAGGACGATCAGCGTTACGACGACCAGTGGCGCGAGGCGCTGCCCGCGCGTACGCGCAGGCGCGGTCCGGCCCCCGAGTCGTACGACCCCGAGGGCGCGGAGCAGGAGGCCCTCTCGCGGCGTCGTGGCCGCCCGCGCAGGTCGGCGGTCCCGCAGCCCGACATGCAGCGCCCCATGGACGCCGTGGACGTCGCGGCGGCCGCGGCCGCCGCGCTCGACGGCGCCGTCCTGCACGGCATGCCGCCCTCGCCGATCGTCGCCGACCTCACCCAGGGGGTGAGCGTCGGGGACCGCGAGGAGAGCACACCGATCCCCGCACCGGCACCGAAGGCCGTACCGGCCGCGCGTCCCAAGCAGGAGAAGCTGAAGGTCGAGGTCGCCGACCTCACCAAGCCCGCCCCCGAGGCGCCCGGCGACCTGCCCGCCCGCGCCGAGCAGCTTCAGCTCTCCGGCGACATCACCTACTCCCTGCCCTCCCTCGACCTCCTCACGCGCGGCGGCCCCGGCAAGGCGCGCAGCGCCGCCAACGACGCGGTGGTCGCGTCACTCACCAACGTCTTCACCGAGTTCAAGGTCGACGCCGCCGTCACCGGCTTCACCCGCGGACCGACGGTCACGCGCTACGAGGTCGAGCTCGGCCCCGCGGTGAAGGTGGAGCGGATCACCGCGCTGACCAAGAACATCGCGTACGCCGTCGCCAGCCCGGACGTGCGGATCATCAGCCCGATCCCCGGCAAGTCCGCGGTCGGCATCGAAATCCCGAACACCGACCGCGAGATGGTCAACCTCGGAGACGTGCTCCGCCTGGCGGCGGCGGCCGAGGACGACCATCCGATGCTGGTCGCGCTCGGCAAGGACGTCGAGGGCGGCTATGTGATGGCCAATCTCGCGAAGATGCCGCACGTCCTCGTGGCCGGAGCCACCGGTTCCGGCAAGTCGTCGTGCATCAACTGCTTGATCACGTCCATCATGGTCCGCGCGACTCCCGAGGACGTCCGTATGGTCCTCGTCGACCCCAAGCGGGTCGAGCTGACCGCCTACGAGGGCATCCCGCACCTGATCACGCCGATCATCACCAACCCGAAGCGTGCCGCCGAGGCGCTCCAGTGGGTCGTACGGGAGATGGACCTCAGGTACGACGACCTGGCCGCGTTCGGGTTCCGGCACATCGACGACTTCAACGAGGCCGTCCGCAACGGCAAGGTGAAGCCGCCCGAGGGCAGCGAGCGGGAGCTGCAGCCGTATCCGTATCTGCTGGTGATCGTCGACGAGCTCGCCGACCTGATGATGGTCGCGCCGCGGGACGTCGAGGACGCGATCGTGCGCATCACCCAGCTCGCGCGCGCGGCGGGCATCCACCTGGTGCTCGCCACGCAGCGGCCCTCCGTCGACGTCGTCACCGGTCTGATCAAGGCGAACGTGCCCTCGCGACTCGCGTTTGCCACCTCCTCGCTCGCCGACAGCCGCGTCATCCTCGACCAGCCCGGCGCCGAGAAGCTGATCGGCAAGGGCGACGGCCTCTTCCTCCCGATGGGTGCGAGCAAGCCGACCCGTATGCAGGGCGCCTTCGTGACCGAGGAGGAGGTCGCGGCGATCGTCCAGCACTGCAAGGACCAGATGGCGCCCGTCTTCCGGGACGACGTCACCGTGGGCACCAAGCAGAAGAAGGAGATCGACGAGGAGATCGGCGACGACCTCGACCTGCTGTGCCAGGCCGCCGAACTGGTGGTCTCCACGCAGTTCGGGTCGACGTCCATGCTCCAGCGCAAACTGCGCGTCGGCTTCGCCAAGGCCGGGCGGCTCATGGACCTCATGGAGTCCAGGGGCATCGTCGGACCGAGCGAAGGGTCGAAAGCTCGTGACGTTCTTGTGAAGGCTGACGAGCTGGACGGCGTGCTCGCGGTGATCCGCGGGGAGGCTTGAGAAGAGGCTCGCGCGACAGGGCCACCGATGTCCGATCGTGACTCACCCGTAAGGGATCATTGAGCAACCGTTTCCCGTCCCCGTACGTCAAGTTGAGCGAAGCGACCATCGCGCACCCACCATCGGCGTGTCCGGCCATTCCGATGGGCTACAAAGTCCGACCGCCCGGTTGCCCCACCCTTTCGCACCCCCCATAGACTGAACCTCCAGCACAGGTGGCTTAAACGCTCGAAAGGCGCCCCCGTGTCCATCGGCAACTCCCCTGAAGACGAGCGTCCGTTCGAAGACGATCGCGCGGAAGCCCACCGCTCCATCGGCCATGCCCTGCGGCAGGCACGGATCGCGGCCGGGTTGACCGTCGACGACGTCACCAACGCCACCCGGGTCCGCATCGCCATCGTGCACGCCATCGAGGCCGACGACTTCGCCCCCTGCGGTGGCGACGTCTACGCCCGGGGCCACATCCGGACCCTGGCCAAGGCTGTCCACCTCGATCCGGCCCCGCTGCTCGCGCAGTACGACGCCCAGCACGGCGGCCGCCCCGCACCGACCCCCGCGGCCCCCCTCTTCGAGGCGGAACGCATCCGCCCCGAGCGGCGCGGACCCAACTGGACCGCGGCCATGGTCGCCGCGATCGTCGCCGTGGTCGGCTTCGTCGGCTTCACCGCGTTCAAGGGCGGCGACGACAGCGGCGCGAAGACCCAGGTCGCCGAGGGGTCCACGCCCTCGACCAGCAAGTCCGCCTCGCCCACCCCCAAGAGCAGCAAGTCCGACATCCCGAAGTCCAACCCCTCGGACAGCGCCATCGCGGCCGCGCCCCAGGACAAGGTGACCGTCCAGGTCAGCGCCGCCAACGGCCGCAGCTGGATCTCGGCCAAGGACCACAACGGCCGGCTGCTCTTCGACGGGCTCCTCAAGCAGGGCGACTCCAAGACCTTCCAGGACAGCGAGAAGATCAATCTCGTCCTCGGCGACGCCGGCGCGATCCAGCTCTACGTCAACGGCAAGAAGATCGACGACAACTTCCAGTCCGGCGCGGTGGAGCGCCTCACGTACACGAAGGGTGACCCCCAGGCAGGCTGACGGCTGACAGCGGGGGAGGGCTCACACGGGGTTGGCCAAGATCGGCCAACCCCGTCGACGTGGGCTGTCAGTGAGACAAAGTAGTCTTGAGCGCATGCCTGAACGCCGTACCGTCGCACTCGTCACCCTTGGCTGCGCCCGTAACGAGGTGGACTCGGAGGAGCTCGCAGGCCGCTTGGAGGCGGACGGCTGGGACCTCGTGGAGGACGCCGCGGAAGCGGACGTCGCCGTCGTCAACACCTGTGGCTTCGTCGAGGCCGCCAAGAAGGACTCCGTCGACGCCCTCCTGGAGGCCAACGACCTCAAGGGCCACAGCAGAACCCAGGCCGTCGTGGCGGTGGGCTGCATGGCCGAGCGGTACGGCAAGGAGCTCGCCGAGGCCCTCCCCGAGGCCGACGGCGTACTCGGCTTCGACGACTACGCGGACATCTCCGACCGTCTGCAGACCATCCTGAACGGCGGCATCCACGCCTCCCACACCCCGCGGGACCGGCGCAAGCTGCTGCCGATCAGCCCCGCGGAGCGCCAGGAGTCCGCGACCGAGGTCGCGCTGCCCGGGCATGCCCCGGTGGACCTCCCGGACGGACTGGCGCCCGCCTCCGGCCCCCGTGCGCCCCTGCGCCGCCGGCTGGACGGTGCCCCGGTCGCCTCGGTCAAGCTCGCCTCCGGCTGCGACCGGCGCTGCTCGTTCTGCGCCATCCCGTCCTTCCGCGGCTCGTTCATCTCGCGCCGCCCGAGCGACGTGCTGAACGAGACGCGGTGGCTGGCCGAGCAGGGCGTCAAGGAGATCATGCTGGTCTCCGAGAACAACACCTCGTACGGCAAGGACCTCGGCGACATCCGCCTGCTGGAGTCGCTCCTGCCGGAGCTCGCCGAGGTCGACGGCCTGGAGCGCGTGCGCGTGAGCTATCTCCAGCCGGCCGAGATGCGTCCCGGGCTGATCGACGTCCTGACCTCGACGCCGAAGGTCGCCCCGTACTTCGACCTGTCCTTCCAGCACTCCGCCCCCGGTGTGCTGCGCGCGATGCGCCGCTTCGGTGACACCGACCGCTTCCTGGAGCTGCTCGACACCATCCGGAGCAAGGCCCCCCAGGCGGGCGTGCGCTCCAACTTCATCGTGGGCTTCCCGGGCGAGAGCGCGGACGACCTGGCGGAGCTGGAGCGGTTCCTGAACGGCGCGCGGCTGGATGCCATCGGTGTCTTCGGCTACTCCGACGAGGAGGGCACGGAGGCGGCGACGTACGACAACAAGCTGGCCGAGGACGTCGTCGCGGAGCGGCTGGCACGTGTCTCCCGGCTGGCCGAGGAGCTCGTCTCGCAGCGGGCCGAGGAGCGCCTGGGCGAGACCGTGCACGTGCTCGTGGAGTCCGTGGACGAGGACGGCGTGTACGGCCGCGGGGCGCACCAGGCACCGGAGACGGACGGCCAGGTGCTGCTCACGAGCGGCGAAGGTCTGAGCGTCGGCCGTATGGTCGAGGCGAAGGTGGTCGGTACGGAAGGTGTCGACCTGGTGGCCGAGCCGCTGACGGGCTCGCTCGGGTGTAGTGAGGAGGCGGGCAGATGACCGGAGTACCGGCATCGGCGGCGAACGGCTCCTCCCCGGCGGATTCCTCGCCGGCCGGCCCCGCCGCTTCCGACCGGGAGACAGGGGCGAAGTCCCCGAGGGGCGGGAAGCTGGCCGCCGCGGCCGTCAACCAGGCCAGCGTCTGGAACGTCGCCAACCTGCTCACCATGCTCCGGCTCCTCCTCGTGCCCGGCTTCGTCGCCCTGATGCTGGCCGACGGCGGGTACGACCCGGCATGGCGCTCTTTCGCCTGGGCCGCCTTCGCCATCGCCATGATCACCGACCTTTTCGACGGTCATCTGGCGCGCACGTACGACCTCGTCACCGACTTCGGCAAGATCGCCGACCCCATCGCGGACAAGGCGATCATGGGGGCGGCACTGATCTGTCTCTCCTCGCTGGGCGACCTGCCGTGGTGGGTGACGATCGTCATCCTGGGCCGGGAACTGGGGATCACGCTGCTGCGTTTCCTCGTCATCAGGTACGGCGTCATCCCGGCGAGCCGCGGCGGCAAGCTGAAGACGCTCACCCAGGGCGTGGCGGTGGGGATGTACGTCCTGGCGCTGACGGGCTGGCTGGCCACCCTGAGGTTCTGGGTGATGGCGGCGGCGGTCGTCCTGACCGTGGCGACCGGACTGGACTATGTGAGACAGGCCATTGTGCTGCGCAGGCAGGGAATCGCCGAGCGCACGGCCGCGTTGGAGGAGACGGAAGCGTGAATTCTCCGGCCGCCGACGTCGTACGACTACTGACAGTGAGGGGCGAGACCCTCGCAGTCGCCGAGTCGCTCACGGGCGGGCTGGTTGCGGCGGAAATCACAGCCGCCCCAGGAGCGTCCAAGGCGTTCCGCGGCTCGGTGACCGCCTACGCCACCGAGCTGAAGCACCAACTGCTGGGTGTCGACGACACCCTGCTGGCGCAGCGCGGAGCGGTGGACCCGCAGGTCGCGGCCCAGATGGCGGCCGGCGTGCGGAAGGCGCTGGGCGCCGACTGGGGCATCGCGACGACCGGTGTCGCGGGCCCGGAACCGCAGGACGGGAAGCCCGTCGGGACGGTTTTCGTGGCCGTGGACGGCCCCTTCGGAGCGGATTCCGGTTCCGCCGGTGGCGGAAAAGTCGAGGCCCTGCGGTTGAACGGCGACCGCGCGGAAATTCGTATGGAGAGTGTACGGAGCGTACTCGCACTGCTCCTGAAGGAGATTGCGAGCGAACAGTCCGGGAATGAGCTGGCACAGGATACGGAACAGAACGGGGGGTTTTGATGTTTGCAGCCCTGAGTGAACACGACATCGCTCCCCGCACGGCCGCAGCGCGAGGCGGTACGGTGGGGCGTGAAGGATGCGGCTACGCGGTCCGAGGAGGGAGCCACCGATGATTCTGCTCCGTCGCCTGCTGGGTGACGTGCTGCGTCGGCAGCGCCAGCGCCAGGGCCGTACTCTGCGCGAAGTCTCCTCGTCCGCCCGAGTCTCACTCGGCTATCTCTCCGAGGTGGAGCGGGGGCAGAAGGAGGCTTCCTCCGAACTGCTCTCCGCCATCTGCGACGCGCTGGACGTACGGATGTCCGAGCTCATGCGAGAAGTGAGCGACGAGCTCGCCCTTGCCGAGCTGGCCCAGTCTGCTGCGGCCACCGAGCCTGTGCCCGCGCCGGTTCGTCCGATGCTGGGTTCCGTGTCGGTGACCGGTGTGCCACCGGAACGGGTGACGATCAAGGCGCCCGCCGAGGCGGTGGACGTGGTCGCCGCGTGACGTTCACGCGCGTGGCTTGAGCCGACGTGCACGTGCAAGGCCCCGGCCGGGGCTTCTCCAGGGAGAACTGGGGAGGTGCGGTCGGGGTTTTCGTGTTGTCGGGGGGCCTTGTACGGCCGTCCGGGTCCGTTTGCCGGTGTGGCTCGGGGCGGTCATGGTGGATGCCTGCGATGCGTTGCGCCCATGTGCCGTCGGTGCGCCCTTTCCGGGGGCGAAGGCGGCGGTCTAGCTTCGGGCCCGGAGGTGGCGTCCATGGCACGGCCGACAGTGCGCTGGGGGGCGTTTCTCGGGCTCGGGGTGCTGTGGTGGTGGGCGGTGCTGCGGCTTGCGTTTGCGCCCGGGGCCGGCGTGCTGGAGGGGGCGGTCGCGGCCGGAGGCTGGGGGCTGGGTCTGCTGCCGGTGCACTGTGTGCCGAAGGGGCGGGCGAGGGATGCCGTGGGGGCAGGGCGGTGGCGGGTGGCCTGGCGGACGGCCCGCGTCACCACGGCATCGCCACCCCGCCGTTCGGACGCAGGATCTGGCCCGTCGTGAACGACGAGGCGTCGGAGGCCAGATACAGCACGGTGTGAGCGACGTCCTCCGGTTCGCCGACCCGGCCCAGCGGTGACATCCGGGCCATCAGCGCCTCGGTCTGCGCCTGTGCCTCGGCTTCATGGCGGTCGGTCATGGGGGTGCGGACCCAGCCGGGGGCGACCGCGTTGACCCGGATTCCGTGCCGGCCGACCTCGGTCGCCAGGGTCTTCGTCAGCTGGACGACGGCCGCTTTGGCCGCGCCGTAGCAGAGCAGGCCGGGACGGCCGGTGTCGACGGCGCTGGAGGCCATGGTGATGATGCTGCCGCCGGTCTTCCGGTCCACCATCAGACGGGCGGCCTCCTGGCAGGCGTACAGCACTCCCTTGAAGTTCACGCTCAAGACCCGGTCGAGGTCCTCGTCCCGCGTCTGAAGGACCGGGCTGCTGTGCATGATCCCGGCGATCGCGGCCATCACGTCCAGGCGCTCGCAGGACTCGACGGCCTGTCTGAGCTGCGCCCGGTCGGTGACGTCGAGGGGGTGGACATGGGCGGTGCCGCCGCCGTCCTTGATCAGGGTCGCCGTCTCGTGCAGGCCCTGTGCGTCGCGGTCGGCGCAGTGGACCGTGGCGCCGGCTTCGGCGAGCAGTACGGCCGAGGCGCGGCCGATACCGCCGGCCGCTCCGGTGACGAATGCGGTGCGTCCGGTGAGTTCGTACGCCTTGACGGGCATGAAGGGACGGTACGAGAGTTTCTGACGGGTCGTCAATTAGTCGTACTGCGTGGAGTTCCGCGGGGCGGTGCGGTACTCGGCGCGGGTCCCGTCTGGCAGTTCGGGCACCAGTAGGTGGGGCGTTCGCGGGAGCCGTCGCCCTGGTCGGCCACGCGGACGGAGGTGTGGCAGCGCAGGCAGGGGCGGGGCGCGCGGCCGTACACGAACAGGTCCTGGCCGCGGCGGCCCGTCGTGGTGCGGACCGGGCGGTCCCGGTTGGCCTCCAGGAGCTTCTTGGCGAGCGCGGGCAGCTTCGCCGCGCGGTCGGCGGGCAGCGCGCCGACGGGGAGCCAGGGGGTGGCACCGAGCAGGAAGCAGAGCTCGCTCTTGTAGACATTGCCGATGCCGGCGAGGTTGCGCTGGTCCAGGAGGGCCTCGCCGAGGGGGCGGGCGGGGTCGGCGAGCAGGTTGGCGAGCGCCTGCTGCGGGTCCCAGTCCGGGCCGAGGAGGTCGGGGCCGAGGTGGCCGACGGCGCGCTGTTCGTCGGCGGTGCGCAGGAGGTCGAGGACGGGGAGGCGGTAGCCGACCGCTGTGCGGTCGGCGTTGCCGAGGATCACGCGGATCTGGTGGGACGGGCCGCCGGTCCAGCGCATGCCGTTCGCGTACACCTTCCAGGAGCCGTCCATCCTCAGATGGGAGTGGAGCGTCAGGCCGCCCTCGATACGCGTCAGGAGGTGCTTGCCGCGCGGGGTGACGTCCAGGACGGTGCGGCCCGTGAGGTCGGTCGTGGCGTACTTGGGCACCCGGAAGTCGCTACGGGTCAGCACCTTGCCGGCGAGGGCGTCGTGCAGGCGTCTCGCCGTCTGCCAGACCGTGTCTCCTTCGGGCATGGGTCAAGGGTGTCACGGGCGGGCGTTCGCGGGCTCGGAGAGCGGGGGCGGGGTCCTTGCGGTCACGCCCGCAGCCGCAGGCCCCGCGGCGTCGCGATGAAGCCTGCTCCTTCCAGGAGAGTGCCGATGGGGGACGTCAGGGCCGAGGCGCCGTTGACCCGCTCCACCGTGACCGTGCCGAGGGAGCCTGCTCGGGCAGCGGCGGCCAGAGCCTGCGCCGCTGCCTGCAGACGGGGGTCCTCGGTGGCGGTGCCTTCCGGGTCGGCGGGCCAGGCCAGCAGCGTCTTGCCGCCGCGCTCCATGTAGAGCGTCAGCTCACCGTCGACGAGGACCACCAGGGAGCCCGCCTTTCGCCCCGGCTTGTGTCCCGCGCCGGTCGGGGGCTCCGGCCAGGGCAGCGCCGCGCCGTAGGCGTTCGCCGGATCGGCTGCGGCGAGGACGACGGCCCGGGAGTCGGGAGTGGGGCGGGGCCGGCGATCGGGGAACGCGGAGCCGTACGAGACGGGTGGTGAGCCGGGGCCGCTTCGGGGGCCGCCTGCGCCCGGGGACGCGAAGTCACGGGGCGAGACGTATTCGTCCCGTGGGGCGCGGGCGGGCGGGAGACCGAAGTCGTCCTCGAAGCCGGTGATGTCGAACTCGGGCGCGCCCCCGCCGGTACCATCCCCGCTCCGGGTGGTGCCGCTCCCCGAGTCGAAGCCGGCCGTCCAGTTGAAGGTGTCGGGATCGTCGGAGCTGTGCGGTGTGTGGCCGTGGGGCGTCCCGGCGCTCGGGTCGCCGGGCGGGGTGAAGGCGTGGGACGAGCCGAAGGGGCCGGCGGGGTAGCCGCTCGGCGTGCCCTCCGCCGACGGCTGCGGCAGGGTTTCGCCGCGGTCGCGGGCGTTGGACACCGCGCGCAGGCGGTCCACCGCGCCGTCCATCGCGAACTGGGCTGCACCGAGCCCCTCCACCACATAGCCGCGCCGTGCCTGGCCGCTCTCCTCGAAGGCGGACAGGATGCGGTACGTCGCCGAGAAGCCGCCCTCGACGCCTTCCGCGGAGACGGCGCCCCGGGTGACCACGCCGTGCCGGTCGAGGAGGGTGCGGGCGACGGCGTGTGCCCGCACCGTCGGGTCCGCCTCGCGTGCCGGGAGCAGGGACCAGCGGCCGGCGACGGTCGGCGGACCGCTGCGGGAGGCGGGGCGGGCCGCGGCCGTCAGGGAGCCGTAACGCCCGCGGGGGACGCTGCGCTTGGCGCGGTGGGCCGTGGAGCCCGCGGTGCGGCCCGAGCCCAGCAGGGAGCGCATGGGGGCCAGTGTGTCGTTGGTGAGGTGTCCGGACCAGGCCAGGTCCCAGACGGTGTCGGCGAGTTGGGGATCGGTGACGTCGGGGTGGGTGGTCGCGCGGACCTGGTCGGCGATCTGACGGAAGAACAGGCCGTAGCCCCCGGAGAGGGCGTCCAGTACGGACTGGTGGAGCGCGGTCAGTTCCAGCGGGTGTGGCGGGGGCTGGAGCAGGGGAGCAGCGTCCGCCAGATAGAGCGAGACCCAGCCGTCCTTGCCGGGAAGGGCGCCTGCGCCGGCCCAGACGACCTCTCCGGCGGCGGTCAGCTCGTCGAGCATCGCGGGCGTGTAGTTGACGACACGCGACGGCAGCACCAGCTTCTCCAGGGCCGACGCCGGCACGGATGCGCCCTGCAACTGCTCGACGGCACGCACCAGTCCGTCGACACCGCGCAGGCCGTGCCCCTTGCCGATGTGCTGCCACTGCGGCAGGAACTGGGCGAGCGCGGCCGGTGCCACCGGTTCCAGCTCGTGCCGCAGCGCGGCCAGGGAACGGCGGCGCAGTCGGCGCAGTACCGCCGCGTCGCACCACTCCTGGCCGATGCCTGCCGGATGGAACTCGCCCTGCACGACACGGCCGTTCGCCGCGAGGCGCTGCAGCGCGCCGTCCGTGACGGCCACGCCCAGGCCGAAGCGAGCCGCCGCCGTGGCCGATGTGAAGGGGCCGTGGGTGCGGGCATAGCGGGCGAGGAGGTCGCCGAGGGGGTCCTTCACCGGCTCTGTGAAAGCCTCCGGGACGCCGACCGGCAAGGCTGTGCCGAGGGCGTCGCGCAGGCGGCCCGCGTCCTCGATCGCCGCCCAGTGGTCCGCGCCGGCGATACGAACCTTGATCGCGCGGCGGGCGCGGGCCAGCTCCTGCGCCCACTGCGGCTCGGAGCCGCGCTCCGTCAGTTCCGCGTCGGTCAACGGGCCGAGCAGGCGCAGCAGGTCGGCGACACCCTCGGCGTCCTTGACGCGCCGGTCCTCGGTGAGCCACTGGAGCTCCCGCTCCAGCTCGGTCAGCACCTCGGCGTCGAGCAGTTCGCGCAGCTCCGCCTGGCCCAGCAGCTCGGCCAGCAGCCGCGAGTCCAGGGAGAGCGCGGCGGCGCGGCGCTCGGCGAGCGGCGAGTCACCCTCGTAGAGGAACTGGGCGACGTATCCGAAGAGGAGGGAGCGGGCGAAGGGGGAGGGCTCTGGGGTGGTGACCTCGACCAGGCGTACCTTGCGGGACTCCAGGTCGCCCATCAGCTCGACGAGGCCGGGGACGTCGAAGACGTCCTGAAGGCACTCGCGGACCGCTTCCAGGACGATCGGGAACGAGCCGAACTCGCCGGCCACCTGGAGCAGTTGGGAGGCGCGCTGGCGCTGCTGCCACAACGGGGTGCGCTTGCCCGGGTTGCGGCGCGGCAGCAGCAGCGCGCGGGCCGCGCACTCGCGGAAGCGGGACGCGAACAGGGCGGAGCTGCCCACCTGGTCGGTGACCACCTGGTCGACCTCGCCCTTGTCGAAGACGACGTCCGCGGCGCCGACGGGTGCCTGGTCGGCGTCGTACTCCGTGCCCGCCTTCATCGGCTCCTGGTCGAGCAGGTCCAGGCCCATGAGGTCGGCGTCCGGGAGGCGCAGCACGATGCCGTCGTCGGCGTGCATGACCTGGGCGTCCATGCCGTACCGCTCGGAGAGCTTGGCGCCGAGGGCGAGTGCCCACGGCGCGTGCACCTGGGCACCGAAGGGGGAGTGGACGACGACCCGCCAGTCGCCGAGCTCGTCGCGGAAGCGCTCCACGACGATGGTGCGGTCGTCCGGGACATGGCCGCAGGCCTCGCGTTGCTCGTCCAGATAGGACAGGACGTTGTCCGCGGCCCAGGCGTCCAGGCCCGCCGCGAGAAGGCGCAGCCGGGCGTCCTCCTTGGGCAGCGAGCCGACCTCGCGCAGGAACTGGCCGACCGCGCGGCCCAGTTCGAGCGGGCGGCCGAGCTGGTCGCCCTTCCAGAAGGGGAGCCGGCCCGGTACGCCCGGAGCGGGGGAGACCAGGACGCGGTCACGGGTGATGTCCTCGATGCGCCAGGAGCTGGTGCCGAGCGTGAAGACATCGCCCACGCGTGACTCGTAGACCATCTCCTCGTCGAGCTCGCCGACCCGGCCGCCGCCCTTCTTGGGGTCGGCTCCGGCGAGGAAGACCCCGAAGAGCCCGCGGTCGGGGATGGTGCCGCCGGAGGTGACGGCAAGGCGCTGAGCGCCGGGGCGGCCGGTGACCGTGCCGGTGACGCGGTCCCACACCACGCGGGGGCGCAGCTCGGCGAACGCGTCGGACGGATAGCGGCCGGCGAGCATGTCGAGGACCGCCGTGAACGCCGACTCCGGGAGCGAGGCGAAGGGCGCGGCTCGCCGGACCGTGGCGAGCAGGTCGTCGACCTGCCAGGTGTCCAGGGCCGTCATCGCCACCAGCTGCTGCGCCAGGACGTCCAGGGGGTTGGCGGGGACCTTCAGGGATTCGATGGAGCCGGTGCGCATGCGCTCGGTGACCACCGCCGCCTGGACGAGGTCGCCTCGGTACTTGGGGAAGACCACGCCGGTGGAGACCGCGCCCACCTGGTGCCCCGCGCGGCCCACCCGCTGCAGACCCGAGGCGACGGACGGCGGGGACTCCACTTGGACGACGAGGTCCACGGCACCCATGTCAATGCCCAGTTCGAGGCTGGAGGTGGCGACCACGGCGGGCAGGCGGCCCGCCTTGAGGTCCTCCTCGACGAGGGCGCGCTGCTCCTTGGAGACCGAGCCGTGGTGGGCACGGGCGATGACAGGTGGTGCACCCTGCGCCGCTCCGGAGCCGGCCATGAGCTCGGCCGGGGCGTGATGCTCCTCCAGGGGCTCGCCGGTGGCCCGCTCGTAGGCGATCTCGTTGAGCCTGTTGCACAGGCGCTCCGCGAGGCGACGGGAGTTGGCGAACACGATCGTGGAACGGTGGGCCTGGACGAGGTCGGTGATCCGCTCCTCGACATGCGGCCAGATCGACGGGCGCTCCGTGCCCTCCGATCCGTCGGCGACCGGGGAGCCGCCCAGCTCTCCCAGGTCCTCGACCGGGACGACGACCGAGAGGTCGAACTCCTTGCCCGACTTCGGCTGGACGATCTCCACCTTGCGGCGCGGTGAAAGGTACCGCGCGACCTCGTCGACCGGGCGGACCGTCGCCGAGAGACCGATGCGGCGGGCCGGCTTCGGCAGGATCTCGTCCAGCCGCTCCAGGGAGAGCGCGAGATGCGCGCCGCGCTTGGTGCCCGCCACCGCGTGCACCTCGTCGAGGATCACCGTCTCGATGCCGGTCAGCGCGTCGCGCGTGGCCGAGGTCAGCATCAGGAACAGGGACTCCGGGGTGGTGATCAGGATGTCCGGGGGGCGGGTGGACAGGGCGCGGCGCTCGGCGGGCGGGGTGTCGCCGGAGCGGATGCCCACCTTCACCTCGGGCTCGGGCAGGCCCCGGCGCACGGATTCCTGGCGGATACCGGTCAGGGGGCTGCGGAGGTTGCGCTCGACGTCGACCGCGAGGGCCTTGAGCGGCGACACGTACAGGACGCGGCAGCGCTTCCGGGGGTCTGCGGGCGGCGGGGTCGAGGCCAGCTGGTCCAGGGCGGCGAGGAACGCGGCCAGGGTCTTGCCGGAGCCGGTGGGGGCGACCACCAGGACGTCCGAGCCCTCTCTGATGGCCTGCCACGCGCCTGCCTGGGCCGCGGTGGGCGCGGAGAAGGCCCCCGTGAACCAACCGCGGGTCGCGGGGGAGAAGCCGTCGAGGGCTCGGTGTGCGGAGCTGACCATGCGTCCATCCTGCACCCGGCCACTGACAATGGCTCTGGCCTGCGGGTTCGCGGCGCTGGGCTTGGGCCGGGCGCGATGAGGTCCGTCGTGGGGCGGGGTCGCGGCGGTACGGCGAGCCCGCCGCCCGCGGGAGATCAGCCTGGTGGGGGGAGGGGCCGGCGGTGGGACGACGTAAGCGGCGGGCTGCGCCGCACCGCCGCGACCCACTTCTGTGCGTCGGCGGCTGCGGGTGGGTGGGGGGAGTTGGGCGGGCTGGCGGAGAATGGGGGTATGGCGGGGTCCGGGAAGGAATTGGCTCGGCACTGGCAGTACGCCGAGTTGCCCGGGGTCGATCTGCTGCGGGCCCGGTACATCCGCAAGGAGTTCGTGCGGCATACGCACGAGAACTTCGTCATCGCTGCCATCGCGGACGGGGTCGAGGTCTTTCACCATCGCGGGGCCGATCAGTACGCGGGGGCGGGGGCGCTCGCGCTGGTCAATCCGGACACCCCGCACACGGGGCGGGCCGGTGTGCCGGAGGGGTGGCGGTACGGGGCCGTGTATCCGTCGCCGGAGGTGGTGGCCGAGATCGCGGCCGAGAGCACGTTCATACGGGGGACGCCCGGGTTCGTCAGTCCGGTGCTTGACGATCCGTACACCGTGAGACTTGTGCATCAGGTGCTGCGGGCCGCGGAGGACGGCAATGCCCTGGCCGCCGACACGCTGCTGCGGGTCACGGTGACGAGGCTGCTGCGGCTCAATGGTGGGTCGCTGCCACAGCGGGAGGTACGGACGGCGGGTGCCCGGATCGCGGCACGCGCGCGTGCCGTGCTGGAGGAGCGGCTGGCCGAGCCTCCGACCCTGGAGAGGCTTGCTGCCGATTTCGGTACCAGTCCGTTCGCTTTGCTGCGGGCGTTCCGGGACGCCTACGGGATGCCGCCGCACGCCTGGCTCACGGACGCGCGGGTACGGCGGGCGCGGCGGCTGCTGGACGCCGGTACGACGCCCGCGGAGGCTGCCGTCACCGTCGGGTTCACCGATCAGCCGCACCTGAACCGGCATTTCACCCGGATCGTCGGTGTGCCCCATGGGGCGTACCGGCGTGAGCGCAAGAACGTACAAGACGCGCGAGCGTGACTGCTTCTACCGTCGGGTGGGTGGCAGAAGAGACAGCTCTCGCAGGTATGCGTCCGGAAGACGGAGGGAAGGCGGACTCCGCCGTCGTTCGGGATGCGCTCGGAGTCGGCGTCGCCGTAGGACTGTCCGGGTTCGCCTTCGGGGTGACCTCGGCCGGCAGCGGGCTCACGCTGCTGCAGACCTGCGCGCTCAGCCTCCTGGTGTTCACCGGTGCGTCCCAGTTCGCCCTCGTGGGGGCGCTCGCGGCCGGCGGCAACCCGCTCACGGCAGCGGCGGGCGCCCTCTTCCTGGGGGTGCGCAACGCCTTCTACGGGCTCCGTCTGTCCCAGTTGCTCGCCCTCCCGCGCGCGGTGCGGCCGTTCGCCGCCCAGTGGATCATCGACGAGACCACCGCGGTCGCGCTGGCACAGCCCACTCGGCGGGGCACGCGCATCGGGTTCGCCGTCACCGGGCTCAGTCTGTACCTGCTGTGGAACCTCACCACGTTCCTCGGCGCACTGGGCGCCGACGCCATCGGGGACACCGACAGATGGGGCCTCGACGCCGCCGGGCCGGCCGTATTCCTCGCTCTGCTCGCGCCGATGCTCAGGACCACCACCGAGCGCGCGGTGGCCGGCCTCGCCGTCCTTCTGGGGCTCGGTCTGCTGCCCGTGCTGCCCGCCGGAGTGCCTGTCCTGGTGGCAGCGCTGGCAGCGCCCACCGTTCTCTGCCTGGAGGGTCGCCGCCGGGGCACGTCACGCAAGGAAGCACACGAGAACGACGTATCAGAGGAAGACCGTTGAACACCTGGATCGCGATCGGCGCGACCGCCTTCGGCTGTTACGCCGTCAAGCTCGCCGGACTGCTCGTACCCGCGGGCGTGCTCGAGAAGCCGCTCGTCAGGCGTCTGGCCGCACTGTTGCCGGTGGCCCTGCTCGCCGCCCTCACGGCCCAGCAGACCTTCGCCGACGGGCACGCCCTGACCCTCGACGCGCGGGTTGCAGGGCTCGCCGCAGCCGCCGTGGCGCTGGTCCTGCGCGCCCCGTTCCTGCTCGTCGTGGCGGCGGCCGTCGTGGTGACGGCCGGAGTGCGCGCCATGGGCGGGTGACGGCGTCCGGGTCAGCCGATGGGACGCCCGTGCGCCCTGAGGGTGTGCAGCGCCTCGATCGTCGCCATGGGGCGAGCTTCCAGGGCGGTGCCCGGTGCCCACCGGTGCCGGTGGACGGGCCAGCCGCCGTCCTCCTGCTGCGCGTCCGCGAGGAAGTCGAGGGAGCGCGTCATCTCCGCGTCCGTGAACCACGCGCGCGCCAGAGAGCTCGGCGTCTTCGCGTAGTCGTGCGGGAAGTGGTGCTCACCGGGCGCGTAGCCGAGGGCGACCGGGTATGCGTCGAGGCGGTCGGGCTCCAGAGCCGCGAGCCGGTGTTCGCGCACCAGGCGGCCGAGGCGGTCGGCAGCCGCCTCCGCGCGCGGGCGATCGGGAGCGGAGTCCAGGAAGGCCACGGCGGCCTCGATCTCGTACGGGTGGGACTTCTCCAGCGACTCGACCGCATGCCAGCAGAAGTCCGTGGCCCTGAACAGCCAGGCGTGCCACACCTCGTTGCGGTGCAGCAGGCCCACCACCGGGCCCGTGGTGAGGAGTTCGCTGGCCGGGTCGTCCACGATCGGCATGAAAGGGGCCGCCGGATAGCCGCGCTGGCTGGGACGGATCGCCGGCAGGGCACCGTCCGTCGTGGACACGGCCGTCAGATAGCGGCACA
The DNA here is from genome assembly GCF_039532765.1 of Streptomyces longisporus. Classification (NCBI taxonomy): domain Bacteria; kingdom Bacillati; phylum Actinomycetota; class Actinomycetes; order Kitasatosporales; family Streptomycetaceae; genus Streptomyces; species Streptomyces longisporus. The sequence goes on from NZ_BAAASG010000009.1 coordinate 27,888, forward strand.
CGCGCTCCACCCGCTGTCCGCCACAGCGCCCGATGGCATCCAGAACACGCAGCGCGTGCACCGTGTGCAGCGGCTGGCTGACCGGGCCGCGCAGATCGGGCTCCAGGGCGTGGCCGTACCCGCCGTCCTCGTTGCGGTACGCGTCCAGCGCGGTCTCCACCGGGTCGGCGCCCCCGTTCAGGAAGTGGTACGCGAAGAGGCGCTGTTCCAGCACGCGCGCGGTGAGCCAGACGAAGTGCTCCGCGCGGAAGAGCGGGGAGCGTGCCGGGGGTGAGGCAGGGAGTGGGGAAGCTCCTGTTTCGGACATGCGTCAGACCGTAGGGCGGAAAGCGGTCTCGGCAAGGGGTCCCGGCTCAGGCCCACCCTCAGGGGCGGGATACTGGAGTCATGCGGTTGACGGTCTTCTGGCAGCGGATGGCGGATCACTTCGGTCCGGGATACGCCGACACCTTCGCACGCGACCACGTGATGGCGGAGCTCGGCGGTCGCACGGTGCACGGGGCGCTGGAGGCCGGCTGGGACGCCAAGGACGTGTGGCGAGTGGTCTGCACAGTCATGGACGTTCCGCGGGAGAAGCACTGATCGGTCACGAAGATCGCAGGACGGTAGTTGACTGTCAGACCGGTGGGCGAGACTTGAGCCGTGGCACCCACTGACGAGGCCGGGCAGACGGCCCAGCACGCATCCTCTCTCGGCACGACGCCGCCCGGCAGGCCCCCGGCCGACGCCGCCGGGGCGAACGTCCGCATGCCGCGCTGGCTGCCGCGCGCCGTGGTGCTCGTGCTCGCCCTCTACGCGGCCTTCCAGCTGGGCACTTGGGCCTTCCATCAGCTCACGGGCCTGCTGATCAACATCCTCATCGCGTTCTTCCTGGCTCTGGCCATCGAGCCCGCGGTGAGCTGGATGGCCTCGCGTGGCATACGCAGGGGGCTGGCCACAGGCTTCGTCTTCCTCGCCGTAATGATCATGGCGGCGGGCTTCGTCACCCTTCTCGGTTCCATGCTGGCGGGCCAGATCGTCAAGATCGTCGAGGAGTTCCCGAACTACCTCGACTCCGTCATCAACTGGGTCAACACGCACTTCCACACCGAGCTCAGACGCGTCGACGTCCAGGAGGGCCTGCTCCGCTCCAACTGGCTGCGCAACTACGTGCAGAACAGCGCCACCGGTGTGCTGGACGTGTCCGCGCAGGTCATCGGCGGTCTCTTCCAGCTGCTCACGATCGCGCTGTTCTCGTTCTACTTCGCCGCGGACGGCCCTCGGCTGCGCCGCGCGATCTGCTCCGTGCTGCCGCCCGCGCGTCAGGCCGAGGTACTGCGTGCGTGGGAGATCGCCGTCGACAAGACCGGCGGTTACATCTACTCACGCGGCCTGATGGCGCTCATCTCCGGCATAGCGCACTACATCCTGCTGCAGATCCTGGGTGTGCCCTACGCGCCCGTGCTCGGCGTCTGGGTGGGCCTGGTCTCCCAGTTCATCCCGACCATCGGCACCTACCTCGCGGGCGCCCTGCCCATGCTGATCGCCTTCACCGTCGATCCCTGGTACGCGCTGTGGGTGCTGATCTTCGTCGTGGTCTACCAGCAGTTCGAGAACTACATGCTGCAGCCCAAGCTGACCGCGAAGACCGTCGACATCCACCCCGCCGTCGCGTTCGGTTCGGTCATCGCCGGCACCGCGCTCCTCGGCGCCGTCGGGGCGCTGATCGCCATCCCCGCGGTCGCCACGCTGCAGGCGTTCCTGGGGGCGTACGTGAAGCGGTACGCCGTCACGGACGACCCTCGTGTCCACGGCCACCGGAGAGGGGGATCGGGGCCGGGTCTGCTCACGCGCGCGAGGCAGTTGTGGATACGGCGGCCGGAGGTGGTTCAGGACGAAGCGGTGGAAGCCGGGGAGGGTTCCTCCTGAGGCACGCCCCGATGAGCGGGCACGACCGGCTCAGTACGTGAGGACGGCCCACACCCCGGCGCCGATGACGGCAGCCACGTAGCAGCCGGTCGCCGCGGCCACGATCCGGCGTCGGGCCGGCTCGCTCCAGGACGTGCCGGACAGCAGCCGCGCCAGCAGCGGCAGGACGAGCACCGCATGCAGGCTGACCCCGTGCAGAGGCTTGAGCGGCGCCGTCGAGTGGTAGGCCGCCTCCTGGTGCCCGGTCCGGGTGAGCAGCACACCGCGCGCGATCATTGCGGCACCCGAAGCGAGCGCGACGAGCAGGATCGCGAAGCCGGAACGCACCGCGAGCGCCATCCCCGCGGGACCTGCGGGCCGGTGCCGGAACGACGCGACGGCGAAAGCGGTGAGCAGCACCACGAGGACACCACCGCCCACCGCGAGCGTCATGGACACCGCGGTGTCGAACGGGGTCTCCATGTCGAGGTGTGAGGGCACTCCGCGCCAGGCCTGAAGAGTGATACCGCCGACTTCCACGACGCAGTCGGCAGCGAACACGACGAGCAGCAGGGCGCGCAGCCGCGGACCGATGCGCAGATACGACGTCACCCAGGTCACCGCGATCAGCGTCGCCCCGAAGGACAACCCGAAGGTGACGGGCTTGCGCCAGGAGACGGGTCCGTCCCAGGGGCCACCGTCGACGGCGAACACCACCAGGTGCACGAGGCCGGAGAGGATCAGAAGAAGTCCGACGGTGCGGCAGAGGCGCTCCGCCGGGCGGTCTCCCGCCGTGGCCGCGACGACAGGGGGACGTTTAGCCCTGCCGCCCTCCCGGGTGAGCTTCGTGGTCTCCATGCCGTCAGCCTCGCGAGAGCGCCCCCTCCGGTCGTCGTCCGGTCGAAGACACCCGCCGTACGCCGCGGGAAGTAGTCGGACCGGCCGCAGCCACGAACAGCGGCCGTACGGCTCGCAGTCCGGCCCGTTGTCGGACCGCGGACGTAGGGTCGGAGGTGTCGCATGGTGCGCTTGACACAAAAATCGAACATCCATTCTTATGGAGGCTCCGGCTAGGCGCTCGACGGGTAATTCGCCGTGGTTTTGACGGAGATGTACCCGAGTTATCCACAGGCCGGACGGGCGTCGGGGCGCATTGTCAGTGGCAGGCGTTAGCGTCTTTGACGTGAAGCGATCGACTCAAGCAAACCGGGTGGAACCCATGGCAGGAACCGACCGCGAGAAGGCGCTCGACGCCGCGCTCGCACAGATTGAACGGCAGTTCGGCAAGGGCGCCGTGATGCGCCTCGGCGAGCGGCCGAACGAGCCCATCGAGGTCATCCCCACCGGGTCGACCGCACTCGACGTCGCCCTCGGCGTCGGCGGCCTGCCGCGTGGCCGTGTCGTGGAGGTGTACGGCCCGGAGTCCTCCGGTAAGACGACCCTGACCCTGCACGCGGTGGCGAACGCGCAGAAGGCCGGCGGCCAGGTCGCCTTCGTGGACGCGGAGCACGCCCTCGACCCCGAGTACGCGAAGAAGCTCGGCGTCGACATCGACAACCTGATCCTCTCCCAGCCGGACAACGGCGAGCAGGCCCTGGAGATCGTGGACATGCTGGTCCGCTCCGGCGCCCTCGACCTCATCGTGATCGACTCCGTCGCCGCGCTCGTCCCGCGCGCGGAGATCGAGGGCGAGATGGGCGACAGCCACGTCGGTCTCCAGGCCCGTCTGATGAGCCAGGCCCTGCGGAAGATCACCAGCGCGCTCAACCAGTCCAAGACCACCGCGATCTTCATCAACCAGCTCCGCGAGAAGATCGGCGTGATGTTCGGCTCCCCGGAGACCACGACCGGTGGCCGGGCACTGAAGTTCTACGCCTCGGTGCGCATCGACATCCGCCGCATCGAGACCCTGAAGGACGGCACTGAGGCGGTCGGCAACCGCACCCGCTGCAAGGTCGTCAAGAACAAGGTCGCCCCGCCCTTCAAGCAGGCCGAGTTCGACATCCTCTACGGCCAGGGCATCAGCCGCGAGGGCGGCCTGATCGACATGGGCGTGGAGCACGGCTTCGTCCGCAAGGCCGGCGCCTGGTACACGTACGAGGGCGATCAGCTCGGCCAGGGCAAGGAGAACGCACGCAACTTCCTCAGGGACAACCCCGACCTGGCCAACGAGATCGAGAAGAAGATCAAGGAGAAGCTGGGCGTCGGTGTGCGTCCGGAGGAGCCCACCGCTGAGCCGGGCGCGGACGCCGCCGTCTCCGCCACCGCGGACGACACCGCGAAGGCGGTGCCTGCTCCTGCGGCCAAGGCAGCCAAGACCAAGGCTCCGGCTGCCAAGAGCTGACGCATGACACGGCGAACGGACTGGGCCGAGTACGCCTACCCGGACCCTCCGCGAGGCCGGGACGGGCGAGGTGACGCGGCTCTTGCCGGGCCGGACGGCGATGCGTACGGGGCCGATGCGGGGCACGGCGCGCAGGGGGGACACCACCGCGCGAGGTCACGCGGCACGACGGCCTACGGCACCGGGGGGTCGTACGGCGACGAGCAGGGCGGCAGCGAGTGGCCGGACGACGGGGGACCGGACGGTTTCGGCTCGTCCGGTGGCGGCTCGCGCCGTGGCGGCCGGGCCCGTGGGGCGGGCGGCCCCCGCGGGCGGCAGCGGCGCCGCGGCGAGCCGTCCGATGAGGACGGGGGCTCCGCCTCCTCGTCGAGGGCCGAGCAGGAAGAGTCCTCAGGGGACCCGGTGGAGCGGGCACGGGCGATCTGTCTGCGCCTGCTCACCGGGACCCCGCGCACGCGCAAGCAGCTCGCCGACGCCCTGCGCAAGCGGGAGATTCCGGACGAGGCCGCCGAGGAGGTGCTGTCACGGTTCGAGGAAGTCGGGTTGATCAACGACAGCGCGTTCGCGGACGCCTGGGTGGAGTCCCGGCACCACGGCCGGGGACTCGCCCGGCGGGCACTGGCCCAGGAGCTGCGGACCAAGGGCGTCGACTCCACGCTGATCGACGCGGCCGTCTCCCAGCTCGACTCGGAGCAGGAAGAGGCGACCGCCCGCGAACTCGTCGCCCGCAAGCTGCGCTCCACACGCGGCCTCGACCGCGACAAGCGCCTGCGCCGCCTCGCGGGCATGCTCGCCCGCAAGGGCTACTCCGAGGGCATGGCGCTGCGGGTGGTGCGGCAGGCGCTGGAGGAGGAGGGGGAGGACACGGAGTTCCTGGGGGACGAGGGGTTCTGACGGGGCAGGCGGCATAGAGATGCGGCCGCCGGAATGCGTGCCGCGCTCAGTACGGCGTGACCGCCGAACCCGGCGGCGCGGTGCCTCCTTACCTGCGCTGTCGTCGTCCGCCTCGAACCCCCTCAAAACCATGTCGGACGGCTGTCGAGAACTGGCGTCGGCGACGGCCGATCGCGAACCGCCTATGACGTCACCGGCAGCCCCGCCGCCTTCCACGCCTGGAATCCACCGACCAGATCCGTGGCCCGTCCCAGCCCCAAACCGTGCAGGGAGGCCGCCGCGAGGCTCGACGCATAGCCCTCGTTGCAGATCACCACGATCCGCAGCTCGTGACTCGTGGCCTCGGGCACGCGGTGGCTGCCCTGCGGGTCGAGGCGCCACTCCAGCTCGTTGCGCTCGACGACGAGGGCGCCCGGGATCAGGCCGTCCCGCTCGCGCAGGGCGGCGTATCGGATGTCGACCAGGAGTGCGTCGCCGGCGCGAGCGGCGTCGTACGCCTCCTTCGGCTCGATCCGCTCGTAGCCCCCGCGCACCCGCTCCAGCAACTCGTCGATGCCGACGGGCTGTGCGCCCGCGCCGCTCACTGCCAGTCCTCCGGGCGCTCGACCTGCTCCAGGCGCAGGACCTGGCCCACGCGGCTGTAGCGGCGGATCTGCGGCAGCGGCGGGTAGTAGGCGTGGACGGAGACCGCGTGCCGGTCGGTGGACTCGTTGAGCACCTCGTGCACATGGTGGCGGCCGAAGGCACGGCCCTTCCCGGCCGGCAGTTGCCGCTCCCGGTCCACGCCGTCGGTGAGTTCCAGGGTCTTCCAGCCGTCGGCGGGCAGCCGGGCGGCGAGCGAGTTCTCCTTGAGCTCACCGGACGCCGTCACGAAGGCGCCGACGGACTCGGCGTGGTCGTGCCAGCCGGTCCCCGTGCCGGGCGGCCAGCCGATCAGCCAGGCCTCGCTGCCGCCGGGCCCCTCAAGGCGCACCCAGGTGCGGCCCTCGGGATCGAGTGGGAGGGAGGCGATCAGCTCGGCGTCCGCGGCCGTACGCCGTACGAAGTCGAGGAGGTCCGCCTGTGTCGGAGCCTGGGCGGCAGCGGCGGCAGAGGGTGGGGCAGAAGGGGAGACAGACACGTGGCACCGTCCTGAAGAAGCGTTCGCGGGGCGCGCGGCAGCACTGGAAGGCGCGCGCCGGAAAGGGGATGCGAATTCAGCAGGACGGACGACACACGCAGCCCGCATAGCGGACGAGGTCCATATGGACCCTCCGCCACAGGCGCACATAGGTGTCGGTCACGTACCGGAGTACACCATTGACGGTCCAGAGCGGTCAACTCACCGTCACTATGTGGACCACAGGGTGACGGTGAGTAGGGTCACTTCGAGGGTGAGCCGGCCGTCGCCTCCGCCTTCGCCGGCCCTCCCAGCGTCGCCTCCGCCGCCGAGTAGAGCTCGGCCGGGCGTACTCCGCCCAGTGCCGTGACCAGGTGGCCGTCCGGCCGTACCAGCAGTACGGTGTGGGCCGCCGCGCCGGGGTAGCTCTCCGCGACCAGCAGTTCGGCGGGGTGCGGCAGCGCGGCCACCGCCGCCGCCAGCCGTGGCATGATCCCCGCGGTCATCCAGTGCTTGCGGTCCCACACCGCCGTGCCCGGCGCGATCAGCACCACCAGCAGGGCTCCGCGCCCGAGCCGGTCCCTCAGCTGTACGAAAGTGCCGTCCTCCGCGGTGACCCGCACATCGGTGACCGGCTCGCCGGGCGCCGTGGCCACGGGGACCTCGGCTTCGAGGTTCCGGGGAGCGAGCGGGGAGGCGGCGTACGCCCCCACCGCGCCGAGTGCTCCGCGCCCCAGGTGGCCGTCCGTGAGCAGTGCGTCGTGGCCGCGGGCCGAGCCGGGCACATAGGCGCGCAGCCCTCCGCCGCCGCGCAGCAGCGGCAGGGCCTGGTCGGCGGCGCGCAGCCGACCTGCGACGACTCCGCGTCGCTCCGCCTGGTAGCTGTCGAGCAGCGCCTCGTGCGGCCCGTGGTGCCAGGCGAGCGCCAGCTTCCAGGCCAGGTTGTCGGCGTCCCTGAGTCCCTCGTCGAGTCCCTGCGCGCCCAGCGCGCCGAGCAGGTGCGCCGCGTCCCCGGCGAGGAAGACCCGGCGGACCCGCCAGCGGCGGGCCAGACGGTGGTGGACCGTGTGGACTCCGGTGTCGAGGAGCTCGTACGGCGGTGTCGGGCCCCCGGTCCAGCCGGCCAGGGTCTCCCGGATGCGGGCCAGCAGCAGTTCGGGCGTGACCAGGTCCTTGCCCGGCGGCAGCAGCCAGTCCAGGCGCCACACGCCGTCCGGGAGGGGGCGGGCGGTCACCTCCCCGGCCGAGGGCCCGGACGTACGCCACGGCGGCATCCGGTGGAGCAACGCTTCGTCCACCCACGGAAGTTCCGTGCGCAGCGCGGCCACGGCGTGTCGCTCCACCGCGGTACGGCCCGGGAAGCGGATGTCCTGGAGTTTGCGCACGGTGGAGCGCGGGCCGTCGCAGCCGACCAGGTAACTGCCGCGCCACCAGGTGCCCCTGGGGCCGCGGGTGTGGGCGGTGACCCCGGAGGCCTCCTGCTCGACGGTGTCGAGGCGGCTGTCCACGGCGAGCTCGACGAGCGGCTCGGTGGCCAGGGCGGCGCGCAGGGCGCCGGTCAGGACGTGCTGGGCGATGTGCAGCGGGGCGGGTTCGTCGCCGCCGAACGTGACCTCGCGCATCACCTGCTTGCGCCGCATCGACCGCCATCCGGCCCAGCGGGCTCCCTCCTGCGCGAGCGGCTGTCCGCTCAGCCGCTCCATCAGGGCGGCGGTGTCCTCGCGCAGGACAACGGTCCGCGCGGGGCGCGGTTCCTCCTTGCCGGGGCCCTCGTCCAGCACGACGCAGGGCACGTCCTGACGGGCCAACGCCAGGGCGAGCGTGAGCCCGACGGGCCCCGCGCCGACGATGATCACCGGGTCCACGACGCGGCGCCCCCTGCTCGTGGCGGCGTCCTGACGGACGTATGTGAACAGGAAGTTGGAGCAGGGTGCACGATCACAGAACGTATGCAACCCATTGGCGGGGTTTGCGTCAAGCGACGGAGGCAGTGGCGATCATGCCACTGCCTCCGGGCGGGTCAGACGAGGTGACCGATCATCAGATGCCGGTGCCCGCGCCGGCGCCGGTCCCGAAGGTCCCGCCCACCGCCGCCGGGTTGAGCTCCTCCATGTCTTCGGCACCGAGCACCGCGCCCGTGCCCTTCTTGCTGCGCCGCAGCCTGCCCTCCAACCAGCTCGCGAAGCTGGTGAGGAGGAAGTTGACCACGATGAAGATGACCGCCACGCCGACGAAGCTCTGGATGACGTCGGCGTAGTTGGCCGCGAAGGTGCTGCGTGCGCTGAGCAGTTCCGCGTAGCCGATCATGACGCCGCCCAGCGCGGTGTCCTTCACGATGACCACCAGCTGGCTGACGATGGCCGGCAGCATGGCCGTCACCGCCTGCGGGAGCAGGATGCTGGTCATCGTCTGGCCCTTGCGCAGGCCGATCGCGTAGGCGGCCTCCGTCTGGCCTTTGGGGAGCGCCAGAATGCCGGCGCGGACGATCTCGGCGAGGACCGAGGCGTTGTAGAGCACCAGGCCGGTGACGACTGCGTACAGGGGCCGGTCGTCTGTGGTGACGTTCGTGTAGCGGGAGTAGAACTCGTTCGCGAACAGCATCAGCAGGAGCACCGGGATCGAGCGGAAGAACTCGACCACTACTGCGGCCGGCACCCGCACCCACCGGTGGTCGGACATACGGGAGATGCCGAAGAAGGCACCCAGCGGGAGGGCGATGATCATGGAGAGTGCCGCGGCCTTCAGGGTGTTGCCGAGACCGGGCAGCAGATACGTGGTCCACGCTTCGGACGTGGTGAACGGCTTCCACAGGACCCACTTCAGCTGGCCCTTGTCGTCCATCGTCCGCCAGACCCACCACACCAGGAGGGCGAGCAGGGCGACGAAGACCACCGACAGGAGGACGTTGCGCCTCTTGGCCCGGGGGCCCGGGGCGTCGTAGAGGACCGAGGTCATCGCTTCACCGCCAGTCGCTTGCCCAGCCAGCCGAGGATGAGGCCGGTGGGAAGGGTCAGAACCACGAACCCGAAGGCGAAGACCGCGCCGATGAGCAGCGTCTGAGCCTCGTTCTCGATCATCGTCTTCATCAGAGCGGCGGCCTCGGCCACGCCGATCGCGGCCGCCACGGTGGTGTTCTTGGTCAGCGCGATCAGCACGTTGGCCAGCGGCCCGATGACCGCACGGAACGCCTGCGGCAGCACGATGAGCCGCAGGGTCTGGCCGAAGCTCAGCCCGATGGCGCGGGCTGCCTCGGCCTGCCCCAGCGGCACCGTGTTGATACCGGAGCGCAGCGCCTCGCAGACGAAGGCCGAGGTGTAGGCGATGAAACCGAGCACCGCCAGCCTGAAGCCCTGGATCTTGAAGTCGGAAGCGCCCAGCGTCACACCGAAGATGTCGGCGAGGCCGAGCGAGTTGAAGACGATGATGACCGTCAGAGGGATGTTCCGGACGATGTTGACGTAGGCGGTGCCGAACCCGCGCATGAGCGGGACCGGGCTGACTCGCATTCCGGCCAGCAGGGTGCCCCAGACCAGGGAGCCGACGGCGGAGAGGACGGTGAGTTTCACCGTCATCCAGAACGCCCCCAGGACGTCATAACCATGAAGAAAATCGAACACGATCTCCCGCGCTTCCGGGTGTGTGGCGTACGAGAAGGGCGTGGCGCGCCGCCGCCGTGATCGCGGTGGGCGGCGGCGCGCCGGTGGAACCCTGCGTGGGCTGCGGTTCCCTGGGTTACTTGACGATGACGCCGATCTTCGGGGCGGGCTCGTACTTGTAGTTGGCCGGGCCGAAGTTCTTCTCGACGTCCTTCTTCCAGGTGCCGTCGCTGACCATGGCCTTCAGGGCGTCGTTGATCTTGTTGACGGTCGCGGTGTCCCCCTTCTTCACACCGATGCCGTAGTTCTCGTTGCTGAGCTTGAGCCCGAGGAGCTTGAACTGGCCCTTGTACTGGGACTGCGAGGCGTAGCCCGCGAGGATCGAGTCGTCGGTGGTCAGCGCGTCCACGGCCCCGCTCTGCAGGCTGGCGACGCACTCCGAGTAGCCGCTGTTCTCCTTGAGGTTGACCTTGGGGGCGATCTTCACGATCTTCTGCGCCGAGGTGGAGCCGGTCACGGAGCACAGCTTCTGGCCGTTGAGGTCCGTGCCCTTGGCGATCTTCGAGTCCTTCTTGACCAGAAGGTCCTGGTGGGCCAAGAAGTACGGGCCGGCGAAGTCGACCTTCTGCTTGCGCTCGTCGGTGATCGAGTACGAGGCAACGATGAACTTGACGTCACCGCGCGAGAGGGCGTTCTCGCGGTCGGCGCTCTTGGTCTCGACGAACTCGATCTGGCTGGGCTTGTAGCCGAGCTTCCCGGCCACGTAGGTCGCCACGTCCACGTCGAAGCCGGAGAAGGTGCCGTTCGGCTGCTTCAGGCCGAGGCCCGGCTGGTCGTACTTGATGCCGATCTTGATCTTGCCGCCGCCGCCGCCGCTGGAGGAGGAGCTGTTGCTGTTGTTCGACCCGCACGCCGTAGCCGCCACAGCGAGGGCGAGCACGGCGGCCGAAGCGGCGGTGACCTTGCGGAGCTTCATGGTGAACATCCTTTGGCTGGTGAAGAGAAGAGAGGAGCGCCGGCGGAGAAGAGGAGAGCCGGCGAGGGCCGGACGGGGCGAACCGTCAGTGGTGAAGGATCTTCGACAGGAAGTCCTTGGCGCGGTCGCTGCGCGGATTGCTGAAGAACTGGTCGGGCGCAGCCTCCTCGACGATCCGGCCGTCCGCCATGAAGACCACCCGGTTTGCAGCCGATCGTGCGAAGCCCATCTCATGGGTGACGACGATCATGGTCATGCCGTCGCGGGCGAGCTGCTGCATGACCTCGAGGACCTCGTTGATCATCTCCGGGTCGAGGGCCGACGTCGGCTCGTCGAAGAGCATGACCTTCGGGTCCATGGCCAGCGCCCGTGCGATGGCGACGCGCTGCTGCTGGCCGCCGGAGAGCTGAGCGGGGTACTTGTCCGCCTGGGTGGCCACGCCCACCCGGTCGAGCAGGGCCCGGGCCTTCTCCTCGGCCTTCTTCTTGTCGGCCTTGCGGACCTTGATCTGGCCCAGCATCACGTTCTCGAGCACGGTCTTGTGCGCGAAGAGGTTGAAGGACTGGAAGACCATCCCCACGTCGGCGCGCAGCCGGGCCAGCTCCTTGCCCTCCTGGGGCAGCGCCTTGCCGTCGATCGTGATCGAGCCGGAGTCGACGGTTTCCAGGCGGTTGATGGTGCGGCACAGGGTGGACTTACCGGACCCGGAGGGCCCGATGACCACGACGACCTCGCCGCGGGCGATCGTCAGGTCGATGTCCTGGAGTACGTGCAACGCGCCGAAGTGCTTGTTGACGCTCTTCAGGACGACCAGTTCGCCGGTCGCGGCCACATCTTCCTTGGCCACCGATACTTCGGTCATCGCTATCGGGCTCCGTCCTCCTCGGTTTCGGAGGACAGTAGTAACCCCGTTCCACCAGCGTCATTACATCTGAGGGGAATCTGAGCATCACGATCCGATAGCAATCGGACACATGTCGTAGCAGTTGCGAGAGGGCCGGTATCGGCCGGGTAACTAAAGCGGTCCGCGACCGGAACCCACTTGACGGCGTACTCGTCCATCAGCGTGACTGCCTTGGTGCACGCGCGCGTGTGCCAGGCGTTTTGTACCCATCCTGTTCGTACGGCCGATGAACCGAAGGAGGCCCGGATGAGACTGCTCCTCGTCGAGGACGACAACCATGTCGCCGCCGCACTTTCTGCGGTTCTGGCGCGGCACGGTTTCGACGTCACGCACGCGCGCAGCGGCGAGGAAGCTCTCCAGGCACTCGTTCCGGAGGGCGACGGCTTCGGCGTCGTCCTGCTCGACCTGGGCCTGCCTGACCAGGACGGCTACGAGGTCTGCGGCAAGATCCGCAAGCGCACCAGCACCCCGGTGATCATGGTCACCGCGCGCTCCGACGTCCGCTCCCGCATCCACGGCCTCAACCTCGGCGCCGACGACTACGTGGTGAAGCCGTACGACACCGGGGAACTGCTCGCCCGTATCCACGCGGTCAGCCGGCGCAGCGTCCACGAGGACGCCGGGGTGGGCGGCGACCACCAGCTGCGCCTCGGGTCCATGCTCATCGAACTGCCCACCCGTCAGGTCAGCGTGGACGGTTCGGTTGTCCAACTGACCCGCAAGGAGTTCGATCTCCTCGCCCTCCTCGCGCAGCGCCCCGGGGTCGTCTTCCGCCGGGAGCAGATCATCAGCGAGGTGTGGCGCACCAGCTGGGAGGGGACCGGGCGCACCCTGGAGGTGCACGTCGCGTCCCTGCGCGCCAAGCTGCGCATGCCGGCCCTGATCGAGACCGTACGCGGCGTCGGTTACCGGCTTGTCGCCCCGTCCTCGTAGCGTGCACGGGTGCGTACTCGTCTTCTTCCGCTGCTGATCGTCCTGATGGCCGCCGTGCTGCTCGCGCTCGGCATCCCGCTCGCCGTGAGCGTGGCCTCCGCCCAGCAGCAGAAGGTCGTCGTCGACCGGATCGACGACACGGCGCGCTTCGCGTCCCTCGCCCAGTTCGTCACCGACGCGTGCAGTTCCACGCGCACGTCCACGGACGAGCGGCTGGCGACGCTGCGCAGTGAACTCGCCAGCTACTACGGCGTCTACGGCATCCGGGCCGGGGTGTTCTGCCGTACCGACATCCCCATGGCGCAGGCCCCGCCGTCCTTCTTCCTGCCCGACCAGGGCGAGGTGCGCGACGCCTTCGCCGAGGCCCTGCTCAGCCGCCGCAGCCACGACCCCAAGCAGGTGTGGCCCTGGCAGCGCAACCGTCTGGTCGTCGCCTCACCGGTCATCCGGGACGGCGATGTCGTGGCGGTCGTGGTCACCGACTCGCCCACCGGGGCGCTGCGTTCGCGGATCCTGCACGGCTGGCTGGTCATCGGTGTGGGTGAGATCGCCGCGATGCTGCTGGCCGTCGGCGCCGCGCTGAGGCTGACCGGCTGGGTGCTCAGGCCGGTACGGGTGCTGGACGCCACCACTCACGCGATCGCGAGCGGCCGTCTGAAGACCCGGGTGGCGGCTGCCGGCGGTCCTCCGGAACTCCGGCGCCTGGCCCACTCGTTCAACGAGATGGCGGACAACGTCGAGGACGTGCTGGAGCAGCAGCGCGCCTTCGTCGCCGACGCCTCGCACCAGCTGCGCAACCCCCTTGCGGCGCTGCTGCTGCGCATCGAACTGCTCGCTCTCGAACTGCCGGAGGACAACGAGGAGATCGCATCGGTCCGCACCGAGGGCAAGCGCCTCGCGGAGGTCCTCGACGACCTGCTCGACCTGGCCCTGGCCGAGCACACCGAGGCCGACCTGCGCATCACCGACATCGGTGCGCTGACCGCCGAGCGCGTCGCGGCCTGGACGCCGACCGCGGAGGCCAAGGGCGTTCGGCTGGTGGGGAACTGCCCGCCGACCACTGCCTGGGCCGACCCGGTCACGCTCTCCAGCGCGCTGGACGCGGTGATCGACAACGCGGTCAAGTTCACGCCGCAGGACGAGTGCGTCGAGGTCACGGTCGCGGCCGACGGCGACACCTCGACCGTCGTGGTCACCGACAACGGCCCCGGCCTGACCGATGAGGAACTCGCCCGCGTCGGCGACCGTTTCTGGCGCAGCAGCCGCCACCAGAACATCAAGGGCTCGGGTCTCGGCCTGTCCATCTCGCGCACGCTGCTCGCCGCGGGCGGCGGCTCGATCTCGTACGGCCGTCACGAGCCGCACGGGCTCACGGTGACGGTGTCCGTGCCGAGGAACAGCCCTGCGGTCTGACGGCGGTACTACGGCTTGACGGAGCGGTAGTAGCGGCGGGCGCCCTCGTGCAGGGCCAGCGGGTCGGTGTAGATCGCGGTGCGCAGGTCGACGAGCTGCGCGGAGTGGACCTGCGTGCCGATGCCGTCACGGCTCCTGATCACGGTGCGGGTCATCCACTCGGTGAGCCGGGGGTCCATGTCCTTGCGTGTCATCAGCAGGTTGGACACGGCGAGCGTCGGCACGGCGACCCCGTTCTGGATGCTGGGGTAGGCCGACTCCGGCATGTTGGTGGCGCGGTAGTAGCGGGTGGCACGGTCCTGGTTGTGCAGCTTGGCTACGAGCTTGGGCCCGATCGGCACGAACCGGAACGTGAAGGTGTCGGCGAGCTTCTGCAGCCCCTCCGTGGGCAGCCCACCGGACCAGAAGAACGCATCGATCTTGCCCTGCTTCAGCCCGTCCGGACCGGTGTCGATGCCGTCGTCGAACGGCGTGATGTCCTTCGTCGCATCGATGCCGGCCGCCTTGAGCACCCGGTCGGCGATCAGCCGCACACCCGAGCTGGGCGGTCCTATGGCCACCCGCTTGCCCCTGAGGTCCGCGACGGATGTGATGCGTGAGTCGCGCGGGACGACGAGCTGCACGTAGTCGTCGTAGAGGCGGGCGACACCACGCAGCTGGTCGGCGCCGGGGTTGTGGGCCGCGAGCTTGTACGTCTCGACCGCGTCGGCCGCGGCAATGGTGAAGTCGGCCTTGCCGGTGGCCACCCGCCTGACGTTCTCCTGGGAGCCGTCGCTGGTCAGCAGCTTCACCTTCAGGTCCGGCATGTCCTTGTCGAGGGCGGTACGCAGGAGCTTGCCGTACTGCTGGTACACCCCGGCCGGCGTTCCGGTGCTGATCGTGATCGTTCCGCTCGGAGGGGCCTCGCCCAGGGGCAGCAGCCACCACAGCAGCAACCCGAGGGCGACGAAGCCGGCAGCCGCGCCCTGCAGGGCCCGGCGTCTGCCGATCCGGGGGAACATCTTGGACATGCCAGGGATCCTGCCAGCCGGAACGCGGTGCTGACCAGGGCTGCTGATCGGGGCAGGGTCACAACGGGATCACGACCGGGTGTTGTCAGTGGCGGTCGATACAGTCGCCGTATGAGCTCATCGCCCGCCGACCTGGTTCGCCAATTCCACCTCGCCGTCGGGCTCGACGCCCGCAGTACGCCCACCGAGGTCGCGCCCTCGCTGGCCGCCCACCGCGGAGAACTGCTCGCGGAGGAGGCCGCGGAGGTCGCCGAGGTCTCGGTCAAGGGCCCGCTCGACAAGCTCGCCCACGAACTGGCCGACGTCGTCTACGTGGCCTACGGCACCGCCCTCGTGCACGGCATCGACCTGGACGCGGTGATCGCCGAGATCCACCGCTCGAACATGACCAAGCTGGGCCCCGACGGCCGGGTCACCCGCCGCGCCGACGGCAAGGTCCTCAAGGGCGACCACTACGAGGCCCCGGACGTGTCGGCGGTACTACGCCGACAGGGGTGGACGCCCGACGGCATATGAGGCCTTGCGGCAGTCCCGCCGAGCCCTGTCCCGCCGTCCGTCTGATGGGCGAGCGATGGTGCATCAGCGTCGAGGTGGGGCGGCCGAGGGGCTTGTCCACCGTCCACCCGTTGGGGGCTGCCCCCAGCGGCTTCCGACGTCCGTGCTGCGCGCATCGGTCCGTCAACGGGCCCTTGGCCGTCCACCGCCCGATCGACACGTGACGGCCGACTCCTGCGCCGGCCCTGCACTCAGGGTCGGCGTTCACCCACCGACACGCTCGCCCCCACCGGCTCCGAGGAATCCGTGCGGGCGTTCCGGCGCTCGTTCAGGCGCCGGGCCAGTGGTTCCGTGTAGCGGGCGGTGAGGGGGCCGAGGACGACCAGGATGAGGACGTACGCCGTGGCCAGCGGGCCCAGGGACGGCTCGATGCCGGCGCTCACCGCCAGCCCGGCGATGACGATCGAGAACTCGCCGCGCGCCACCAGGGCGCCGCCCGCACGCCAGCGGCCCTTGACGGAGATCCCGGCCCGGCGCGCCGCCCAGTAGCCGGTGGCGATCTTCGTCGCCGCGGTGAGCAGCGCCAGCGCGAGGGCGGGCAGCAGGACGGGCGGGATGCTCGCCGGGTCGGTGTGCAGCCCGAAGAACACGAAGAACACCGCGGCGAACAGATCGCGCAACGGGCTGAGCAGGGTGTGGGCGCCTTCCGCGACCTCCCCGGACAGCGCGATGCCCACCAGGAAGGCACCGACGGCCGCCGACACCTGGAGCTGCTGCGCGACGCCCGCGACCAGGATCGTCAGTCCCAGCACGACCAGCAACAGCTTCTCCGGGTCGTCACTGGAGACGAACCGCGAGATGACGCGCCCGTAGCGCACGGCCACGAACAGGACCAGCCCCGCGGCCCCCAGCGCGACCGCCAGCGTCACGCTCCCGGCCAGCAGCCCGGCGCCGGCCACCAGCGCGGTCACGATGGGCAGGTACACCGCCATCGCCAGGTCCTCCAGCACGAGCACGCTGAGGATCACCGGCGTCTCGCGGTTTCCCACCCGGCCCAGATCACCGAGCACCTTCGCGATCACCCCGGACGACGAGATCCAGGTGACTCCGGCCAGCACCACGGCGGCCACCGGGCCCCAGCCGAGCAGCAGTGCCGCGACCGCGCCCGGCACGGCGTTGAGCGCACAGTCGACCAGGCCCGACGGGTAGTGCGCCTTCAGGTTGGTGACCAGGTCACCGGCCGTGTACTCCAGGCCCAGCATCAACAGCAGCAGGATGACGCCGATCTCGGCGCCGATGGCGACGAACTCCTCGCTCGCCCCCAGCGGCAGCAGCCCACCCTCGCCGAAGGCCAGGCCGGCCAGCAGGTACAGCGGAATGGGGGAGAGCTGAAAGCGGGCGGCGGCCCGGCCGAGCAGCCCGAGGCCGAGCAGAATGGAACCGAACTCGATCAACAACACCGCGGAGTGCACCGGTTCACTCCCGCCCGAGTATCGCCGCGGCGGCGTCGACGCCCTCGCGCGTGCCGACGACGATCACGATGTCACCGCCCGCCAGCCGGAAGTCCGGCGCCGGCGACGGAATCGCCTCGGCCCGGCGCAGCACCGCCACCACCGACGCGCCCGTCTCGGTCCGCATCCGGGTGTCGCCCAGCACCCGCCCGTTCCAGCGCGAGGCCGCGGCCAGCTCGATCCGCTCGGCGACCAGCCCCAGGTCGGAGGCGTAGAGCAGGCTCGCGCTGTGATGGGACGGCTTCAGCGCGTCGATCAGCGCGCCCGCCTCGGAGCCGGACAGCCGCAGCGACTGGGCACAGGAGTCGGGGTCGTCGGCCCGGTACACATTCACCGTGCGCGCGCCGTCGCGGTGTGCCACCACCGACAGATGGCGTTGGTCGCGGGTCACCAGGTCGTACTGGACCCCGATGCCCGGCAGCGGCGTCGCCCTCAGTCGTGGCGCAGACACGTTTCTCCCTTTGTCCCGGCGGCATGGTCGTGGTCTGCCGGTGATCAACCCCGGCCGCTTCGCATGCTGCCATCCGCCCGTACGGTGGCGACATGGGTGACGTCACGGATATACGCGGCCGGGGGCGGACGGCGAGGCTGGCCGGAGCCACATCGGGAGCGCCTGCGGAACCAGGGAGGACCGTGTCACTGTTCTGGCGGATCTTCTCCCTCAACGCCATGGGCCTGGTCGCGGCCGCCGCCCTGCTGCTGGGCCCGGTCACCGTGTCGACCCCCGTCCTGCCGGCCGAGGCGCTGGTCGTCCTCGTGGGCCTGACCGCACTGCTGGCAGGCAATGCGATCGTGCTGCGTCTCGGGCTCGCTCCGCTGCGGCGGCTCGGCAGGGCCATGGCCACCGCGGACCTGCTGCGCCCCGGCCCCCGAGCGGTCGTCGCCGGTCCGGCGGAGGCGGCCGAGCTGATCACGACGTACAACACGATGCTCGACCGGCTGGAGAGCGAACGCGCGGCCGGAGCGGCCCGTGCCCTGTCCGCGCAGGAGCGCGAGCGGCAGCGCATCGCCCGCGAGCTCCACGACGAGGTGGGCCAGACCCTGACCGCCGTCCTCCTCCAGCTCAAGCGCGTCGCCGATCGCGCCCCCGAAGAACTGCGCGGGGAGGTGGGCCAGGCGCAGGAGGCGACCAGGGCGGGCCTGGACGAGATCCGCCGTATCGCCCGTCGGCTGCGCCCCGGCGTCCTGGAGGAACTCGGCCTGGTCAGCACCCTGCGCTCACTCGCCGCCGAATTCACCACCCACGGGTTGACGGTGCGCCACCACATCACCGGCGATCTGCCCCCGTTGACCCAGGAGTCGGAGCTGGTGATCTACCGCGTTGCCCAGGAAGGGCTCACCAACACGGCCCGGCACGCCGGCGCCGACCGCGCCGAGGTCCGCCTCCGGCCGGTTGCGGACGGCGTCGAACTCCTCGTACGCGACAACGGCAAGGGCCTCGGTACGGCTCAGGAGGGCGCCGGAATCCGCGGCATGCGCGAACGCGCGCTGCTCGTAGCAGCCGACCTTTGGCTCGGACCCGGTCCCGAGGAGGGCACCGATGTGCGCCTGCGGGTCCCCGTCACCGCCGGAGGCCGCTGATGGCATCCCCCGCGCGCGTGCTGCTCGCCGACGACCATGCACTCGTACGCCAGGGTGTGCGCCTCATCCTGGACGGCGAGCCCGATCTGACCGTGGTCGCCGAGGCCGGGGACGGGGCGCAGGCGGTCGAGCTGGCACGCGCGCGTGACGTCGATCTGGCCGTCCTGGATGTAGCCATGCCCCGGATGACGGGCCTCCAGGCGGCCCGTGAACTCTCCCGCCGCCTGCCCGGCCTGCGCATCCTCATGCTCACCATGTACGACAACGAGGAGTACTTCTTCGAGGCCCTCAAGGCCGGAGCCAGCGGCTACGTCCTCAAGTCCGCCGCCGACCGCGACCTGGTCGGGGCCTGCCGGGCGGCGGTGCGCGACGAGCCGTTCGTGTACCCGGGCGCGGAGCGGGCCCTCGTGCGCTCCTACCTGGACCGCCTGCGCCGGGGCGACGACCTGCCCGCGCGCCCGGTCACCGAGCGCGAGGAGGAGATCCTCAAACTGGTCGCCGAGGGCCACACCTCGAAGGAGATCGGCGAACTGCTCTTCATCAGCACGAAGACGGTCGAGCGTCACCGCGCGAACCTGCTGCACAAGCTGGGCATGCGCGACCGTCTGGAACTCACCCGCTACGCGATCCGCGCGGGCCTCATCGAGCCCTGAGCCCCCGGTTGTCCACAGGGCGGCGGGAGGCACTTCCGGCACCGCCTACCCTTGTCACATGAGCAGCATCGACCGGAGCCAGGCAGTGGGCGTGAAGACCTACGAAGTGCGCACCTACGGGTGCCAGATGAACGTCCACGATTCCGAGCGATTGTCCGGGCTGCTCGAAGAGGCCGGGTACGTGCGCGCGCCCGAGGGCTCCGACGGTGACGCCGACGTCGTCGTCTTCAACACCTGCGCCGTCCGGGAGAACGCCGACAACCGGCTGTACGGCAACCTCGGCCGCCTCGCGCCGAAGAAGGCCTCGCGGCCCGGAATGCAGATCGCGGTCGGCGGCTGTCTCGCGCAGAAGGACCAGGACACCATCGTGAAGAAGGCGCCCTGGGTGGACGTCGTCTTCGGCACGCACAACATCGGCAAGCTGCCCGTCCTGCTGGAGCGCGCCCGGGTGCAGGAGGAGGCCCAGGTCGAGATCGCCGAGTCCCTGGAGGCGTTCCCCTCCACCCTGCCGACGCGCCGCGAGAGCGCGTACGCGGCGTGGGTGTCGATCTCCGTCGGCTGCAACAACACCTGTACCTTCTGCATCGTCCCGGCCCTGCGCGGCAAGGAGAAGGACCGCCGCACCGGCGACATCCTCGCCGAGATCGAGGCCCTGGTCGCCGAGGGCGTCTGCGAGATCACCCTGCTCGGCCAGAACGTCAACGCGTACGGCTCCGACATCGGCGACCGCGAGGCCTTCAGCAAGCTGCTGCGCGCCTGCGGAAGGATCGAGGGCCTGGAGCGCGTCCGCTTCACCTCCCCGCACCCTCGCGACTTCACCGACGACGTGATCGCGGCGATGGCCGAGACCCCCAATGTGATGCCGCAGCTGCACATGCCGCTGCAGTCCGGCTCGGACACGGTGCTGAAGGCGATGCGCCGCTCCTACCGGCAGGACCGCTACCTCGGGATCATCGAGAAGGTACGGGCCGCCATCCCGCACGCCGCGATCACCACCGACATCATCGTGGGCTTCCCCGGCGAGACGGAGGAGGACTTCGAGCAGACCCTGCACGTCGTCCGTGAGGCGCGGTTCGCGCAGGCCTTCACCTTCCAGTACTCCAAGCGCCCCGGGACCCCGGCCGCGACCATGGAGAACCAGATCCCGAAGGAGGTCGTGCAGGCGCGTTACGAACGTCTCGTCGCCCTCCAGGAGGAGATCTCCTGGGAGGAGAACAAGAAGCAGGTCGGCCGCACTTTGGAGCTGATGGTCGCCGAGGGCGAGGGCCGCAAGGACGGCGCCACCCACCGCCTCTCCGGCCGCGCCCCGGACAATCGCCTGGTCCACTTCACCAAGCCGGAGCAGGAAGTGCGCCCCGGCGACGTGGTCACGGTCGAGATAACGTACGCCGCCCCGCACCACCTGCTCGCCGAGGGAGCCGTCCTCGACGTGCGCCGCACGCGCGCGGGCGACGCCTGGGAGAAGCGCAACGCGGCAGAGGCGGCGAAGCCGGCGGGTGTCCTGCTGGGCCTGCCGAAGATCGGTGTGCCCGAGCCGCTGCCGGTGGCGACGGGGAGCGGCTGCGGCTGCGACTGACCGCTCCGCTCGGCGCGGTGCCCGCCGCCGGGCGGCGGGGTTACCCTGCCCAAGCATGATCGGCGGGGTTACCCTGCCGATCATGCTTGTCGTCGCCGCAGTCTGCCCCTGTCCGCCGCTGCTCGTGCCCGAGGTCGCCGCGGGTGCCGCCGCCGAGATGGACGTCGCGCGGGCCGCGTGCACGGACGCGGTCGGTGTGCTCGCGGCCGCCCGTCCCGACCGGCTCGTCGTGGTCGGTCCCGCGGAGCAGAGCGGCCGAGGCACGTATCTGGAGGGCACGCGGGGCTCCTTCCGCGGCTTCGGCGTCGACGTGGACGTACGGCTCGGCAGGACCGGGCATGCCGAGGCCGAAGTCGCGGCCCCGGCGGCCTCGCAGCGGTCGCTTCCGCCCTCGCTGGCGGTGGCCGCGTGGCTGCTGCAGCGCACCGGCTGGTCCGACGCCCCGATCGAGGGACTCGGTGTGGGGGAACCTCTGGCGGCCGAGCGGTGCATTCAAGTCGGAAGGGACATCGCCGCCGGGCCCGAGCGGGTGGCGCTGCTGGTCATGGGTGACGCCAGCGCTTGCCGCACGCTCAAGGCCCCCGGTTACCTCGACGAGCGCGCGGCGCCCTTTGACGCGGAGGTCGCGCGTGCGCTGGGGGCGGCGGACGTGGCGGCCCTCAAGGCGCTGGACACCGAGTTGGCGTCCGAGCTGAAGGCATCGGGCCGGGCTCCCTGGCAGGTTCTCGCCGGCGCGGCCGAGGGCACGGACCTCGCGGGCGCGCTGCTGTACGAGGATGCGCCATACGGCGTGGGGTACGTGGTCGCCACCTGGTCGTAGAGGCGCGGGGCGTACGGCGGACGGCCGGGAGCCCCAGGGCCCCGCGGCCGTCCGTCGGTGTGCCGTGCCGTTCAGGAAGCAGGCGGTGTGGACCCGGGCGGTGCGGTCGTGCCACCGCCTGCCCCCGTGTCGTCCTTGTGCGCGAGCCGGTCCATGGCGCCCTTGGCCTTGCCCGTCCCGGTGTGGATCTTGTCGCTGTACTTGCCCTTGGTCTTCTCGTCGACGACCTTGGCGGCCTTGTCGAGACCGTGCGTGATCTTGTCCCCGTGCTGCTGCGCGAGGCCGGAGACCTTGTCCTTGGCCGGGTTGAGCTTGGCCTTCAGGTTGTTCAGGAGACCCATGGTCCACCTTTCCGTCGTTCCCGGGCTCGGCACGCCCCTCCGGCTCACTCGGGCCAGGGGCGCTTACGTGCGGGCGTCCTCGCCGGCATCCCTGTCGGCCGCTTCCTCGGCGGACTGCTGCTTGGGGATCTCGACGGCCTCACCGGAGGCGGACTCGGCGGCCTCCGTCGCCTCCGGTTCGCCCTCGGTCGGCTCCTCGGCCTCGGCCGACACCTTCGCCTCTGCCGCCTCCTCCGGCGCGGGCTCGGCCGTCGGTGTGTCGGCCTGAGCCTCGGCGGTTGACGCCTCCTCGGTAGCCTTCGACCTCCGCAGAAGTCGTGCGAAAACGCCCATATCCACTCCATACGTTACTTGTGCGGGTGAAATCCCGCGTCGTCCGGTGCGCCCGTTTGCGCCGCCCGGGTCGCCGCCCCCCGAAACCGGCGGCGAGAGCCTCGCAACGGGCAACGACCCGGCACCCGTGCCGTCACGTAACTCGTTCGAGGAGTGCCCTCGGGGTTTGCGAGACTGGTGCGGTGAGCAGCGCACCCCCCGCCCCCCGAGTCATCGCCGTCGTCGGACCGACCGCGGCCGGAAAGTCCGATCTGGGCGTTTTCCTCGCCCGGCAGCTCGGAGGCGAGGTCGTCAACGCCGACTCCATGCAGCTCTACCGCGGGATGGACATCGGCACCGCCAAACTGACGCCGGAGGAGCGCGGTGGCATCACGCACCATCTCCTCGACATCTGGGACGTGACGGTCACGGCGTCGGTCGCCGAGTACCAGAAGCTCGCCCGCGCCAAGATCGACGGCCTGCTCGCCGAAGGCCGCTGGCCGATCCTGGTCGGCGGCTCCGGCCTGTACGTCCGCGGGGCCGTCGACAACCTGGAGTTCCCCGGCACCGACCCCGAGGTCAGGGCCCGGCTGGAGGAGGAGCTCGCGCTGCGCGGCTCCGGCGCGCTGCACGCCCGACTGGCCGCCGCGGACCCGGAGGCGGCGCAGGCGATCCTGCCCAGCAACGGCCGCCGTATCGTCCGGGCCCTCGAAGTGATCGAGATCACCGGTCAGCCCTTCACCGCCAATCTGCCCGGCCATGACTCGGTCTACGACACCGTCCAGATCGGCGTCGACGTGGCCCGCCCCGAACTCGACGAGCGCATCACCCGCCGGGTCGACCGGATGTGGGAGGCCGGGCTCGTGGACGAGGTGCGTGCGCTGGAGGCGCAGGGTCTGCGTGAGGGGCGTACGGCTGCTCGCGCGCTCGGCTATCAGCAGGTGCTCGCGGCGCTGGCCGGGGAGTGCACCGAGGAGGAGGCGCGCGCCGAGACCGTGCGCGCCACCAAGCGCTTCGCGCGCCGGCAGGATTCCTGGTTCCGGCGCGACCCCCGTGTGCACTGGCTGAGCGGGGCTGCGGCGGATCTCACAGAACTTCCGCAGCGCGCACTGGCGTTGGTCGAACGACCGGTTACAGCCTGATCACGTCATGGCATCGGGACGCTCCGGCCGCCGTTCCGGCCTCCGGCGCCGTGCCATCATCGAGCTTCGATCGACCAAGTGGAGTCCTAGTTGGGAGGGCGCGTGGCGATGGAGGCCGGCCCTCGCGACACTGCACAAGGCACCGAGCCCCTCACCGTCGAGAGCGGTGAGTCGGAGCAGGACGAGAACAGTCTGAGCCCCGACGGGCCCGACGACACGCAGGGCGGAGTGACGGCCGACGGCCCCGAACCGGACGAGATGTTCGCCGGTGGTCCCGAGGTCGAGGTCGAACTGCGCCCGCAGCGCCGCCTGCGCATCTGGCAGCTCGCCCCCATCGTCGCCCTCGCCGCGGTCGGCTCCCTGATGTTCGCCTTCCCGCTCGCCTTCGACTTCGGCGACAGCGGCGCCGTCATCGCCATGCTGGGGCTGCTGATCTGCTCCTGCGCGGCCGGCTGGGGCATGATGGCCGCCCGCCGGGTGGGTTACACGGGCCCCGGGCTCCCCCCGAGGGGCTCCGGCCGCAGACCGGACTGGCGGGTGGTCCTGGCGTACGTGGTCGTCGTGGCGGCCGTGGTCGTGCTGGCGGTGTGGCGCGTAGCCAGGCTGCGCTGAGGTTTTCAGGGGCGCGGGGCTGTGTCGACATGCGGCTCCGCCGCGTGGGCGTGACCAGCCCCGACCGGCCCGCAGTCGAACAACGACAGTCACATACCATCAAGGTATGACCCGCATCGCCTTCCTCAAGGGCCACGGCACGGAGAACGACTTCGTGATCGTGCCGGACCCCGAGAACTCCATCGACCTGCCCCCGAGCGCCGTCGCCGCCCTGTGCGACCGCCGCGCGGGCATCGGCGGTGACGGCCTGCTGCACGTGGTGCGCTCCGCCGCGCACCCCGAGGCGCAGCACATGGCGGCCGAGGCCGAGTGGTTCATGGACTACCGCAACGGCGACGGCTCGATCGCGGAGATGTGCGGCAACGGCGTGCGGGTGTTCGCGCACTACCTCCAGCGCGCCGGGCACGTCGCCGAGGGCGACCTCGCCGTGGCCACACGCGGGGGCGTGAAGAGCGTGCACATCGCCAAGACCGCCTCCGACAGCGGCTCCGCCGCGGGCGACATCACCGTCGGCATGGGCAGGGCGCGCCTCCCCGAAGGGGACGTCACGGTGACCGTCGGCGAGCGCAGCTGGCCCGCGCGGAACGTGAACATGGGCAACCCCCATGCGGTCGCGTTCGTCGACGACCTCGCGCACGCCGGAGACCTGTACGAGCCGCCGCCGTTCAGCCCGGCCTCCGCCTACCCGGACGGGGTGAACGTGGAGTTCGTGGTCGACCGCGGCCCCCGGCACGTCGCACTGCGCGTGTACGAGCGCGGTGCCGGCGAGACCCGCTCGTGCGGCACGGGCGCGTGCGCCGTCGCCGTGGCCGCCGCCCGCCGGGACGGCACCGACCCGGCGGTCACCGGGAGCCCGGTGACGTACACCGTCGACGTGCCCGGCGGGACCCTGGTCATCACCGAACAGCCCGACGGCGAGATCGAGATGACCGGCCCCGCAGTGATCGTCGCCGAGGGCGAGATCGACCCCGAGTGGCTGGAAACATTCGTTCGCTGAACGGGATGGCGGCTTGGGATCCGAGGCCTGTGTGCCAGGTGGTGCACGGGAGTTGCTCAGGGGCGGCGACCGCGCGTCCGAAATCGCAGGCGGTCCCCTGTCGCGTGGCGCGAAACCGTAAACCTCCAGACCGTCGCTCGAATGGGTGATCCGTTTCACGCTCGGCGAGAGGCGGTCAGCCGCACGTGATGGGCTCGGTAGCATCAAGCACCGGCCCGGACGGGGGACCGTTGCCATCCCCTGAGCCGTGTCCGCCATGGGGCACCCCGTCCGCCGGTCCACGCAGCCGGAGGTGCCCATGAGTGCGGAGGCGACGAATCCCGCGACCCCAGGTCCGGTAACAGGCCCGGCGGCGCGCTGGCGGGCGCGGATCGACCTGCGCCGCCTCGGCCGTGCCGCCCTGCTCGGCCCCGCCACCCGTGACCGGCTGCCCAGCGCCATCAGCCATGTCGTCGACGCCCACCGCGCCCACTACCCGAGCGCCGACCTCGAACCCCTGCGCCGCGCCTACGTGCTCGCCGAGTCCTCGCATCGCGGCCAGATGCGCAAGAGCGGCGAGCCGTACATCACGCATCCGCTCGCGGTGACGCTGATTCTCGCCGAACTCGGCGCGGAGACCACGACCTTGACGGCCTCTCTGCTCCACGACACCGTCGAGGACACGGACGTGACCCTGGATCAGGTCGGCGAGGAGTTCGGATCGGAGGTCCGCTATCTCGTCGACGGCGTCACAAAACTGGAGAAGGTCGACTACGGCGCCGCCGCCGAACCCGAGACCTTCCGCAAGATGCTCGTCGCCACCGGCAGCGACGTCCGCGTGATGTCGATCAAACTCGCCGACCGGCTGCACAACATGCGCACCCTCGGCGTCATGCGCCCCGAGAAACAGGCGCGCATCGCCAAGGTCACCCGCGACGTCCTCATCCCGCTCGCCGAGCGGCTCGGCGTCCAGGCGCTGAAGACCGAGCTGGAGGACCTGGTCTTCGCGATTCTCCACCCCGAGGAGTACGAGCACACACGGGAGTTGATCGTCGACAACGCCTCCCGCGCCGACGACCCGCTCGCCGAGATCGCCGACGAGGTACGAGGCGTGCTGCGCGAGGCCGACATCCCGGCCGAAGTCGTCATCCGGCCACGGCACTTCGTCTCCGTCCACCGCGTCGCCCGCAAGCGCGGGCAGCTGCGCGGCTGCGACTTCGGCCGCCTGCTGGTGCTGGTGAACGAGGACGCGGACTGTTACGGCGTCCTCGGCGAACTGCACACCTGTATGACGCCCGTGGTCTCGGAGTTCAAGGACTTCATCGCCGTCCCCAAGTTCAACCTGTACCAGTCCCTGCACACCGCGGTCGCCCGCGCGGACGGCCAGGTCGCCGAAGTCCTCATCCGCACCCACCAGATGCACAAGGTCGCCGAGGCCGGTGTCGTCGCGCTCGGCAATCCCTATGCCCCGCCTGCGGAGGAGAACACCCCGGCCGACGGCGAGCGCGTCGACCCCACCCGCCCGGGCTGGCTCTCCCGCCTCCTGGACTGGCAGGAGGCCGCGCCCGACCCGGACACGTTCTGGTCCACCCTCCGCGAGGACCTCGCCCAGGACCGTGAGATCACCGTCTTCCGACCCGACGGCGGCACGCTCGGACTGCCCGAGGGCGCCACCTGTGTGGACGCCGCGTACGCCCAGTACGGCGAGGACGCGCACGCGTGCATCGGCGCCCGCGTCAACGGCCGCCTGGCGACGCTGAGCACCGTCCTGCGGGACGGCGACACGGTCCAGCTCCTCATGGGCCAGGACCCGGCCTCCGAGCCCTCCAGGGAGTGGCTGGAGCACGCCCACACGCCTGCCGCCCGTATCGCCATCCAGCGGTGGCTCGCGGCCCACCCGACGCACGAGGAGGCGCAGGAGGCAGCACCGGAGAGGGCACAGCAGACCGACGAGGAGCCCTCGGTCGCCCTCCGGCCCGCGGCGGAGGGACTGAGCTCACGTCCCACCACCGCCGACATCACGGTCGACCAGCCCGGCGCGACCGTACGCCTCGCCGGCTGCTGCACACCCGTACCGCCCGATGAAGTCACCGGCTTCGCCGTGCGGGGCGGTGTGGTCACCGTCCACCGTGTCGAGTGCGCCGCCGTGGAACGCATGAAGAGCGGGGGGCGCGCCGAGGTCGACGTGCGCTGGGGGGACACCACCGAGTGCCGGGTCACGCTGCTCGCCGAATCGTTCGTCCGCCCCCATCTGCTGGCGGACCTGACGGAGGCCATGGCCCTCGAAGGCGCCGAGATCGTGTCCGCGACGGTCGAACCTCCCACCCAGCAGCGCGTCCGCCACACGTACACCCTCCAGCTTCCGGACGCGGCCCACCTGCCCGCCCTGATGCGGGCGATGCGCAATGTGCCGGGGGTCTACGACGTGAGCCGGGCGCAGACGCCGGGCGGGTGAGCGCCGGGCCGCGCGCCCCACGGCGCCAGAGCCGCACACCCGCACCCGACCTACCCATTCGGGTGGGCCGAACGCGAGTCGTCGCCGTCCGGCACGCGCGCGCTGATAGCCGTGATCCATGCTGCTCACCCCGCGCTCCCAGGCCCCACGACCGCACGGCCCGCGTCCCGGCACCGCGGCTCGGTTCCGCCGCCCTGCCGGCCGCCTGAAGGCGAGCGCACTGCTCGCCTCCGCCGTCTCCGTCTGCCTCCTGGCCGCGAGCTCGCCCCCGACTCCCCTGGGCATCGGCGACCGCCTCTACCCGGACCTCGGCAACCCCGGCTACGACGTGCAGTCGTACGACCTCTCGTTCACCTATCCCGGCACCAACAGCAAGGCCCTCCAGGCCGTCACCACGATCAACGCCTCGACGACCGCCGACCTGGACCGGCTGAACCTCGACTTCGCACACGGCAAGGTCGAATCGGTCCAGGTCAACGGTGAGCCGGCCACGTTCACCAGTGCGGGTGCGGACCTCGTCGTCACGCCCGCCAGGCCGCTGCCCCGGGGCACCTGGACGCGGATCACCGTGCGGCACACCAGCGACCCCGTGGCCGCCAAGGACCAGGACGGCGGCTGGGTGCGCACCGAGGACGGGCTCGCCATGGCCAACCAGGCCGATGCCGCGCACCTGGTGTTCCCCTGCAACGACCACCCCTCCGACAAGGCGCTGTTCACCATCCGGATCACCGCCCCCAACGACTACACCGCCGTGGCCAACGGCCTGCCGACCGGCGTGGAGCGCGGCTCCCGGTCGACCACCTGGACGTATCGCACCCGGCACCCCATGGCCACCGAGCTCACCCAGGTGTCCATCGGCCGCTCCACCGTGCTGCAACGCACCGGGCCGCACCACCTGCCCATGCGCGACGTCGTGCCCACCAAGGACGTCAAGGAACTCGAACCGTGGCTCGCCAAGACCCCCGACCAGATCGCCTGGATGGAGAGCAAGGTCGGTCACTACCCCTTCGAGACCTACGGCCTGCTCATGGCACAGGCGTCCACCGGCTTCGAACTCGAGACCCAGACGCTCTCTCTCTTCGAGAAGGAGCTGTTCACCGGCCACACCTACCCCAAGTGGTACGTCGAGTCGATCATGGTGCACGAGCTGTCCCACCAGTGGTTCGGCGACAGCGTCAGCCCGCGGACCTGGTCCGACCTGTGGCTCAACGAAGGGCACGCCACGTGGTACGAGGCGCTGTACGCGGAGGAGGTGGGACACAAGCCCATGGAGACCCGCATGAAGGCCGCGTACGCCGCCTCCGACGGCTGGCGCGCCGCCGGGGGGCCGCCGGCCGCACCCAAGGCGCCCGACCCCGGCCAGAAGATCAGCATCTTCCGGCCGAACGTCTACGACGGTGCCGCGCTCGTGCTCTACGCCCTGCGCCAGGAGATCGGCAACCCCGCCTTCGAGCGCCTGGAGCGGTCCTGGGTGAGCCTCCACCGCGACGGTACGGCCACCACCGCCGACTTCGAACGGCTCGCCTCCCGGATCTCCGGGCGCGACCTGAGCGGCTTCTTCGCAGGCTGGCTGTACGGCAAGAAGACCCCGCCGATGCCCGGCCACCCCGACTGGAAGCCGGCGGCACCCGGTGCGCAGGCCGTGAAATCCGCGAAATAAGGCGATGACCGGACGGGCCGTGCCGTGCGACCATCTTCGGGTCGGCGGCACGGGTCGCGGGGAATGTCCCGGGGTGCCCGTACGTTGTCCACAGTGACCGCTCTCGCGATCGCCGTACCGGAATCCCCATCGACGTAAGGATCCAATGACCTCCTCTTCATCCCCTTCCCAGGACACTGAGCGCTTCGCGCACACCTACCCCGAGCGTCTTCGGGCCGATGCCCTGATGGAAGAGGACGTCGCCTGGAGCCACGAGATCGACGGAGAGCGGGACGGCGACCAGTTCGACCGCTCCGAGCGCGCGGCTCTGCGCCGTGTGGCGGGCCTCTCCACCGAACTCGAGGACGTCACCGAGGTCGAGTACCGCCAGCTCCGCCTGGAGCGTGTCGTGCTCGTCGGCGTCTGGACCACGGGGACCGTGCAGGACTCGGAGAACTCCCTCGCGGAGCTCGCAGCCCTCGCGGAGACCGCGGGCGCGCTCGTGCTCGACGGTGTGATCCAGCGCCGCGACAAGCCCGACGCGGCCACCTACATCGGCTCCGGCAAGGCCTACGAGCTGCGGGACATCGTTCTCGAAACGGGCGCGGACACCGTCATCTGCGACGGTGAGCTCAGCCCCGGCCAGCTCATCCACCTCGAAGACGTCGTCAAGGTCAAGGTCATCGACCGTACGGCCCTGATCCTCGACATCTTCGCCCAGCACGCCAAGTCCCGAGAGGGCAAGGCGCAGGTCGCGCTCGCACAGATGCAGTACATGCTGCCGCGGCTGCGCGGCTGGGGTCAGTCGCTGTCCCGGCAGATGGGCGGCGGCAAGGGCGGCGGCCTCGCCACCCGTGGTCCCGGTGAGACCAAGATCGAGACGGACCGGCGACGGATCCGCGAGAAGATGGCGAAGATGCGCCGGGAGATCGCGGAGATGAAGACCGGCCGCGAGATCAAGCGCCAGGAGCGCAAGCGCAACAAGGTGCCGTCCGTCGCCATCGCGGGCTACACCAACGCCGGAAAGTCCTCGCTGCTCAACCGCCTGACCGGCGCCGGTGTCCTGGTCGAGAACGCCCTGTTCGCGACCCTGGACCCGACCGTCCGCCGCGCGGAGACCCCGAGCGGGCGCCTGTACACGCTGGCGGACACCGTCGGCTTCGTACGGCATCTGCCGCACCACCTGGTCGAGGCGTTCCGCTCCACCATGGAGGAGGTCGGCGAGTCCGACCTGATCCTGCACGTGGTCGACGGCTCGCACCCGGCGCCGGAGGAGCAGCTGGCCGCAGTGCGCGAGGTGATCAGGGACGTCGGCGCCACCGACGTACCCGAGATCGTCGTGATCAACAAGGCGGACGCGGCCGACCCGCTGGCCCTTCAGCGGCTCATGCGGATCGAGAAGCGCTCCATCGCCGTCTCGGCCCGCACCGGAAAGGGCATCCAGGAGCTGCTCGCGCTCATCGACAACGAGCTGCCCAGGCCGTCCGTCGAGATCGAGGCGCTGGTGCCGTACACCCACGGCAAGCTGGTCGCCCGCGCGCACGACGAGGGCGAGGTGATCTCCGAGGAGCACACCCCGGAGGGCACGCTGCTCAAGGTGCGGGTGCACGAGGAACTGGCGGCGGACCTCGCGCCGTATGTCCCGG
Organism: Streptomyces longisporus; assembly: GCF_039532765.1. Lineage (NCBI taxonomy): Bacteria > Bacillati > Actinomycetota > Actinomycetes > Kitasatosporales > Streptomycetaceae > Streptomyces > Streptomyces longisporus. The sequence goes on from NZ_BAAASG010000009.1 coordinate 58,703, forward strand.
CCCCGGCGGTCTGAGCCGCAGGCCGGATCACCGCAGAACCGAGCATCGCCAAAGGGCCGCCCCTTCACCCTTCAGTTCTAGAGGTCGTTGCAACACCCCAGTTCAGGGGATGCAATGGACTTCGAGATCCGTGGGGACCGGACGGCTCAGGGGCCTGTGAAGCTGAGTCGGGAGCGCGCGGAATACTCCCGGCTCGTGCAGCAGGGCTACAGCAACAAGGAAGCCTGCCGGCTGGTCGGTATCGACGAGCGGACCGGCAGGAAGTGGCGCAACGGCCGTAGCGCCGACGGCAGGCAGAAGGCGGCACCACCGATCGGCACGGTGGTGCCGCCTTGTGGTTCGTCCCGGTACCTGCGCGAGGGCGACCGGATCCACATCGCCGACCGGCTGCGGGAGAAGGCGACCGTCCGGGCGATCGCCGCTGAGCTGGGCCGCAGCCCGTCCACCATCAGCCGGGAGATCCGCCGCAACCGGCACCCGGTGGGCGGGCAGTACCGGCCGCACGCTGCCCAGGCCCGCGCGGATGCCCGCAGGCCCCGCCCCAAGCCGGGGAAGATCGGACAGAACCCGGAGCTGCGGGATTTCATCCAGAGCCGCCTGCGTCTTCGGTGGAGTCCGGAACAGATCTGTCAGGCTCTTCGGGCACAGTTTCCCCAGCGGCCGGAGATGCACGTGGCCCACGAGACGGTCTACCAGGCTCTCTACATCCAAGGACGTGGAGAGCTACGCCGCGAGCTTGCCCGCGCCCTTCGGACCGGTCGCGCCCGGCGCAAGCCGCGCCGCCAGGCCCAGCAGCGCCAGCCGCGGTTCTCCGCCCCGATGGTCATGATCAGCGAACGTCCTGCCGAGGCGGAGGACCGGGCCGTGCCCGGGCACTGGGAGGGCGACCTCATCATCGGCAAGGACGGGAAGTCGGCCATTGGCACCCTGGTCGAACGCGCCACCCGCTACGTCATGCTCCTGCACCTGCCCGGCGACCACGGCGCCGAGAGCGTCCGGGACGCGTTGGTCACCACGGTCGAGACCCTGCCCTCACACCTCACGCGGTCCCTGACCTGGGACCAGGGAAGCGAGATGGGCGCTCATGGCGCATTCACCGTCGCGACCGGCATCCCGGTCTACTTCTGCGACCCGGCCAGCCCCTGGCAGCGCGGCTCCAACGAAAACACCAACGGCCTGCTCCGGCAGTACTTCCCCAAAGGCACCGACCTCTCGGTCCACCCCCGCGAGCACCTGGACGCCGTCGCGGCCGAACTCAACGGCCGGCCACGCAAAACGCTCGGCTGGGAAACCCCAGCCGAGCGTTTGCATAAACTGCTCGCGGCCTGATCCACACGACCACGTGTTGCGACGATCCCTAGAATCCGCCACCGAGGGGCGGGCCTTCAGCATGAGCAGCTCTACTGACCGGCGAACTTCTTGCTCACCGAGTCGTACACACCCTTGGCCACAGCACCCAGCCGCGGTCCGGCCAGCCAGCCCGAAGTCACCGGGCCGATCGAGGTGTTGGACACCAGCGCCGGCTTGCCGTCCGAGCCGGTCGCGACCCAGCCGCCGCCGGACGAACCGCCCGTCATGGTGCAGCCGATGCGGTACATCGTCGGGTCCGAGGCGTTGATCGACAGCCGTCCCGGCCTGTCGGTGCACCGGAACATCTTCTGGCCGTCGAACGGCGGGGCTGCCGGGTAGCCGGTCGCGGTGATGCTGGAAACCTTCGGCACGGCCGGAGCGTTGAAGTCGACAGGCAGTGCCGAACCGACCGTCTCCTCGAGCGACTTGCCGTTGCCGCCCTTCTCCGGCGTCACATGGATGACGGCGTAGTCGTAGGAGGCACCGTCACCGCCCGTCTCGCCGCCCTTCTCGATCCACTGCTGAGAGGTCTGCGCCCAGTCGCCCCACCAGACGCCGTACGGAGCGGCCTCCTCCCTGGTGGCGTTCTGCAGCTGGGCGGCCGACCTGCCCGCGTTGTTGTACGACGGCACGAACGCGATGTTGCGGTACCAGCCGCCCTTCTTGCCGGCATGCACGCAGTGGCCCGCCGTCCACACGAGGTTCGACTTGCCGGGGTGGGCCGGGTCCTCCACGACCGTCGCCGAGCAGACCATCGTGCCCTCGGGGGAGTCGAAGAACACCTTCCCGGACGCCGCCGCGTTGGCGTGGTACGGAGGCGCCACGGCCTTCGCGTCCACGGGTGCCGGCGTGGGGTCGGTCACGCCCTGGTCGCCGGAGAGGTCGTTCTCGTTGACGCCCTTGTCGGGGTCGTTGGCCTTCCGCATCCGGTCCGGGTTCCACAGACCCTTGATGATCGGGTTGATGAACTCGTCGGCCTCGCGCAGCCAGTCGTCCTTGTTCCAGTTCTTCCAGGCGCCGTGCTTCCACTTGTCGATGTCGAACCCGTGCTCTTTGAGCTTGTTCTTGATGTCGTCCGGGATCTTGATCTTGCCGTCGCCGCTGCTGCCGGTGTCACTCGCTGAGGCGGACGCAGAGGCCTGGCCGTCGGCCTTGTCGTTGCCCGAGTTGCAGGCGGTGACGGTGAGTGCCAGCGCCGATGCGAGGGCAACGGCGGCCAGAACGGGGGAGGTTCTGCGGCGGGCACCCCTCTCCCGGCGAACGGTGACGGACGGCCTGATGGTTCGCATGCGCTGACTCCCCCTGGGATGAACTGAACAAATCGGGTGCTGCGGCCGTGAATCCACGCCCGAAGCAGGTGATCCCAGGTGCCTTCACGGCTCCTTGGAACGGCATCACACACTATGCGCTCGCTGTGGGGGACTTCCGATGGAACGGCAACGGTTCCGTCACGGAAAGGATCTTGAGGCAACCCGTAACCCGGTGAGCTGCGGCGGGTTGGTACCGGTGGGGGTTCTGCTGTCCGTGTGCGGTTCCCCGGTGGGAGGACAGGGAGTCGTGGCCGAGTCTGCATGCGGCGGGAGTGCGTCCGAGGGGACTCTTGGACGGCGTGCTGCCGGTGAGGTCTCCTCTGCCGGCCGGGCCGCGCACGAGGGGATCCTGCGGCGGCAGTCGGCGCGCGAGTCGGCGGCGCGCACCTATGCGCGTGCCCTGCCGATCGTGCCGGTCCGGGCCCGGGGGCTGACCATCGAGGGTGCCGACGGCCGCCGCTACCTCGACTGCCTCTCCGGAGCCGGGACGCTCGCCCTCGGCCACAACCACCCCGTGGTGCTGGAGGCCATCCGCAAAGTCCTCGACTCGGGTGCCCCGCTGCACGTCCTCGACCTGGCGACCCCCGTCAAGGACGCCTTCGTCACCGAGCTGTTCCACACCCTGCCCCGCGGCCTCGCCGACCACGCGCGCGTGCAGTTCTGCGGGCCGGCGGGCACCGACGCGGTGGAGGCCGCGCTCAAGCTCGTCCGCACCGCGACCGGCCGCACCGGACTGCTGGCCTTCACCGGCGCCTACCACGGCATGACCGCCGGAGCCCTTGAAGCGTCCGGGGACGCCTCGGACGTACGAGTCGCCCGCCTTCCCTATCCCCAGGACTACCGCTGCCCCTTCGGCGTCGGCGGGCCCCGTGGCGCCGAACTCGCCGCACACTGGACCGAGTCCGTCCTCGACGACCCCAAGTCGGGGGTGCGCCATCCCGCGGGGATGATCCTGGAACCCGTCCAGGGCGAGGGCGGGGTGATCCCCGCGCCGGACGAGTGGATGCGGCGCATGCGGACGATCACATCGGCCCGCTCCATCCCGCTGATCGCCGACGAGGTCCAGACGGGGGTGGGGCGGACCGGTGCCTTCTGGGCGGTGGAGCACAGTGGCATCACCCCTGACGTGATGGTCCTCTCCAAGGCCATCGGCGGCAGCCTCCCCCTTGCCGTGGTCGTCTACCGCGACGACCTCGACGTCTGGGAACCCGGCGCCCACGCGGGCACCTTCCGCGGCAACCAGCTCGCCATGGCCGCAGGCACGGCCACCCTGGCCTACGTCCGAGAAAACCACCTCGCCGAGCGAGCGGCCACCCTCGGCTCCCGCATGATCACCCAACTCCGCTCCCTGGCAGGGGAGTTTCCCTGCATCGGGGATGTGCGCGGACGGGGGCTGATGATCGGGCTGGAGTTCGTGGATGCGGAGGGGGATTGCGCAGGGCGCCGCGTCCGGCCCGATCGTCCGGTGGATGGCGAGCCCCTCAACCGCGGGACGACTCCGGCGGCGGTGCCGGATTCCCGCGCCGGCAGCCCGCGCCCGGCCGATCCCGAACTCGCGGCCGCTGTCCAGCGGGAGTGCTTGCGACGTGGCCTCATCGTCGAGGTGGGGGGCCGCCACGCAAGCGTCGTGCGGCTCCTCCCGCCACTGACGATCAGCGACGAACAGGCGGCTGCCGTACTGGACCGACTGGCCGACGCCGTGGAAACAGCGGCCCGCGACCGCTCCGGCCGACCACCTGGAATACGACGGCCTCACGGATCCGATCCCCAGCACCGACGACTGGGCGAGCGCGCCGAGCGGGCGAGCCACCACGGCACCTGATGCTTGCCCGCTCGTCCGTGCCGTCGGCACCAACGTCCATACCAGCGCACGCCTCGCACCCCCTGAACGCCCCGAACTCTTCCAACCAGGACGCCCATACCTCCACTTCGTCGACAGCGCAGTAAGGCCCAGGTTCGTCACCGCGCGAACCCGAACCACCCACGAGGACCGCCTTGAACCCCACCCCTGCATCCGACGCCCGCACCCACGCCCCCGAGCGAGGCCCTTCCGAAGCACCGTCCTCGCAGCAGCTTCCGCCACCACGGGCGACCCCCTCAGCGCCTCGTCAGCAGGGACGAGCGGCTGCACGGGAGCTGGGGCGGGGTGCGGAGCGGGAGTCGGAACAGAGGCCGGCTCGGGCTTCGGCCGAGGGCGGAACCTCGCGGGACGGTCGCTCGATCGAGCGGGTTCCGGAGCAGCGTAAAGCCCCCGTCGCGGAGAGCCGGCGTCACGCCGACGCCGATCTCCTCGAGCATCCCGACCCGCACACCGCAGCCGAGGCCGCGGCGGTCGAGAACCTGCTGCGCTGCTGGGTGCGCGAAGCCGGCCTTCCCGCCCCCGGGGACGGCACCCTCCGTATCCCGCTGCCCGCCAGCGGCACGGCCCTCCTCGTCCCCGTCCATTACTGGTCCCCGACGGGATGGCACCGATTCGGTCTCCCCCTCCTCGCCAACGCTCCGGCACATGCCCGACCGGCCGACGCGGTCACCGTCGCCGCACTGCTGACCAGGGAAACGCCTGACCGTGGCAACGACACGGCCGTCCCGCCCGCGACCGCCGAACCCGGCACCACTGGCGCCAGCCGTCCTTCGACCGCCCCGACATCGGCCCCCACGCCAGTCGCCTGCACATCCGGCCCGGACCTCGTCGCCCGCGTCGCCGACTCCCTCCGCCGTACCAGCACGTTCATCCGCGAGCGCCGGGAGCGTCCCTCCGACGGACCGGACCTCTTCCTCTCCGCCGAGCAGGCACTCGTACTCGGGCACCCGCTGCATCCCACTCCCAAGAGCCGCGAAGGTCTCTCCGAGGCCGAGGCGCGGTCGTACTCACCCGAGTTGCGCGGCTCCTTCCCTCTGCACTGGCTGGCTGTCGCCCCTTCTGTACTCGCCTGGGACTCCGCGTGGACCGAGCGCGGCCGTCCTGTCCCCGCGCCCCAGCTCATGGCACGGCTCGCCGAAGCCGAGCTGACGCTGCCCGACGGCTACGCAGCCCTTCCCTTGCACCCTTGGCAGTTGCGCGAGGTGCGGCAACGCGCCGACACCGCGCCCCTGTTCGATGCCGGGCTCCTCCGTGACCTAGGCGCGCACGGCTCGCCCTGGCATCCCACCTCCTCCGTACGCACCGTGCACCGGACCGGCTCTGCTGCCATGCTCAAACTGTCGCTGGGCCTGCGGATCACCAACTCCCGTCGTGAGAACCTCCGCAAGGAACTGCACCGAGGTGTCGAGGTCCACCGCCTGCTGCGCAGCGGCCTGTTCAGGCAGTGGCAGGCTGCCCACCCCGGGTTCGACATCGTTCGCGACCCCGCCTGGCTCGCGGTCGACGCGCCGGACGGCAGCCCCGTGGCCGGACTCGACGTGATGATCCGCCACAACCCGTTCGGCCCGTCCGACGACGTCTCCTGCATCGCCGGCCTCGTCTCGCCCCGGCCGCAGGCCGCGACAGGCAGCAAGTCGGCGGACGCAGCGCGCCGCCCGCAGGACGGCCCGCCGCTTCTGCAGTCCCGGCTGGCCACGGTGGTCACGCGCCTTGCGGGCCGAACCGGTCGTCCCCGTACGGCCGTTGCCGTCGAGTGGTTCCTGCGCTACCTCCAGCAGGTCGTCCGCCCCGTGCTGTGGCTGGACGCGGAGGCGGGCATCGCCCTGGAGGCGCATCAACAGAACACGCTGCTCCTGCTGGACGCCGACGGCTGGCCCGCCGGCGGCCGCTACCGCGACAACCAGGGCTACTACTTCCGGGAGTCCCGACGCACCCAGCTCGACGCCCGGCTACCCGGTATCGGCGAGCACAGCGACACCTTCGTCTCCGACGAGGTCACCGACGAGCGTTTCGCCTACTACCTCGCGATCAACAACGTGCTCGGCCTCATCGGTGCCTTCGGCTCCCAGCGCCTCGCCGACGAACAGCTGCTGCTCGCCGCCTTCCGCCACTTCCTGAGCGACGTCGCCTCCGGCCCTGCCCGGTTGGGCACGTCACTTCCAGCCCACCTCCTGGACTCACCCGTGCTGCGCTGCAAGGCCAACCTGCTGACCCGCCTGCACGGCCTCGACGAACTCGTCGGCCCGGTCGACACCCAGTCCGTCTACGTCACCATCGCCAACCCCCTGCGTTTTTGAAACCCACCGCCGACCCCCGTCAACTCCCTTCGCTTCTGAGGAACATGCCCCATCCCGTCTTCTGAGAGGAGCGGCGCCGTGCCTCCCACCGACGCCAGCGCACACGCAGCCACCGTCCCCGGCACCGAGCTCGGCGCCGACTCGAGCCCCGTCGCGACCGAGAGCGGCACCGGTGCGAGCACGGACAACGAGGACACTCTGGACCTGCGGCTGCCCGGCGAACTGCTTGCACTGTTTGCAGCGGAAACGGACTCCGAGGAGCCACGAAGCCGGTGCGAAGATCCGGCACCGCCCGTTACCGTCACCAGAGCCGACGACGACCTCCTCGACCGTGTGGCGCACTGGGGGCCGGTCGTCACACCCGCGGGTGTGTTCCACCTCGTGCCCGTGCACGTCGAGCGGGACCTATCGCTGATCAGCCGGTGGATGAACGACCCTGCCGTCGCGGAGTTCTGGGAGCTGGCCGGCCCTACGACCCGGACCGAGAGCCACCTGCGGGCCCAGCTCTGCGGCGACGGACGCAGTGTTCCGTGCCTCGGTGTGCTGGAGGGCACACCGATGAGCTACTGGGAGATCTACCGCGCGGACCTCGACCCGGTGGCCCGCCACTATCCCGCTCGGCCTCACGACACCGGACTGCACCTCCTCATCGGCGGGGTCGCCGACCGAGGCCGCAAGCTCGGCAGCACCCTGCTCAGAGCCGTGGCCGACCTCGCCCTGGACAAGCGGCCCGCCTGCGCACGCGTCATTGCGGAACCCGACCTTCGCAACACCCCCTCCGTCGCTGCTTTTCTGAGCGCGGGCTTCCGGTTCGCCGCCGAGGTCGACCTGCCCGCCAAGCGGGCCGCCCTCATGATCCGAGACCGGTCCCTGCGCGATCTGCTGTGACTCGGTGTCGCAGCAGCATCACTTCCGGTACACCGCCCGGGCCGATCCGGTTCCCGGGTTTTCCGCAGCGCCGGTCCCGAGGGCACGCGAGCCGATCCTCCCGTGCCGATCTCCCGAGCGATCCACTCCTACCCTCACCCGAGGAGCAGCCGGCCTTGATCCCGCCCTTCGTCCCCGTCTTGATCACCCGTTTGTCAGTGCCGGGTCGTAGGGTGGTCGCGCTATGACGAAGCCCTCACTCCCCGAACTCCTGCATGCTGCCGTCACTGCCGTCGGCGGTACGGAGCGCCCCGGCCAGGTGACCATGGCCGAAGCCGTCGCGGAGGCGATCGACGACGGTTCCCATCTGCTGGTCCAGGCCGGCACCGGCACCGGAAAGTCGCTGGGCTACCTCGTGCCCGCGCTCGCCCACGGGGAGCGTGTCGTCGTGGCGACGGCCACCCTCGCCCTGCAGCGCCAGCTCGTCGAGCGGGATCTGCCGCGCACCGTCGATGCGCTGCACCCGCTGCTGCGCCGCCGCCCGGAGTTCGCCATGCTGAAGGGCAGATCGAACTACCTGTGTCTGCACCGGCTCCACGAGGGTGTCCCGCAGGACGAGGAGGAGGGGCTGTTCGACCAGTTCGAGGCGGCGGCGCCCACCAGCAAGCTGGGCCAGGACCTGCTGCGACTGCGCGAGTGGTCGGACGAGACCGAGACCGGCGATCGCGACAACCTCACACCCGGTGTCTCCGACCGGGCCTGGGCGCAGGTGTCGGTCTCCTCCCGGGAGTGCCTGGGTGCCACGAAGTGCGCGTACGGCGCCGAGTGCTTCGCCGAGATGGCCCGCGAGCGTGCCAAGCTCGCCGAGGTGGTCGTCACCAACCACGCCCTGCTCGCGATCGACGCCATCGAGGGAGCCCCGGTCCTCCCGCAGCACGAGGTGCTGATCGTCGACGAGGCGCACGAACTGGTCTCCCGGGTGACCGGAGTGGCCACCGGCGAACTCACGCCGGGCCAGGTCAACCGTGCGGTCCGACGCGCTGCGAAACTGGTCAACGAGAAGGCCGCCGACCAGCTCCAGACCGCCGCGGAGGGCTTCGAGCGGCTGATGGAGTTGGCCCTGCCCGGCCGTCTGGAGGAGATCCCGGAGGACCTCGGGTACGCGCTCATGGCACTGCGCGACGCCTGCCGCACGGTGATCTCCGGGATCGGCGCGACCCGGGACAAGTCAGTCCAGGACGAGGACGCGGTCCGCAAGCAGGCGCTGGCCTCCGTCGAGACGGTGCACGACGTGGCGGAGCGGATCACGAACGGCTCCGAGTGGGACGTCGTCTGGTACGAGCGCCACGACCGCTTCGGAGCCTCCCTCCGCGTCGCCCCCATGTCCGTGTCGGGGCTCCTGAGGGAGAAGCTCTTCGCGGACCGCTCGGTCGTCCTGACCTCCGCGACGCTGAAGCTGGGCGGCGACTTCAACGGCGTCGGCGCCTCCCTCGGTCTCGCACCGGAAGGCACCGAGGGCGAGGACCTCCCGCAGTGGAAGGGCGTCGACGTCGGCTCGCCCTTCGACTATCCCAGGCAGGGCATCCTCTACGTCGCCAAGCATCTGTCCCGCCCCGCACGGGACGGCGACCGCGCGGACATGCTGGACGAGCTGACGGAGTTGATCCAGGCGGCCGGAGGCCGCACCCTCGGCCTCTTCTCCTCCATGCGCGCCGCTCAGCTCGCCGCCGAGGAACTGCGCTCCCGGATCCCTGAGTTCCCGATCCTTCTCCAGGGCGAGGAGACGCTCGGCGAGCTGATCAAGAATTTCGCCGCCGACCCGAAGACCTGCCTGTTCGGCACGCTGTCACTCTGGCAGGGCGTCGACGTCCCCGGCCCCAGCTGCCAGTTGGTCGTCATGGACAAGATTCCCTTCCCGCGTCCGGACGACCCGCTGATGAGCGCCCGCCAGAAGGCGGTGGAGGATGCCGGGGGCAACGGCTTCATGGCGGTCGCCGCCACACACGCCGCGCTGCTCATGGCCCAGGGGGCCGGCCGCCTCGTACGGGCCTCGGGGGATCGCGGGGTGGTCGCCGTACTCGACCAACGACTGGCCACGGCGCGCTACGGCAGCTATCTGAAGGCGTCACTGCCGGACTTCTGGTACACGACGGACCGTAACCAGGTCCGGAAGTCGCTGGCGGCGATCGACGCGGCGGCGAGGAAGTCAGAGGCCGAATGAGCGAGGGTTGGTCTGTCGCGCCATCGCGGCAGACCAACCCCCAGTGCGTCACACCCGCTGGCGGGTGCCCGGGCAGCGCAGGGCCCCGGAACCGGCGCAGGGGTTCCGGGGCCCGGTCAGAGGGTGGCTCGGTACGAACCGCCCGCCGCAGCCGTCATACGCGCCGCAGCACTGCCACCACCTTGCCGAGGATGGTCGCGTCGTCGCCCGGGATCGGCTCGTACGCCGCGTTGTGCGGGAGGAGCCAGACGTGGCCGTCCTCGCGCTTGAAGCGCTTGACGGTGGCCTCGCCTTCCAGCATGGCCGCGACGATGTCGCCGTTCTCGGCGACCGGCTGGCGGCGCACCGTGACCCAGTCGCCGTCGCAGATCGCGGCCTCGATCATGGAGTCGCCGACGACCTTCAGCACGAACAGCTCGCCGTCACCGACCAGCTGGCGGGGGAGAGGGAAGACGTCCTCGACCGACTCCTCGGCGAGGATCGGGCCACCGGCGGCGATGCGGCCGACCAGCGGGACGTACGATGCGGCGGGCTTGCCGGCGGTGTCCGTGGGCTGCACGGAGGCGCCCTGGTCGGAGCCGCGCACCTCGTACGCGCGCGGGCGGTGCGGGTCGCGGCGCAGGAAGCCCTTGCGCTCCAGTGCCATCAGCTGGTGAGCGACCGAGGAGGTGCTGGAGAGGCCGACCGCCTGGCCGATCTCCCGCATCGACGGCGGGTAGCCGCGCCGCTGCACGGAGTCCCTGATGACCTCGATCACTCGGCGCTGCCGGTCGGTGAGGCCCGAGCTGTCCGCCCGGATGCCCGGAGGTCGGCCTGGCAAGGAGCGCTTGGGCCCCTCGGGATTCACGGCTTCGTTCATCGCATGCACCGGCTCGAGTCGGCCCTGGGAGCGGTCCTGGGCAGTGATGGTGGCACTGTCTGCGGTGGTGGTCACGTCGGCCCCTCTCGATGGTCTCCCTGCTGGACAACGGTAGTTGCTTTCGAAAGGTTGCGCCAAACACACGTTCGAGTGAAAAAACGCGGATCGCCGTACTTGATCATGTGTCTGGGTGTATGGCTAACGCGGCACCTGGCGGACAAAAGGGCCCATTGTTGTACTCTTCACCGCCGGGATGCGGACCTCGTGGGTTCCTGCCCCAGTCTGCCATCCGGCATTCCGTCAACCGGGCACAGGTCTCCATCTCTGCGGGAGCCCCACGTCGCCTCCCTGCGGCGCCCACGGTATCTCCGCATCTGCCGTAACGGTACGGCTGTGCACCCGCGGATCCGGTGCGCCGCACCGGTCGTGTGGCACATGCCCATACCTGCGCGACACGCGCGTACGGAGTGCATGCATGGGCCAATCCCCACATGTAGTGGTTGGATTGCGGCAGCAGCCCAGAAGTTGTGGTCCCCCGGGTCTTCAGGCTCCTGGCGATCGCCTATGCTTGGGGCTGCTTCGAGGGGCCCATGAGGCCCAGCGAGGCTATTGAGTCTGCTGTGAGGAGGGTTGGGAGTTCATGCACTGCCCCTTCTGCAGGCACCCCGACAGCCGTGTCGTCGACAGTCGTACGACCGACGATGGCACGTCGATCCGCAGGCGCCGCCAGTGTCCGGACTGCTCCCGTCGTTTCACGACCGTGGAGACGTGCTCGCTCATGGTGGTCAAGCGGTCCGGAGTCACCGAGCCTTTCAGCCGTACCAAGGTCATCAATGGCGTGCGCAAGGCATGCCAGGGACGGCCTGTCACCGAGGACGCACTCGCCCAGCTCGGCCAGCGGGTCGAGGAGGCGGTGCGGGCCACCGGAAGCGCCGAACTGACCACCCACGACGTGGGGCTGGCCATACTCGGCCCGTTGCAGGAGCTCGACCTCGTCGCGTATCTGCGATTCGCCTCCGTCTACCGGGCATTCGACTCGCTCGAGGACTTCGAGGCAGCGATCGCGGAACTCAGGGAGGAGAGGCGACCCGTCGCCGCGGACAACGACGACCGCGAGGACGCTGTCGCGGGGGGCCAGGAAGAAGACTGCGGGCCCTCAGGGACCGCTCAGGTCCCAGAGCCCGCCCACGCCGCCGACTGATCGGCGGGCCGGAACCGGGCGGAGGTCCTGATTCCGGCCGGACGGCGGCCATCGAAGACCCGTTGCGGGTGGCAGCGCGAGATACCCGCAACACCAGACACAACACGTGCCACGGGAACATCGGGGCACTTCAGGGCGTTTTAGCCCGTACAGGGAGGCGGCATGACAGAGACGGCGAGCGGTCCGGCACGGAGTTCCCGCGCCAAGGGCACCAAGGCGACCAAGGGACTGCGTATCGAGCGCATCCACACCACCCCCGGCGTGCACCCGTACGACGAGGTGGCCTGGGAGCGCCGTGACGTCGTCATGACCAACTGGCGCGACGGCTCGGTCAACTTCGAGCAGCGCGGCGTGGAGTTCCCCGACTTCTGGTCGGTGAACGCGGTCAACATCGTCACCAGCAAGTACTTCCGCGGTGCCGTCGGCACCCCGCAGCGCGAGGTGAGCCTCAAGCAGCTCATCGACCGCATCGTGAAGACGTACCGGAAGGCCGGCGAGGACTACAAGTACTTCGCCTCGCCCGCCGACGCCGAGATCTTCGAGCACGAGCTGGCGTACGCCCTCCTGCACCAGATCTTCAGCTTCAACAGCCCCGTGTGGTTCAACGTGGGCACCCCGCAGCCCCAGCAGGTCTCCGCCTGCTTCATCCTGGCCGTCGACGACTCCATGGAGTCGATCCTCGACTGGTACAAGGAAGAGGGCATGATCTTCAAGGGCGGCTCCGGCGCCGGCCTGAACCTCTCCCGCATCCGCTCCTCCAAGGAGCTGCTGTCCTCGGGCGGCAACGCCTCGGGCCCGGTCTCCTTCATGCGCGGCGCCGACGCGTCCGCCGGCACCATCAAGTCCGGTGGCGCCACCCGCCGTGCCGCCAAGATGGTGATCCTCGACGTCGACCACCCCGACATCGAGGACTTCATCGAGACCAAGGTGAAGGAAGAGGAGAAGATCCGCGCCCTGCGCGACGCGGGCTTCGACATGGACCTCGGTGGCGAGGACATCACCTCCGTCCAGTACCAGAACGCCAACAACTCGGTCCGTGTGAACGACGAGTTCATGAAGGCGGTCGAGCAGGGCGGCAAGTTCGGCCTGCGCGCGCGGATGACCGGAGAGGTCATCGAAGAGGTCGACGCCAAGGCCCTGTTCCGCAAGATGGCCGAGGCCGCCTGGGCCTGCGCCGACCCGGGCATCCAGTACGACGACACCATCAACCACTGGCACACCTGCCCGGAGTCCGGCCGTATCAACGGCTCGAACCCCTGCAGCGAGTACATGCACCTGGACAACACGTCCTGCAACCTGGCCTCGCTGAACCTGATGAAGTTCCTGAAGGACGACGGCAAGGGCCACCAGTCCTTCGAGGTCGAGCGTTTCGCGAAGGTCGTCGAGCTGGTCATCACCGCGATGGACATCTCCATCTGCTTCGCGGACTTCCCGACCCAGAAGATCGGTGAGAACACGCGCGCGTTCCGCCAGCTCGGCATCGGCTACGCCAACCTCGGCGCCCTGCTGATGGCGACCGGTCACGCCTACGACTCCGACGGCGGCCGCGCCCTCGCCGGTGCCATCACCTCCCTGATGACCGGCACGTCGTACAAGCGCTCCGCCGAACTCGCCGCGGTCGTCGGCCCGTACGACGGTTACGCCCGCAACGCCAGTGCCCACAACCGCGTCATGAAGCAGCATGCCGACGCCAACGCCGTGGCCGTTCGCATGGACGACCTGGACACGCCGGTCTGGGCCGCCGCCACGGAGGCCTGGCAGGACGTGCTGCGCCTCGGTGAGAAGAACGGTTTCCGCAACTCCCAGGCGTCGGTCATCGCCCCGACCGGCACCATCGGTCTGGCGATGTCCTGCGACACCACCGGCCTCGAGCCCGACCTCGCCCTGGTGAAGTTCAAGAAGCTGGTCGGCGGCGGCTCGATGCAGATCGTCAACGGCACGGTTCCGCAGGCCCTGCGCCGCCTGGGCTACCAGGAGGAGCAGATCGAGGCGATCGTCGCCCACATCGCCGAGCACGGCAATGTCGTCGACGCCCCCGGCCTCAAGCACGAGCACTACGAGGTGTTCGACTGCGCCATGGGCGAGCGCTCCATCTCCGCGATGGGCCACGTCCGCATGATGGCCGCGATCCAGCCGTGGATCTCCGGCGCCCTGTCCAAGACGGTCAACATGCCGGAGTCGGCGACCGTCGAGGAGGTCGAGGAGATCTACTTCGAGGCGTGGAAGATGGGCGTCAAGGCGCTCGCCATCTACCGCGACAACTGCAAGGTCGGCCAGCCGCTCTCCGCCAAGACCAAGGAGAAGGAGAAGGCCGAGGTCACGGAGAAGGCCGAGGCGGCCATCCGCGAGACGGTCGAGAAGGTCATCGAGTACCGCCCGGTCCGCAAGCGTCTGCCCAAGGGGCGTCCCGGCATCACGACGTCCTTCACGGTCGGCGGCGCCGAGGGCTACATGACCGCCAACTCCTACCCGGACGACGGTCTCGGCGAGGTCTTCCTGAAGATGTCCAAGCAGGGCTCGACTCTCGCGGGCATGATGGACGCCTTCTCCATCGCCGTCTCGGTCGGCCTCCAGTACGGCGTGCCGCTGGAGACGTACGTCTCGAAGTTCACCAACATGCGCTTCGAGCCGGCCGGTATGACGGACGACCCGGACGTGCGGATGGCGCAGTCGATCGTCGACTACATCTTCCGCCGCCTGGCGCTGGACTTCCTGCCGTTCGAGACGCGCTCCGCCCTCGGCATCCACTCCGCCGAGGAGCGCCAGCGTCACCTGGAGACCGGTTCGTACGAGCCCTCCGAGGACGAGGTGGACGTCGAGGGCCTCGCCCAGTCGGCTCCGCGCGCCCAGGAGCTCAAGGCCGTCGCCACGCCGCGTGCCGAGGTCGAGGCGGCCAAGCCCGCTCCGAAGCAGGCCCACACCAGCGCCGAGCTGGTGGAGATGCAGCTGGGCATCCAGGCCGACGCCCCGCTGTGCTTCTCCTGCGGTACGAAGATGCAGCGGGCCGGCTCCTGCTACATCTGCGAGGGCTGCGGCTCGACCAGCGGTTGCAGCTGACGCCGGTACTGGACCAGCTGTCGGGGGCGGCGGAGCGTTTCACGGCTCCGCCGCCCCCGGCGTTTCACACCGATGCGAAAACTTGTTCCTCCACGGGACGATCACAGGCTAGGCTCCCTCCGCGCACGACCGGCGCGAACGGCAGGGTGGGGAACGTGGGGGACATGGTCGACGATTTCGCCGACTCCAAAAGAGCAACGAGCGAGGCTGGGAAGCCCGTGAACGTCGCGGCTCAGGTGATCGCCGCGATTGTGGTGGTCGGGGGCCTCGCAGGGCTCCTGTGGGCGCTGGATCTGGACTCGAAGGCGTCCGCCGAACGCGGGCCGGCCACCTGCACGGCCACGCACGACAGCAAGCCGTCGAAGCCGGTCTCGGGGGCCCGGCTCTGCACGGCACTCAACCGCCCGGACCTGCCCGCGCTGCTCGGTACACCGGACGAGCACGCGGAGACCGCCGACGGCAACGAGAGCACGATCACCTCGGCCGACGGCACGAAAACCACCACCCCCGAGGCGGACGTCGACCTGAAGACGTACTCCCTGAGGCTCTCGGCATCAAACGACGATCTCGGCGTGGCCGACATGGCCGGCCTGCTGGGCACCGGCGCCGAGAAGAAGACGGTGCTCGGACATCCGGCGGTCGTCTACTCGGACCGGACCATCGCCCTGAGCTTCAACCTCGGAGGCGGCAAGGCCAAGAGTGGTCCTGGCGGTATCGCCCGCAGCCTGCTGGTCGCCCGGGACGCCAAGGACGGCGGCGGTTACTTCGAAGTCTCCATCTGGCGCCAGGACTTCGCTACGCCCGACGACACGGCCCTGTTCCGCGTCGCCGAGAAGGTGCTGCCGACGGTCCCGGGATGGGCCGCCCGCTGACCGGAGGTCAGGGCTGGTGTGCCCGGCCCATGTCCCGGGTGAACGACGCCGGGTCGTCCTCGAAGCCGTGGACCCCGGGACGAAACGTCCACTCGCCGGACTCGTCCCGTATGAACTCCCCGACCGTCGCCGCGGTGGCCCCGAGGACGCCGCCGAAGTCGTCCTCGGCCAGGACGGTGTAGCCCTCCCGTATGCGCAGCCCCGGGTTGATCACGCCGACGAAGGTCCGGGGCGCCGTGCGCTGCTGGATGACGACGCCGACCACCACGCGCGCGTACCGCTCGCTGAGCCGTTCCAGCTCCAGCGTCATGACCTCGTCCCAGCCGAAGCCCTTGCCGTCCTTGCTGTCCCGGTTGAGGTAGATCGTGCCGTCCGGGGAACGGCTGTCGAAGTGCACCACATAGGCGGGATCGCCGTACGCGTCGCCCGCCGGGTAGGTGGCGGCGACGATGTCGAGATCGGTGTCCGCCTGTCCCGCCGGACTGGGGTCCCACTTGAGCGCGACCTCGACCTTGCGGATCCCCTTGTTGATGCCGGTCACCGGACCTCCCCTTCCCCGTCTCCCCGTGTGCCCCCGTCCGTCCGAACTGCGCGACGGACTGGGCCTGTTGTCCATCCTGCCACGCGCGCGTGCAGGTGTGCGCCGGAGCTGTCCACCGGAGCGTGACCGGCGCCACGCTCCGTGGCCTTACCATGGCGCGGTGCTGGTCAAGTGGATTCGCTGCACCGTGGTGGACCGCCGCGGCTTCGAGCGGGGGCAGCGAAAGTGGGCGGGGCTTCTGGGGGAGCCGGGGTTTCGGGGACAAGGCGGTGGCTGGAGCCGGGGACGCACAGGAGTGGCCCATATCTTTGCCTTCTGGGAGAGCCGTGCCTTCTACGACTCCTTCATGGCCCGTTCCCATGATCGGCTTGCAGCGGCCCAGTCGGGCACCTTCAAGGACGCCCAGGTCAAGCTCTTCGACTACCGCTTCGACGTGAAGACCGGCTTCGAGCCGCGGTTCACGGACGCTGACCTGCTGCGGGTCGCCCTCTGCCGGGTGCACGAGGAACGGGCCGAGCACTTCACGCTGATGCAGGAGAAGGTCTGGAACCCGGCCATGGCCGGCTCTCCCGGCATGATCCGGGGCCTGTTCGGCGAAGCCCCGGGCCACGAGTTCCTGGTGCTGTCCATGTGGCGATCGGCCGCCGAACACGGCAAATACCGCACGGAGCGCGTGGAGCGGCTCGCCCTGCGGGCCCAGACGGAGGCGGACATCGCGGCCCTCACGGGCGACATCATTGAGCTGGAGCCGACCTGGACGGTCTGAAACGTTCGGTTTGGAAACTGGACGCGGTAATCGAGCAGCTTGGTGCGGCCAGAGGTGCAGGAAGTGTGTGACCTACGCCGTATGGGGGCTGTACGAGTGCTCGATCGGCCGTCACCCGATCTAGGGTTTTGGCATGGCACGACCACGGCGCATCGTCCTTGTCCGGCACGGAGAGTCAACGGGCAATGTTGATGACACCGTTTACGAGCGGGAGCCCGACCATGCGCTCGCCCTGACCGAGCGGGGCTGGCAGCAGGCCGAGGAGACCGGCAAGCGGTTGCGCGAGGTCTTCGGCCGTGAGCGCGTCAGCGTGTACGTGTCGCCGTACCGCCGCACCCATGAGACCCTGCGCGCCTTCCATCTCGATCCCGAGCTCATACGGGTGCGGGAAGAGCCCCGGCTGCGCGAACAGGACTGGGGAAACTGGCAGGACCGCGACGACGTACGCCTCCAGAAGGCCTACCGGGACGCGTATGGCCACTTCTTCTACCGCTTCGCCCAGGGGGAGTCCGGTGCCGACGTGTACGACCGGGTCGGCGGCTTCCTGGAGAGCCTGTACCGCAGCTTCGAGGCCCCCGACCACCCGTCCAACGTGCTGCTGGTGACCCACGGCCTGGCCATGCGGCTGTTCTGCATGCGCTGGTTCCACTGGACGGTCGCAGAATTCGAGTCGCTGTCGAATCCGGGGAACGCGGAGATGCGGATGCTCGTTCTCGGGGACGACGGCAAGTACGTGCTTGACCGGCCTTTCGAACGCTGGCGAGATCCGGAACCGTACGGGATCACCGGATAGAGTGGCAGAGCAATGACCCCTGACTCCTCTTCCGACGGGCGCCTGGACCGCGCCGTGGCCAGCCTGCGTGGACTGGCGGTGGGGGATGCACTGGGCTCCCAGTTCTTCGTACCGGTGAACTACCCGCTGCTGCAGCGTCGCGAGCT
This sequence comes from Streptomyces longisporus, assembly GCF_039532765.1. Lineage (NCBI taxonomy): Bacteria > Bacillati > Actinomycetota > Actinomycetes > Kitasatosporales > Streptomycetaceae > Streptomyces > Streptomyces longisporus. The sequence goes on from NZ_BAAASG010000009.1 coordinate 76,844, forward strand.
GCCGCCAGGCCCCTGGCAGTGGACCGACGACACGGAGATGGCCTGCTCCGTGGTCGCGGTCCTGGCCGCCCACCACCGCATAGACCAGGACGCCCTGGCGCATTCCTTCGCCCACCACCATGACTTCGACCGGGGGTACGGTCCCGCGGTCAACCGTCTGCTGCGGCTGGTCCGAGAGGGCGGGGACTGGCGCGAGCTGGCCGCCGAGCTCTTCAACGGACAGGGTTCCTGGGGCAACGGAGCGGCCATGCGGATCGCCCCGCTGGGCGCCTGGTACGCGGACGACCCGGAGCAGGCGACGCATCAGGCGGAGATCTCCGCGTACCCCACGCACCAGCACCGCGAGGCCGTCGTCGGCTCCATGGCGGTTGCGGCGGCCGCCGCGCTGGTCGCCGCCCCCGACGGCCCGCCGAGCCCGGAAGCGCTCCTCGACGCAGTCGTCGCACTCGTCCCGAAGAGCGCCGTCGGCGCGGGCCTGCGGCGCGCACGGGACATGCTCGACTACGCCGACGCCGGCACCGTCGCGGCCGTACTGGGCTGCGGACGGCGTACGTCCGCCCATGACACGGTGCCCTTCGCGCTCTGGTCGGCCGCACGTGCCCTCGGGGACTTCGAAGAGGCGTTCTGGACGACCGCGCAGGTCGGTGGTGACGTGGACACCACCTGCGCCATCGTGGGCGGGGTGCTCGCCGCCGGGAAGGGCGGCCTGCCGCCTGCCGAGTGGGCAGGGCGGACGGAGGCACTGCCGGACTGGGTGCCGACCGTCCGGACACCGTCGGTCTGAACCCTCCGCGGCCTTGTGCAGCTTGCCCGGAGATGCCGCTGGAAACTCTCTGTGCTCATCGGGAACTCTGCGTGACCGCGCGTCCGTTGTGGTGACATCAGCCGTGTGGCGCAGGAGCGGGTGTACTGCACCTGACGCGCGAAAGGTCCGGGGGTGGTCGTGCAGTTCGTGGTCGTGTGGGCGGTGCTTTCCACCCTGAGCTTGCTGTGCCCTGCGGAACGTGTGCGGAGGGCCGGACCGACGTCCTCGCCGTCGGTCCCCCGGACTCGGTCCGGCCCTCCGCGGCCCCGTGGAGGAGCGGTTGTTTCAGCCGACCGTCGCTCCCGCCGTGCCGGCGAGTGCCTCCAGGTCGCTCTTGCGGACCCGGATCACGAACCAGGCGGTGCCGAAGGCGAGTACGGCCATGGCCGCGGCCGCCACGAAGCCCATGGAAATCCCTTGGGCGAGCACCTCGTGTCCCCAGGTGCCGGGCAGCTGGTGCGTCTTGGCGAACTCTGCCTTCTGCTGCGCCGAACCGTTGGCGAGGAACTTCGGCAGCTGCTTCTGAGCCTCGTCCTTGCTGGCCGACCCGAACACCGTCGTCAGAATGGACAGGCCGAGCGAACCACCCACCTGCTGTGTGGCGTTGAGCAGTCCGGAGGCCGCGCCCGCCTCGTGCTGGGCGACACCGGAGACCGCTGTGACCGTCAGCGTCACGAAGTTCAGGCCCATGCCGAAGCCGAAGACCAGCATCGGACCGAGCACTCCGCCGGCATACGAGCTGCCGGAGCTGATGAGGGTCTGCCAGGCCAGTCCGATCACCGCGAGAGCCGAGCCGGTGAGCATGAACGGCTTGGGCCCCAGCACCGGCAGGAACCGCTGGGACAGCCCGGCGCCGAGCGCGATCACGACGGTCACCGGCAGGAACGCGAGACCGGCCCGGATCGGGCTGTACCCCAGCACGTTCTGCACGAAGAGAACGATGTAGAAGAACATCCCGAACATCGCCGCGGCCAGGCTCAACATGATCACGTAGGTTCCGGAGCGGTTGCGGTCGGCGAACATCCGCAGCGGAGTGATCGGCTCCTTGGCCCGGGACTCGATGAGCGCGAAGGCCACCAGCAGGACCACGGCGGCGCCGAAGGAGCCGATGGCCAGGCTGTCCCGCCAGCCGTCGTCCGCTGCGCGGATGAAACCGTAGACGAGGGAGGCCATGCCTGCCGTCGAGGTCACGGCCCCGGCGATGTCGAAGCGGCCCGTGTGTCGTTCGGACTCGCTGATGTAGAGCGGCGCGAGCAGGGTGATCAGGATGCCGATCGGCAGGTTGACGAAGAACACCCAGCGCCAGTTGAGCCACTCGGTGAGCATGCCGCCGGCCAGCAGACCGATCGCGCCACCACCCGCGGAGACCGCGGCGAAGACGCCGAACGCCCGGTTGCGCTCGGGGCCTTCGGGAAACGTGGTGGTGATGAGCGCCAACGCGGTGGGAGACGCAATTGCGCCACCCATGCCCTGCAGGACGCGCGCGGCCAGCAACTGCCAGGGTTCCTGGGCGAGTCCGCCGAGCAGCGAGGCGAAGGTGAACAGCACGATGCCGGTCATGAAGACCCGGCGGCGGCCGAGGATGTCACCGGCGCGGCCGCCCAGAAGCAGCAGGCCGCCGAAGGTGAGCGTGTAGGCGCTGACGACCCAGGTGAGGTCGGTCGTGCTGAACTGCAGAGCGTCTTGAATGTGCGGGAGCGCGATGTTCACAATCGTCGCGTCGAGTACCACCATGAGTTGGCAGGCCGCGATGACTGCGAGCGCAATGCCGGGATGTCCCTCCCGGCGAGCCGCACCTGGCTTCTGTTCCTTGATCAACTGAGAGGTTGTCACTATGGGTCCCCCACAAGTGCGTTAGTGAACGCTCGCGTTCACTGTCGCGTCAACCGTAGTGAGTCCCCGATAGTGAACGCAAGCGTTCACTTAAATTGGTGTCACGTGGCGAATCCCCCGTTGCTGCCACCTGGTGCTCTCCCGCCCCACGAAAACTCCGCTCCCCCTGCTCGCTGGAGATACGCAGATGGTTACTTCGCGCTGGACGGCCGCCCCCGCTCAGGCGGCCTCCCTCCGTCGGCGCGGCGCCGTACTCGAACGCGCGATCCTCGATGCCGCCCTGGAACAACTCAGCACGGTCGGCTGGAACGGCCTCACCATGGAGGGCGTCGCCGCCGGCGCCCAGACCGGCAAGGCCGCCGTCTATCGGCGCTGGCCGTCCAAGGAGGATCTCGTCGCTGACGCCCTGCAGGCCGGGCTCCCGCGGATAGAGGAGGCGCCCGACCTCGGCAGCGTGCGTGAAGATCTGCTCGCACTGTGCCGGCAGGCGCGTGAGGCGATGTTCTCGCGACCGGGTTTCGCGGTCCGCTCCGTGATTCACGAATGCGATCCGATTCAGGCGGAGCGCTTTCATGGCGTGATCTTCGAGGGGATCGTGGAGCCCACCATCAAGCTGCTTCGAGAGGTCATCACGCGTGGAATAGAGCGGAACGAGGTGCGGCCCGACGCGGCGAACAGCTATGTCTTCGATGCCATCCCGGCCATGATGATGTACCGCTCCAAGCTGCGCGGAAGCGAATGGGACGATCGTGATCTCGAGGAGATGATCGACCAGTTGATGGTTCCGCTGCTGCGACCGGGCATCGACTGAGTGCGGAGAGCCGTCGTCCTGAAGTGAGAGGGGGAGCCGGGGTGTCGCCGGGTGATCCGCGGGGCGTAGGCTGAGGGCGCCATGCCGTACGAACCACCTACACACACCGTCGAGCGCTCCCTTCGCGCCACGACCGGAGCGAAGATCATTGCCGGTGTCGACGAGGTGGGGCGCGGTGCGTGGGCCGGCCCCGTCACCGTCTGCGCGGCGATCACGGGACTGCGTCGGCCACCCGAGGGCCTCACCGACTCCAAGCTGCTCACCGTCAAGCGGCGCACTGTTCTTGCCGTGGAACTGCAGAAGTGGGTGACCTCGTACGCACTGGGTCACGCCTCGCCGGAGGAGATCGACGAGCTGGGCATGACCGCGGCACTGCGCCTGGCGGCCGGCCGCGCCCTGGAGGCTCTGCCGGTCCGTCCCGACGCGGTCATCCTGGACGGCAAGCACGACTATCTGGGCTCGCCCTGGCAGGTCCGTACGGTCATCAAGGGCGACCAGTCGTGCGTGGCGGTTGCGGCGGCCTCGGTGATCGCCAAGGTTCAGCGCGACAAAATGATGGCCGAACTGGGTATCGACCATGCAGACTTCGGTTTTGCGGACAACGCCGGGTATCCGTCGCCCGTGCACAAGGCCGCACTGGCGGAGCGGGGCCCCACCCCGTACCACCGGTTGTCGTGGGCGTATCTTGATGCGCTGCCCCAGTGGCGACATCTCAAGAAGGTCCGCAGTTGGGCGGACGGAGGCGTTCCGGAAATCGAGGGTCAGCTCGGCTTCGACTTCTGACGAATCCGCTCGCGCTCATGTGCCACCCGCCGACGCGAGCCGCACCAACGTTTGATAAATATCAGCCCATGCCTCTCATTCCCGAGGAGCCTCAGATTCACGAGAGTGCCCAGGGTCCCCGCGCCACGCCGGCCAGCGGCCGCACCGCGCCGACCCCCCGTCCCGTACCCGGTCCCCGTCCCGCGGCTCCGCCGCGTCCCGGTCGTCCAGGTCCGCTCCGGCCCACGCCGCCGGTGCAGCGCGCGTCGCGTGACGTGGCCGTGGCCACGCCCGGACCCTCGGTCCCGGCCGCCGCCACTGCTTCGGCCACCCCGCAGATCCAGCTGATCCCGGCCTCGGCGGAGGGCGCACTCGACGCCGCCGAGGAAGCCGTGGACCTGCTTCTGGACTCGGGTCGTGCCCCCGGCGACGTACTGGTGATCACCACCGGTGAACAGCACCCGTGGGCCGCCCACGAGCTGTCCTTCGGTGAAGCCTCCTACTGGGCGCAGCACGACGCGGGCGACGACGTCTTCTACACGGACGCCTCTGTCGCCGGTCGCGCCGCCTCGCGCCCCGTGGTCGTGGTCGCCGTCAACGGCGGCTCCGACGCGGCAGCCGCCTCTGCCCTTCCGCTGGCCCTCACCCGGGCCGGAGCCCTGCTGATCGTCTGCGGCGACCCGCAGCAGATCAACTCGGTGCTGGGCGCGGGCGTCTGAGTCTCTTCCGGTACGTCCACGGGGGCACCGGAGCGACGAGGACGCCGCTGTGGCGGCATCGGCACAGTGGGCGTTTCGGCGTGCGCAGATACGGCCGGGACGCCCGGTGCGCCCTTGCGCCTGCTCCTGTCGTGTGACGGACGAGAGCGAGCGTCGGCGCGCCGGGCGTCCGTCCGTCGTTCTTGCAGCGAACGTCTCCAGGGTGTGCGGCGGTGATTGCTCGGAGTGCCGACGGACGGCCCTGACCGGTGTGTGTGCAACTCCCCTCGTGCGGTGCGCTGCTCACTCGGCGTACGAAGGGAGTGTGCTGGTCGGTCGGGCGTGACCCGTCGGTGTTCTCAGCGGGCTGCGGCGCGGCGCAGGACCTCCGAGGCGGCACCACCGGTGCGGGGCAGCGGAGGCGGCACCTCGGATATGCCGAAGGGCTCCGGTGAGGAGTCCGCGTTGGGGCGGCGCCCGCCACGGCCCTCCCCGAGCACCTGCCAGCCGTCCCGGGTCAGGGTGATGTACGCCCCGCAGCGCAGCCCGTGCAGTGTGCACGCGTCACGCAGGCCCCACATCCAGGCGCCGTCCTCCTCGGTCCAACGCGCGTCGCCCTCACGGCAGTAGAGCAGCACCGCGGTGCGCACCGGTGTGCGGCGCCGCAGGTCGTGCGGGATGACCCGGCGAAGCTGCGCAAGCAGTGTGTTGCGGAACATCCAGCCGTCGGCGGGAGCCGGGCGGCGCGTGAACGAGGCGCTCGCGCACACGCGTTCGTCCGGGTCGAGGACGGCCACCACCGCGGTCGCGGGCCTTGGGTGATGCCGGGAATGGAGTCCGCTGACGACCTCTCGGGGATTGCGCAGCAGAGGAATTCCGGCGGCGGCCCACTCCGCGGGTTCGAGCATGCGGGTGAGAGGGTTGGCGGATGCGGCGGACAGGTCGGCAGACGTCGACGTGGATGCCGCCGAGGACGGAGCGAATCCGAAGGTCACGGTCCTCCCTTCGGCTACGCGCCCACACGGGGGCGGGGTCATGTTCAGGGGAGCGCACGCCGCAGCAGAGCCCTACCGGACCACGGACGAGCCGTGCGGGGAGCGGAGTTCAATTCTTCCTGTCGAACTTGGATGCGGCAACGAGCAATTGGGGCCACTGACCGAAACGCGGCGGTGTGCGGTTTATATCCCTACCCAGTACGTTGCGTCACGACGCATGCGCCGACCGTTCACCTCGAGTTCGTGCACCGTTGGAGTGGAGGGTTTCAAGGCGAGGCCGCCGAGCGGCGTGCTTCGGTTCGCGGTCAGCCCTGGACGGCCAGGACGAGTGGCAACACCCCCTGCGCACCGGCACGTCGGAGCAGCCGGGCCGCGACCGCGAGCGTCCAGCCGGTCTCGGTGAAGTCGTCCACGAGGAGCACCGGACCCCCGGCCTCGGCGAGAGCGGAGGCGAGGGCGGGCGGCACGGTCAGCGTGCCGGCCAGGGCCTTCAGGCGTTGTGCACTGTTGCTCCGGGAGACGTGGGCCGCGTCGCCCGTGTATTCCACGGAGCCGAGCAACGGCAGTCTGCCGACCTCCGCGATACGCGCACCCAGGGAGTTGATCAACTGCGGGCGGGTGTGCGAGGACACGGTGACCACACCCACCGGGCGCGGCTGCGGGTCGGCTGCTCCCGGGGCCCAGCCTGCCGGTCCTTTGGCCCAGTCGGCGAGTACGCCCACAACGGCCTTCGCCACGTCTTCCGGCACGGGGCCGTCCGGGGCCTGTGCGGCCAGCATCGGCCGCAGCCGGTTGCCCCAGCCGATGTCCGACAGGCGACCCAACGCCCGCCCAGGGGCGGCCTGTTCACCGACCGGGATGCGTCCCTTGAGGTCGACGCCGATCGCCGGCAGGCCGGTCGGCCACATACGGCGTGGCTCCACCTCGACGCCCGCCCGGCCGAGATCGACACGTGCCGCGTCCAGCGCGGTCGTGGACATGTCCGTGGTGAACCGTGCCCCCGCGCAGTTGTCGCAGCGGCCGCAGGGTTTGGCGCCCTCGTCGTCCAGCTGGCGCTGCAGGAACTCCATGCGGCAGTCGGTCGTCGAGGAGTACTCCCGCATCGCCTGCTGCTCGGTCCTGCGCTGCCGCGCGACCCACTCGTACCGCTCCGCCTCGTACGTCCACGGCTGCCCCGTGGAAATCCAGCCGCCCTTGACCCGCTTGACCGCCCCGTCCACGTCGAGCACCTTGAGCATGGTCTCCAGGCGGGAGCGGCGCAGTTCGACCAAGGGCTCCAGGGCCGGCAGTGACAAGGGCTTGTCCGCGCGCGCGATGACGTCGAGAGTACGGCGCACCAGGTCTTCCGGCGGGAAGGCGAGCGACGCGAAGTACTCCCAGATCGCCTCGTCCTCCTTCCCCGGGAGCAAAAGCACCTCCGCGTGCTCGACCCCGCGTCCGGCGCGGCCCACCTGCTGGTAGTAGGCGATGGGCGAGGACGGCGAGCCGAGGTGCACCACGAATCCGAGATCCGGTTTGTCGAAACCCATGCCCAGCGCCGAGGTGGCGACCAGGGCCTTCACCCTGTTGGCGAGGAGATCGTCCTCGGCCTGCTGCCGGTCGGCGTTCTCGGTCCTGCCCGTGTAGGAAGCGACCGTGTGACCACGGTGCCGCAGGAAAGCGGTGACCTCCTCGGCCGCGGCCACGGTGAGCGTGTAGATGATCCCGGAACCCGGCAACTCGCCCAGGTGATCGGCGAGCCAGGCCATGCGATGTGCGGCGTCCGGCAGCCGCAGCACGCTCAGGCTCAGGCTCTCCCGGTCCAACGGGCCCCGGAGCACCAGGGCGTCCGACGAGCCCCCGGTGCCGAGCTGTTCGGCGACGTCGGCTGTCACGCGGGCGTTGGCGGTGGCAGTGGTCGCGAGCACCGGGACGCCCGGCGGCAGATCGCCGAGCATGGTGCGCAGCCGCCGGTAGTCCGGACGGAAGTCATGCCCCCAGTCGGAGATGCAGTGGGCCTCGTCCACCACCAGGAGCCCGGTGGCGGCGGCGAGCTTGGGCAGCACCTGATCCCGGAAGTCCGGGTTGTTGAGGCGCTCCGGACTGACCAGCAGGACGTCGACCTCACCCGCGGCGATCTCGTCCTGAACGGTGTCCCACTCCTCGGTGTTCGAGGAGTTGATCGTCCGCGCATGGATACCGGCCCGGGCTGCGGCCTCGACCTGGTTGCGCATCAGCGCGAGCAGCGGGGAGACGATGACCGTGGGCCCGCTGCCCCTGGCCCGCAGCAGCGACGTCGCCACGAAGTAGACCGCGGACTTGCCCCACCCCGTGCGCTGCACGACGAGCGCTCGGCGTCTGTCGGCGACCAGCGCCTCGATCGCGCGCCACTGGTCCTCGCGCAGCCGGGCCGCGCCCATGGCGTCCCCGACGAGGCGGGCGAGGACCGCGTCCGCGGCCGCCCGGAGTTCCGCGTTGCTCGTGTGCTCCATGCATCCCATCAAACAGGACGCCACCGACAAGCCCGGCCCAGGCCTGTGGAGGAGAGGGCTGCCTGACGTGTCCCTGACCTGACTTATCCACAGGGCAGACCGGAATATCGCGATCCGCGAGATCGTCTGCGCATGACGAACCACGGCGAAACCACTGGATCCCCCGAAAACGGCAAGGCCACCGGACGCGAAGGCGCCCAGCGCCACGACGGACCCGGCCGGGAAAAGCACGTCGGCCCGGCCGCTTCGGACGACCGCGGCGGGCGCGATGCGCAGGGCAAGCACGGTGCACAAGACGCACACGAGGAGCGTCCGTGCCGCCCGGACCACGTCGACTGCACCGCCTACGACAGTCATGGCCCCGAGCACCAGGTCACGCTGCGCACCCCGGCCGAACTGGCCGATGCCCTGCCCTATCTGCTGGGGTACCGGCCCGAGGAAAGCATCGTCCTGGTCGCCCTGCACGACAGGGACGGCCGCGGCCGTTTCGGCGGCCGTGCCCGGCTCGGCATTCCGGCGAGTGCCGACGACTGGGCGGCCGTCGCCCAGCAGTTGGCCCACGGGCTGGTCACCGGCAGTGAGCGCAGGGGCGGCCGGCCCGAACAGATGGTCGCGTACCTCTGCCAGGAACCGGCGAAAGGTGAAACGGGTCGGCAGGTCATGGAGCGGTTGCGCCCGCTGGCGCAGAAACTGCGCGTCGAGTGCGGACAGCTCGATGTGCCGGTGATCGAGGCGCTGTGCATCTCGGACGGCCGCTTCTGGTCGTACTGCTGCGGGAACGAGGCGTGCTGTCCGCCCGAAGGACTGCCCATGGGCCTGCCCGGCACCTCAGTGCTGGCCGCCGCCGCCACCTATGCCGGCCTGCAGGTACGGGGCACTCTGCGGGAACTGCGGGCCCGGCTGCTGCCCTGGGAGACCGCGGCCGCCCTGGAGCAGGAGAGTGCCCTGGATGCCGCGAGCATGGCTTTGGTCCCCAGGATCCTCGACGGCGCCGGCCGCGAGGGTGTCGCCGCGGAGACACTGGAGCTGTCCGCGCAGATCATGCGCCGACTTGCGGGCGCACCGCCCGTGTCCGGCACGCTCACGGCGGACCTCCGCGACGACGAACTGCTCGCACATGACGAAGCCGCAACCCTGATTCTCGGCCTGCAGGACCGTGCGACCCGGGACCGAGCGGCCGAGTGGATGGAGGGCGAGGAGGCCGCGCTCGCCCTCAGGCTCTGGCGGGCCCTGGCCCGCAGGTGCGTCGGACCCTACGGCGAACACGCGGCGGCACCGCTGACACTGGCCGGTTGGGTCGCCTGGTCCACGGGTGACGACCTGGAGGCCCGGGAAGCACTCGCCATGGCACTCGGCGCGGATCCGGGTTACCTCTTCGCACGCCTGCTGCACCAGGCCTGCAACGAGGGGCTGGACCCGGAGTCGATCCGCCGCTGCCTGCGAGCGGAGCGGCAGGACCGGGGGCGGACGGCAGTCGAGCAGCCGCAGGGCACAACGGGAAGCGCAGAGCCGGTGACGGACCAGGACGTCGAGGCGGAGCTGGTGTCGGAATCGGTCTCGCAATCGGTCTCAGGATCGGAGCCGGAGCCGGAGCCGGAGCCGGGGCCGGTGTCGGAGTCGGAGTCGGAATCTGTGTCGCAATCGGTGTCGGATCCGAGGTCGGAGGAGGCTTCCCGCCCGCGACGCCGAGTCCGCTTGAGCGGCACGGTCCGCAGCCACTCCCGTTCGGCGAGGGCGGAGGACCGGGGGAGTGGCGCGAGCGTCCCGCGCCCGCGGACGGCAGTGGCAAGCGGCACCCGTCCCGGCTCCGCACGGACTGGTCGCACCCGTCCGCGCACCCCCGGGAAGGGCGCTGCGCGCCGCGGCGACCAGTGCCCCGAAGGCCTGCGTACCCGAAGCGACGGCACAGGGGAGCAGTCGTGAGCAGGTATGGGGCGAGCGATGGTCGTTGCGGCCGGACCGACGGCAGCCGCGGGACGCTCCGCGCGAGGGAACCACAATTGGCTGGGGGCGATCAGCGTCACCGCCGACCATCCGGGCGGACCCGTCGCGGGCGTGACCCGGAGGACTGCTCTTCCGTTCACCTGAGTGGCGGAACGCCTGGATGGGTGGGGCCGCCACACAGTCCACGTCCGTCCGGATCCTCCCACCCGGCGCCGCATACGCCCGAGGTGCACCGAGCGCAGAAGAAGCCGCCCCATGCATCAGCCGACTCCGCCCTCCGCTGCCGGCGACGACACTTCCGGCGCAAACCGGCCCACGCAGTCTCCCGGGGCCGGCGCCCCCCTGCCGACCCACGCGGGCCCTGCCGGTCGGCGCGACGCGTGGTCCGTGGCCGCCAGCACACCAGCCTCTGCACCGAGCGGCCAGGACCGGTACCCACCCGGGGTGACGGAACGACCCGGGTCGACCATCGGGGCGGCCTATCAGGATCGTCTCCCTGGCAGGCCGACCGACCGGGGCCTCACCGCCGTTCGTCTGCACGACCCCGGGCGCTGTGCACTCGAGCCGACCGAGCCGAGCCCCTCTGCGTCCAGGCCGACGCACCCGGATCAGCCCCCGCCCGGGTCGGCCGCCCCGACCCGGCCGCCCGAGCCACTCACAGATCGGCAACGCGCACTGCCGTCACCTTCAGGCCAGGGTCGGTTCCTGAGCTCACCCTCGGGCCAGACGCCCCGCCCGTCCACCTTCTCGCCCCCAGGAGCAACTCCACCGTCCCGAGCCGCAACGCCGCCGACGTCCCGCCGGTCCGTCGAACTGCCGTCCACGCACACCGCCATGATCTGCGTCGCGCTCCCTGGGATGGCCATCTCGCCGGAGGACGGGCAGATGACCGGTCAGGGGCTGGAAGGGTTCTACCGGGCGGGCCGACGCGTGCTCTCCCGTTGCCAGGTCCGCGTGGCCGGGCGCGAACCGCTGGCGGTGCAAGCCCGGATGACCTCGTCCGACCGGGCCCGCTTCGTGGGCACGCTGCGTGCCTCGCCGCACTCCGGCCCGGACCCCGACCTCGTCGTGGAGCGGATGCGCCATGCGGACGGGACGGAGCGCATCACCTTGCACAGTGCGGCCCGGCGCCCCCTGCGTGTGCCTCTCGAAGTCGCCCTCGGCACGGACCTGGCCGACCTGGGCGCCATCGCGTCCGGCACCGCTGGGCCCGAACTGCCCGCCACTGTCCACGACTCGGGCCTGCGCTGGTCGGGCGCCATCGGGAACTCGTCGGTCACGGCAGATCCGCCGCCCGCGGACGCACTGGCCTCCGCGGGGTTGCTGCGCTGGGAGTTCGAGCTGTCCCCCGGCGGCAGCACCAGCGTGGAGCTGAGGGTACGGCCGGACGGAGCGGGCCCTGTCCGGGCCGTGCGCCGCACGGCCACAAGCCCTCTCGCCGCCGCCAGGGGGTCCGGTGACGATCCCAGGGTCCAGCCGCTGCTGCGGACAAGCGTCGAGGACCTCCATGCCCTGCTGCTGCGCGACCCCGCCCACCCTTCCGACATACAACTCGCGGCAGGAGCCCCCTGGCGGTGCGGTCCGGCCCCGGCCGAGGCACTGGCGGCGGCGCGGATGACGCTGCCCCTCGGGACCCGGCTCGCCATAGGCACGCTGCGCACCCTCGCGCGCACCCAACTCCAGGGTGCGGGGCCGCAGTCCGGCATGATCCCCGGGCCGCGACGGGACGCGGGCATCCATCTGCCACCAGGTTGTACCGGCACGGAAGCCACGTTGCTCTTCCCCGCGCTCCTCGCGGAGGCCCGCCGCTGGGGCCTCCCCGAGGCCGAGACGGAGGAACTGCTGCCGGCGGCCGAGCGCTGTCTGGCCTGGCTGCGGACCGCCGTCGGCGAGGGCACCTACCTGAGTGACCCGCATCCCGGCGGTCCCGTCCGCTGCGAGACGCAGGCCCACGCCCACCGTGCGGCCCTGCTGGGCGCCGATCTGCTCGATGGCTGCGGGAGGCCGGGCGGCGCCGAGCTGCGGCAGTGGGCCCAGATGCTGCGGGCGGAGTTCAGGGAGGACTTCTGGGTCGACGACCGGAGTGGCGGCAGGCCGGCCGCCGCTCGAGCCCCCGACGGCACCCCGCTGCCGTACCTGAGTGCTGCCGCCGCCCATCTCCTGGACACCGGTCTGCTCGGCGGTGGCGAGCCGGCCCCCGGGCTGCTCGACAAGGTGCAGACCGAACAGCTCGCCCGCTTGCTCGGCGGCCCAGCGATGGACTCGGGCTGGGGGCTGCGCGGACTGGGCGTGAAGGAAGCCGGCTACAACCCGTTCGGCCACCGCAGCGGCGCCGTGCGGGTCCACGAGACGGCGATCGCCGTCGCGGGCCTGGCCGCCGTCGGCTACGAGAAGGAGGCAGGTTCGCTGCTGACAGGCGCCCTGGCGGCGGCCGAGAGCTTTGGGTACCGGCTGCCCGAGATGTACGCGGGGGAGCAGCGCACCGCCGCGAGCGCTCCCCTCCCGCACCCGGCGGCGTGTCGTCCGGCGGCCACCGCGGCGGCCGCCGGTGTGCTGCTGCTGGTGACTCTCGCGGGTATCCGTCCGGACGCTCCGGCCGGGACGATCACGCTGCGGCCCATGCACAGTGCCCCGCTGGGCGAGATCGTCCTGAGGGGACTTCGCATCGCCGGGGCTCCCTTCTCCGTACGGGTCAGCCGCCTCGGCCTCGCCATGGTCGAGGAGGCCGCCGACGGGCTGCAATTGGGAGTGTGACCTGGGACGACGTACCACCGCACAGCACCCGGAGCCAGGGGGTGCGTCTCATACCGGACCGAAGTGGATCAGCCGTCGAAGCGGCCGGCGAAAGGAGTGTTTATCGTCAGGCAGACGACTATGATCGCCGCATGCCCTACGACCCGTCAGCCTTTCCGCCCTTCGCCGTCACCGTGGACCTGGTCGTGCTGACCGTGCGCCGCCATGCCCTGTGCGCGCTGGCGGTACGCAGGGGCGAACCACCGTTCCAGGGGCGCTGGGCGCTCCCCGGCGGCTTCGTACGGGCCGACGAGGATCTGGCGCAGGCGGCCGCACGCGAGCTGGCCGAGGAGACCGGGCTGCGCGCCCACGACCCGGCCGTTCCCGCCCAGGACAACGGTGCCCACCTGGAACAACTCGCGACCTACGGTGACCCCAAGCGGGACCCGCGGATGCGTGTGGTCAGCGTCGCCCACCTGGCACTCGCCCCCGACCTGCCCGCCCCCCGAGCGGGCGGCGACGCCAGCAACGCGCGCTGGGCGCCGGTCGAGGAGCTGCTGCAGCAGGGTGGTTACGGCCGAGACGGCGAACCGGTGGCACCGCTCGCCTTCGACCACGCCCAGATCCTGTCCGACGGCGTGGAGCGCGCCCGCTCCAAGATCGAGTACTCGTCCCTCGCCACGGCGTTCTGCCCCACCGAGTTCACCGTCGGCGAGCTGCGCCGGGTCTACGAAGCGGTGTGGGGCGTGGCCCTCGACCCGCGCAACTTCCACCGCAAGGTGACGGGCACACCCGGGTTCCTCGTCCCCACCGGCGGGACCACCACACGCCAGGGCGGCCGCCCCGCCCAGTTGTTCCGGGCCGGCGGCGCCACACTGCTCAACCCCCCGATGCTGCGCCCCGAAGTGTGACGGCATGGTGCCGGGCGGACCGGTCACGGCCTGCAGAGCGGGCCGCGCTATACCCGAAAAATCGGACATAGCGCGCTATCTTGCTTCGGGTGATCCAGGCCTACGGATTGACCAGCAATCCCCGCAAGGAGCTTCCGCCCGCGGTCGACGACGTCTCCTTCGACGTGCGCGCAGGCCGCGTCACTGCGCTGCTCGGCGCGCCGGGGGCGGGCAAGACGACTGCACTCAAACTCATGCTCGAACTGCAACAGGGCCGTGGCATCACCTACTTCAAGGGCCGCCCCCTGCACCGCATCCCCCATCCGGGGCGCGAAGTCGGCGTGCTCCTGGGTGATGTACCGGGGCACCCGGCCCGTACCGTCCGTGGCCATCTCCGCATGCTGTGTGCCGCCGCAGGAGTTCCCGCCCGCCGCGCCGACGAGGTCCTCGAGGTGGTCGGCCTCGTCAGCCTGCGCGACGAACGCCTCGGCACCCTCTCGCGCGGCATGGACCGCCGCCTCGGCCTGGCCTGTGCCCTGTTGTCCGACCCGCACACGCTCGTACTCGACGAACCCGCCGGCGGTCTCTCCCCCCGCGAGGCCCGCTGGCTGTACGGCATGCTGCACGCGCACGCCGCCCAGGGCGGCACGGTCCTGCTCACCACGGCCGACCCCAAGGAGGCCGCGCGCAGTGCCCACCGGGTCGTCACGCTGGAGCGGGGCAGGCTCGTCGCCGACCAGGACGCGGAGGACTTCGCCCGCACCCGGCTGCGCCCCCGCGTCGCCGTCCGCAGCCCGCACGTCGTGCGCCTCGCCGCCCTGCTCACCAAGGAAGCCCGCACCGGCCATCGCTCCGTCGAAGTCGTGCACGAGGGCGGCAACCGCCTCTCCGTCTACGGCAGCAGTTGCGCCGAGGTCGGAGAGACCGCGTTCCGCCACGGCATCCTCGTACATCAACTCGCCGACGAGATCGGCGACATGGGGCCCGGAGCGGTGGAACCCCCGGTCGACTGGCCGGAATCCGCCGACGAGCCGCAGGTGCCGGACCAGCCGCACGCCTCGGACGGACCCCTCGGGCCCGACGCGGCAGCGCACTGCTCGACCCCGGCTGACGCGGGAGGCGCCGAACCGACCTCCCCGAGTCCGGCCGACGCATCCTGCGAAGCGCCCCCCGCGGTTGCGGCTGACGCGCCCGGGGAGATCGGCGCGCTGAAGGCGCCCGTCCCCGCACCCCCGTCACGCGTGACGTCGCGGCGCGCCCCGACGCCGGCGGTACGCCCGGCTGAAGCAGGCGCCCTCGACGGCCCGCCCTCCCTTCCGCCCCCCATCTCCGTCCGCCCGGCTCCCAGCCCCCTGCGTCCTCTGCGCTACGAAATCCGTCGCGCCGCCGGCATCGGCACCGGGTTCGTCACCGGGGCCGTCGTGCTCGTCGTGTCCGCCCTCGCCGCCGTCGTCCTCGCCCGGGTCGGACACACACCACAGGCGCGCCTGGTGGCCGCATGGCCGCGCGAGCTGCCGCTGCCGCCCGCCGCGCTCGGTGCGGGACTCCTCGGCGCGCTGGCCTTCGGCGACGAGTTCCGCCATCCCGCGCTTGCGGCGGATCGCGGCACCGTGCCCCGTCGGCTGGGGCTGCTCGCCGCGAAACTCCTCGTCGCCACGGCCACCGCGCTGATGCTGGCCTTCCTCACGGTCGGCTGCGACGCCGAGGTGCTCTACATCGTCTACGGACGGGAGCTCATGCAAGTTCCCATGGACTGGCTCTCGCTGAGCGCAAGTTGGCTCGGACTCGTCGTCGGATGTGCCTGGGCCGGAGTGCTGGCCGCGGGCGTCTTCCGGTCCACCACGGCAGGACTCGCGGCCGTGGTCTCCGTACCGGTCGTCGTCGTTCCGCTCGTACAGAAGGCCTTGGCAGGATCGTCCGTGCGGATGGCGGCCGGGCTTCCGCTGCGGTTGCGCGAGGTGTTCCTGCTGCAGTGGCCCTTCGGGGGAGAGCGCTATCTGTGGGCCGCGGCGAGGGTGATCGCCCAACCCGTCGGCGGTGCCCTGACGTTGTCGCTCACCGCTCTGCTCTGCGCATATCTGCTCACCACCCTGCGCAGCAGGGTCCGATGACAACCCTCCGCGCGCTTTCGTCCTACCCTGTGCGCAACTCCCTGGGGAAAGCCCATTTCTTTCCGATAAGGCGTCAATTGCGACGGGGTGAGCGATCACCCTTTCGTGTGCTTTTCACCAAAGACCTCAAGGGAGTTGGAGACGGCGCCGACAAAGGATCCGTGAGTACCCTTGCGCACACCATGATGACCGCCGCCCGCTCCGCCGACTCCGGTCTGGCCGGCCCGGGCGATCTCGACCGCTACCCCTACGCCGAGGCCCACGTGGTCGACCGCGTCGGAGCCCCCGCCTGGGAGAGCGCGGACCCCGAGCTGGGCCGCGTGGGCCGACGCGCCGCGGGCAGCCGCGGACGCGGGCTGCACGGCCAACTCGTCCAGCAGCTGGGCCAGATGATCGTCTCCGGCGACCTGGGCGCCGACCGTCCGCTGGTGCCCGAGGAAATCGGCCAGCGTTTCGAGGTCTCCCGTACCGTCGTCCGTGAGTCGCTTCGGGTCCTGGAGGCCAAGGGCCTGGTCAGCGCCCGACCGAACGTCGGTACGCGTGTGCGCCCGGTCAGCGACTGGAACCTGCTCGATCCGGACATCATCGAATGGCGCGCCTTCGGGCCGCAGCGCGACGACCAGCGCCGCGAGCTGAGCGAACTGCGCTGGACGATCGAACCGCTCGCCGCCCGCCTCGCCGCCGGGCACGGGCGCGAGGACGTCCAGCAGCGGCTCGCCGACATGGTGGAGATCATGGGCCACGCCATGGGGCAGGGTGACGCCATCACCTTCTCCCGTGCCGACGCCGAGTTCCACTCCCTGCTGATCCAGGTTGCGGGCAATCGGATGCTGGAGCACCTCTCCGGGATCGTCTCGGCCGCCCTCCAGGTCTCCGGCGGCCCGGTGACCGGCTGCGACCGGCCGAACGAGACGTCGCTGGCACACCACGGCAGGATCGTCGACGCCCTCGCTGCCGGGGACGGCACGGCGGCCGAGTCGGCCATGCGCCAACTGCTGACCGTCCACCCCGAGGTGGAGCGCGTGGTGCCCGCGCCGCGCGAACACTGACCGCACCCCGCGGGCGGCGCGGCCGGGAGATGCCTCCCCCTCCTGGGGCATGGCTCGGCCGCCGAACCGCCTCCGTCGGACCCCGCAGGATCTCCGGGATCCTGCGGGGTCCGACGGCGCCACGGACCGCGGAGATCTTGGAAAAGCCCCGATCTCACCCACGGGTGACCCCGTATGTCTCTGTCTGACCGTCTTTGGGTGCTTACAGGGTGTGATTCGGACCACGCAGATTGGGCGTAACACTCGGGGAAACAGCGCGATGACCTAAGAGGTGACAGCCGAGGAGGGAATACGGACGCCGTTTGCGGCGCTGTGCATCTTCCCGGTCCCGCCCGCGCCGTCGGCCCAATCCCCAAGCCGGCGGTCGGCTCCTGTCCGTCCTGGACGGGGCCGGAAGCCGTTTTCCAACGTTCCGAGAGGTTGTTCGTGTCGGCCAGCACATCCCGTACGCTCCCGCCGGAGATCGCCGAGTCCGTCTCTGTCATGGCTCTGATTGAGCGGGGAAAGGCTGAGGGGCAGATCGCCGGCGACGATGTGCGTCGGGCCTTCGAAGCTGACCAGATTCCGGCCACTCAGTGGAAGAACGTACTGCGCAGCCTCAACCAGATCCTCGAGGAAGAGGGTGTGACGCTGATGGTCAGTGCCGCGGAGCCCAAGCGCACCCGAAAGAGCGTCGCAGCGAAGAGTCCGGCCAAGCGCACCGCCACCAAGACGGTCGCGGCGAAGACGGTGACCGCCAAGAAGGCCACCGCCACCGCCACCCCCGAGGCGCCCGCCGCCGACACGCCCGTCGAGGACGACGCCAAGCAGGTCGCTGCAAAGAAGGCGGTCGCCAAGAAGGCGGCGCCCGCGAAGAAGACCGTCGCCAAGAAGACGGCGGCCAAGAAGACCAGCGCCAAGAAGGACGACGCCGAGGTCCTCGAGGAGGAGGTGCTCGAGGACACCCCCAAGGGCGCCGACGAGCCCGAGGGTGCCGAGAGCGCGGGCTTCGTGCTCTCCGACGAGGACGAGGACGACGCGCCCGCCCAGCAGGTCGCCGCGGCCGGCGCCACCGCCGACCCGGTCAAGGACTACCTCAAGCAGATCGGCAAGGTCCCCCTGCTCAACGCCGAGCAGGAGGTCGAGCTCGCCAAGCGCATCGAGGCGGGCCTGTTCGCCGAGGACAAGCTGTCCAACGCCGACAAGCTGGCCCCGAAGCTCAAGCGCGAGCTGGAGATCATCGCCGAGGACGGCCGCCGCGCCAAGAACCACCTCCTGGAGGCCAACCTCCGTCTGGTGGTCTCCCTGGCCAAGCGCTACACCGGCCGCGGCATGCTCTTCCTGGACCTCATCCAGGAGGGCAACCTCGGTCTGATCCGCGCGGTCGAGAAGTTCGACTACACCAAGGGCTACAAGTTCTCCACGTACGCCACCTGGTGGATCCGTCAGGCGATCACCCGCGCCATGGCCGACCAGGCCCGCACCATCCGTATCCCGGTGCACATGGTCGAGGTCATCAACAAGCTCGCGCGTGTGCAGCGCCAGATGCTCCAGGACCTGGGCCGCGAGCCCACCCCGGAGGAGCTGGCCAAGGAACTCGACATGACCCCCGAGAAGGTCATCGAGGTCCAGAAGTACGGCCGCGAGCCCATCTCCCTGCACACCCCGCTGGGCGAGGACGGCGACAGCGAGTTCGGTGACCTCATCGAGGACTCCGAGGCCGTCGTCCCGGCCGACGCGGTCAGCTTCACGCTCCTGCAGGAGCAGCTGCACTCCGTGCTCGACACCCTGTCCGAGCGCGAGGCGGGCGTCGTCTCCATGCGCTTCGGTCTCACCGACGGTCAGCCGAAGACCCTCGACGAGATCGGCAAGGTGTACGGCGTCACGCGCGAGCGCATCCGCCAGATCGAGTCCAAGACCATGTCGAAGCTGCGCCACCCGTCGCGTTCTCAGGTGCTGCGCGACTACCTCGACTAGGTCGCCGTCGTACGACATCGAAGGCCCGGTCCTCCGCGGGGAGGACCGGGCCTTCTCGTGCCGTCGCGCAGGTGCGGGCCGTGCCCGGCTGGATCACTCTGGGTCTCCCACGACATCCCAGAGTGAGGAGCTCGTATGCGTCGACCCTTTGTCCGGGCGCTGGCCCGGCCGCTGGCCCTGGTGGCCGCGGCGACCGCAATACCGTTGCTTTCCACTGCCCCCGTGGCCGCCGACAGCGTTGTCATAGGGAGTTTCCCGATCGATGTGTCCGAGAGCCCGTGGACGGTGGCGCTCTCCAGTCGTGACCGGTTCGGGGGTACGCGTGCGGGGCAGTTCTGCGGCGGTGTCGCCATCAGCCGTACGACCGTGCTCACCGCGGCCCACTGCATGGGCGAGGAGGTCCTGGGGGCGCCCCCGGAGCGGGTCCACGACCTCAAGGTCATCGCGAACCGCACGGACCTGCTTTCGGACCGCGGCCGGGAGATCTCGGTACGTGACGTCCAGGTGAGTCCGACCTTCGACAGCGACAGCAACGCCGAGGACTTCGCCGTCCTCACCCTCGCCACACCGCTGCCGCGCAGCTCGGTCATCGCAATGGCGGCCGCCGGCGATCCTGCGTACAAGCCGGGTACCAGTGCGACCGTCTCCGGGTGGGGCGATCTCACCGGCGGCGGCGACTATGCACACACTCTGCGGGCGACACGCGTCCACGTGCTGCCTGACGCCCGCTGCCAGGAGGCGTATCCGGGCAGTGCCGACGGTACGTACCAGGCCAAGAGCATGCTGTGCGCCGGGGAGGCGCGAGGAGGCCACGACGCCTGCCAGGGGGACAGCGGTGGGCCTCTTGTCGCCCAGGGGAAACTCATCGGGCTCGTGTCCTGGGGGAGCGGCTGCGGTCGTGCGGGCAGCCCCGGCGTCTATACGCGCGTCTCCGAGGCTCTACGAGGGATGGGCCGGCGGAGCGGGGGCAGGGGCCACTGACGGAGCCCGGACGGCATCCGGGGTGGTACGAGCGCGGGCGGCGCGGTCCCTGAAGCAGGGGCCGCGCCGCCCGTACCGGCCTGTGCCGGAGCTGGCTCGTCGTATGTGCGAGGTATCAGCGCTCTTCTTCGGAGGCGGATGCCGGAACGGACGTCAGCCGCTCCGTCTCGTCCTGTATCTCAGCGGCGATCTTCTTGAGTTCCGGCTCGAACTTGCGGCCGTGGTGGGCGCAGAAGAGCAGTTCTCCGCCGCTGAGCAGGACAACGCGCACGTAGGCCTGCGCGCCACAGCGGTCGCAGCGATCGGCGGCCGTCAGTGGGCTCGCGGGGGTCAGAACAGTAGTCACGTCGCCTCTTCTCTAGCTCGACGAGCTGTCGTACCAGGGTCAACATCCAACCAGCCCTAAAACGTTCCCGCCCCGGGCTTTTCCTCGAAAAAATCTTTCGAGGCCGGCTGTCTGCTGCCGGTTGGCGGCGAATGTGCCGTATTGCGTGTCTGTGTGTCGTACGGGTTCGCGCAGTCTGTCAATGTCAGGTCCTCCCGGCTGGCTTGCCGGTTGTTCATGAGGACGTGCCCGGAGCCTAAATGGTTCATGCCTCGAAGGGAACGTGATATGTACTTCACTCCATCGAGGGATCGAACATGCATGCGACTGTGGACTAGTCTTAACTCCAGACGAGGGTGGCGTTACAACGGCTCTACCAGGCCTCGGTACCCTCTTGACGGCGACCGAAGCCGGGTCCTTACCCACCAGGGCCCCACCTGAAATTCAGCGAGGAGCGAACCGCGTGACCGCCGAGACGTCCGTGCCGTCCACAGCGCTGCTGGCAGGAGCAGACCGGGACGGTTCCAACTACACCGCGCGGCACCTGCTCGTCCTCGAGGGGCTCGAGGCCGTGCGCAAGCGCCCGGGCATGTACATCGGGTCCACCGACAGCCGCGGTCTGATGCACTGCCTGTGGGAGATCATCGACAACTCCGTCGACGAGGCCCTCGGGGGGTACTGCGACCACATCGAGGTGATCCTCCACGACGACGGCTCGGTGGAGGTCCGGGACAACGGCCGGGGCATCCCGGTCGACGTCGAGCCCAAGACCGGTCTCTCCGGCGTCGAGGTCGTCATGACAAAGCTGCACGCCGGCGGCAAGTTCGGCGGCGGCTCCTACGCGGCCTCCGGCGGTCTGCACGGTGTGGGCGCGTCCGTGGTGAACGCCCTGTCGGCCCGCCTGGACGTCGAGGTGGACCGCGGTGGCCACACCCACGCGATCAGCTTCCGCCGCGGCGTGCCGGGTGCCTTCGCCGCGAACGGCCCCGAGGCCAAGTTCGAGGCCTCCAGTGGGCTGCGCAAGGCCAAGCGGATCCCCAAGACCCGCAGCGGCACGCGCGTGCGTTACTGGGCCGACCGCCAGATCTTCCTCAAGGACGCCAAGCTCTCCCTGGAGAACCTGCACCAGCGTGCGCGTCAGACGGCGTTCCTGGTGCCCGGCCTGACCATCGTCGTCCGGGACGAGTTCGGGCTCGGCGAGGGCGGCAGCAAGGGTGAGGAGTCCTTCCGCTTCGACGGCGGAATCAGCGAGTTCTGCGAGTACCTGGCGAGCGACAAGCCGGTCAACGACGTCCTCCGCTTCTCCGGCCAGGGCACCTTCAAGGAGACGGTCCCGGTCCTGGACGACCACGGTCAGATGACGCCCACCGAGGTCACCCGCGAGCTCGGCGTCGACGTCGCGATGCGCTGGGGTACCGGCTACGACACGACCCTGAAGTCGTTCGTCAACATCATCGCCACCCCCAAGGGAGGCACCCACGTCGCCGGCTTCGAGCAGGCGGTCACCAAGACGATGAACGAGGTGCTGCGCGCGAAGAAGCTGCTGCGCGTCGCCGAGGACGACATCGTCAAGGACGACGCCCTCGAGGGACTCACCGCGGTGGTCACCGTCCGCCTCGCCGAGCCCCAGTTCGAGGGCCAGACCAAGGAGGTCCTCGGCACCTCGGCGGCCCGGCGCATCGTGAACACCGTGATCTCCAAGGAGCTCAAGGCGTTCCTGACCTCCACGAAGCGGGATGCCGCCGCGCAGGCCCGCGTGGTCATGGAGAAGGCCGTCGCCGCCGCCCGGACGCGCATCGCGGCCCGCCAGCACAAGGACGCCCAGCGCCGGAAGACGGCCCTGGAGTCCTCCTCGCTGCCCGCGAAGCTCGCCGACTGCCGCAGTGACGACGTGGACCGCAGTGAGCTGTTCATCGTCGAGGGGGACTCCGCGCTCGGCACCGCCAAGCTCGCGCGGAACTCCGAGTTCCAGGCGCTGCTGCCGATCCGCGGCAAGATCCTCAATGTCCAGAAGTCGTCCGTGACCGACATGCTCAAGAACGCCGAGTGCGGCGCGATCATCCAGGTCATAGGAGCCGGCTCGGGCCGGACGTTCGACATCGACGCGGCCCGCTACGGCAAGATCATCATGATGACCGACGCCGATGTGGACGGCTCGCACATCCGGACCCTGCTGCTGACGCTGTTCCACCGGTACATGCGGCCCATGGTCGAGGCGGGTCGGGTCTTCGCCGCGGTGCCGCCGCTGCACCGCATCGAGATCGTCCAGCCGAAGAAGGGCCAGGACAAGTACGTCTACACGTACTCGGACCGTGAACTGCGCGACAAGCTGCTGGAGTTCCAGAGCAAGGGGATCCGCTACAAGGACTCCATCCAGCGGTACAAGGGCCTCGGCGAGATGGACGCCGACCAGCTGGCCGAGACCACCATGGACCCGCGGCACCGCACCCTGCGCCGGATCAACCTCTCCGACCTGGACTCCGCAGAGACGGTCTTCGATCTGCTGATGGGCAACGACGTGGCACCGCGCAAGGAGTTCATCTCCAGCTCGGCGGCGACGCTGGACCGGTCCCGCATCGACGCGTAGCCGCTGCGCTCGGTCGGGCCGGCGGCTCGGCTCGGGCTGCCTGGGTGTTCGTACGTCGGCTCCACCCGTGGGTGGAGCCGACAGCCGTTTGCGGATCCACCCACGATCCACCCCCGCTCCGATCTGCTGACCTGCGAACTTCCGTAGCGTCGAAGGCGTCGACAGCACTCGCTGCCGGCTCCCCTCTTCGCTCACGGAGGCTCTGATGTCCGGGCTCGTCAACGCGCTGGCGATCGCGGCTGTCGTCGTTCTCGTAGTCGTGCGGCAGTTCCGCGCGCAGCAGATCGGCGCCGGCAGGCGCTGGTGGCTGCTGCCCGTGATCCTCGCCTTCGTGGCCCTGCGTGAACCCGGCGTCCTCGACGCCCACCACCCCACGGAGTCTGCCGTCCTGCTGGGCGCCGAACTGCTCGTCGGCCTTGCCACCGGGGCCGGGTGGGCCTGGACGACCCGAATATGGGCGGAGCCGGACGGCACGGTGTGGAGCAAAAGCACCAAGGCGAGCGTGGCGGTCTGGATCGTCGGCATCGCCCTGCGTGTCGGCCTCTTCGCGCTCGGTACGCTCTTCGGGGTGCATCAGGACAGCTCCGCCCTGCTCGTCGCCCTCGCGGCCACCCTGCTGGTCCGCTCCGGGATCCTGGTCTGGCGGGCACAGTCCGTGGCTGCGACGCACGGTGGGGGCACGGCCTACGCTGACCCCATGGTCGGCCCGCCGCGGAAGGAGCGCGTGTGACGCAGAACGCCTGGATGCGCTGGCCCTCCCCGGAGGCGCTCGGGCGAGCGGGCATCTCGCGACCTCGGCGCATGCTCGCCTGGGCCGTGAGATTGTTCGCCCTCGCCATCCTGCTGTGGGGCGCCTTCGACAGCAGCCGGGTCCACGGCTGGGTGACGGTCGTGGGCGGCATCGGTGTGGTCGTGGCCGGAGTACTCGCCTGGGCCCTGTACCGGACCACGTTCCAGCACCGGCTCTGGCCCTCCCTCGGCATCCTGCTCGCGCTCCTGGGACTGGCCGTCGGGGCCGAGACCCTGGGGTTCCGGGGGCCGGCCCTCGTCCTGTGGTGCGGCTGCGCCATCACCGCGCTGGAACGGCTGCCGCTGGCGGCCGCTCTGCCGACGGCGTCCGTGGCCCTCGCGTCCTACGCCGCGGTCAACAACGACGTGTGGCTGACCACGGCGGCCACGACGGTGGGCCTGGCTCTGGCCGGCTATGTCCTGCGCCTCGACGCCGAAGCCCGTGGCAGCGCCCAGCGCCTGCTCGCCCAGGAGCGTGCCGCCCGGGCCGCGGAGGCGGAGTCGGCGGCGCTCGCGGAGCGGGCCCGGATCGCGCGAGAGATCCATGACGTGCTGGCGCACAGTCTCTCGGCCCAACTCGTGCACCTCGAGGCAGCCCGGCTGCTCATCGAGCGAGGCGCCGGCCGGGACCAGATCCTGGAGCGGGTGGTGGCGGCAAGGGGGATGGCCCGTGACGGACTCGACGAGACGCGGCAGGCGCTCTCGGCGTTGCGCGGGGAGCTGACTCCGTTGGAGGACTTCCTCTCGCAGCTCGTCGATACGTCGGCCGGTGCACAGGTCACCATTACGGGTGAGCGCAGGCAGCTGCCCGCGGAGGCATCGCAGGCCGTGCGCAGGGTCGCGCAGGAAGCCCTGACGAACGTGCGCAAGCACGCGCCTGGGGCCAAGGTGCGGGTGCGGCTGGACTACAGCGACCATCAAGTGACGCTGGACGTACGGGACTCCGGCGGCACGCCGGGCGAACTCGCCGGGGCGGGCGCCGGGTACGGTCTGCTGGGCATGCGCGAGCGTGCCGAGCTGTTGGGCGGCTCGCTGGAGGCCGGGCCGGACGAGGAGGGGTTCGCGGTGACGCTGAAGGTGCCCGTATGACGGAAGGGGCGGAGCAGCGGCCCGCACGCGTGGTGGTCGCGGACGACCAGACCGTGGTGCGTGAGGGCATCGTGATGCTGCTGGGCCTGTTGCCCGGGGTCGAGGTCGTCGGGGCCGCGGGGGACGGGGACGAGGCCGTGCAACTCGTGGCGGAACTCGCCCCGGACGTGGTGCTGATGGACCTGCGCATGCCGCGCTGCGACGGTGTGGAGGCGACCCGGCGCATTCGCGCGGAGTACCCCGGGACGCAGGTCGTGGTGCTCACCACGTACGCGGATGACGAGTCCCTGTTCCCCGCCTTGCGGGCCGGGGCCCGGGGCTATCTCACCAAGGACGCCGGCGGGGACGAGATCGTACGGGCCGTGCAGAGCGTGCTGTCCGGGGACGCCGGGCTGTCTCCGAGCATCCAACGGCGGCTGCTGGAGCGGCTGTCCGGCCCGGAGCCCCAGCCGCCGGCTGTGACGGAAGTGCCGGACGGGCTGACCGCGCGCGAGACCGAGGTGCTGCTGCTGATCGCCGACGGCCTCAGCAACCAGGAGATCGCCCGCAAGCTGCATGTCTCCACCGCGACCGTGAAGACGCACATCAACAACCTCTTCGGCAAGACGGGGCTCAAGGACCGTGCCCAGGCGGTGCGTTACGCCTATGCGAAGGGGCTCGCGCGGCCACCGGCGGGATGAGTCACCTGATGGGGTGAAGAGCGCGGAGAAGCAGAGTCGGGGATCTATCCGTTCTGTCCATCCTTGGGCATGCAGTCAAGCAATGGCCGTCCCTGCGGAGGCGGGGGCGGCGCCGATGGTTCGGCCGGGCGCCGCGATCACGACTCGTCCCCTGCGGAGGCGTCCGGAGGTGCGGGTTACGACGACCCGTGGTACGAGGCGCTTGCCTCCGGATGGGGCGAGTCGGACGGTGTCGGAGGTGCCGTACCCGAGGCCGGGCCTGCAAGCCGGCCGTGCCAGGACGAGACGGCCGCTGCGGCCGATGTGTATCTCGAGGTGCAGCGCAGCGCGGAGTTCCAGGAAGTGCGCAGCAGATACCTCGGGTTCGTCGTGCCGGGAGTCGCTGTCTTCCTCGTCTGGTACGTGGCATACCTCGTGACCGCCACCACCGCGCCCGCTCTGATGGCGCATCCCGTGGCCGGTGCCATGAACGTGGCGATGCTCGCCGGGCTCGGGCAGTTCCTCAGCACCTTCTTGTTCGCGTGGGCCTACGCCCGGCATGCGCGGCTGCGCCGCGACCGGGCCGCGCTCGAACTGCGCTGGAACACACAGGAGTTGACTCGCGGAGTCGGGGGTGGTGTGTTGTGACGGGCGGCCATCAGACGCTTGCGCTGTTCCTGTTCAGCGTGTTCGTCGCCATCACGCTGGCGATCACGACATGGGTGAGCCGCAACCGGCAGGGCTCGGCGGAGGAGTTCTACGCGGGCGGGCGTCTTTTCTCACCCATGGAGAATGGTTTTGCCATCGCGGGCGACTACATGTCGGCCGCTTCCTTCCTGGGCGTCACAGGGCTCATCGCCCTGTTCGGATATGACGGACTGCTGTACGTGGTCGGCTTCCTCGTCGCCTGGCTGGTGGTGCTCTTCCTCGTCGCCGAACTCGTGCGCAACTGCGGGCGTTTCACGCTCGCCGACGTGGTCGCGGCACGCATGAGCGAGCGGCCCGTGCGGATCGCGGCGGGAACTTCCTCGGTCACCGTGTCCGTCCTGTATCTGGTGGCGCAGATGGTGGGGGCGGGCAGCCTGGTCGCGCTGCTGCTCGGGGACACGAGCACGGCGGCGCGGGCCTGGACCGTCATCGGTGTCGGCGCGCTCATGGTGATCTATGTGTCGCTGGGAGGGATGCGGGCCACCACCTGGATCCAGATTGTCAAGGCGGTACTGCTGCTCGCCGGTACGGTCGTGTTGACCGTGCTCGTCCTGCTGCGGTTCCACGGCGACTTCGACCGGCTGCTGCTGACGGCGGCGGAGCGCAGTGGTCACGGCGACGCGTTCCTCGCCCCGGGGCTGAAGTACGGCGGGGACTGGACCGCCCGCCTGGACTTCATCAGCCTGGGGCTCGCCCTGGTGCTGGGCACGGCAGGGCTGCCGCACATTCTGTCCCGCTTCTACACGGTGCCCACCGCCCGGGCCGCCCGGTGCTCGGCGCTGTGGTCGATCGGGCTCATCGGGGGCTTCTATCTGATGACGATCGTCCTCGGCTTCGGGGCGGCCGCGATTGTGGGGCCGGACGCGGTACGAGCGTCGAACGCGGCCGGGAACACAGCTGTGCCGCTCCTGGCGCTCGCCCTGGGCGGCGGGGCGAACTCCACCGCAGGAACGGTTCTCTTCGCGGTCGTCGCCGCCGTCGCCTTCGCCACGATCCTCGCGGTGGTCGCCGGCATCACGCTCGCTTCCTCGGCGTCCGTGGCCCACGACCTGTACGCGTCACTGCGGCGCAGCCGTGCCGAGCCGCGCAGCGAAGTGGCCGTGGCACGCGTCGCCTCGGTCGGCATCGGCGTGGTCGCGATCGCCCTCGGCCTGCTGGCCCGTGACCTCAATGTCGCCTTCCTGGTGGGCCTCGCCTTCGCAGTCGCCGCGTCCGCGAACCTCCCAGTGCTGCTCTACTCGCTGTTCTGGCGCGGCTTCACCACCCGCGGCGCCGTGTGGGCCGTGTACGGCGGGCTGGTCCCGGCACTCGCCCTGGTCGTGCTGTCGCCCGTGGTCTCGGGCAGTCCGGAATCGCTGTTTCCGGCCGTCGACTTCCAGTACTTCCCGCTGCAGAACCCCGGCCTCGTGTCGATCCCGATGGGCTTCCTCGCGGGCTGGCTCGGCACGGTCACCTCCGACGAGGTCCCCGACGAGGCCAAGCACGCGGAGACCGAGGTGCGGGCGCTGACGGGGGCGGGGGCCGTGTAGGGAGCGCCGCCCTCACCGTCGTAGGACACACGCCTGTACACCTGCCGTGCCGTCGTACGGAGCAGCGCGGACGTCGGCTACGGCGTCACCCACGCGTACCGGTGTTCGGGGCGCCCCGTGTCGCCGTACTTGAGGGAGAGGCGGAGGCGGCCGGCCTGTTCGAGGTGGCGGAGGTAGCGCTGGGCGGTGGAGCGGCTCAGGCCGGTCTCCGCGGCCACCTCGTGGGCCGAGAGCGGGTGTTCGGCGTGGTGCAGGACCCGGCAGATCAGGTCGGTCGTCGGTTCCGAGTGGCCGCTGGGCAGGCCTGGCGACGACGGCGCCGACGTGGTGCGCAGAGCGCCGAAGATCCGGTCCACCTGCTCCTGGCCTGCGATGCCGCGGCCGCCGACGCGGTCGACGGTGCGGCGCAGCGCGGCGTACGAGTCGAGGCGGGTGCGCAGGGCGGCGAAGGTGAACGGCTTGACCAGATAGTGCAGCGCGCCGAGGCGCATCGCGGCCTGCACGGTCGCCACGTCACTGGCCGCGGTGATCATGATGACGTCCGTGCCGAGGCCCTGCTCCCGCATGCGGTGGACGAGTTCGAGGCCCGTCTGGTCGGGCAGGTAGTGGTCGAGCAGGACCAGGTCGATGGTCCCGCGCTGCACGCTGGCCAGCGCCTGGGCAGCGCTGTGTGCGCGGGCGGCGACCCGGAAGCCGGGAACCTTTCCCACGTACTTGGCGTTGATCTCGGCAACGCGGAAGTCGTCGTCCACGACCAGCACGTCAATCATCGGGCCTCTTTCTGTCAAGGCCTGGCGAGCGTTGAGCCCGTGTTTCGGCTCCGCTGTTGTAGCGCGCGCAAAACGAGCACAACAGGCTGTTGCAAGCAAAAGAACGGCATGCGCTCACAAGGCTGCTGCCGTGGCCCGGGCCACATCTACCGTCCCCGGCCATGAGCGCAGACACCAGCCCCGCCATCCGGTTGCGGGGCGCGAGCAAGATCTTCAGGACCCCGTCGGGGGGTCTGCACACGGCCGTCAGGGAGCTGGACCTCACGGTCGGGCGTGGCGAGTTCGTGGCGGTCGTCGGCCCCACGGGGTGCGGCAAGTCGACCACGTTGACCTTGGTCAGCGGGTTGGAGGAGCCCACCGAGGGCGAGGTTCTGGTTGCCGGGGAGCCGGTTCGCGGCGTCGGCGACAAGGTCGGTTTCGTCTTCCAGCAGGACGCCACCTTCCCCTGGCGCACCGTGCTGTCGAACGTCATGGCGGGCCCGCGTTTTCGTGGCGTGCCCAAGCCGGAGGCGAAGGCGAAGGCGCGTGAGTGGCTGGCCCGGGTCGGGCTCGCCGCCTTCGAGGACCGCTACCCGCACCAGCTCTCCGGCGGCCAGCGCAAGCGCGTCGCGCTCGCCGCGACCTTCGTCAACGACCCCGAGATCCTGTTGATGGACGAGCCGTTCTCGGCGCTCGACGTGCAGACCAGGGCACTGATGTCGGACGAGCTGCTCGAACTGTGGGAGGGCACGGGGGCATCCGTGGTCTTCGTCACACACGACCTGGAGGAGTCGATCGCGCTGGCCGACAAGGTCGTCGTCATGACGGCAGGCCCGGCCACCGTGAAGCAGGTCTTCGACATCGACCTGCCGCGGCCGCGCAAGGTCGAGTCGGTGCGCCTGGAGCCGCGGTTCATCGAGATCTACCGCGAGATCTGGGAGTCCCTCGGCGAAGAGGTCCGCATCACCCGTGAGAGGGGTGCCACCCATGTCGCCTGACGTCATGCCCGAGGCACAGGTCGCGCTGACCATGACCGAACCCGGAAACAAGACGGACCGCGCGCAGTCACGCGCGCGTGCCGCCCGTAGACGCAAGATCGTCGTCACGATCACCCGCGTACTTCTCCTGGTCGCCGTGCTGGGTCTGTGGGAGTTGCTCGCCCGGACCGAGGCCATCGACCCCTTCAACTTCTCGATGCCCTCGAAGGTCTGGGACCAGATCTACACCTGGGTGGCGCACGGGACCGCCATCGGGTCCCTGGGCGAGCAGATCTGGTACACGCTGTACGAGGCGCTGCTCGGCTGGGTTCTCGGTGTGATCGCCGGTGTCCTGTTCGGCATCACCCTCGGACGGATCACCTTCCTCGCCGATGTCCTTGGTCCATACATCAAGGTGCTCAACTCCATACCCAGGATCGTCCTCGCTCCGATCTTCATGATCTGGTTCGGGCTCGGTCCCGCCTCCAAGGTCGCGTCGGCGGTCGTCCTGGTCTTCTTCCCGGTCTTCTTCAACGCCTTCCAGGGCGCCCGCGAGGTCGACCGCAACCTTGTCTCCAACGCCCGGATCCTCGGCGCGAGCGACCGCAGAGTGACGCTTCAGGTGGTCGTCCCGTCCGCCACTTCGTGGATCTTCACCAGCCTCCATGTCAGCTTCGGGTTCGCCCTCATCGGCGCCATCGTCGGCGAGTACATCGGCGCGACCAAGGGCGTCGGCCTGCTGATCTCGCAGTCGCAGGGGACCTTCAACACGGCCGGTGTGTACGCGGCGATGGTCATCCTCGCCGTCGTCGCGCTCGCCGCCGAGGGGCTGCTGACCTTCGCCGAGCGCCGCATCTTCCGGTGGAAGCCGTCGGGTTCCGACAGCTGAACGCCGTCACAAGCCACCCCCCCCCCGTCTTTCCCGCACCGCCCTCTCACAAGGACGTGAACCCTCATGCGCAAGTCCGCCAGATACACCACCCTGGCCGCCGCCGGCCTGCTCACCCTCTCCGCGCTCACCGCCTGTGCGAACGAGGCGGCCAGTACCGCCTCCACCAGCAAGGGCGACGGCAAGGGCACGAAGGTCAAGATCATGGTCGGTGGCCTCGACAAGGTCATCTACCTGCCCGCGATGCTCACCCAGCGGCTCGGCTACTTCGACGCGGAGGGCCTCGATGTGGAGATGCTGAGCGAGCCCGCCGGTGTCCAGGCCGAGACCGCGCTCGTCTCCGGGCAGGTCCAGGGGGCCGTCGGCTTCTACGACCACACCCTCGACCTTCAGACGAAGGGCAAGTCGGTGGAGTCCGTGGTGCAGTTCTCGCACGCGCCCGGAGAGGTGGAGATCGTCTCCAGCAAGGCGGCGGGAGACATCAAGTCGCCCAAGGACTTCAAGGGCAAGAAGCTCGGCATCACCGGTCTCGGCTCGTCGACCGACTTCCTCACCAAGTACCTCGCCGTCAAGAACGGGGTGAACGTCAGCGACTTCACGCCGGTCGCCGTCGGCGCGGGACCGACCTTCATCTCGGCGCTCCAGAAGGGCGCCATCGACGGCGGCATGACGACCGACCCGACCGTCGCCACCATCCTCGACAAGAAGGCGGGCAAGGTCCTCCTCGACATGCGGACCCCGGAGGGGTCCCAGGAGGCGCTCGGCGGCCCGTACCCGTCGTCAAGCCTGTACATGCAGACGGACTGGGTCAACAGTCACAAGGACACCGTCCAGAAGTTGGCCAATGCATTCGTCAAGACGCTCAAGTGGATGTCCACCCACAGCTCGACGCAGATCGCCGACAAGATGCCCGCCGACTACTCGCAGGGCAACAAGATCCTCTACGCGGCGGCCATCGAGAGCACGCTGCCGATGTTCACCAAGGACGGCGTGATGCCCAAGGACGGCCCCGAGACCGTCGAGAAGGTCCTCAGGGCGTTCAACCCCAACATCAAGAACGCCAAGGTGGATCTGAGCAAGACGTTCACCACCGAGTTCGTGGAGAAGGCAGCGGGCTGAATCCGTATGTAGGAAAGGGCACGGCTACTTCCCCCGCCCCCACCGGCCGTGCCCTCAGGCGCGGGTCGCCCACACGTAACGGTGTTCAGGGCGGCCCGCGTCGCCGTATTTCAGGGTGAGCCGGGCCCGTCCGGTGCGCTCCAGGAGCTTCAGATAGCGCTGGGCGGTCTGGCGGCTCACTCCCGTCCGGTCGGCGATCTCCTGGGCTGACAGGGGCCCTTCGGCGCTCATCAGGGACTGACGTACGAGTTCCGCGGTGGTGGGGGAGTGGCCTTTGGGCAGCCCCGGCTCCGAAGAGGCCGACAGGGCACCGAAGATGCGGTCCACCTCGGCCTGCTCCGCCTCGCCTCCGCCGTCGAGCGTGCGGCGCAGCTCCGCGTACGCCTCCAGCTTGGCGCGCAGGCCCGCGAAGGCGAACGGCTTGACCAGGTACTGCAGCGCGCCGTGCCGCATCGCGGCCTGCACGGTCGACACGTCACGGGCCGCCGTCACCATGATCACGTCGGTCTGTTGGCCGCGCCGGCGCATCTCCTGGACGACCGCGAGACCGGTGTCGTCGGGCAGGTAGTGGTCCATGAGGACCAGGTCGAGACGGGGCAGCGTCTCCAGCAGACGGAGCGCCTCGGCGGCGCTGTGCGCCTCGCCGGCCACGTGGAAACCCGGCACCTTCTCGACGTAGGCGGCGTTGACCTGGGCGACCCTGGTGTCGTCGTCCACGACCAGGACCTCGATCATCGCGACTCCTCCTTGGCGGTCGTGTCCGCGGTGGCCGTGAGGGCCGGCTCCGGCGCCCGCTCGGTCAGTGCTTCCGGCAGGACGACGGTGAACTCCGCCCCACCACCGTCCGCTTCGCCCACCGTCGCGCTGCCGCCCTGCCGCTCCGCGAGCCTGCGCACCATGGACAGGCCGATGCCGCGCTTGCGGTGTGCGGGCGGCTCCTTCGTGGACCACCCGTCAGTGAAGATCAACTCGTGCTGTTCCGCCGGGATTCCGGGCCCGGTGTCGCGCACCCTGAGGACGGCGGTACGCCCTTCGGTGCGCAACTCGACCTCCACGCGCGCGTGGAGGGTGCCGGCGACCGCGTCGAGCGCGTTGTCCACCAGGTTCCCCACGATCGTGACGAGCCCCCTCGGGTCGATCAACCGGTCCGGGAGCCGCGTCCGGTCTGAGACCCACAGGGCGACACCGCGCTCGGCCGCAACGGTCGCCTTGCCGACCAGCAGAGCGGCGATCAGCGGATCCTGGATCTTCTCGGTGACCTGCTCGGCCGTGGCCCGGTGGTCTCCCACCACCTCTCCGACGAACTCCACGGCATCGTCGTACATCTCCAGTTCGAGCAGCCCCAGGAGCGTGTGCATACGGTTGGCGTGCTCGTGGTCCTGGGCGCGAAGGGCGTCGATCAGGCCGCGCGTCGAGTCGAGTTCCCGGCCGAGCTGCTCCAGTTCGGTGCGGTCGCGCAGGGTGGCCACGGCGCCGCCGTCGTCGGTGGGCATGCGGTTGGCGACCAGGACGCGCTGGCCGCGCACGGTGAGCAGGTCGGTTCCCGTCACCCGGCCGGCCAGGATGTCGGCCGTGCGTCCCTCGCCGAGTGCCTCGTCGGGGGACCGGCCGACGGCGTCCCCGTCAATGCTCAGCAGCCGGTGCGCCTCGTCGTTCAGGAGGCGTATCCGGCCGGCCCGGTCCAGGGCGACGACGCCCTCCCGGATACCGTGCAGCATCGCCTCGCGCTCCGCGAGCAGCGCCGAGATGTCCGAGAAGGCGAGGTCGCGGGTCTGCCGCTGGACCCGCCGCGAGATCAGCCAGGCGGCCAGCGCACCGACGGCCAGTGCGCCGCCGGCGTAGGCGAGCAGTCCGGGGATCGCGCCGATGAGGTCGGCCCGCACGCTGTCGTACTTGATACCGACCGAGACCGCTCCGATGATCTTGCCGTGGCTGTCCCGAAGGGGCACTTTGCCGCGGGCCGAGCGGCCCAGGGTGCCGCTGTCGATCTCCATGACCTCTTTGCCGGCCAGGGCCTCTCGGGGGCTCGTGGAGACGATGTTGCCTATCTCCGACGCCGTGGGGTGCGACCAGCGCACCTTGTTCCGGTCCAGCACCACGATGTACTCGGCGTGCGTGGCCCGCCGGATCCGCTCGGCCTCCTTCTGCACCGGGCCGTCCCTGGTCGGCGGGGTGTGCAGGACCCCCTCGGCGATCTGCGGGTTCTGCGCTGTGGTCTCGGCTATGGCGAGCGCCTGGCGCATCGCCTCCTCGTCGAGCTGCTTGCTCAGCGGAGCCAGGAACAGTCCGGTCGCGAGCACCGCGACCCCCGCGGCGATCGCCACCTGCATCAGCAGCACCTGCGAGAACACCCGCTTGGGCAGACCGAGGCGCAGGCGGCGGGCTGGGGGAGTGGGGCTCATACCCACGACGGTACGTGGACGCGTCGGAGCTGCCGTAGGGGGTGTGGCATGCATCTCTTGATCAATGCTGAGCCCAGCGACCGAAGTATTGAGGGGACCGGTCAACTCGCGAGTGCGGTCATGCTCAGCTCGTGCACCGCCAAGACCTCCATCCGTGCAGGTGAACCGAGGATCGACGTCCCACAGCTCTCCGGGCGGGGCGGCAGGGCCGCACCCTGGGCCACCTCGACGCGCCACCGGCGTCCGTCCACGTGAGCGACGGTCACCTGCCAGCGCGGCGCGGCCCCGTCCGTTCGTACGACTCTCAGGGCGTCCGCCGCGTACTCGCGTACGGCCGAGCGCACGGCCAGCTCGGCCGCCTGACCGGGCCGCTCCCAGGCGGAGCGCCCGCGGCAGCCCTCCACGGCCATCCGTCCCTCCTGGACGCCGTGCAGGACCTCCTTGACCGCGTGGGCCTCGGCGCGGCCGTACGCGTACCCGTACGGAAGGACGAGCAGTGTGGGCGAGAAGCGATGGCCACCCAGATGGGTGACCTCCCAGACGCCCTCCACCTCGGTGGCGGCGAGCTCGGCCGCGAGCGGGCGGCCGAGCAGCGCGCAGCAGCGGTCCCGCTTGCCGTTCGTACAGACGAGGGCGAGCGGAGCGCCGGCATGCGGTCGGGCATCGAGCGCCGTGTCGAAGGTGTGGTGCGCGCCCCTGCCGAGCGCGGTGAAGTCGAGGTCGAGCAGAGCCCGCGGATCGCGGACGGTGGCCGAGTGCAGCCATGCGTTGCCGGGCGCGGTGTGGGCCGCGTACACCTGCCGCATGGTGGGAGCGCCGCAGTCGGCGTGCCGTCCCGGGCGGCGGATCAGCGCGATGCGTACGCCCGTGCCCTTGACGGCCGCCTCCAGGGCGCGGCCGAGTGCCGGATCGAGGTGGCTCGAAGTGAGCGCCTTGGCGCCCCAGGGACCCGGCTGCTCCAGCAGCAGCCAGGTCCGCGCGGTGGCCGCGGTTCCCGAAAGGGGCTCGTCGAGCTCCCGGGAGACGGTTGAGCACGTACTCACAGAGGTGAGCCTAACCTGACTTGGCTCACCGCGGCTTCCGGCCGCGTCCGTGTCCTGCGCCTACAGGGGGTCGGTCCTGCTACGGCAGCGGCTGGGGCGGCTTCGGGCCGACGTAGTGTCCACTGGGCCGCATGCGCAGCGGGCGTTCCCCGTACTCCTCGAGCGCATGGGCGATCCAGCCCGCCGTACGCGCCACGGCGAAGATGGTCTCGCCTGCGGTGGAGGGCATGCCTGAGGACGCGGTGAGCACGGCCAGGGCCAGGTCGACATTCGCGTGCAGCGGAGTGTGACGGGCAGTGGTGGCCACGATGTCGCGGGCCGCAGCCAGGGCGGGCGCGGCGCGGGGGATCTCCTCCAGGAGCCCGAACAGGACACGCGCGCGTGGGTCCTCGCCGGGATAGAGGCGGTGACCGAGCCCCGGGATGCGGCGGCCCGCCCGCAACTCTTCCGCGATGACCGGGGCCGCATTGCCCTCGTCGAGCACGTCGAGCAGCAGCCGGTGGGCGAGGCCGCTGGCCGCTCCGTGCAGAGGGCCTTCCAGTACTCCGAGCCCGGCGGAGACGGCCGCGTACGCGTGGGCGCGGGCCGAGGCGGCGACGCGCACGGCGAGCGTCGAGGCGGCGAGGTCGTGGTCGACGAGCAGGGCGAGCGCGGTGTCCAGCACACGTAGCGAGGCCTCGTCGGGCTCGGCTCCGGTCAGCCGCGCCCACAGGCGGTGTGCCAGCGGACCCTCGTCACGGTGGCCGCGCCGGGCCGGCGGCAGGGCCGCGACCAGGGTGGGGATGAGCGTGCGCGCGGTGCCGAGCACGGCGTCCTCGGAGAGGTCGAAGCGCAGCGGATCCGCCACCGCGGCGGCGATCGCCGCAACCCGCAGCCGGTCGGTCGGTCCGGTGTGCTCGGGCAGCGCGTCGACGGCGCGGCGGGCCAGGGCGACGGGGGCCTCGGGCGCGGTGAACACCGTGCCGGGGCGCAGCCGACCGGTCCACAGCCACTCGGCGACCTCTTCGTAGGAGTGGCGCGCGGCCAGTTCGGTGGCGTCGACGCCGCGGAAGAAGTACCGGTCCGTCTCGATGAGGGTGATGCGCGTGCGCACGGAGAGTTCGCCCCCCGATGGTGAACTCCCGCTGCTCTCCCGTCTGTTGCGCCGGGCGAGTGCCTCCACCTCCTTGACGTCGAAGGTGCTGCCCCGGCCGCCGGGGACGCGGCGGCTGCTGAGCTGGCCGCGGCTCACGTACGCGTACACGGTCTCAGGCTTCACGCCCAGCAGTTCGGCGGCTTCCTTGGTGGTCAGCCGGCGTTCGGCGTGACCGGCGGAGGGGTCTTGATCGCGCATGGGGTCACCGTATCCGCATCACGACGCATGGATCGAAAGTATTGATTCAATCAACATTGACAGTGAAATAGTCAAGCATGGACAGTTGAATCAAGTCCAGGGAGGAATCATGTCCGTCAACAGGTCAGCCGTCGCCACCGTCGACGTGCCGCGGGGGCTCGCCGGCGTCGTCGTCACCGACACCGAGATCGGGGACGTCAGGGGGCTCGAGGGCTTCTACCACTACCGTCAGTACTCGGCCGTCGAACTCGCGCAGAGCCGCGGGTTCGAGGACGTCTGGCATCTCCTGGTCCACGGCGAACTGCCGGACGAGGCGCAGCGTGCGGCCTTCGTCTCCGAAACGGCCGCCCTGCGGCGGCTGCCCGACGAGGTGCGGGCCGCGCTGCCCGCCATCGCGGCGGCGAGCGGGGGATCGGGCCCGCTGGCCGGTATGCGCACCGTGCTGTCGCTGCTCGGTGCGGCGAAGGGCTTCCGGCCGGTGTACGACATCGACGCGGCCGCCCGCCGTCAGGACACCCTCGTGGCGGCCGCGGCCGTGCCGACCCTGCTCACGGCGCTGCACCGGCTGGGCCGCGGTCTCGAACCGGTGGAGCCCCGGGACGACCTCTCCTATGCGGCGAACTACCTCTACATGCTGACGGGTTCGGTGCCGGAGCCGAAGCGGGCCCGGGCGGTCGAGCAGTACTTGATCTCAACCATTGATCACGGCTTCAATGCGTCAACCTTCACGGCACGGGTCATCGCGTCGACGGGAGCGGACGTCGCCGCCTGCCTGGTCGGAGCCGTGGGGGCGCTCTCCGGTCCGCTGCACGGTGGTGCGCCCAGCCGTGCGCTGGACACTCTGGACGCGATCGGCACCCCGGACCGCATCGACCCCTGGGTCCGTGAACGCGTCCTCGCCGGCGACCGCATCATGGGCTTCGGCCACCCGGTCTACCGCACCGAGGATCCGCGTTCACGGATGCTCCGCGAGTTGGCCCAGAGTTTCGGCGGCCCGCGCGTGGAGTTCGCGGTGGAGGTCGAGCGTCACGTCGAGAGCATCCTGGCGGAACTGAAGCCCGGCCGCGAACTCCACACGAACGTCGAGTTCTACGCGGGCGTGGTCATGGAACTGTGCGGCCTGCCCCGCGAGATGTTCACGCCGACGTTCGCGGCGGCGCGGGTGGTGGGCTGGAGCGCGAACATCCTGGAACAGGCGGAGGACTCGAAGATCATCCGGCCGGTGGCCCGGTACGTGGGGGCGGAGGCGCCGGTGGCGGTGCCGGGGGTGGTCTGAGGGGCCGATCGTCGCAGCTGCACGAGGGGCTCGGCACCGCTCGGTGCCGAGCCCGGACGGCGCATCGCGACGCGTCAGGCGTCGGGAATGTCCTTCTTGGCCTCGATCAGGGTTTCGCGGCTGATGACGACGATGCGCTCGTAGTCCGCCCGTGAGGCGTCGGGCGGCAACTTGTCGTCGAGTTCTTTCGTGGCCTCCGTACCGATGACGGCGAAGTTGCCGTCGCTCAGCTCGAAGATGTCGGGGCAGGTTTGTCCTGTAGTGCTCGGTGATGACTTACGTGACTGAGGCGGCACGCCGATCCGCCGTACGATTTTCACGTTTTGTTGATCTCCCCTGCTTGCGGGTGTAGGCACAGGCCTGGTGCCGACGGCCTTTGAACGCCCCGCGCTGAGCAGTGCAGGAGCCGTTCGGAGACTTTCGGCGGCAACGGGAATGTCGACTTTGGCGTGAATCAGAGTTTCGCGTGTGACCATGACGATGCGGTCGCCGTCGGTCCGGCAGGTGTCGGCAGGAAGTTGAGCGTCCAGCCTGTTCGTGGCATCTGTTCCGATGACGGCGAAGTTCCCGTCGGCCAGCTCGAAGATATCCGGGCAATTCTGCCCGGATACGCTTCCTCGAGCCTTTGGAGGAGTGCCAAGCCGACGGATGATCCGAATCACTGTTCAAGTTCCCCTTGGTCTCAAGGCCTGAGCGCCTGCGCGCTGTCGCTGCGCGGTGTGACGCGGCCCTGTGGGGCTGCTGACTCGACGACCGGGCGGCATGGAGCGACGGTTCGGTGGGGTTGACCCTGAACGCGATCGCGGAGCAGTCAACCCTGTTGGCATGAGGGGAAACGCGAGAATTTGCGAGTTCGTTATCGCCCGACTGTGTGATCCACCCGGAAGGTGCTTCGGCGGACGAAACTTCACGGCCGACGCCGTGGCGGAGTCCGTGCGGCTCGGTCGACGGCGCAGCGAGGTCCTCAGTCGATCGGGGGTTCCCCCACTACCCACCACTCTTCGCCGTCGGCCTCTTCGAGCTGGCGCAGGAGGTCGTCGACCATCTGCCCAAGTTCTGCTTCCTCCGAGGTGTCGATCAGCGTGGCCCTGTGGGGGCGGGTGGCATACCAGTACTCCCTGAAGATGGGATTCTGCAGGATGCCTCGGGCGAATCCGAAGAATTCATCGCGGCTGATGTTGCCGATGCGGTAGTAGCAGAGTGCATTCGTGTACAGGGCGTTGGCGAACAGGAACTGACGCTGCTTCTTGGCGGAGACGGTCTCCTCGTAGGTGTCGAGCACCTCGGCAAGTTCGTGATCGTCCATGGCCTTGCTCAACAGTTCCCAGTGCAGACGCTGTTGGTGGGCGAGATTGGCATCGCGCTGGGCCTGTGCGGCCTGTTCCAAGTGCTCGAGGCGCATGCGCAGCGAGGCGAGGGCCTGCCGCTGTGCGGCCAAGGTGACGAGCGTTCCTGTCACCAGTCCCATTCCGGCCGCGGCGATCGCGCTCAGCCCTCGTACTCCACGCTTCTGTGTGGCCATGTCAACCCCCGAGTCAGGCGGCCGTCCGCCGGTCGTCGGGGTGCGGGTCGACTGATGGGGACCGGCGAGCGGTGGGCGGCGCTTGCCGTCTCCCAGGGTGCCGAGCGGCTCTGGTCGGCAGGGAGGCGGAGAGGAGGCGCACGGAGGGAAGCGAGGGTCGCACGCTCCGGCGCCTTGCCCAACGTCTGCCCCGCAAGTGCTGCTAACAATCGTTCACTTCGCGGGGATTATTCCGGCTCGTATCCTGGTCCGGCATTCAATCCTCATGCGTGCGCCGGGACCGCGATCCGGTGCACGCGTCGGTGTCAGAGAGGTCGCACGTTGAGTCAGCCGAGCCACAGCCTCCGGCAGATCCCGGTCGTCGTACTCGCCGGATTCCTGGGCTCCGGCAAGACCACCCTGCTCAATCACCTCCTCCACCGCAGCGGTGGCAGCCGCATCGGTGCCGTCGTCAATGACTTCGGCGCCATCGAGATCGACGCCATGGCCGTGGCCGGAGCGCTCGGCGATTCCACCGTCTCGCTCGGAAACGGCTGTCTGTGCTGTGCCGTGGACGTCAGCGAGCTCGACCTCTATCTGGAGCGGCTCGCCCGGCCCTCCGCCGACATCGACGTCATCGTGATCGAGGCCAGCGGCCTCGCCGAACCCCAGGAACTCGTGCGCATGGTGCTCGCCAGTGAGCAACCGGGGATCGTGTACGGCGGCCTCGTCGAGGTCGTCGACGCCGCCGAGTTCGACG
Source organism: Streptomyces longisporus (assembly GCF_039532765.1). Taxonomy (NCBI): domain Bacteria; kingdom Bacillati; phylum Actinomycetota; class Actinomycetes; order Kitasatosporales; family Streptomycetaceae; genus Streptomyces; species Streptomyces longisporus. Next base: position 116,618 of record NZ_BAAASG010000009.1, read on the forward strand.
ACACGCGCGTGAAGCACCCCGAGATCGACCGGCACCTCGCCCTCGCCGACCTCGTCGTCGTCAACAAGCTCGACCGGGCAGCGGACGCAGAGCGCGTCCTCGGGCTCGTCCGCTCGCTCGTCGACCGCGCAGCCGTCGTCCCGGCCACCTACGGCCGCATCGACCCCGAGTTCCTCTTCGACTGCAGGCCCAGCGAGGAACGCATCGGGCAGCTGTCCTTCGACGACCTGCACGAACACGGCGAACACGGCGAACATGGGGAACTCGGCCGGCGCGGCCACGCCGATCATCTGCACGCGGCCTACGACAGCCTGTCCTTCAGCTCCGAAGCGCCCCTGGACCCACGCCGGTTGATGGAGTTCCTCGACAGCAGGCCCGAGGGGCTGTACCGGATCAAGGGGTACGTCGACTTCGGGGCGTACGACGTCCACAACCGTTACGCCGTGCACGCGGTGGGGCGCTTCCTCCGGTTCTACCCGGAGCCCTGGGCGCCGGGCGATGCCCGCCTCACCCAGCTGGTCCTCATCGGCTCCGGCATCGACGCGGCCGCCCTCGGCAAGGAACTCGAGGCGTGCAACAGCGACGCCCCGCACACCGCCGACGAGCACGGTATGTGGGGCGTCCTGCGCTATGTACAGGATCCGGAAGAGGATCTCGTGGAGCCGCCGGCCTAGACCGGGCCCGCCACCACCGCCACCGTCTTCGGCAGGGACACGCCCGAGCCGTCGCGGCGCGGGTCGAGCTCCGGGAGGTCGGCCGGGGTGCCGTTCTTCTGGGCGGCCTTGGCCGGGACGGTGCCCGCCCAGGCCAGGGACAGACAGTCCTCGCCCTTCAGGAAGCGCTGGCAGCGCACCCCGCCGGTGGCGCGGCCCTTGCGCGGGTACTGGTCGAACGGGGTCAGCTTGGCCGTCGTCTGGACCGAGTCGTCGAGCGTGCCGCGCGAGCCCGCGACCGTGAAGACGACCGCATCCGCCGCCGGGTCCACCGCAGTGAAGGAGATGACCTTCGCGCCCTCGGTCAGCTTGATGCCCGCCATACCGCCCGCCGGACGGCCCTGGGGCCGGACCTGCGAGGCCTGGTAGCGCAGCAATTGCGCGTCGTCCGTGATGAAGACCAGGTCCTCCTCACCGGTGCGCAGCTCGACCGCGCCGACGATCCGGTCGCCGTCCTTGAGCGTGATGACCTCCAACTCCTCCTTGTTGGACGGGTAGTCGGGGACCACACGCTTGACGACGCCCTGTTCGGTGCCGAGGGCGAGACCGGGGGAGGACTCGTCCAGCGTGGTCAGGCAGACCACCGTCTCGTCGTCCTCCAGGGAGAGGAACTCCGACAGAGGCGCACCGCCGGAGAGGTTCGGCGCCGACGCCGTCTCCGGCAGCTGGGGAAGGTCGACCACGTTGATCCGCAGAAGGCGGCCGGAGGAGGTCACCGCGCCGATCTCGCCGCGTGCCGTCGCCGGGACCGCCGACACGATCACGTCGTGCTTGGTGCGCCGGGCGTCGGCGTCCTCCGGGAAGGGCTCCCCGTTCGACGTGCGGGCCAGCAGACCCGTGGAGGACAGCAGCACCCGGCACGGGTCGTCCGCGACCTGCAGCGGTACGGCGGCCGCCGGGGCGCCCGAGGCCTCCAGCAGGACCGTACGCCGCTCGGTGCCGAACTTCTTGGCCACCGCGGCCAGTTCCGAGGAGACCAGCTTGCGCAGCTCCGCGTCCGACTCCAGGATCCGGGTCAGCTCCGCGATCTCCGCGTTCAGCTTCTCCTTCTCCGACTCCAGCTCGATGCGGTCGTACTTGGTGAGACGGCGCAGTGGCGTGTCGAGGATGTACTGGGTCTGGATCTCCGAGAGCGAGAAGCGCTCCATCAGGCGTTCCTTCGCCTGCGCGCTGTTCTCGCTGGAGCGGATCAGCCGGATGACCTCGTCGATGTCGACGAGAGCCGTCAGCAGGCCCTCCACCAGGTGCAGCCGGTCGCGGCGCTTGGTGCGGCGGAACTCGCTGCGGCGGCGCACGACCTCGAAGCGGTGGTCGAGGTAGACCTCCAGGAGCTCCTTGAGGCCGAGGGTGAGCGGCTGGCCGTCCACCAGTGCGACGTTGTTGATGCCGAAGGACTCCTCCATCGGCGTCAGCTTGTACAGCTGCTCCAGGACGGCCTCCGGCACGAAGCCGTTCTTGATCTCGATGACCAGGCGCAGGCCGTGCTCGCGGTCGGTGAGGTCCTTGACGTCGGCGATGCCCTGGATCTTCTTCGAACCGACCAGGTCCTTGATCTTGGCGATCACCTTCTCAGGGCCGACCGCGAAGGGCAGTTCGGTGACGACCAGGCCCTTGCGGCGGGCGGTGACGGTCTCGATCTCCACCGTGGCACGGATCTTGAAGGTGCCGCGGCCCGTCTCGTACGCGTCCCGGATGCCGGCGAGGCCCACGATGCGGCCGCCGGTGGGCAGGTCCGGTCCGGGAACGTGCTTCATCAGGGTGTCGAGGTCCGCGGCCGGGTAGCGGATCAGGTGCCGGGCGGCCGCGATGACCTCGGCCAGGTTGTGCGGCGGCATGTTCGTCGCCATGCCGACCGCGATGCCCGACGAGCCGTTCACCAGCAGGTTCGGGAAGGCCGCGGGCAGGGCGACCGGCTCCTGCTCCTGGCCGTCGTAGTTGGGCGCGAAGTCGACCGTGTCCTCGTCGATCGACTCCGTCATCAGGCTCGTCGCCTGCGCCTGGCGGCACTCGGTGTACCGCATGGCGGCCGGCGGGTCGTCGTTGCCCAGCGAGCCGAAGTTGCCGTGGCCGTCGACGAGCGGCACGCGCATGGAGAAGGGCTGGGCCATGCGTACCAGGGCGTCGTAGATCGACGCGTCGCCGTGCGGGTGCAGCTTGCCCATGACCTCGCCGACCACGCGCGCGCACTTCACATAGCCGCGGTCGGGGCGCAGCCCCATCTCGTTCATCTGGTAGACGATGCGGCGGTGGACCGGCTTGAGGCCGTCGCGGGCGTCGGGCAGGGCTCGGGAGTAGATGACCGAGTACGCGTACTCGAGGAAGGAGCCCTGCATCTCGTCGACGACGTCGATGTCGAGGATGCGCTCCTCGAACGAGTCGTCGGGCGGCGGGGTCTTCGTGCTGCGGCGGGCCATCGCTGCCGGCTCCTCTTTTCTGGCTGCTCGCGCTGAAGCGTGAACGGGTTCTGACGCGACCATTGTGGACCGCGGCACTGACAACGCGGACGAGGACCTGGCGTCGAAGTAGGTTCCCGGCGTGGCGGAAGGCTACGCGATCCGCTGTGGGCGTACGTCGTCCGGGAACTTCGCCGACGATCTGCACGCTTGCATACAGTGGCAGGACCGGCAGGAAAACCGCGGTTCGAACCACCGCATCCGCGAGGCGAAGGGACGTACATGCCCATGGGTCACACGGCCACAGACCAGGCAGGCACCGGGGGCCTGACAGCGACCGAGCACCGCCTGGCCAACGGCCTGCGCGTGGTGCTCTCAGAGGATCACCTGACCCCCGTCGCGGCGGTGTGCCTCTGGTACGACGTCGGCTCGCGCCACGAAGTCAAGGGACGTACCGGCCTGGCTCACCTTTTCGAGCACCTGATGTTCCAGGGCTCCGGGCAGGTCAAGGGCAACGGGCACTTCGAGCTGGTGCAGGGTGCCGGCGGCTCGCTGAACGGCACCACCAGCTTCGAGCGCACCAACTACTTCGAGACCATGCCCGCCCACCAGTTGGAGCTCGCCCTCTGGCTGGAGGCCGACCGGATGGGCTCCCTGCTCGCCGCCCTCGACGACGAGTCCATGGAGAACCAGCGGGACGTCGTCAAGAACGAGCGCAGGCAGCGCTACGACAACGTGCCGTACGGTACGGCGTTCGAGAGGCTGACCGCCCTCGCCTACCCGGAGGGCCATCCCTACCACCACACGCCGATCGGCTCGATGGCCGACCTGGACGCGGCGACCCTGGAGGACGCGCGCGCGTTCTTCCGCACGTACTACGCGCCGGGCAACGCCGTCCTCTCGGTCGTCGGCGACATCGACCCGGAGCAGACGCTCGCCTGGATCGAGAAGTACTTCGGGTCCATCGCCTCGCACGACGGGAAGCCGGAGCCCCGCGACGGCTCGCTGCCCGAGATCATCGGTGAGCAGCTGCGCGAGGTCATCGAGGAGGAGGTCCCGGCGCGCGCCCTGATGGCGGCCTACCGGCTGCCGCAGGACGGCACGCGCGAGGCGGACGCCGCCGACCTGGCGCTCACCGTCCTCGGCGGCGGCGAGTCCTCCCGCCTCTACAACCGGCTGGTGCGCCGCGACCGTACGGCCGTCGCGGCCGGATTCGGCCTGCTGCGGCTGGCCGGAGCGCCCTCCCTGGGCTGGCTCGACGTGAAGACCTCCGGTGACGTCGAGGTGCCGGTCATCGAGGCCGCCATCGACGAGGAGCTCGCCCGGTTCGCCGCGGAGGGCCCCACGGCCGAGGAAATGGAGCGTGCCCAGGCCCAGTTGGAGCGCGAGTGGCTGGACCGGCTCGGCACGGTCGCGGGCCGCGCCGACGAACTGTGCCGGTTCGCCGTCCTCTTCGGCGACCCGCAGCTCGCCCTCACCGCCGTCCAGCGCGTCCTGGAGGTGACGGCCGAGGAGGTCCAGGAGGTCGCCAAGGCCCGTCTGCGCCCCGACAACCGCGCGGTGCTCGTCTACGAGCCGCTCTCACCCGAGTCCGCGGAGCACACCCAGGACGAGGACTTCCCCGAAGACCCCGAGTCCGAAGCCACGGTGGAAGCCACCGACCAGAACGAGGAGGCGGCCAAGTGACCGAGCTCGCCACGATGCAGTTCCACCCGCAGCCCCGGGCGGGCGAGGCCAAGCCGTGGGCGTTCCCGTCCCCCGAGCGCGGCGCGCTCGACAACGGCCTCACCGTCCTGCGCTGCCACCGCCCCGGCCAGCAGGTCGTCGCCGTCGAGGTGCTCCTGGACGCGCCTCTGGAGGCCGAGCCGGCCGGTTTCGAAGGTGTCGCCACGATCATGGCGCGGGCCTTCTCGGAGGGCACCGACAAGCACTCCGCCGAGGAGTTCGCCGCCGAGCTGGAGCGCTGCGGCGCCACCCTCGACTCGCACGCGGACCACCCGGGTGTACGTCTGAGCCTCGAGGTCCCGGCCTCCCGTCTCGCCAAGGCGCTCGGTCTGCTCGCCGACGCCCTCAGGGCGCCCGCGTTCGCCGACAGCGAGGTCGAGCGGCTGGTCCGCAACCGCCTGGACGAGATCCCGCACGAGCTGGCCAACCCCTCGCGCCGTGCCGCCAAGGAGCTCTCCAAGGAGCTGTTCCCGGCGACCTCGCGCATGTCGCGTCCGCGCCAGGGCACCGAGGAGACGGTCGAGAAGATCGACGCGGCGGCCGTGCGCGCCTTCTACGACCGCCATGTCCGGCCCGCCACGGCCACCGCCGTCGTCGTCGGCGACCTCACCGGCATCGACCTGGACGCGCTGCTCGACGACACCCTGGGCGCCTGGACCGGCTCCAAGGCCGAACCCCGCCCCGTGCCGCCGGTGACCGCCGACGACACCGGGCGCGTGATCATCGTGGACCGTCCCGGTGCCGTCCAGACGCAGCTGCTCATCGGCCGCGTCGGCCCCGACCGGCACGACCGCGTGTGGCCCGCGCAGGTGCTCGGCACGTACTGCCTCGGCGGCACCCTCACCTCGCGCCTGGACCGCGTCCTGCGCGAGGAGAAGGGCTACACCTACGGTGTGCGCGCGTTCGGCCAGGTCCTCAGGTCCGCCCCGGACGGCTCCGGTGCCGCGATGCTCGCCATCAGCGGCTCCGTCGACACCCCGAACACCGGCCCGGCGCTGCAGGACCTGTGGACGGTGTTGCGCACCCTCGCCGAGGGCGGCCTCACCGACGCCGAGCGCGACGTCGCCGTACAGAACCTCGTCGGTGTGGCGCCGCTCAAGTACGAGACCGCGGCGGCGGTGGCGAGCACGCTGGCCGACCAGGTCGAGCAGCACCTGCCCGACGACTACCAGGCGACGCTGTACCAGCAGCTCGCCGCGACCGGCACCGTGGAGGCCACCGCGGCGGTCGTGAGCGCCTTCCCGGTGGACCGTCTGGTGACGGTTCTCGTCGGTGACGCGGCGCAGATCAAGGAGCCCGTCGAGGCGCTCGGGATCGGCGAAGTCAGCGTGGTGTCGGCCGAGTAGCGGCACGCGCGCGCGGGACGGCCCTGGTGACGGATGCGTCGCCAGGGCCCTCGTATGTCCGAATTGGCAGAGAATCGAAGGAGAGTTGCCTGTCTGCCCTGTGGGATGCGCTACAAACACCGTGATCCGTTTGGGGATTGAAAGCGGCCCCGCTTAGCGTCGTCCGGGCTGTCCGTCAGGCACCGCGCCGCATCCGCGGCACCGGACAGCCATCGCCGAGTCCCCGTACGGCGCGAGCCAGGGGAGCCGGGGACCCGCCCTCCTGTCGCCGCCATCGCGGCTGGAGGGGCCCAAGTCCCAGGGGTGAATCGGACGCCCGCGCGTGCAGCGAGGGGGTCCGTAGGAGACCTTCCTGCTCCGAACCCGTCAGCTAACCCGGTAGGCGAGAGGGAAGGAAAGGACCAGCCACTACATGGCGTTCACGCGCGCCACCGGGAAGCACCGTCGTCCCACGCGGATGCACCGCACCACCACCCGCGCCGCCGGAGTCGCGGCCCTCGCCGCCACCGGCGTCATCGGCACCCTCGCGGCTCCCGCGCTCGCCGCCGACACCGCCGTCGAGCAGACCGGCCTGACCCCTGTCATCACCATCGGCAACACCATCGCCGACAAGATCGACGCCCAGGCCGACGCCCAGAAGCAGGCCGCCGAGGAGGCCGCGCTCAAGAAGGCGGCCCTGGAGGCGGCACGCGAGAAGGCCGCCGCCCAGGCCAAGCAGGAGCGCGAGGCCAAGGAGCGCGCCGCCCGCGAGGCCGAGCGCAAGCGCCTCAACACGTTCGTGGCGCCGATATCGGACTCGTACGTCTCCACCGGCTACAAGGCCAGCGGCTCCCTGTGGTCCTCCGGCAGTCACACCGGCATCGACTTCCACGCCGCGAGCGGCACGGTCGTCCACGCGGTGGGCGCCGGGACCGTCGTCCAGACCGGGTGGGGCGGCGCCTACGGCAACCAGATCGTGATCAAGATGAACGATGGCACGTACACCCAGTACGGCCATCTGTCGTCCATCGGCGTCTCGGTCGGGCAGACGGTCACCCCGGGCCAGCAGATAGGCCTCTCCGGCGCGACCGGCAACACCACCGGACCGCACCTGCACTTCGAGGCCCGCACGACGCCCGAGTACGGCTCGGACATCGACCCCGTCGCCTACCTGCGCTCGCACGGCGTGAACGTGTGACGACGGATCGCAGGATCCGCTGAAGCCCCGGCTCCCGAGCCGGGGCTTTCGGCGTTTCTGCCGCCCTGCTGTCCAAAAAATATCCATGGATTCCGGCCCGCCGTCGGAAATTCCGCCTCCGTGCAATAGAGTCACCGATACACGTCAATCATCGACGTTTCACGGGGATTAAGTCGGAGGTCGGTCATGCGTATTCCGGCGCACTCGGTGTGCACGGCGATCCGGGACGACATCGTCGCCGGTGTCTACGAGCGCGGCAGCCGGCTCACCGAGGAACTCCTCGCGCGCCGCTACGGCGTCTCGCGCGTCCCCGTGCGCGAGGCCCTGCGCACCCTGGAGGCCGAGGGCTTCGTGGTGACCCGGCGGCACGCGGGCGCGTGCGTCGCGGAACCGACCGAGCAGGAGGCCGCCGACCTGCTGGAGATGCGCATGCTGCTGGAACCGCTCGGCGCCTCCCGGGCCGCCCAGCGGCGCACCGACGCCCATCTCAAGGTGCTGCGCGGCCTGGTCAGACTGGGCCAGGAGCGGGCCAGGAGGGGCAACAGCGAGGATCTGCGCTCCTTGGGGGGCTGGTTCCACGAGACGCTCGCCCAGGCCTCGGGCAGCCCCGCGCTGACCTCGATGCTGACCCAGTTGCGCCACAAGATCGCCTGGATGTACGCCGTGGAGGCGCCGGCCAACCCCGTGGAGTCCTGGGCGGAGCACGGCGCGATCGTCGACGCCGTGGCCCGCGGCGACAGTGAGCGCGCGCGGGCGGTCACCACACTGCACACCGAGCGTTCGAGCGCGGTGCACCGGCTGCGGTTCGGCGGCGCGGAGCGGGCGAACGCTGTGAGGAACTCGCAACATGCCGTAAACATGTCGGGCCTGCGGCATTAACACGGGCACCGTATACAAAGAGGGAACAATTCGCGGGGGCATTATTTCTGCTGCCCGCGATCGGTAATTCCATCGCCTCTGCGCGGGAAAAGCAAAGGGCTCGCCCGGCAATTCGGACGAGCCCTTCTGTGGTGCCGTGATCAGACGGTCTCGGGAAGCTCCTCGAGCCCCTCGGAGACCAGCTTCGCCAGCCGGTCGAGGGCGACGTCCGCACCCTCGGCCTCGGAGGCGAGGACGATCTCCTCGCCTCCCTGGGCGCCCAGGCCGAGAACGGCCAGCATGGAGGCCGCGTTGACGGGGTTGCCGTCGGCCTTGGCGATCGTCACCGGGATACCTGCGGCCGTGGCGGCCCGGACGAAGATGGAAGCGGGGCGGGCGTGGAGGCCCTCGGCCCAGCCGACGTTGACGCGGCGCTCAGCCATGTGATGCTGCCCTTCAGAGTCTCAGGGTTGTCTAGACCAGTTTCCCACACGTGAAACGTCTCCGGAGCGGTCCTGTGTCCCGTCCGGGGTGGGCAGTCGGACCGCGGCCTCGGCCCGACTTCCGTCCTTGTTCTCTTCTCAACGGACTGCCGTGTTCTCCACAGACTGCCTCGCGCCGTTGTCGGACGCGAGCCGTACTCTGGGGCCCATGCAGACCTCGCCGGACCGGCACGAGTACCCCGCCCACTGGGAGGCCGACGTGGTGCTGCGCGACGGCGGCACCGCGCGCATCCGCCCCATCACCGTTGATGACGCCGAGCGCCTGGTCAGCTTCTACGAGCAGGTTTCGGACGAGTCGAAGTACTACCGCTTCTTCGCGCCCTACCCTCGTCTGTCCGCCAAGGACGTCCACCGCTTCACGCACCACGACTTTGTGGACCGGGTGGGACTCGCGGCCACGGTCGGCGGCGAGTTCATCGCCACCGTACGCTATGACCGCATCGGCGCCGACGGCATGCCCGCGTCGGCCCCGGCCGACGAGGCCGAGGTCGCCTTCCTCGTACAGGACGCCCACCAGGGGCGCGGTGTCGCCTCCGCCCTGCTCGAACACATCGGGGCGGTCGCCCGGGAGCGTGGCATCCGCCGCTTCGCCGCCGAGGTGCTGCCCGCCAACACCAAGATGATCAAGGTGTTCACGGACGCCGGGTACACCCAGAAGCGCAGCTTCGAGGACGGCGTCGTACGCCTGGAGTTCGACCTCGAACCCACCGACCGCTCCCTCGCCGTCCAACGCGCGCGTGAGCAGCGCGCCGAGGCGCGGTCCGTGCGACGGCTGCTCGTGCCCGGCTCGGTCGCCGTCGTCGGCGCCGGCCGCACCGCCGGAGGCGTGGGCCGCAGCATCCTCGACAACATCCGTGACGCGGGCTTCACCGGGGCGCTGTACGCCGTGAACAAGGCGCTCCCCGAAGACGTCAAGGAGCTCGACGGCGTCCCCGCCCACCGCTCCGTCCGGGACATCGACGGCCCCGTCGACCTCGCGGTCGTCGCCGTGCCGGCCGAACGCGTCCCCGAAGCGGTCACCGAGTGCGGAGAGCACGGCGTACAGGGACTCGTCGTCGTCTCCGCCGGATATGCCGAGAGCGGGCCCGAGGGTCGCGAGCGCCAGCGCGAACTCGTACGGCACGCGCGCACGTACGGCATGCGGATCATCGGGCCGAACGCCTTCGGGATCATCAACACGTCCTCCGAGGTACGGCTGAACGCATCCCTCGCCCCCGAGATGCCCCGCCCCGGCCGGATCGGTCTGTTCGCCCAGTCCGGCGCCATCGGCATCGCGCTGCTGTCCCGGCTGCAGCGACGCGGCGGCGGCGTCACCGGAGTCACGGGCGTGTCCACCTTCGTGTCGTCCGGCAACCGCGCGGACGTGTCCGGCAACGACGTCATCCAGTACTGGTACGACGACCCCGACACCGACGTCGTCCTCATGTACCTGGAGTCCATCGGCAACCCGCGCAAGTTCACCCGCCTCGCCCGTCGCACGGCCGCCGCGAAACCCCTGGTCGTGGTCCAGGGTGCCGGATCCGCCCCGCAGGGACATGCCGTACGGGCCACCCGGTTGCCGCACGCGACGGTATCCGCGCTGCTCAGGCAGGCCGGCCTGATCCGCGTGGACACGATCACCGAGCTGGTCGACGCGGGCCTGCTGCTCGCACGGCAGCCCCTGCCGGCCGGCCCACGGGTGGCGATCCTGGGCAACTCCGAGTCCCTCGGGCTGCTCACGTACGACGCCTGCCTCTCCGAAGGGCTCAGGCCCCTCAGGCCACTGGACCTGACCACCGGGGCCTCGGCGGAGGACTTCCACCAGGCACTGCTGCGCGCCCTCGGGGACGACTCGTGCGATGCGGTGGTGGTGACCGCGATCCCGGCGATCGGCGAGGGGTCGCCGGGGGATGCCGAGCTGGCGGAGGCGCTGCGATCGGCCGCCGAGTCCGTGCCGGGCAAGCCCGTACTCGTGGTGCACGTGGAGCTCGGCGGCCTCGCGGCGGCCCTGTCGGCCGCGACCAGCACCGCCCCGCAGCCGGACACCACCGCGACCGGCAGCCGCCGGCTGCGCCCCTCACAGCAACTGCCCCCTCCGGCACGCGCACAGGAGCCCGCGGCGCCCGCCACCTGCTCCCGCCTCATCCCCGCCTACCCCGCCGCCGAGCGCGCCGTCCGTGCCCTCGGCGAAGCCGTGAAGTACGCGCAATGGCGCCGCGACAGCGCCGACCCCGGCAAGGTGCCCGAGTACGAGGACATCGACGAGAAGGGAGCCGCCCGGCTCATCGGCCGGATGCTCGCGCGCGGGCAAGGACTCACGCTCGGCACCGAGGACACCTGCGAGCTGCTCGGGCAGTACGGCATCCCCGTGCGCAGGGCGGTTCCCGCCTTCACCCCCAACGACGCCGTCCGGGCCGCCGAGACCCTCGGCTACCCCGTCGCCCTCAAGGCCACCGCCCCGCACCTGCGCCACCGCGCCGACCTCGGCGGCGTACGCCTGGATCTCGCGGACGAGGAACAACTGCGGCGCGCGTACGCCGAGTTGACCGAGTTGTTCGGGAAGCCGGAGGAGCTTCGGCCGGTGGTGCAGGGGATGGCACCACGCGGCGTGGACACCGTGGTACGGGCCGTCATCGACCCGGCGGCCGGGGCCGTCCTGTCCTTCGGGCTCGCCGGAGCCGCCTCCCAGCTGCTCGGCGACATGGCGCACCGGCTGGTCCCGGTCACCGACCGGGAGGCCACCTCCCTGGTCCGGTCGATCCGGACGGCGCCGCTCCTGTTCGGCTGGCGCGGCTCCACCCCGGTCGACACCCCTGCACTGGAGGAGCTGCTGCTGAGAGTGTCCAGACTGGTCGACGACCACCCCGAGGTCGTCGCCGTGACCCTGGAGCCGGTCGTCGTCGCACCCCGAGGTCTCACCGTCCTCGGCGCCTCCGTCCGCCTCGCGCCGCCACCGGCCCGCGACGACCTCGGGCCGCGCACCCTCCCCGTCTACTGAGACGTGCGCCAAGACAGCGCTGACCGGTGCCTCGCAGTCAGTGCACCCCCGTAGGATGGACGTCATGGCCAAGACCAGTACGACGACCCAGGGGCTGCGCGCGGCGATCGAGCGCAGCGGCTACTACCCGGCCCTCGTGGCCGAGGCGGTGGAGGCCGCCGTGGGCGGCGAGCCCATCCGGTCGTACCTGGTCCACCAGGAGACCACGTTCGACGCGAACGAGGTGCGGCGGCACGTCACGGTGCTCGTCCTCACCGGCAACCGCTTCATCGTCAGCCACACCGACGAGCAGGCCGCGGACACCACCTCCCCGACGCCGTACGCCACGACCTCGACGGAGTCCGTGAAACTCGGCCGGATCTCCTCGGTCGTGGTCAGCCGCGTGGTCGCCAACCCGGAGCAGTACCAGCCGGGCACCCTGCCCCGCGAGGTCGTCCTCACCATCGGCTGGGGCGCCGTCTCGCGCATCGACCTCGAGCCGGCCGCCTGCGGCGACCCCAACTGCGAGGCCGACCACGGATACACGGGCAACTCGACGGCGGACGACCTCAGCCTGCGCGTCAGCGAGGCCGGTGACGGACCGGAGACCGTCCGCCAGGCGCTCGCCTTCGCCCAGTCGCTCTCCGAGGCCACCGCGGACACCACCCGCTGATGTCGCAGTCCGCTCCCTGGGACACCCACCCGGAACCCCTCGCCGTCGACTCCGCGCCACAGCCCGAGTACGGCAGCGGCTCCCTTGCCGACCTGCTGCCCACACTGGCCGCCGGCATGGGCGTACCGGACATGACCGCCGCGATCACCGAGCTGACCCCCGCCGACCGCAACTGCGTGTTCCTGATCGACGGGCTCGGCTGGGAGCAGCTGAAGGCGCACCCGGACGAGGCGCCCTTCATGACCTCGCTCCTCGGCACCTCGCGCGGCGGCACCGGCCGCCCCCTGACCACCGGCTACCCGGCGACCACCGCGACCTCCCTCGCCTCCGTCGGCACCGGTCTGCCGCCCGGCGCGCACGGCCTGCCCGGCTACACCGTGCGCAACCCGGAGACCGGCGAGCTGATGAACCAGCTGCGCTGGCGGCCCTGGACCTCGCCGCGCACCTGGCAGCCCTACCCCACCGTCTTCCAGCTGGCCGAACAGGCCGGGGTGCACGCGGCCCAGGTGACGTCGCCGACCTTCCAGAACACCCCGCTGACCCAGGTCGCCCTCAGTGGCGGAACGTTCCACGGCCGGCTGTCCGGCGAGGACCGCATGGACCTCGCGGCCGCGCAACTCGCGGCCGGCGACCGCTCCTTGGTCTACACGTACTACGCCGAACTGGACGGCGCGGGCCACCGCTACGGCGTCGAGTCGGACACCTGGCGGGGCCAGCTCATGCACGTCGACCGCCTCGTCCAGCGCCTCGCCGAGCAACTCCCGCCGCGCACCGCGCTGTACGTCACCGCCGACCACGGCATGGTCGACATCCCCTTCGACGAAGAGCACCGCATCGACTTCGACGAGGACTGGGAACTGCGCGCGGGTGTCGCCCTGCTGGGCGGCGAGGGCCGGGCGCGGCACGTGTACGCGGTGCCGGGCGCCGAGAACGACGTCCTCACCTGCTGGCGCGAGGTGCTCGGCGAGCAGTTCTGGGTGGCCTCGCGGGACGAGGCGATCGCGGCGGGCTGGTTCGGACCGCACATCGACGAGCGCGTGTACGCCCGCATCGGCGACGTGGTCGCGGCCGCCCGCGACGACGTCCTGATCATCGCCTCCGAGCGGGAGCCCAAGGAGTCGGCGATGGTCGGCAACCACGGCTCGATGACCCCTGCCGAACAACTGGTCCCCCTCCTCGAAGTACGCTCCTGAGGCCCGCCCCTCCGATCCCCCTCCCACCGAAAGGTGCTCAACTCCCCATGCCCGAGCTGGTGTTCTTCTCCGGAACCATGGACTGCGGGAAGTCGACGCTGGCTCTGCAGATCGAGCACAACCGCTCGGCGCGCGGCCTGGCCGGGATGATCTTCACGCGTGACGACCGCGCGGGTGAGGGCAAGCTCTCCTCCCGCCTCGGCCTGGTCACGGACGCGGTGGAGGTCGAGGACGGGCAGGACCTGTACGCCTACGTCGTCGACCACCTCTCGCAGGGCGGCCGCGCGGACTACGTCATCGCGGACGAGGCGCAGTTCCTGGCACCGGAGCAGATCGACCAACTCGCGCGTGTGGTGGACGACCTGGGCCTGGACGTCTACGCCTTCGGCATCACGACCGACTTCCGCACCAAGCTGTTCCCCGGCTCCCAGCGGCTGGTCGAGCTGGCCGACCGCGTCGAGGTCCTCCAGGTGGAGGCCCTGTGCTGGTGCGGCGCCCGCGCCACGCACAACGCCCGCACGGTGGGCGGCGCCATGGTCGTCGAGGGCGCACAGGTCGTCGTCGGCGACGTCAACCAGTCGGAGGCCGTCGGCTACGAGGTGCTGTGCCGCCGCCACCACCGCCGCCGTATGACGGCGACGACGTCGGGCTCGGCGGCCCTGTCCCCCGACGTGCTGCCGGTGTCGCAGGCGTAGAACGGTCGCCCTGCCGTCAGCGGGGGCTCTGGATCAGTGAGAAGCGGGCGCCCTCCGGGTCGGCGACCGTGGCAACGCGCCCGTGGGCGCTGTCCCTCGGGGACTTGAGGACGTGGCCCCCCAGGTCCACGAGGCGGACGACCGCGTCGTCCGTGTCGGCGACTTCGAAGTACGTGATCCAGTGCGGGCCCCGGTCGCGCGGCAGGGCGGTGCCCACGCCGTGGATGCCGGCGACCGGGCGGCCCTCGATGTGCAGGCTCACGTAGTCGAAGTCGGCGGAGACGACCGGCTCCTCCTCGTAGCCGAAGACCGTCTCGTAGAACTTGGCCACGCTCGCCGACTCGAAGGTCAGCAGCTCGTTCCAGGCCGGGGTGCCGGGTACGCCCGTGAGAGCCGTGCCGAGGTGCTCGGCCGCCTGCCAGATGCCGAAGACGGCGCCGACGGGGTCCGAACCGATCGCGAGACGGCCGGCCTCGGCGGCGTCCAGGGGCCCCACCCCGATCGTGCCGCCGCACAGCCGCACCGTCTCCGCGGTCTGGTCCACGTCGTCCGAGGCGAGGTAGGGCGTCCAGGCGATCGGCAGATGGCGGTCCGGCGGCAGTTGGCCGATGCCGGCCACCTCGTAGCCGTCGAGCAGGGCTCGCGCGTACGGGCCGAGCTGCTGGGGGCCCGGCTGGAACTCCCAGCCGAACAGCGCACCGTAGAAGTCCTGGGTCGCGGCCAGACCATGCACCATCAGGCTCACCCAGCAGGGTGTGCCGGGCGCGTGCCGAGCGTGCGTCTCGCTGTTCGGGCCGGCCGACCCCCGTGCCTCCGTCATCGTCAACTCTCTCCTCGACCCCTCGCGGTCGCCGTGTCGCTTCCGCACTCCGGATCTCCGTGCAGATGCTCGCACCACAGATGCGACCGCGCGCTCCGGGCGCGCCGCATGCCAGGAGGATGCCCGGTGTGCGGTTTGTCGTCCGTTTCTGTGCGATTGCCGACGGGTGTCGGTCAGCTGTACAGCATGTGCCCGAACCCGTACGCCTCGTGATCGGGTCTGTCCGGCCGAGCAGAGTAGCCGGACATGGACGATGCGGCCACCCGGTGCGCAAGGATGGGGGCCATGAACGCCATCATCTCCGCTTCCGAACTCGCGAGCGAGCTCGCGGGGCCGCGCCCGCCCGTGCTGCTCGATGTCCGCTGGCAGCTCAGCGTGGCCAAGGCGGCCGGCGAGCCGCCCTTCGACGGCCGGGCCGAGTACGAGGCCGGGCACCTCCCCGGTGCCGTCTACGTCGACCTGGACTCGGAGCTCGCCTCCGCGCCCGGCGAACGCGGCCGCCACCCGCTGCCCGACCTCGGCGTCTTCGGCGCCGCGATGCGACGGGCGGGTGTCTCGGCCGGGACACCGGTGATCGTGTACGACGGCGGACAGGGCTGGGCCGCGGCCCGTGCCTGGTGGCTGCTGCGCTGGACGGGTCACCCGGACGTGCGAGTCCTCGACGGCGGGTTGCCGTCCTGGGAGGGGCCGCTGGAGACGTCGGCGCCCGCGCCGGCGGAGGGCGACTTCGAGCCGGTTGCGGGTGGGGCGGGGCTGCTGGACGCCGATGGCGCGGCGGCGCTGGCGCGGGCCGGGGTGCTGTTCGACGCGCGGGCGGGGGAGCGGTATCGCGGGGAGGTGGAGCCGATCGACCGGGTCGGCGGGCACATTCCCGGGGCGGTGTCGGCGCCCACGAACGAGAACGTGGGGGCGGACGGCCGGTTCCTGCCGGCGGAGGAACTCGCCGAGCGGTTCAAGGCGCTTGGCGCGGCGGACGGTTCGCCGGTCGGCGTGTACTGCGGCTCGGGCGTCTCCGGGGCGCACGAGGTGCTGGCGCTGGCGGTCGCGGGGATCGATGCGGCGCTGTACGTGGGCTCGTGGTCGGAGTGGTCGTCGGATCCGTCCCGGCCGGTCGCCGTGGGGGCTGATCCTCAGTAGACCTGGGCTGCTGTCGGGGCGGCCTCGCTCGCCGGCACTGGCCGGGCGCCGCCTCTCCTTGGCTCGCGAGCCGCCCCAGCGGCACGAATGCCCGCAGGCTACGCAAGACCGGGCGCTGCCCTGGGTGGCGTGACTGCGTGCAGGCTGCGGAGGGGGTGGGTCGGATGGCGGCCCCAGTTGCCCGCAGGCTATGCAGGTGGCGGGCTGGGTGCTGCCCTGGGTGGCGTGACTGCGTGCAGGCTGCGCAGGGGGTGGGGCGGGTGGTGTCCCGAGTGGCCTGCAGGCTAGGCAGGTGGCGGGCTGGGTGCTGCCCTGAGTGGTGCGACTGCGCGCGGGCTGCGCAGGGGGGGTGGGTCGGGTGGCGTCCGGAGTGGCCTGCAGGCTAGGCGGGTGGCGGGCTGGGTGCTGCCCTGGTGGTGCGACTGCGCGCGGGCTGCGCAGGGGGGTGGGTCGGGTGGTGCCCCGAGTGGCCCGGCGGCTGCGCAAGGTCGGGTGCTGCCTGAAGCGGCACGAATGCCCGGCAGGCTAGGCGGGCGGTTGGTGGGGTGCCGCTGTGTGCGGGACGACTGCGCGCGGGCTGCGCAGGGGGTGGGTCGGGTGGCGTCCCGAGTGGCCTGCAGGCTAGGCAGGTGGCGGGCTGGGTGCTGCCCTGAGTGGCGCGACTGCGTGCAGGCTGCGCACGTGGTGGCTCAGGTGGTGCCACGAGTGGCACGACTGCCGCAGGCTGCGCAGGTGGCGGTCGCGTGGCGCTCTGTGGGGCACGTTGCCCGCGGGCTGGGCAGGCGGTGAGTCGGGTGCCGCTGTGTGCGGGGCGACTGCGCGCAGGCTGTGGGCAGGTGCCGCCACGAGTGGCACGACTGCCGCAGGCTGGGCAGGCGGTGAGTCGGGTGCCGCTCTGTGTGGGACGACTGGGCATGCCGCCCCGAGTGGCAGCATGCCCGCCGGCTGCGCAGGTGGTCGGGGCCGCCCCCGTGCGGTACGCACTGCTCGCAGGCCCTGCATGAGTGAGGGCCGCGCTCGGTCGGCGCGGCCCTCGTTGGCGTGCGGTCGGCTACTCCTGTTTCTTGCGGCGGGTGCCGAACACGATCTCGTCCCAGCTGGGGACCGCCGCGCGGCGGCCCGGGCGGACGCCGTCGGCCTCGGCCTGGCGGTCCGTGGCGCCGACGAGGCGGTCACGATGGCTGGTGACCGAGCGGGGCATGAGGACGTCCGCGTAGGCGGAACCGGCCGAGGCCGCGGGAGCCGGGGGCTCCTCCTCCTCGGGTTCGGCTGCGGCGGGCTCCTCCGGCGGTGGCGGCGGGGGCGAGGCCTCCGCGGGACGCTCCGGGACCACCAGATCGCCGCGGAAGCTCGGTACCGCTTCCAGCAGGCTGGTCAGCGAGTCCCGTTCCCCCGCGCTCTCCTCTGCGGGCTCGGAGGCCTGCGCCGGCAGGCTCGGCCGGTCGAGGGCACGGTCCAGCGGGCGGTCCCGCGGCAGCCGTGCGATGCGTGGCACGAACGGAAAGCTGGGCTCCGGCGCCGCGAGATCCTCGGACTCGCCGATCAGCGAGCGCGCCTCCTCGTCGACGGCCTGGACGAGCCGCCGGGGCGGGTCGTACGTCCAGCTCGCCGAGTGCGGTTCGCCCGCGACCCGGTAGACCAGCAGGACCTCCCAGGTGCCGTCGTCGCGGCGCCACGAATCCCACTGCACGGTGTCCTTCTCGGCACCGCGCAGCAGCAGCCGCTCCTGGACGGCCTCGCCGAGCTGGGGTCCGGCGTTCTCACCGGGCCGGCGGACGGGTGTCTTGCGGGCCCGCTCGGCCATGAACGCGCGCTCCGCGAGCACCGGGCCCTCGAAGCGCCGTACGCGGTCGACGGGGATGCCGGCGAGCTGGGCGACTTCTTCAGCGGAGGCACCGGCGCGTATACGCGCCTGGATGTCACGGGGGCGGAGATGGCTCTCCACCTCGATCTCGATCTGGCCGAGGCGGGGCCGGTCGCCGCGGACGGCGGCGCGCAACCGTTCGTCGATCGGAAGCGTGTACTCCGTTGCGTCGGCAGCCTTCAGCACCAGCCGTGTGCCGTCATTCGAGACGGCCACGACACGCAGTTCGGGCATGGGGACCTCCCGGGTGGTGCCTGCCGACGTCACGTGCGTCGCTGCTTCCGCTAGTCGAGTGTGGCCTGCCCGGGTGCAGCCTGCCACAACCTTGCCGAGTTGCCCGGCGTGTCGGGCCAGGGCCCTGGATCGCCGTTATGGCACGGTTACCTATTCGCAACGCTAAGTGACCAACTCCGTCACCCTGTGCAACTAGCCCCCTCCCGGCGGTCCTTGAAGGTCACGGACGCCCTGGCGGGAGACCGGACCCAGGGCTCGCAACAGTACTCCATTCGGGCCACGTGCGTGGATTGGCGCGCCGCCCAACTTCTGGCAACGGACCGGACCCGGCCGCCCGTTGCGGGGTATTCGGGATCTTGAACGTGGCGTACTTCACGGAATCGGCAGAAACGGAACCAATGGCTACGGCCCCAACACCCGCCGCAGGTAGTCGTTCTGGAAGCGCCGGTCCGGGTCGAGCCGGTCCCGCAGTGCGGTGAACTCGCCGAAGCGCGGATAGACCCCGGAGAAGTACTCGGCGTCCCGCGTGTGCACCTTGCCCCAGTGCGGTCGGCCCTCGTGCGCGGTGAAGATGCGCTCGGCGGCGGTGAAGTACGCCTGATAAGGCGTCCCCCGGAACATATGGACGGCGATGTACGCACTGTCGCGGCCCGATGCCGTGGACAGCGTGATGTCGTCGGCGGGCGCCGTGCGCACCTCGACGGGGAAGCTGACCCGCAGGCCGGAGCGTTCCACCATCGTCTTCAGTTCGCGCAGCGTCTCGGCGAGCGCCTCGCGCGGGACGGCGTACTCCATCTCCACGAAGCGCACCCGGCGCGGTGACGTGAAGACCTTGTACGGAATGTCGGTGTACGTGCGCGCGGAGAGGGCCTTGCTGGAGATCTGGGCGATCGTCGGGACGGTCGCGGGCGCCGCCCGGCCGACCCACTGGGCGACCTGGAAGACGCCGTTGGAGAGGAACTCGTCCTCGAACCAGCCCGCGATCTGGCTCACCGGCTTCTCGGGGCCCGCGCTGCGGTTGTTGCGCTTGGTGTTGGTGGAGCCGGTGTGCGGGAACCAGTAGAACTCGAAGTGCTCGTTCTCGGCCCACAGTTGGTCGAACTCGGCGAGCACCCTGTCGAAGGGCATCGGTTCCTCGCGCGCGGTGAGCAGGAAGATCGGCTCCACGGCGAAGGTGATCGCGGTGACGATGCCGAGGGCGCCGAGCCCGATCCGGGCGGCCGCGAAGACGTCCGCATTCTCCTTCTCGGAGCAGGTGAGCACCGAGCCGTCGGCCGTGACCAGCTCAAGTCCCTTGATCTGGGCGGCTATCGAGGCCGACTCGCGGCCGGTGCCGTGCGTGCCCGTGCTGGTGGCGCCGGAGACCGTCTGCTCCATGATGTCGCCCATGTTGGTCAGCGAAAGACCCTCGCGGGCCAGCGCCATGTTGAGCCTCTTGAGCGGGGTGCCGGCCTCCACCGTGACCGTCATGGCCTCGCGATCAATCTTGCGGATACCGGTCAACAGTTGAGGGCGGATCAACACACCGTCGGTGGCGGCGATGGACGTGAAGGAGTGCCCGGTGCCGACGGCCTTCACGGTCAGCCCGTCCTGAGCGGCCTGCCGTACGGCCGCCGACAGTTCCTCCACGGAGGCCGGCTCGACCTCCCGCGCGGGACGGGCCGTGACGTTGCCGCCCCAGTTACGCCACGTGCCGTTCTTCCCGCTCGCTGTGCTGCTCAACGGTGCCTCCCCGACGCGGAGCCGGCCTGCTGAGCCGGCGGTACCCCAGGAAACCGACCGTGACCGCGACGGCCCCGGACACCGCCGGAACCCCGTACCCGGCACGTGCACCGGCCGCGTCGATGACCCAGCCGGCGACCGAGGAGCCGAGTGCGACGCCGACCGCGAGGCCGGTGCTCACCCAGGTCATGCCCTCGGTCAACTGTGCGCGTGGTACGTGCTCTTCGATGAGGGACATCGTCGTGATCATCGTGGGAGCGATGGACAGACCCGCAACGAACAGCGCCACGGCCAGAAACGGCAAGTTTCCGACCAGTAGGAGGGGGATCATACTCACGGCCATCACGCATATGCCCAGCAGCCAGCGGCGTGCGGGCGCCCCCTTGAAGTGCAGCAGCCCGAACACGACCCCCGCCACGCAGGAACCCGCCGCATACAGGGCGAGTACGACGCTCGCGGCCGCCTTGTGTCCCCGCTCGTCGGCGAAGGCCACGGTGACCACGTCGACGGAACCGAAGATCGTCCCGGTCGCCGCGAAGGTGGCCACCAGCACTTGCAGGCCACGCGCGCGTAGTGCGGTACCGCCGCCGTGCTTCTCCCGGGGATGCGGCTCGGGCTCGGTGGCACGCTGGGCGGTCAGCCAGAACACGCCGGTCGCCAGGAAGCAGGCGGCGAGCAGCGGCCCCGCCTCCGGGAACCAGGCCGTGGACAGGCCGATGGAGATGATCGGCCCGAAGATGAAGCACACCTCGTCCACCACCGACTCGAAGGAGTACGCGGTGTGCAGCTGCGGAGTGCCCCGGTACAGGGCGGCCCAGCGGGCGCGGATCATCGCGCCGAGGCTCGGCACCGAGCCGATGCCGGCGGCGCACACGAACAGCACCCAGTCCGGCCACCGGAAGTGCGCGGCGAGCAGCAGCCCGGCCGCCGAGGCGAGCGCGACGAGCGTCGCGGGCCGCAGGACCCTGCGCTGCCCGTACTGGTCCACCAGCCGGGAGATCTGCGGCCCGATCGCCGCGGCCGCGAGCGCGATGGTCGCCGACAGGCCGCCCGCGAGCCCGTAGCGCCCGGTGAGCTGGGAGATCATCGTGACCACGCCGATGCCCATCATCGACAGCGGCATCCGGCCGAGGAGGCCCGCGGCGGAGAAGCCCTTGGTGCCGGGGGCGGCGAACAGGGCGCGATAGGGGCTGGGCACGGGGTCTCCGATGGCTGCGGCTCAGAAAGGTGCTGACGACGGAAAGACGAAAGTGCTGGCTGGAGCTCAGTAAGGTGCGAATACAGCTGATACAGCTTACGAGTGGGGTCACCCTAATGCACCCGGCAATGCGGCGGGTGAACGCGTCCGGAATGCGGCCCGCCCCCGCTCGTCACCCCGCCGTTTCCCGGCTGTCAGTGCCGGGTGGCAGGATCGACCCATGTCAGACGCGCTCGATGCCACCCCCTACGACGCCCTGCTCCTGCTCTCGTTCGGCGGCCCGGAGGGCCCGGACGACGTGGTCCCGTTCCTGGAGAACGTGACGCGCGGGCGCGGCATCCCCAAGGAACGCCTGAAGGAAGTCGGGCAGCACTACTTCCGGTTCGGCGGGGTCAGCCCCATCAACGACCAGAACCGCGCCCTCCTGGACGCCCTCCGCAAGGACTTCGCGGACCACGGCCTGGACCTGCCGATCCACTGGGGCAATCGCAACTGGGCGCCCTACCTGACGGACACCCTGCGCGAGATGGTCGCCGACGGCCACCGCCGCATCCTGGTTCTCGCCACCAGCGCCTACGCCTCGTACTCGGGCTGCCGCCAGTACCGCGAGAACCTCGCCGACTCGCTCGCCGAGCTGGAGGCCGAGGGTCTGGAGCTGCCGAAGATCGACAAGATCCGGCACTACTTCAACCACGAGGGCTTCCTGGAGCCCATGATCGAGGGCGTCCTGCGGTCCCTGGCCGACCTGCCCGAGGACGTCCGGGACGGCGCGCACCTCGCGTTCTCGACGCACTCGATCCCCACCGCGTCCGCGGACACCTCCGGCCCGGTCGAGGACCACGGCGAGGGCGGCGCGTACGTCGAGCAGCACCTGGAGGTCGCTCAGCTGATCGCCGACGCGGTCCGCGAGCGCACCGGCATCGACCACCCCTGGCAGCTCGTCTACCAGTCGCGCTCCGGAGCCCCGCACATCCCGTGGCTGGAGCCCGACATCTGCGACCACCTGGAGGAGCGGCACGCGGCCGGCGTCCCGGCGGTCGTCATCGCCCCCATCGGCTTCGTCTCCGACCACATGGAGGTCCTCTACGACCTCGACACGGAGGCCAAGGCGAAGGCCGAGGAGCTGGGTCTGCCGATGCGCCGCTCGGCCACCGTCGGCGCCGACCCGCGCTTCGCCGCCGCGATCCGCGACCTCGTCCTGGAGCGGGCGTCCGTGGAGCGCGGCGAGGAGGTCACGCCCTGTGCCCTGGGCACGCTGGGCGCGAGCCACAACGTCTGCCCGGTCGGCTGCTGCCCGGCCCGTGCCCCCCGCCCGGCCGCCGCGGGCGTCGACAGCCCCTACGCGTGAGGAGCCCCGTGACCGACCCCCTGCATCAGGAACTGCTCGCACTGGCCCAGGAGGCCGCCCGCCGGGCCGGGGCGCTGCTGCGGGACGGCCGTCCGGCCGACCTCGCGGTCGCCGCGACCAAGTCGAGCCCGATCGACGTGGTCACCGAGATGGACATCGCGGCGGAGAAGCTGATCACGGACCTGATCTCCGAGCACCGCCCGGACGACGGCTTCCTCGGAGAGGAGGGCGCCTCCACCGAGGGCACCAGCGGGATCCGCTGGGTGATCGACCCGCTCGACGGCACGGTCAACTACCTGTACGGACTGCCCACTTGGGCCGTCTCCATCGCGGCCGAGCAGGACGGCGAGACCGTCGTCGGGGTCGTCGCGGTCCCGATGCGCGGGGAGACGTTCCACGCGGTCCGCGGCGGCGGAGCGCGCGCCACGGGCGCCTGGGAGGGCGAGCGCGAGCTGGCCTGCCGCCCCGCGCCGCCCCTCGACCAGGCCCTGGTCTCCACGGGCTTCAACTACGTCACCGAGGTCCGCACCCACCAGGCCGAGGTCGCGCAGAAGCTGATCCCCCTGCTGCGCGACATCCGGCGCGGCGGCTCGGCCGCCGTCGACCTGTGCGACCTCGCGGCGGGCCGCCTCGACGGGTACTACGAGCGCGGGCTGCACCCCTGGGACCTCGCGGCCGGCGACCTCATCGCCCGGGAAGCGGGCGCGCTGACCGGTGGACGCCCCGGAGAGCGCCCCGCACACGCCCTGACGATCGCCGGTACCCCGGGCGTCTTCGAGCCCCTCCAGCGCCTCCTGGAGGACTTCGGGGCCTGGCACGACTGACTGCGGCACAGGGCGTCCAACGCCCACAACCCAAAAAGCATGCCCCCGGCGCTGGATTCGCCGGGGGCATGCTGTCGTACGTACGCGCTGATCAGACGCAGACGCTAGGCGCCGACCTCCACACCGTGCTCGGCGGCGAGGCGGCGCAGGTCGTCGAGCTCGCCCTGCTCCACCTCGACGAGGAAGTCGTCGCCCTCGTCGCGAGCCCGCGTCAGGTCGGACTCGGTCGTCCTTATGCGCTGCAGAAGTCCTGCGGTGAATGCGTCCATGCTGCGCCCCCTCGTCCTGGGTCGTGGGTCGGTGGCACGGGGGTGTGCCGGTTGGGAAGGGGCGATCACGTCTCCATCAGGTGCCCGGCACACGGGCGCCGGGGGTGGCGACGGTGCCGGACACCCACGCCCACTCTGCGGAAAGCGGATTGCGCCGTGCCGCATGGTGCTGCGGCACTAGCAGAGCGTGATCGCGGGGTATGAACCGTCCTCCCCCCGCTTCCTTCCACGGAAACCTCAACCCGGCGAGAAAATCTCGCATTCCCGGGTCTCACACCTGTCCTTCATCCTGCGCTCATCCTCCGCCCACCCGCCTTACCGCCGACTTATGACCGAAAAGGGCAGGATGGAGGCACACAGTCATGAAGACCCCTGCCCGCGTGTGCCCTTGCAGGCGCTACGCGGGTGGACACAGGAAGGACAAGCGACGTGCGCGTACTCGTCGTCGAGGACGAGCAGCTGCTCGCCGATGCGGTGGCCACCGGACTGCGCCGGGAGGCCATGGCCGTCGACGTCGTGTACGACGGTGCGGCCGCCCTGGAGCGCATCGGCGTCAACGACTACGACGTGGTCGTCCTCGACCGCGACCTCCCGCTCGTCCACGGCGACGACGTCTGCCGCAAGATCGTGGAACTCGGCATGCCCACGCGCGTGCTGATGCTCACCGCCTCCGGCGACGTCAGCGACCGCGTCGAGGGCCTGGAGATCGGCGCCGACGACTATCTCCCCAAGCCCTTCGCGTTCAGTGAGCTCATCGCACGCGTGCGTGCCCTCGGCCGGCGCACGAGTGTGCCGCTGCCGCCCGTCCTGGAGCGTGCCGGCATCAAGCTCGACCCCAACCGCCGCGAGGTCTTCCGCGACGGCAAGGAGGTGCAGCTCGCCCCCAAGGAATTCGCCGTCCTGGAGGTGCTGATGCGCTCCGAGGGCGCCGTCGTCTCCGCCGAGCAGCTCCTGGAGAAGGCCTGGGACGAGAACACCGACCCGTTCACGAACGTCGTGCGCGTGACCGTCATGACCTTGCGCCGCAAGCTGGGCGAGCCGCCCGTGATCGTCACAGTGCCCGGCTCCGGCTACCGGATCTGATGCGCGATGGCCGCAACACCCGCTCTCCCCACGGCACCCCCCAAGCCCACCTGGGACCCCAGGAAGCCCGAGCCACCGTTCCCCTGGCTGCGCCCGACCATCCGCATACGCCTCACGCTCCTGTACGGCGGCATGTTCCTGATCGCCGGCATCCTGCTGCTGTCGATCATCTATCTGCTGGCGGCCCAGGCCCTCCACGAGGGCAGTGGCCAGGCGTTCTCGGTGTCCGGCAACTTCGACATCACCAGCACCACCTGCCCCGCGGTGAACTCGGCACCGCTGAGCGAGGTCGCCTCGATCCTCAAGAACTGCGACGCCATCCAGCGCCAGCACGCCCTCGACGACCTGCTCAGCCGCTCCCTGCTCGCTCTCCTCGGCCTCGCGATCATCGCCTTCGCCTTCGGCTACGCCATGGCCGGCCGGGTGCTCTCCCCGCTCGGCCGGATCCTTCGCACCGCCCGCGCGGTGGCCGGCTCGGACCTGTCCCGGCGGATCGAGCTGGACGGCCCGGACGACGAGATCAAGGAGCTGGCCGACACCTTCGACGACATGCTGGAGCGCCTGCAGCGTGCCTTCACCGCCCAGCAGCGCTTCGTCGGCAACGCCTCGCACGAGCTGCGCACACCCCTCGCGATCAACCGCACGCTGCTCGAGGTGCACCTGTCCGACCCGAACGCGCCGGCGGAGCTGCACCAGCTCGGCAAGACGCTGCTGGCCACCAACGAGCGCAGTGAGCAGCTCGTCGAGGGCCTGCTGCTGCTCGCCCGCAGCGACAACCAGATCGTCGAGCGCAAGCCGGTGGACCTCGCCGAGGTCGCCGAGCAGGCCGTCGACCAGGTGCGCTCGGAGGCGGACGCCAAGGGCGTGGTGATCCGCGGCGAGCTGAAGCCCGCGGTCGTGCAGGGCAACGGCGTCCTCCTGGAGCGGATCGCGCTGAACCTGGTTCAGAACGCCGTGCGGTACAACGTGCCGGAGGACGGCTGGGTCGAGGTCACCACCGAGGTCCAGCACGGCCAGGCGGTCCTGGTGGTCTCGAACACCGGACCGGTGGTACCGGCGTACGAGATCGACAACCTCTTCGAGCCGTTCCGGCGGCTGCGCACGGAGCGCACGGGCAGCGACAAGGGCGTCGGCCTCGGTCTTTCCATCGCCCGGTCGGTGGCCCGGGCCCACGGCGGGCACATTTCGGCCCAGCCCCGCGAGGGGGGTGGCCTCGTGATGCGCGTCGCGCTGCCGATCTGAGATCATGTCGCCGACACACGGGGATGTTCGCTTTGCGCGGAATTTTCTGGCCGCCGGATGGAGCATCCCATGTGTGATCGATCACAAGGGCGATTTTCCAGCCGTCTACTCTCCGTGATCATGGGGGCCGCCGTAAAGCCGGGAAAATCCGGGTTTTCGGGTGTCCTGATCACGGGAAGTACAGGGTGAGGCGCCTTTGAAGTGCGGTAGGGGGACCGTGTACGGTCCCGTTCGCCATCCAAGCCGATCACTCTTGAGGAGTCCGGTTGGGTGTCGATTGAGTAACAGACCTTGATGTGAGGCAAAATCTCCGCCTCGGGTCGGGCACAAGTCCGGCCTCTCACGCGTTACGTGCGCTGGAGACACCGCAGACACCCAGAGGGGGAGAGCGACATGGCAACGGATTACGACACCCCACGCAAGACCGACGACGACGTCGACTCGGACAGCCTTGAAGAGCTCAAGGCCAGGCGTAACGACAAGTCGACCTCCGCTGTGGACGTCGACGAGTTCGAGGCCGCAGAAGGCCTGGAGCTGCCCGGCGCGGACCTCTCGAACGAGGAGTTGGCCGTCCGGGTGCTGCCGAAGCAGCAGGACGAGTTCACCTGCATGAGCTGCTTCCTGGTGCACCACCGCAGCCAGCTGGCCCGCGAGAAGAACGGTCAGCCGATCTGCCGCGACTGCGACTGAGGCCGGGTCGGCCGTGACCGGCTCGACCCCTCCTTGGAAGCGCCGCTCCCTTTTGCCGGGAGCGGACGAAGGGCCGCCCGGCGGCCCTCACGGCGCGCGTGACGACGAGCGGGGCCCATCCGGTGCGACACCGGGTACGACAGGGCCCACAGGATCGGCCTCGCTCGAACCGGCGGCCGGCCGGGTTGACCTCCCGGCCCCGCCGCGGACACGCGTGCCCGGCGCCAGACGGGCCGCGGTGATCCGCGACAAGGCCAGGGAAGGCGTCCGCAGGAGCGGCAGCGCCGCCAGGGCGGGCCTGGCGTATGTCGCGGACCGGATCATCGAGAACGCCCCGCGGATCCCCGTCCGAGACCTCGCGGCGCTCCGCAGACAGTTCCCGGGGCTGGGGCCCGAGCAGCTCGCGGACAAGCTCGTGGCGGGTGCGGCGGCCGCCACCTCCACGGTCGGCGCGGGTATCGGAGCGGCGGCGATGCTTCCCGTACCGCCCGCGATGCCGACGGAATTGGCCGCCGAGATCACCGGGGTCGCGGCGATCGAGCTGAAACTGATCGCCGAACTCCACGAGGTCTACGGCGCACGCCCGCCCGGCAACCTCAAGCAGCGCAGCACCGCGTATCTCAACTCCTGGTCGGGAGAGCGCGGGATCGACGTGACCAAGCCGTCGACCGTGAGCTCCGCGCTGAACGGCCCCATGAAGCGCGAACTGCGTCAGCAGATCATGAAGCGCATGGTCCGCGACCTGCCGAACCTCATGCCCTTCATGGTGGGAGCCGCCGTGGGGGCGGTCATGAACCGCCGGGACACCAAGAGGCTCGCGGCGCGGATCCGGGCGGACCTGAGAAAGATCCAGGTGCCCTGGGACGCACTCGCCGGACTCCCGCCCCTGGAAGCCCCCGAGCGGCCGCTGGAGCTGGGGGAGGGCTCAGCGGGCTGAGCGGGGTTACGCCACGGCCTCCCTGGCCGTCCTCAGCGCCTGAGCCAGGCGCTCCGGCTCCCGCGTCGACAGGTACAGATACGGCGTCGGGTCCTCGGGATCGGTGACCTCCACGCGCAGCGCCGTGGGGATGTAGGCGCGCAGCAGGAGGAAGGCGCGGGTGTCGGCCTTGTAGGTGCGCCAGGCGCGTGCCTCCTCCGGATCCAGCACCTCCGCCTCGCCCAGCGCCGTCACCGGGATCTTCGCCTCGCCCGCGATCAGCGAGCCACCCACCACCCGGATGCGCACCGAGCCGTATGCGCTCGCCGCGACCGCCATCGCCGCCGTGCCGCCGACCAGGCCGCCGAGCAGCGGCAGGGTGCCGAAGGGCAGCAGGATCAGGGCGAAGGAGACACCCACCAGGAAGGAGATCAGCCACCACGAGCGGGGGGCGGTGAGGCGTTCTTCGTAAGGGGTGGCGGAGAGCTGCATGCAGCCAAGCTTGGCATGGTGTCCGGATTCGGTGGACGCGCGGGTAAGGTCTGCGGCTGTGAGTGGTACTTCCCCAGCTCTTCAGCCTCCCGCCGACGCGGTGAAACCGGTGCGGCATCCTGATGCTCCCGCGCCCGGTGAGCTGCTCGGTGCCCACTACGAACAGTGTTTCGGATGCGGCGGCGGGCAGCCCCACGGACTGCACCTGGAGGCGCGGGCCGGTGAAGGTGTCACGATCACCGCGGAGTTCACCGTCCAGCCCGCTCACCAGGGGGCGCCCGGACTGGCCCACGGCGGGGTGCTGGCCACCGCCCTGGACGAGACCCTCGGCTCGCTGAACTGGCTGCTCAGGACGATCGCCGTGACCGGACGGCTGGAGACGGACTTCGTGCGGCCCGTTCCGGTCGGGACGGTGCTGTATCTGGAGGCCGAGGTCACGGCGGTGGCGGGCCGCAAGATCTACTCGTCCGCCACCGGACGCATCGGCGGCCCGGACGGGCCCGTGGCCCTGCGCGCCGACGCGCTGTTCATCGAGGTGAAGGTCGACCACTTCATCGACAACGGCCGCCCGGAGGAGATCCGCGCCGCCATGGACGACCCGGACCAGAGGCGGCGCGCACGCGCGTTCGAGGTGAACCCGTGAGCCGTGACCCCGTGAACGTACCGATCCGGCGCGTCGACCCCGACGTACCGCTCCCGTCCTACGCACATCCCGGTGACGCGGGCGCCGATCTGCGGACCACCGAGGAGTGTGAACTGCAGCCGGGCGAGCGGGCCGTGCTGCCCACGGGGGTGTCGATCGCCCTCCCGGAGGGGTACGCGGCCTTCGTGCACCCGCGGTCCGGGCTCGCCGCCCACTGCGGTGTCGCCCTGGTGAATGCCCCGGGGACGGTTGATGCCGGGTACCGTGGGGAGATCAAGGTGATCGTGGTGAATCTCGACCCGCGCGAGGCCGTGCGGTTCGAGCGCTTCGACCGGATTGCCCAACTGGTCGTCCAGCAGGTCGAGAGGGTCCGCTTCCAGGAGGTCGCGGAGCTTCCCGGCTCGGCGCGGGCCGAAGGGGGCTTCGGGTCCACCGGAGGTCATGCGGCGGTGGCCGGAACGAGCAGCACAAGCGGTCAGGCCGCCGTGGGCGGCGCTACGGGTGGGAATCGATACGCTTCGGTCGTATCCGACCGGGAAGGACAGTGACGTGTTCGGACGTCGCAAGAAGAAGGGTGCCGCCGAGGACGCGGCCGGCGAGGCCGAGCAGGTCGTCGACTTTGTCGACACTGAGGCGGACGACGAAGAGGGCGAGCGTGAGCGCGTGAGGCTCGAGCCCGAGCCGCGGCCGGACGGGCCCTGGGACGACTCCGAGGTGCGCGATCCGGCCGAGGGCCGGGTGGACCTGGGCGGGCTGTTCGTGCCCGGCGTCGACGGCATGGAGCTGCGGGTCGAGGTGGCGGGCGACGCGATCGTCGCGGCGACCGTCGTGCTGCGCGACAGCGCCATCCAGCTGCAGGCCTTCGCCGCCCCCAAGCGCGAGGGCATCTGGGCCGAGGTGCGCGAGGAGATCGGCTCCGGCATCACCCAGCAGGGTGGCATCATCGACGAGGTCGAGGGCCCGCTGGGCTGGGAGCTGCGCGCCCAGGTGCCGGTGCAGCTGCCGGACGGCACGGGCGGTTTCCAGGTCGTGCGGTTCGTCGGTGTGGACGGTCCCCGCTGGTTCCTGCGCGGTGTGATCTCCGGCCAGGGCGCGGTGCAGCCGCAGGCGGCAGGCCTGCTCGAGCAGATCTTCCGGGACACGGTCGTGGTCCGCGGCGAGGGCCCGATGGCGCCCCGCGACCCGATCGTCCTGAAGCTGCCGAACGACGCCCAGATGGTCCCCGAGGGCGTCCAGCAGGAGGAGGGCTCGCGCTTCTCCGGCGGCATGGGGCAGCTGCAGCGCGGACCGGAGATCACCGAGGTCCGGTAGGCGCAGCTTGCGAAAAGGGCCGTACCCCAGGCGGGGTGCGGCCCTTTTTCGTATGTCCGCCCCTGACTTCGTGCGCGGACCCTTGACGGCGAATTGGTCTGTACCTACGGTCTCCGCTCAACGCCTGAGTTCATAGAGGCGCTCATCGTTCATATAAGAGAACGGATGGCCCCTAGATGCGCCGTACCGCATTCCTTACAACCGCCTCCGTGCTTGTCGTGTGCATGATCACCTGGCCCGCGGCCCGCCATGCCGACGCCGCCCCCGCCGCCTTCGTGCACCCCGGAGTCACCGTCTCCAAGGCGCAGTTGGACTTCGTGCGGACCCAGGTGAACGCGGGCGCCCAGCCCTGGAAGGGCGCCTTCGACCAGATGATGGCGAGCAAGTACGCCGACCTGAACCGCACGCCGAAACCCCGCGCGACCGTCGAATGCGGCTCCTACTCCAACCCCGACCACGGCTGCACGGACGAGCGCCAGGACGCGATCGCCGCGTACACCGACGCACTCGCCTGGTACATCACCCGCGACGACCGGTACGCCAAGAAGTCGATCGAGCTGATGGACGCCTGGTCCGCCGTGATCAAGGAGCACACCAACAGCAACGCGCCCCTGCAGACCGGCTGGGCGGGCTCCACCTGGCCGAAGGCCGCCGAGATCATCAAGTACACGTACACCGGCAGCTGGGCGAACTCCGGCCGTTTCGCGACCATGCTCCGCAACGTCTACCTCCCCGAGATCATCAACGGCTCCGACTCCAACGGCAATTGGGAGCTGTCCATGATGGAGGCCGCGGTCGGCATCTCCGTCTTCCTCGAGGACAAGGCGTCGTACGACAAGGCCATGGCGAAGTTCCGGACCCGTACCGCCGCCTATGTCTATCTCTCCTCGGACGGCGAGCTGCCCAAGACCGTGCCCGGACAGAACCTCGACACCAAGGCGAAGATCGTCGGCTACTGGCAGGGGCAGTCCACCTTCGTCACCGGGCTCACCCAGGAGACCTGCCGCGACTTCACCCACACGGGATACGGCATCTCCGCGATCTCGCACGTCGCCGAGACCAGCCGGATCCAGGGCCAGGACCTGTACGGCACCGACGTCGGCGAACGGCTGCGGCAGGCGCTCGGGTTCCAGGCCAAGTACCAGCTGGGCGCCGCCGTCCCCGGCTGGCTGTGCGGCGGCTCGCTCAAGCTCGGGCTCGGGCCCGTCACCGAGGTCGGCTACAACGCCCTGCACAACCGCCTCGGCATCGCGATGAGCAACACCCAGGCGCTGACCGAGCAGCAGCGCCCGGCCGGCACCAACAACCTCTTCGTCGCCTGGGAGACCCTCACCCACGGGGACGATCCGAACTGACCGACCGTTGAAGGGCCGGGCGCCGGGTGACCATACTGGGCGCCCGGCCGACGGCTGCACGGGGGAGGGCGCATGAGCCAGGTGGTCACCGAGACCATGGTGCGGGTCGAGAACGTCCACAAGTCCTACGGCCGGGGAGCGGCCGCCGTGCATGCCCTGCGCGGTGTCTCCTTCGAGGTGCCGCGCGGCGAACTCGTGGCCCTCAAGGGCCGCTCGGGGTCCGGCAAGACGACGCTCCTCAACATCGTCGGCGGACTGGACGTGCCGGACGAGGGGCGAGTGAGCGTCGACGGCCTCGACCTGTCGCAGCTCGGCGAGGACGGTCTTCTGGCCCTGCGGCGCGACCGCGTCGGCTTCGTGTTCCAGTCCTTCGGGCTGATCCCGATCCTCACGGCCGCCGAGAACGTCGGCGTGCCGATGCGGCTGCGCCGGGCCGAGGTGCGCGAGCGCGAGGAGCGCGTCGAGCTCCTGCTCGCCCTCGTCGGTCTCACCGACCACGCGGCACAGCGGCCCGGAGAGCTGTCCGGCGGCCAGCAGCAGCGGGTCGCCATCGCCCGCGCCCTCGCCAACAGCCCCTCGCTCCTCGTCGCCGACGAGCCCACCGGCCAGCTGGACGCCGAGACCGGGCACGCCGTCATGGAGCTGCTGCGGGCCGTCGTCGACAGCGAACAGGTCACCGCCCTGGTCGCCACCCACGACGCGACCCTGCTGGACCTCGCCGACCGGGTGCTGGAGCTGCGCGACGGGGAGATCGCCGAGGCCTGAGCGGTACGGCGTCAGAGTTCCGTCAAAGACCGCTCCGATGCCGCTGACGGGACCTTTTGTCGCGATTGCTGGCCGTAAGGTCGACGCTGCGTGGGCAGCAGGGACCGGAAGACAATGGGGCCATGGGACGCGGCAAGCTTCGGATCTACCTCGGTGCGGCACCGGGCGTCGGCAAGACGTACGCGATGCTCTCCGAGGCGCACCGGCGGGTGGAGCGGGGCACCGACTGCGTCGTGGCCTTCGTGGAGCACCACGGGCGCCCGCGCACCGAAGTGATGCTGCACGGCCTGGAGCAGGTGGCCCGCAAGGAGCTGGCGTACCGGGACGCGGCCTTCACCGAGATGGACGTCGACGCCGTCCTCGCCCGCAGCCCCCAGGTGGCCCTGGTGGACGAGCTCGCCCACACCAACGTCCCCGGCTCCCGCAACGCCAAGCGCTGGCAGGACGTGGAGGAGCTGCTCGCGGCCGGCATCGACGTCGTCTCGACCGTCAACATCCAGCACCTGGAGTCGCTCGGCGACGTCGTCGCGTCGATCACCAGCGTACGGCAGCGGGAGACCGTTCCGGACGAGGTGGTGCGGCGGGCGGACCAGATAGAGCTCGTCGACATGTCGCCCGAGGCACTGCGCCGGCGGATGGCGCACGGCAACATCTACCAGCCCGACAAGGTCGACGCGGCCCTGTCGAACTACTTCCGGCCCGGCAATCTGACCGCACTGCGGGAGCTCGCCCTGCTGTGGGTGGCGGACCGGGTCGACGAGTATCTGAAGCAGTACCGCAGCGACCACCGGGTGTCGAAGATATGGGGCTCGCGGGAGCGGATCGTGGTCGGGCTGACCGGCGGACCCGAGGGCCGCACCCTCATCCGGCGGGCCGCGCGCCTCGCCGAGAAGGGCGCGGGCGGCGAGGTGCTCGCCGTCTACATAGCCAGCAGCGACGGGCTGACGGCCGCCTCACCGAAGGAACTGGCCGTGCAGCGCACCCTCGTGGAGGACCTCGGCGGCACCTTCCACCACGTGGTCGGCGACGACGTACCGGCGGCGCTGCTCGCCTTCGCGCGCGGGGTCAACGCCACCCAGATAGTGCTCGGTGTCTCACGGCGCAAGAGCTGGCAGTACGTCTTCGGGCCCGGCGTCGGCGCGACGGTCGCCCGCGACTCGGGGCCCGACCTCGACGTCCACCTGATCACGCACGACGAGGCGGGCAAGGGCCGCGGGCTGCCGGTGGCCCGGGGGGCGCGGCTGGGCCGGTCGCGGATCATCGCGGGCTGGCTGGTCGGCGTGCTCGGCCCCGCGGTCCTCGCTGTGCTCCTGAACACCGTCCATCTCGGCCTCGCCAACGACATGCTGCTGTTCCTGGCGGTGACGGTCGCGGCGGCGCTGCTCGGCGGCCTGCTGCCCGCGCTGGCCTCGGCCGCGCTGGGCTCGCTGCTGCTGAACTACTTCTACACACCGCCCCTGCACCGCTGGACCATCGCCGACCCGAAGAACATCGTCGCCATCGTGATCTTCGTGGGTGTCGGCGTCTCGGTGGCCTCGGTGGTCGACCTGGCCGCCCGGCGCACCCACCAGGCGGCCAGGCTGCGCGCCGAGTCGGAGATCCTGTCGTTCCTCGCGGGCAACGTGCTGCGTGGCGAGACCGGCCTGGAGGAGCTCCTGGAACGGGTCCGCGAGACCTTCGGCATGGAGTCGGCGGCCCTGCTGGAGCGGGCCGGCGACCACGACCCGTGGACCTGCGCGGGCCGCGCCGGCCTCGGCCCCGCGGTGCGGCGGCCGGACGAGGCGGACGTCGACGTACCGGCCGGGGACCACATGGCGCTGGCGCTGACCGGGCGGGTGCTGCCCGCCGAGGACCGCCGGGTGCTGGCCGCGTTCGCCGCCCAGGCGGCCGTCGTACTGGACCGCCGGCGCCTCCAGGAGGAGGCCGAACAGGCCCGGACGCTGGCCGAGGGCAACCGCATCCGGACGGCGCTGCTGGCCGCCGTGAGCCATGACCTCCGTACCCCGTTGGCCGGGATCAAGGCGGCCGTGTCGTCCTTGCGCTCGGACGACGTGGCGTGGTCCGAGGAGGACCGGGCGGAGCTGCTGGAGGGCATCGAGGAGGGCGCGGACCGGCTCGACCACCTGGTGGGCAACCTCCTCGACATGTCCCGTCTGCAGACCGGCACGGTCACCCCGCTGATCCGCGAGGTCGACCTCGACGAGGTCGTACCGATGGCGCTGGTCGGAGTGCCCGAGGACAGCGTCGAGCTGGACGTGCCGGAGACCTTGCCCATGGTCGACGTGGACCCGGGCCTGCTGGAGCGGTCGGTGGCCAACCTGGTCGAGAACGCCGTCAAGTACAGCCCGCCGGACCGGGCGGTACTGGTCGCCGCCAGCGCCATCGCCGACCGGGTCGAGGTGCGCGTGGTCGACCGCGGACCCGGCGTCCCCGACGACGCCAAGGAGCGCATCTTCGAGCCCTTTCAGCGCTACGGCGACGCCCCGCGCGGAGCCGGCGTGGGCCTCGGGCTCGCCGTGGCGCGCGGCTTCGCCGAGGCCATGGGCGGCACCCTCAACGCCGAGGACACCCCCGGCGGCGGACTCAGCATGGTCCTCACCCTGCGCGCGGCGGGACCGCGCGCGCCCGAGCCTCTCCACCCGGCGGAACCCGAAAGGCAGGCCACATGACCCGTGTGCTGGTCATCGATGACGAGCCGCAGATCGTGCGCGCCCTCGTGATCAACCTCAAGGCGCGCAAGTACGAGGTCGACGCGGCCCACGACGGCGCGACCGCCCTGCAGCTCGCCGCCGCCCGCCACCCCGACGTGGTCGTCCTCGACCTGGGCCTGCCCGACATGGACGGCGTCGAGGTGATCCGCGGGCTGCGCGGCTGGACCCGCGTGCCGATCCTGGTGCTGTCCGCCCGGCACACCTCCGACGAGAAGGTCGAGGCCCTCGACGCCGGCGCCGACGACTACGTCACCAAGCCCTTCGGCATGGACGAACTGCTCGCCCGGCTGCGGGCCGCCGTCCGCCGCGCCGAGCCGGTCGGCGCCGGCGAGGACGACGTGACCACCGTGGAGACCGAGGAATTCACCGTCGACCTGGCCGCGAAGAAGGTCAACCGGGGCGGCAAGGACGTACGGCTGACGCCCACCGAGTGGCATCTGCTGGAGGTGCTGGTGCGCAACACGGGCCGGCTGGTGAGCCAGAAGCAGCTCCTCCAGGAAGTGTGGGGTCCGTCATACGGGACCGAGACGAACTACCTGAGGGTGTACATGGCCCAGCTGCGCAGGAAGCTGGAGGCGGACCCGTCGCACCCTGAGCACTTCATCACTGAGCCTGGGATGGGCTACCGCTTTGAGAGGTGAGCTGCGCGGCGGGCCGGGGGCCCGGGGGTTGTCCCCCGGGAGATGCAGCATCACTGCGCCCGGGATGGGGTACCGGTTCGAGAGGTGAGGGGCGTCGGTTCGGGCGCCGGGGTCGCGGGTACGTAGCTGTCAGTGCACCCCGGTACGCTTCAGAGTATGAGTGCTGTTCCTCAATCCGAAAAGCCGGTGGGCCGGATCCGGCGCATGCTCGACCGGCTCTCCTCTTCGCAGGAGGACCTGGAGTCCGAGGAGCTGCGGGAGGACACCGAGACCGCCGGATGCACCCGGATCGGTGACTGTCACGACCGACAGATCGTTACGGTTACTGGTACCTTGCGCACGGTCACCCTGCGGCCGCGCGCGGGCGTACCGGCCCTGGAGGCCGAGCTGTTCGACGGCTCCGCCGCCCTGGACGTGGTGTGGCTCGGCAGGCGCTCCATCGTGGGCATAGAACCGGGGCGCAGGCTGATCGCATCGGGCCGCGTCTCGCTCAGCCGGGGCCGCCGGGTGCTGTTCAATCCGAAATACGAACTGAGACCCCTCGGACGGGAGTAGCCGGTGACGTCGCTCGACAAGCCGACCGAAGACACTCAAGCCGACGACGCCCGGGCGGTGACCGAGGCCGCCCTGTTCGAAGCGTTCGGCGGAGTGCGGGGCATGGTCGAGACGGTGCTGCCCGGCCTCCTCTTCGTCACCATCTTCACGATCAACAAGGACCTGCACTGGTCGGCCATCGCCGCCCTCGCCGTGTCCCTGCTGCTCGTGGTGGTCCGCCTGGTCATGCGGGACACCGTCAAGCACGCGTTCAGCGGTGTCTTCGGTGTCGCCTTCGGTGTCGTCTTCGCGATGATGACGGGCAATGCCAAGGACTTCTACCTCCCCGGCATGCTCTACACGCTGGGCCTGGCACTGGCGTACATCGTCACGACGCTGTGCGGGGTGCCGCTGCTCGGACTGATCCTCGGGCCGGTGTTCAAGGAGAACCTCTCCTGGCGGACGCGCAATCCGGGGCGCAAAAAGGCGTATGCGAAGGCCAGTTGGGCCTGGGGGCTCATCCTGCTCGCCAAGTGCGCGATTCTCTTCCCGCTGTACTGGTGGGCGAACACGGCGCAGTTGGGCTGGGTGCTGGTCGCGCTGAAGATTCCGCCGTTCCTGCTGGCCGTGTGGCTCACCTGGGTGTTCCTGGCGAAGGCGCCCGCGCCGATCGATGTGTTTGCGGAGATGGAGGCGGAGGAGCGGGCCGAGAAGGAGCGGGCCGCTGCGGATTCCGCTGCCGCGGGGGCTGAGGCGAGTGGCGGGCGGCACCGTCGGGAGGCGTAGTCCCTGGGGGCTGCGCCCCCAGACCCCCGCTTTCGGCCTGACGGCCTCGTCCTCAAACGCCGGACGGGCTGAAATGACAGGGCGCCCCCGCTTTCAGGGGCGCCCTTCGTCAGCTCGCCGTGTCCTCGCGCCGTACCGAGAGCAGGTCCTCCAGCTGTTCCTCCCGGGCCTGGGCGGCGACGAACAGGAGTTCGTCGCCCGGCTCCAGGGAGTCGTCGCGGGACGGGGTGAGGACTCGGGTGCCGCGGATGATGGTGACCAGAGAGGTGTCCTCGGGCCACTCCACGTCGCCGACCTGGGTGCCGGCCAGGGCCGACTCCTCCGGCAGCGTCAGCTCCACCAGGTTCGCGTCGCCGTGGCTGAAGCGCAGGAGGCGTACCAGGTCGCCGACCGAGACCGCTTCCTCGACCAGGGCCGACATCAGACGGGGGGTCGAGACCGCCACGTCGACGCCCCAGGACTCGTTGAAGAGCCACTCGTTCTTGGGGTTGTTGACGCGCGCCACGACACGCGGGACGCCGTACTCCGTCTTCGCGA
This sequence comes from Streptomyces longisporus, assembly GCF_039532765.1. Classification (NCBI taxonomy): domain Bacteria; kingdom Bacillati; phylum Actinomycetota; class Actinomycetes; order Kitasatosporales; family Streptomycetaceae; genus Streptomyces; species Streptomyces longisporus. The sequence continues at coordinate 153,972 of NZ_BAAASG010000009.1, forward strand.
GGAGCGAGACGACCAGGTTCACCTTGTCGTCGCCCGTCGCGGCGATCACCACGTTGCAGCGCTGGAGCGCCGCCTCGTCCAGCGAAGTGATCTCGCAGGCGTCGGCCAGCAGCCACTCCGCCTGCGGGACGCGCTCGACCGAGATGGCGGTCGGCGCCTTGTCGACGAGCAGGACCTCGTGGCCGTTCTCCAGCAGCTCGCCCGCGATCGAGCGGCCGACCGCGCCGGCACCGGCAATGGCGACCCTCATCAGTGACCGCCCTCCTCTTCGGGACCCTTGGCGAAGGACGCCTCGACCTTGTCGACCTCGTCGGTGCGCATCATCACGTGCACCAGGTCGCCCTCCTGCAGCACCGTCTGCGAGCTGGGCAGGATCGCCTCACCGAGCCGGGTCAGGAACGCCACGCGGACGCCCGTCTCCTCCTGCAACTTGCTGATCTTGTGGCCGACCCAGGCGGCGGAGGCATGCACCTCGGCCAGCTGGACACCGCCGGTGGGGTCGCGCCAGAGCGGCTCGGCGCCCGAGGGCAGCAGACGGCGCAGCATCTGGTCGGCCGTCCAGCGGACCGTGGCGACGGTGGGGATGCCGAGGCGCTGGTAGACCTCGGCACGACGCGGGTCGTAGATACGGGCTGCGACGTTCTCCACGCCGAACATCTCGCGGGCCACCCGCGCGGAGATGATGTTCGAGTTGTCTCCGCTGGACACGGCGGCGAAGGCACCGGCCTCCTCGATGCCGGCCTCGCGCAGGGTGTCCTGGTCGAAGCCGATCCCGGTGACCCGACGGCCGCCGAATCCCGGCCCGAGGCGGCGGAAGGCCGTGGGGTCCTGGTCGATCACTGCGACCGTGTGCCCCTGTTGCTCCAGGGTCTGGGCCAGCGCGGAACCCACTCTTCCGCAGCCCATGATGACGATGTGCACGACCGTCCTTCCGGTGTCAAGAGTTACTGCTCAGCCACATCAGGGTCTCAGACAGACGCCCAAGCTACACACGCGCGTAGGACGTCGGCACCCCTGTGCACGGTTGCCGTGCCGCGTGTGACCTCAGCGACGGCTGATGCTGCGGACGCTGGCAAGAGTCAGGATTCCGAGGCCGACGAGGGCCGCCGCGGCGCCGATCAGCTCTGCGGTGGCATGCATGGAACCTCCAAGGGGCGGCAACTGGGGCGGAGATTGTCATATAGGCATGAGGGCGTGACGACCTGCGGAATCCGTCGCCGGAGCCCCCTTTGTTTTCACTCGGAGGGCAGATGGGTGGGGGAGGGTGGTTGGGTGCCCGTTCGAACGCCTACGATTACCTGTTGTGTCCAAACTGACCGACGTGCCCAAACGGATCCTGATCGGGCGCGCACTGCGCAGTGACCGGCTGGGCGAAACGCTCCTGCCGAAGCGCATCGCCCTCCCCGTCTTCGCCTCCGACCCGCTGTCCTCCGTGGCCTACGCCCCGGGAGAGGTGCTGCTGGTCCTGTCCATCGCGGGCGTGTCGGCGTACCACTTCAGCCCCTGGATCGCCCTCGCGGTCGTCGTGCTGATGTTCACCGTGGTCGCGTCCTACCGGCAGAACGTGCATGCCTACCCCAGCGGCGGCGGCGACTACGAGGTCGCGACCACCAACCTGGGCGCCAAGGCGGGCCTGACCGTGGCCAGCGCCCTGCTCGTCGACTACGTCCTCACCGTCGCCGTGTCGATCGCGTCCGGCATCGAGAACCTCGGCTCCGCGATCCCGTTCGTGGTCGAGCACAAGGTGCTGTGCGCCGTCTCCGTGATCGTGCTGCTGACGTTGATGAACCTGCGCGGCGTGAAGGAGTCCGGCAAGCTCTTCGCGATTCCGACGTATGTGTTCGTCGGCGGCGTGTTCATCATGATCGCGTGGGGTGCGTTCCGCGGGCTGGTGCTCAACGACACCATGCGGGCGCCGACGGCGGGCTACACGATCAAGGCCGAGCACCAGGGACTGGCCGGTTTCGCGCTGGTCTTCCTGATGCTGCGGGCCTTCTCCTCCGGCTGTGCCGCGCTCACCGGTGTCGAGGCGATCTCCAACGGTGTGCCGGCCTTCCGCAAGCCCAAGTCGAAGAACGCGGCGACCACGCTGGCCGCGATGGGTCTGCTCGCCGTCACCATGTTCTGCGGGATCATCGTCCTCGCCCTGACGACCAAGGTCCGCATGGCCGAGAACCCGGCCACCGACCTGCTCAAGCACGGCGTGGCGATCGGCTCCGGCTATGTGCAGAACCCGGTGATCACCCAGGTGGCCGAGGCCGTCTTCGGCAAGGGCAGCTTCCTGTTCGTGGTGCTCGCCGCGGCCACCGCCCTGGTCCTGTTCCTGGCCGCCAACACCGCCTACAACGGCTTCCCGGTGCTCGGCTCGATCCTCGCCCAGGACCGCTATCTGCCCCGCCAGCTGCACACCCGCGGCGACCGCCTGGCGTTCTCGAACGGCATCGTGCTCCTCGCGGGCGCGGCCACCCTGCTGACCGTGATCTACGGCGCCGACTCGACCCGGCTGATCCAGCTGTACATCGTCGGCGTGTTCGTGTCCTTCACGCTCAGCCAGACCGGCATGGTCCGGCACTGGAACCGCCATCTGGCCGTCGAGAAGGACGTCGCCACGCGCCGCCACATGATGCGCTCCCGCGCGATCAACGCCTTCGGCGCCTTCTTCACCGGCCTGGTGCTGGTCGTGGTCCTGGTCACCAAGTTCACGCACGGCGCCTGGGTCGCCCTGCTCGGCATGGTGATCTTCTACGCGACGATGACCGCGATCCGTAAGCACTACGACGGCGTGGCCGCGGAGATCGCGGCGCCCGAGGGCCCGAGCGACGACAGCGTACGGCCCTCCCGCGTCCACTCGGTCGTCCTGATCTCGAAGATCCACCGCCCCACGCTGCGCGCCCTCGCCTACGCCAAGCTGATGCGCTCGGACAGCCTGGAGGCGCTCACCGTCAACGTCGACGCGGCGGAGACCAAGGCGCTGAAGGAGGAGTGGGAGCGGCGCGGCATCGACGTCCCGCTGAAGGTGCTCGACTCGCCGTACCGCGAGATCACGCGGCCGATCATCGAGTACGTCAGGGGCCTGCGCAAGGAGTCGCCGCGGGACGCGGTGTCCGTGATCATCCCCGAGTACGTGGTCGGCCACTGGTACGAGCATCTGCTGCACAACCAGAGCGCTCTCAGGCTCAAGGGCCGGCTGCTGTTCACGCCGGGCATCATGGTGACGTCCGTGCCCTACCAGCTGCAGTCCTCGGAGGCGGCGAAGAGCAGGGCCCGCAAGCGGCAGGAGTGGAACGCGCCGGGCTCGGTGCGGCGCGGTCCGGCCCAGGAGGGCCGGCCGAAGGAGCCCTCGGGCTCCCAGGGCTGACCCACGTCGGTCAACGGCCGGACGACACCCACGTAGACTGGTGGGCTGTTGTCCGGCCGTTTCCCTTTCGATGTTGTGGAGTCACCCCGCCATGCAGGCAGAACCGAAGAAGTCGCTGGTCGGGGAGGAGTACGAGGTCGAGATCGGCCCCGTCGCCCACGGCGGGCACTGCATCGCCCGTACCGCCGAGGGCCAGGTGCTGTTCGTCCGGCACACGCTGCCCGGTGAGCGGGTCGTGGCGAGGGTCACGGAGGGCGAGGAGGGGGCCCGGTTCCTGCGCGCGGACGCCGTCCAGGTCCTTACGGCCTCCAAGGACCGCATCGAGGCGCCCTGCCCCTACGCCGGCCCCGGCCGCTGCGGCGGCTGCGACTGGCAGCACGCCAAGCCGGGGGCACAGCGGCGGCTGAAGGGCGAGGTGCTCGCCGAGCAGCTGCAGCGGCTCGCGGGTCTGACGCCCGAGGAGGCCGGCTGGGACGGCACGGTGATGCCGGCCGAGGGCGACAAGCTGCCCGCGGGCGAGGTGCCTGCCTGGCGGACGCGGGTGCAGTACGCGGTGGACGCCGAGGGCCGTGCCGGTCTGCGCCGGCACCGCTCGCACGAGGTCGAGGCGATCGACCACTGCATGATCGCGGCCGAGGGCGTCAGCGAGCTGGGCATCGAGAAGCGTGACTGGGCGGGCATGGCGTCGATCGACGCCATCGCTGCGACGGGGTCGCAGGACCGGCAGGTGATCCTCACGCCGAAGCCGGGCGCCCGGCTGCCGATCGTCGAGCTGGACAAGCCGGTGTCCGTCATGCGGGTGGAGGAGAAGGACGGCGGGGTGCACCGCGTCCACGGCCGCCCCTTCGTCCGGGAGCGCGCGGACGGCCGTACGCACCGGGTCGGCAGCGGCGGCTTCTGGCAGGTCCACCCGAAGGCCGCCGACACGCTGGTGACCGCGGTCATGCAGGGCCTGCTGCCGCGCAAGGGCGAGATGGCACTCGACCTGTACTGCGGCGTGGGCCTGTTCGCGGGCGCCCTGGCCGACCGGCTCGGCGACAAGGGCGCGGTCCTCGGCATCGAGTCGGGCAAGCGGGCCGTCGAGGACGCCCGGCACAACCTCGCCGACTTCGAGCGGGTGCGGATCGAACAGGGCAAGGTCGAAGCGGTACTGCCGCGCACCGGAATCACCGAGGTCGACCTCATCGTCCTGGACCCCCCACGCTCGGGTGCCGGCCGTCAGACGGTGGCCCACCTGTCGTCCCTGGGCGCCCGCCGCATCGCATACGTGGCTTGCGACCCGGCGGCGCTGGCGCGGGACCTGGCGTACTTCCGGGACGGCGGCTACCGGGTGCGGACGCTGCGGGCGTTCGACCTGTTCCCGATGACGCATCACTTGGAGTGCGTGGCGATTCTGGAGCCGGTGGCGAAGGGCGCCTGACCTGCCGGTCCGCAGCGAGGGCCGCCGCCTTCACGGCGGCGACCCCGGTCCCCGGGCGTGACGCACCCTCAGGTGCGGGTCCAGTGCTGGTTGGTGCCGTTCGAGCAGGAGTAGAGCTGGATCAGGGTTCCGTTGGCGGTGCCGGCTCCGACGGCGTCGAGGCACAGTCCGGACTGGACGCCGACGATGGAACCGTCGGAGCCCAGGCGCCACTTCTGGTTGTCGCCGCCCCAGCAGCTGTAGATCTGCACCTTGGTGCCGTTGCCCGTGCCGGCGGCGTCCAGGCACTTGTTGCCGTAGACCCTGAGTTCACCGGCGTCGGTGAGCGTCCACTGCTGGTTGGTGGCGCTGTTGCAGTCCCACAGCTGGACCTGGGTGCCGTCGGTGGTACTGGCGTTGGGCACGTCCAGGCAGCGGCCCGAGCCGACGCCCTTGATCTGTCCGCCTCCCGTGGGGGGAGGCGTGGTGGTGGAGCCACCGTTGAGCGCGTTGAGGACCGCGGTGTAGGCGGGCTTCTTGCTGCCGTCGCCGTTGAACAGCAGCGGCGTGTCCCCCGAGCGCCAGGAGTCGCTGTCGCGCACGCCCCAGACGGTGATGCCGAGGCAGCGCGAGACGGCCAGGCAGTCGTTGGTCACGTTGGCGTAGGTTGCGGACGAGGCGCCCTGGATGTCGAGTTCGGTGATGGCCACGTCGACGCCGAGAGCGGCGAAATTCTGCAGTGTGGTGCGGAAGTTGCTGTTGTAGGGGCTGCCGCTGTTGAAGTGCGACTGGAACCCGACGCAGTCGATCGGCACACCGCGCTGCTTGAAGTCGCGGACCATGTTGTACACGCCCTGGGTCTTGGCCCAGGTCCAGTTCTCGATGTTGTAGTCGTTGTAGCAGAGCTTGGCCGCAGGGTCGGCGGCCCGAGCGGTGCGGAAGGCGACCTCGATCCAGTCGTTGCCGGTGCGCTGGAGGTTGGAGTCCCGGCGGCCGCCCGAACCGTCGTCCGCGAAGGCCTCGTTGACGACGTCCCACTGGGCGATCTTGCCCTTGTAGTGGGCCATCACGCCGTTGATGTGGTCGATCATCGCCTGGCGCAGTGAGCTGCCGCTGAGGCTCTGCATCCAGCCGGGCTGCTGGGAGTGCCAGGCGAGCGTGTGGCCGCGCACCTTCTTGCCGTTCTGCACGGCCCAGTTGTAGACCCGGTCGCCGGCGGTGAAGTTGAACTGGCCCCGCTGCGGCTCGGTGGCGTCGATCTTCATCTCGTTCTCGGGCGTCACCATGTTGAACTCGCGGTTCGCGATGGTCGTGTAGGCCGAGTCGCCCAGCCTGCCCGAGGCGATGGCGGTGCCGAAGTAGCGGCCGCTCTGTGCCGCCGCGGCGCCCAGCGTGTTGCCGGCGGCGTGGGCCTTCGGCGGCGCGACCAGTGCGGTGACCAGACCGAGGACGCCGACGACCAGGGCCAGGAGCAGGCCGGGGGTCTTCCGGTGGATGACGGATCTGGGAAGGGCGTACGAGCCCATGACTGTTCCTCCGGGGGTTGAGATCACGGATGGACTGAAGTGCAGGGGGAGCGCAGGGGACTGCGTCTCCGCCCACGTCGTGCGCACCTCACCGGAACGGAAGGGGTGACGTGCCGTGCGGCACGCATCGCCCAGTCAGGGATGATTGGCGGGTTGACCGTGGATCGTCAATAGTCTTCGCAGAAGAAATTTCCGATTGACTTCCGAAACATTCGGAATCGGGGTGATCATCCCGTCGCCGCAATGGCCTCCAGCGATTGCATGACGGGTGGCATGGGAATTCCCTGCGTCACGCGTAAAAGTCGACTCGGCGTGGACCGTCCGGCGCATTGCAGCTCGAAAGATTTCGACGGTCATGGCGATACATGCGAGAGGTATTGACGCCGTTCAACGGCTCTCTATCATTCGGGTTGCTCGACCCTTCGGTCCTTGTTCGACCTAGCGAACATTCCGACGTCTCCTCGTCGTATATGTCATGAACCCGACAAACATCGAACGCTCCCGAGTCTGAGGAAGTGTCCATGCGCAGAATGAGGTTCAGTCGCAGGCATCGGTCCATGGCGCTCGCCGCCGTGATCGCGGCCCTGTCCGCGCTGGCAGCGATGCTCGTCGCCGGCCCGGCTCAGGCGGCCTCCAGCGGCGCCCTGCGTGGTGTCGGTTCCGGCCGGTGTCTCGACGTGCCGGGGGCCAGTCAGACCGACGGCACGTCTGTGCAGCTCTACGACTGCTGGGGTGGGACCAACCAGCAGTGGACGTCGACGGACGGCAACCAGCTCACCGTGTACGGCAGCAAGTGCCTGGATGTTCCGGGCCATGCCACCACGGCCGGTACCCGGGTGCAGATCTGGACCTGTTCCGGCGGGGCGAACCAGCAGTGGCGGGTGAACGCCGACGGCACGGTCGTCGGCGTGGAGTCCGGGCTGTGCCTGGAGGCCGCGGGCTCGGGCACGGCCAACGGCACGGCGGTGCAGATCTCGACGTGCAACGGCGGCAGCAACCAGAAGTGGACCGGCCTGTCCGGGACGACGACCCCGCCGAACGGCACGTGTGCTCTTCCGTCGACGTACCGGTGGACGTCGACCGGTGCGCTGGCGCAGCCGGCGAACGGGTGGGTCTCGCTGAAGGACTTCACCACCGTGACGTACAACGGCAAGCACCTGGTCTACGCGTCGAACGTGTCGGGATCGTCATACGGCTCGATGGCGTTCAGCCCCTTCACCAACTGGTCCGACATGGGGTCGGCCCGCCAGACCGGGATGAGCCAGGCCGCGGTGGCTCCCACGCTGTTCTACTTCGCGCCCAAGAACATCTGGGTGCTGGCCTACCAGTGGGGCGCGTGGCCCTTCATCTACCGCACATCGAGCGACCCCACCAACCCCAACGGCTGGTCCGCGCCGCAGCCGCTGTTCACCGGCAGCATCCCGGGCGCCGCACCGATCGACCAGACCCTGATCGCCGACGGCCAGAACATGTACCTGTTCTTCGCCGGTGACAACGGCAAGATCTACCGGGCGAGCATGCCGATCGGGAACTTCCCGGGCAACTTCGGCTCGTCGTACACGACGGTCATGAGCGACACGGTGAAGAACCTGTTCGAGGCTCCGCAGGTCTACAAGGTCCAGGGCCAGAACCAGTACCTCATGATCGTCGAGGCCCGCGGTGCGAACGAGCAGCGCTACTTCCGCTCTTTCACGGCCTCCAGCCTGAGCGGTTCGTGGACCCCGCAGGCCGCCACCGAGTCCAACCCCTTCGCGGGCAAGGCCAACAGCGGGGCCGGCTGGACCAACGACATCAGCCACGGCGACCTGGTCCGCAACAACCCCGACCAGACCATGACCATCGACCCCTGCAACCTCCAGTTCCTCTACCAGGGCAAGTCCCCCACCGCGAGCGGCCCCTACGACCAACTGCCCTGGCGGCCGGGCGTCCTGACCCTGCAGCGCTGAACCCGCCCGAGCACCGCGCCGGCGGCCGGCCTCATCCGGATGAGGCCGGCCGCCGCCTGCACTGCCCTGCGCAGCGCCCCCAGCACCCTGGACACCGGAGACCCCTCGACCGTCCGGCGGCGCTGCACCTGACGGCGGGCGTGCGGCCGTAAACGGCGACGTCCGGGCCGCCCCCTGCGGGACGGCCCGGACGTCAGTGGCCCTGCTCGGTGACCGAGCCGGTGACCGTGCGGATCAGGCGATGTCGAAGCGGTCCGCGTTCGACACCTTGACCCACGCCGCGACGAAGTCGTTCACGAACTTCTCCTTCGCGTCGTCGGCCGCGTAGACCTCGGCGAGCGCGCGGAGCTCGGAGTTCGAGCCGAAGACCAGGTCGGCACGGGTGCCGGTCCACTTGACCTCGCCGGTCGCGTCGTCACGGCACTCGAAGACCGTCTGGTCCTCGGAGACCGGCGACCACGTGTGGCCCAGGTCGAGCAGGTTGACGAAGAAGTCGTTCGTCAGCTTGCCGGGGGTGTCGGTGAAGACGCCGTGCGCGGTCTGCTGGTAGTTGGCGCCGAGGACGCGCAGACCGCCGACGAGGACGGTCAGCTCGGGGGCGCTCAGGCCCAGCAGGTTGGCCTTGTCGAGCAGCAGGTACTCGGCCGGCAGGCGGTTGCCCTTGCCCAGGTAGTTGCGGAAGCCGTCGGCGGTGGGCTCGAGCGCGGCGAAGGACTCCGCGTCGGTGTGCTCCTCCGTGGCGTCCACCCGGCCCGGGGTGAAGGGCACCTCGATGTCGTGACCGGCGTCCTTGGCGGCCTTCTCCACGGCGGCGGCGCCACCGAGGACGATCAGGTCGGCCAGGGAGACCTTCTTGGCACCGGTGTTGAACTCGGCCTGGATGCCCTCGAGGACACGCAGCACCTGAGCCAGCTGGTCGGGCTCGTTGACCTCCCAGCCGGCCTGCGGCTGCAGGCGGATACGGGCGCCGTTGGCACCGCCGCGCTTGTCGCTGTTGCGGTACGTCGAGGCCGACGCCCACGCCGTGGACACCAGCTGGGCCACGGACAGACCCGACTCCAGCAGCTTGGCCTTGAGCGCCGCGACATCGGCGGCGTCGATGGGCTCACCCTCGGCCTCCGGCAGCGGGTCCTGCCACAGCAGGGTCTCCTCCGGGACCTCCGGGCCGAGGTACAGGGACTTCGGGCCCATGTCACGGTGCGTCAGCTTGTACCAGGCGCGGGCGAAGGCGTCAGCGAACTCCTCCGGGTTCTCGTAGAAGCGGCGCGAGATCGGGCCATAGATCGGGTCGAAGCGCAGCGAGAGGTCGGTGGTGAGCATCGTCGGGAGCTTCTTCTTCGACGCGTCGTGGGCGTCGGGGATGATCGCCTCGGCGTCCTTCGCGACCCACTGCTTCGCGCCGGCCGGGCTCTCGGTGAGCTCGTACTCGTACTCGAAGAGGTTCTTGAAGAACCCGTTGCTCCACTGGGTCGGCGTGGCGGTCCAGGTGACCTCCAGGCCGGAGGTGATCGCGTCGCCGGCCTTGCCGGAGCCGTAGGTGCTCTTCCAGCCGAGGCCCTGGGCCTCGATCGGCGCGGCCTCGGGGTCGGCGCCGACGTGGTCGGCCGGGCCCGCGCCGTGGGTCTTGCCGAAGGTGTGGCCACCGGCGATGAGGGCGACGGTCTCCTCGTCGTCCATCGCCATGCGGCGGAAGGTCTCACGGATGTCGCGGGCCGCGGCGATCGGGTCCGGGTTGCCGTTCGGGCCCTCCGGGTTGACGTAGATCAGACCCATCTGGACCGCGCCGAGCGGGCTCTCCAGCTCACGGTCGCCGGTGTAGCGCTGGTCGTCGAGCCAGACCTTCTCCGGACCCCAGTAGACGTCCTCCTCCGACTCCCAGACGTCCTCACGGCCACCGCCGAAGCCGAAGGTCTTGAAGCCCATGGACTCCAGCGCCACATTGCCCGCGAGGATCATCAGGTCGGCCCAGGACAGGCTCTTGCCGTACTTCTTCTTCACCGGCCACAGCAGACGGCGGGCCTTGTCCAGGTTGCCGTTGTCCGGCCAGCTGTTCAGCGGGGCGAAGCGCTGCTGACCGGCGCCGGCGCCGCCACGGCCGTCGCTGATGCGGTAGGTGCCCGCGCTGTGCCAGGCCATACGGATCATGAACGGGCCGTAGTGCCCGAAGTCGGCCGGCCACCAGTCCTTGGAGTCCGTCAGGATCGCGGCGATGTCCTGTTTCACGGCCGGCAGGTCGAGGCTCTTGAACGCCTCGGCGTAGTCGAACTCCTCACCGAGGGGGTTCGCCACGGCAGGGTTCTTGGCAAGGATCTTCAGGTTGAGCCGCTCCGGCCACCACTGGCGGTTTCCGCCGCCCTGGGTCGGGTGCAGAGCGCGATCGTGCGCCACCGGGCACTTCGCTTCAGCGGCGTTGTTCTCAGACATGGGAATCCTTCCGGGGTTGGTGCTCAGGCCGTGCGAGCGGTGGAACAGTCGGGGCACAGGCCCCAGTAGATGACCTCGGCCTCGTCGATCGCGAAGCCTCGGTCGTCCGAAGCGGTGAGGCAGGGGGCATGACCGACCGCGCAGTCGACGTCGAGGACGGCGGCGCACGAGCGGCACACCAGGTGGTGGTGGTTGTCCCCGACCCTGCCCTCGAACCGGGCCGGGCTGCCCGGCGGCTCGATGCGACGTACGAGTCCGGCCGTGGTGAGGGCGTGCAGCGCCTCGTACACGGCTTGCAGGGATATGTGGCCCACACGGTCCCGCACACCCGAGGCGATCGCCTCGACGCCGAGGTGGTCACCCTCGCGGACGGTCTCGAGCAGCGCGACGCGGGCGGCCGTCACCCGCAGGCCGGCACCGCGCAGCTCCTCGGCGGTGGTCGGAGTCTGGGGTGAAGTCATGGCACCCAAGCTACCCGCACAAACACGAATGATTCAAGAAAACGAACAAGACAGGTTTGGTGGCCGGCGGATGACCTCCGGAGGAATCCCCGCAGATCAATGGCTGGCAAGGGGTTCGCACCACTGTTCACGCCTACGGGTGAATCAGTGAATGGATGTCCGTTCTGCGCTCGTTCCCTGCGCTGTGCTGGGGCGCGTGACTGTCTTCGTTCTGTGCGCGTGGCTGCTGACCGCGGGGCTCGGCGGCTATCTGGCCTCGGTGTGGATCCGCCACGGCGGCCTGCGGCAGCGCACGCCGGGGGTGACGCGGCTGCCGCTGTGGCTCGTCGTGGGGCATGTGGTGCTGGCCGTCGCCGGTCTGGTCTGCTGGACGGCCTATCTCGCGGGCGCGGTCCGTGGCACGGCCTGGGCGGCCTGCGCCGTGGTGCTGGTGGTCGCCGCGTTCGGCTTCATGATGCTGCTGCGCTGGCTGCCCAGCTCGGGACGGCACTCCCGGGGCGCACGGACCGCGGAGCGCCACTTTCCGCTGACGGCGGTCGTCGCCCACGGGACGAGCGCGGGCGCAACCGTGCTGCTGGTCGTGCTGGTGGTGCTGCGCCGGGCATGACCGGGCCCGGTGCGAGGTCAGCCCGTACCCGCCTCCTCGTTCCGGGACGCGGCGGCGGCCGAGCGGGAGCCGACCAGGAGCAGGCACAGGACGGCCACGCCTGCCACGACGCCGGTGAGGAGCAGGAGGGGGCTGAGGGGACGGATGGCGGAGGCGGCGTTGTCCACGGCGGGCTGCGCTGCCGCGGGGGCGGAGGCGGAGGCCGTGGGGGAGGGGGACGGGCTCTTGGCGGCGCCGGGGGCGGCGGCCTCGGCGCTGTGGCCCATGTGCATGGACGACGGCATCGCGCCGGCGGCCCGGGTGGCGGGTGCGGCGGCAGTCGGGTGCTGGTGCTGCTGGACGGTGGGCGCGGGCGCGGCGGCCGCCTCCACGACGAGCTGGGCCGTCATGCCCGGATGCACGGTGCAGAGGTAGCCGTAGGTCCCCGGCGTGGTGAACGTGTGGCTCCAGCTGCCGCCCTTGCTGAGCATCGGGGAGTGGACGGAGGCGGGGCCGGAGGTGGTCTCGACGTCATGGGGCGCCTGGTCCTGGTTGGTCCAGGTGACCGTGTCCCCGGCGGTGATGGTCAGGCTGCGGGGCGAGAACGCGTAGCCGGACATGAGGACTTGGTGGCCGGCGGCCGCCTGCACCGCGGGCGCGGGCAGGACGATGGCGGCGCCCGCCAGGAAGAGGGCGCCGAGGAGGGCGGTCAGACGGGGCATGTGAACTCCGCGGCTACGAGCAGCCGGATGCGGTCTGCGGGACGGATGCGGGGCAGGGCGAGGCCGGTCGTACGGCGCAGGGGGCGGTACGGCAGCCGGAGCGTGCCGAGGACCAGGAGGCGGTCGGCGGTGCGCTCCACGACACGGAAGCCGAAGAGGGCCGGGGCCGGTTCACCGGCCAGGGCGAGTTCGCCGGGGACGTGCAGCCGGGTGGCCTCGTCCGTGGGTGTGAGGCTGGTGCTGACGAAGGTGAGCACCCTGCCGCCCAGCGGCCGGCCGGCCACCTCCAGGCTCAGCACGCAGTCGTCGGAGTCGGGCGCCACGGTGAGGGTCGCGTCCAGGGCGGTGAGCCGGCGGCGCAGGGTGGTCAACGGACCGAAACGGGCGGTCAGTTCGACGATGCAGCGGTCCGGGGCGGCACCGTAGGTGCCGGGGTCGGGCAGCCAGTCGGGGCCCGGGCGGGCCGGGGGCAGGACGGCGGTGGGGCGGGTCTCGGTGGTCATCTCGGCACCTCGATGGGCGAGCGGAGTGACGGGCGGGGAGAATGGAGCGAGCGGCGGGCCGGCCGACTGCGACTCGGCCGGCCCGCCGCGTCCTGCTGAAAGGGGGTCAGCAGGAGTTGGTGACGTAGTTCTCGGTGGGAGCGAGCAGGTGCTCGGCCCAGACCGTGTGCATCTTCACGTAGGCGTCGGGGTTGAGGATGTCCGCGAGCTGCTGGCCCGGGGACTCCTCCAGATGCGCCTTGTCGATGTGCTGCAGGAGCACGCCGAGGGTGTCGTCGGCGACGCTGCCGGTGCCGTTCACCGCGGGGGTGAGGATGGACTCCAGCCAGACGGTGTGCATCTTGAGGTAGCTGTCGAGCTTGAGCGCGTCCTGGACCTGCTGGCCCGGGGACTCCTCCAGGTGCGCCTTGTTGATGTGCTGCAGGATCGGCAGCAGGACCTGCTGGACGCTGACGCAGTCGCCGCCGTCGCCCCCGCCGCCGGTACCGCCGGAGCTGCTGCCCCCGCCCGTCGAACCGCCCGTGGAGCCGCCGGTGCTGCCGCCCGTCGAGCCACCCGTGCCACCGCCGGTGGAACCGCCCGTGCCGCCGGTGGATCCTCCGGTCGAGCCGCCGGTGCTGCCTCCGGTCGAGCCCCCGGTGGAGCCGCCCGAGCCGCCGCCGCTGTCCGCGACCACGGTGATCGACGCCGTCATGTCCGGGTGGACCGCGCAGTAGTACTGGTACGTACCGGCCTTGGTGAAGGTGTACGACCAGCTGTCGCCCTTCTGCAGGGTCCCGGAGTCGAACTTGGCCGGGCCGCTGGTGGTGGTGACCGTGTGCGGAGCGGAGTCCTCGTTGATCCACTTCACGGTGTCGCCGACCTTCACGGTCAGCTTGGGCTGGGCGAACTTGTAGTTCTTGATCTCGATGGTGTACTTGGCCGCCGCGGCCTTGGTGGCCGAGTGGTTCATGTCCGGCATCGACTGCGCCTCGGCCGCCGGCGTGGCGGTCTGCGGGGCCGCGGCCCCGGCGGACGCCTGGAGCAGTCCGAGGCCGGCCACGGCCGCGAGGCCGGCGCCGAGGCCGGTGGCCAGCAGCACCCGGTTGCCCGCACGGGAGCGCCGGTGGTGCGGCGCGGGTGCGGTGGTTTCCTCTGTGTGCATGGTGGTGCTTCTCCCTTGTGAGTTCCCTGGTGAGGGCAGAGGGGTGGGACAGGGGTGCGGGTCAGCGGCCGGGAGCGGACGTGACCAGCAGACTCGTCGCGGCGAGTACGACGAGGACGAGCCCCGTCTCGGCCGCGACCGAGTGGACGAAGGGCCGCACCGTGGCGCGGTCGCCGCGCAGCAGTACGGCGATGTCAAGCCGGGTGCGCACCCAGCCGCGACTGCGCTGGGCGATGAGCAACACGGCGGCCAGTACGGCGAGTTTGACCAGCAGGAGCCGCCCGTAGCCGGTGTGGAACAGGGCGTCGAAGGACCCGACCACCTGCCAGGTCAAAACCGCCCCCGCCGCCACGATCGCCGCGACCGACACCCCGGCCAGCGTGGAGTAGCCGGTCACGACGGCCGACAGCTCGTCGGGGCGGCGCCGGGGCAGCACCCCGAGCAGCAGCACCGCCAGACCGCCGAGCCACAGTGAGACGCCGAGCAGATGGACCAGGTCGGCCACCGCGCCCCAACCGGGATGAGTGCCCTCGGAGTTGTGGCCGGTCATGCTCGTCGTCCGCAGCAGTCCGAGGGCGACGGCGAGTGCGCCGACGCGCCAGCCGGGCGACCGCGCGGCCCGGTCCCCGCCCTGCAGCAGGGCGGCCAGCGCGATGGCGGCGAGCACCCACATCAGCACCCGGCAGGCGGCCACGACGCCGACCTCGGTGCTCAACAGATCGGTATAGGTGCCGGCTCGGAACACGGCGCCGAGGGTGCCCATCGTTCCGTACGCGCCCTGGAGTCCGGGCGCGAGCAGACTCGCCGCGAGACCTGCGGCCCAGGAGAGGGTGAGGACGCGGCGGGTACGACGGTCCCACGCGCCCTGCGGCCACAGCAGCGCGAGGAACGCCAGACCGCCGACGAACAGGGCGAGCGACAGATAGCCGGCCCAGCGGACGGCGACCCAGGCGGAGTGCACCGTCTCGGACGGCTCCGGGACCGCCGCTGCTTCGGCCGGGTGGCCCGCCTTCGCGGTGAGGCGGAAGGAGAGCGTCCCGGACGTGAGATGCCCGTCCTCCATGTCGAGTACCTGCCAGACCAGGGTCAGACCACCCCGGTCCTTGCTCTGCTCCTGCGCCGAGATCTTCGGGACGGTGACCTCGATGGTGTCGTTGCCGTGGTCGCCCCGGGACACGGCCAGCGGCGTGCCGGCCGCCTTGATGTGCACGTCGGCCGGTTCGACCGGCTCGCTGAAGGTGAGCCGTACGGTGGCGGGGGTGTGCGGGAGCCGGGCGCCCTCCTTCGGCGCGGAGGACTTCAGCTCCGTGTGGGCCGAGGCGGGGGGTGCCGCGAACAGCAGGGCCGCGAGCGCGGTCAGGAGCAGGGCGAGCAGGGACGGGGTGCGGCGTCTCACGGCAGTACCTCCGGGACGACCGAGGGCGAGGCGGCGACACCGACGCACAGCGAGGAGAGGGCGCCGGCCGACGACGACGGGGACGGGGAGGGCGACGGACTCGGGGAGGCCGGGGCCAGGAGCCCGTCCAACAGACCGGTGACCGGAGTGACCACGCCGTTCAACAGCGGCTGTACGAGGTGGACTTCACCCTCGTTGCAGTTGTCCGAGGGCGTGGGGGTCGGAGTGGGGGAGGGCGAGGGGCCGGTGGTGGATCCGCCCCCCGATCCGCCGTGCGATCCGCCCGTACCGTGACCGTGACCGCTTTCCCCGCCGCCGGACGGCATGCCGCCCGCCACGGGAATTCCGGCATCGTTGCCGCCCGGCCAATAGCCGCCCGCCGCGCCGGAGCCGTAATTCCCGACGGCGGTGTCGGGAGGTCCGGTTGCGGAGCGGGCCGTGGGTTGATGCGGTTGGGGAGATGTCTCGGACGCCGGCGGGGACGCGGTGTCGATCGTCGTCGGTGCCTGGGCGCCAATGCCCGAGGCGTATCCGAGGACCACCACGACGGCCGCGACGAGCGCGCCCGCGACGATCTCGTCGCGATGGTCTGTTGGCCAGGACCCCCTGGCAAAGAAGGACATGGTCCCTCCTGACGCTGTGCGTGAACGGCGGTGACGAGGAGTGCACCGGTGTGACGATTCCCGTCCGCTACGCGTCAGTTAATCGATGGTTTCGTTGCCTCATTTCCGACCGGGGGGTGACTGTGAGAACGGACCTCACCGCCCCAATGCACGCATTGCATTCCGGTGGCATTCCGTGGAGAAAACGAAGGGATCGTGAATTCGAACGCGCACGGCATTTCCCTGCCGGCTCCTGTCGGTTCTTAACGCTCGGTGTGCAACTCGACGCAACAGATACCGGGTTGCGGAGTCAGCACGGCGGTCGTCTCGGGATGGCCGGACGCGGCGAGGCAGGCGCGCAAGAAGGCGTGGTTCATGCCGCAGATCAGATCCGGCGCCTGGGCCGCGACCGGATGGAAGGGGCAGTTGTGCAGCACCGTGCGGCCGGCCCCCTCCTCGGCGGGCTCGAATCCGAGCGATTCCAGGGTGGCCATGAGGTCGCCGGTCCGGGCCGCCGCGCCCACGGCCTCACCTCTCTCCCCGGCCACGCGCAAAGCCGCCTCCTGCGCGTTCTCCCCCGGCTTCTGTGCCGTCAGCGCCTCGGTCAAAAGCGAGGCCAGCAGGTCGTGGCGGCGCGGCGGAAGGCTCAGGGAGAGGGTGTGCGGGGTGGGCTCGTACACCTTCGGGGCGCGGCCGACCCGGCGCGGGCCGTGGCCGCCGTGCCGGGACTGCAGCAGCCCCGAGGCCACCAGCTTGTCGAGGTGGAAGGCCGCGAGCTTGCGGGAGATCCCGACCGCCGCCGAGGCCTCCTCCCGGGTCACCGGCCGCCGGGCCCGCCGTACGAAGTCCAGCAGGCGGCGCCGTGACTCGTCGCCGAGGACGGCGAGCGCGGCGATGGGGTCGGAGCCGGAGGTCACGGGGTCACGGTAACTCCGATCCGGGGTACTCGGCGCTTGTGGTTGACCTCGGCGCGAATAAGACCAACACTTGTTGGTGAAATACCTCTCAGGTGAGGTGGCACCATGACGGTCGACAGTGAGCTACGTCAGGCGAAGCAGCCGGTCAGCGGTGCGCTGGCAGGCCCGTACGGGCATCCGTTCCATCCGATCCTGGTGACCGTGCCGATCGGGGCCTGGGTGTGCAGCCTGGTCTTCGACATCGCCTCCAAGATCGTCGACCGGCCGGGCTTCCTGACCCATGGCTCCGCCTGGCTGATCGCGATCGGTGTGCTCGGCGCCCTGGCCGCGGCGTGCGTGGGCTTCCTCGACCTGTTCGCCATCCCCACCGGGACACCGGCCTTCCGTACGGCGCTGGTGCACATGTCACTGAATCTCGCCGTGACCGCGGCTTACGCGGCGGGTTTCGCCTGGCGTCAGGGCGACGGCTACGCGGGAGGGCAGAGTGTCGGCAACGGGCAGCTGACACTCTCCGCCGTCGCCCTGGCCGTCCTCGGTGTCTCCGGATACCTGGGCGGCAAGCTCGCCTACCGCTACGGCGTCCGCGTGGCCGCCGAGTCCGTGCAGACGGAGGGGTACCGCAGTACCCGTACGACGCCCTGAGCAGAACCACTGGGCCCGAGCCACTGGAGCCGGTCATGGACATCGCCGCTCTCGTCGCCTGGATCGTCACCGCCCTCGGCGGGTTCTTCCTCCTCGTGCGCTGGATCTCCGGCGGCGGCCTGCGCCAGCAGCAGACCGGGACCACCCGGTTCCCGGCGCCGCTGGTCTTCGGGCACTTCCTGCTGGCGGCCGCCGGACTGGTGGTGTGGATCGTCTATCTCGCCGCCGACAGGACCGCCCTGGCCTGGGCGTCCTTCGGCGTGCTCGTCGCCGTCGCCCTCCTCGGGTTCACCATGCTCGCCCGCTGGATCCCCGTGTACCGCGCGGCCCCTGCCGGAACGGAGGCGACGACACCCGCCGAACGGCATCTGCCCGTGCCGGTCGTCGGCGCCCACGGCCTCCTCGCCGCGACCACCCTGGTCCTGGTGCTGCTGGCGGCCATCGGAGTCGGCAGCTGACGTCCACCCCCCGATCGCTCCCCGAAGGTCCTCTCACACAGCCCGCCCGACTCCTGTGCGCCCGGCGTAACCCCTGATGACCGGCCCAGGAGACATCGGTGTAATGGGCATTTCGTACCGTCACGAAAGCTCCACCCGTACGGGACGATCATGAGAGGCAGGGGGTGCCCGTGGCCGCGCCGGACTCGCGGAACGCCAACTCGACGACGGCGCCGAAGGTGCGGACGGTCTGTTCCTACTGCGGGGTGGGCTGCGGCATCGTGCTGGACGTCGGGTTCGGACCCGACGGACGCCGTAGGGTCCTGAAGGCGTCCGGCGACAAGGAGCACCCCGCGAACTTCGGCCGCCTGTGCACGAAGGGCGCGACCACCGCCGATCTGCTCGCCGCTCCCGGGCGGCTGACCACGGCCCTCGTCCGGCACGGGCGGGGCGAGGAGCCGGTGCCTGACGCCGTCCACGCGGCCGTCAGGGAGACGGCCCGGCGCCTTCGCGCGATCGTCGACGAGCACGGGCCGGACGCGATCGCCTTCTACGTCTCCGGGCAGATGAGCCTGGAGGCGCAGTACCTGGCGAACAAGCTGGCCAAGGGGTTCGTGCGGACCAACCAGATCGAGTCGAACTCCCGGCTGTGCATGGCCAGTGCGGGCACCGGCTACAAGCTGTCGCTCGGCGCCGACGGACCGCCCGGCTCCTACCAGGACCTCGACCGGGCCGACCTCTTCTTCGTCATCGGCTCCAACATGGCCGACTGCCACCCGATCCTCTTCCTGCGCATGATGGAACGGGTGAAATCGGCCGGCGCCAAGCTCATGGTCGTCGACCCGCGCCGCACCGCCACCGCCGAGAAGGCCGACCTGTTCCTGCAGATCAAGCCGGGAACGGACCTCGCGCTGCTGAACGGCCTGCTGCACCTCCTGCACGAGAACGGTCACACGGACCCCGAGTTCATCGCCCGGTACACCGACGGCTGGGAGGAGATGCCCGCCTTCCTCGCCGACTACCCGCCCGCCACCGTCGCCGGGATCACCGGCATCCCCGAGGACGACATCCGGGAGGCCGCCCGGCTGATCGGCGAGGCGGGGGAATGGACCAGCTGCTGGACCATGGGCCTCAACCAGTCCACGCACGGCACCTGGAACACCAACGCCCTGGTCAACCTGCATCTCGCGACGGGCGCGATCTGCCGGCCGGGCAGCGGCCCGTTCTCCCTCACCGGCCAGCCCAACGCCATGGGCGGCCGCGAGATGGGCTACATGGGCCCCGGTCTCCCCGGCCAGCGGTCCGTGCTCGTCGACGAGGAGCGGGCGTTCGTAGAAGAGCTGTGGGGGCTGGAACCCGGCACCATCCGCGCCGACGGGGTCGGCAAGGGCACCGTCGAGATGTTCCGGAAGATGGCCGACGGCGAGATCAAGGCCTGCTGGATCATCTGCACCAACCCGGTCGCCTCCGTCGGCAACCGCAAGACGGTGATCGAGGGCCTGGAGGCCGCCGAGTTCGTCGTCACCCAGGACGTCTTCGCCGACACCGAGACCAACGCCTACGCCGACGTCGTCCTGCCCGCCGCCCTGTGGACCGAGACCGAGGGCGTCCTCGTCAACAGCGAGCGCAACCTCACCCTCGCCCGGCCGGCCGCCGACCCGCCCGGCGAGGCCACGGCGGACTGGCGGATCATCGCCGCCGTCGCCCGGGAGATGGGATACGAGAAGGGGTTCGCCTACGACAGCGCCGAGGAGATCTTCGAGGAGATCAAGCAGGCCCGGAACCCGAGGACCGGCTGGGACCTGCGCGGGGTGACGTACGAGCGGCTGCGGGAAACCCCCGTGCAGTGGCCCGCCGCGAGCGGCGACGGGCCCGACCGCAACCCGATCCGCTACGTCGGCGAGGACGGCTCCCTCACCTTCCCCACCGCGAGCGGCCGTGCCGCCTTCTTCGCCCGCCCGCACCTCCCGGCCGCCGAGATGCCCGACGACGACTACCCGTTCGTACTGAACACCGGGCGGCTGCAGCACCAGTGGCACACGCTGACCAAGACGGCGAAGGTGCCCAAGCTGAACAAGCTCAACCCGGGGCCGTTCGTGGAGCTCCACCCGCAGGACGCCGCCACACTCGATGTCGGCGACGGCGACTCGGTGGAGGTCGCCTCGCGGCGCGGACGGGCCGTGCTGCCCGCGGTGGTCACCGACCGGGTGCGGCCTGGGAGCTGCTTCGCGCCGTTCCACTGGAACGACCTGTTCGGCGAGTACCTGAGCGTCAACGCCGTCACGAGCGACGCGGTCGACCCGCTGTCCTTCCAGCCCGAGCTGAAGGTGTGCGCGGTGTCGCTGACCAAGGTCTCGACTCCGGTGACCGTACGAACCCCGGGCGTGGAAGCGGCAGTTGAAACTGCGCCGGTCGCGGCTGCCGCTTCCGATCCCTTCGGGCTCGCGCCCGCCCCGCCGCCCGTGCTCACCGCCCAGGAACGGCAGTACCTCGTGGGGTTCCTCGCCGGTATCCCCTCCGGCGCCCCGGGCGTGCCGGTGCTGCCGCCCTCCGCGCCCTTCAGCCCCGAGCACGCCCTGTGGGTCAACGGGGTGCTGGCCGGCATGTACTCGCGGGCCGCCGATTCCGCCGTACCGACCACGTCGGCACCCGGCCGTGAGGTCGTGATCCTGTGGGCCTCGCAGACCGGCAACGCCGAGGAGTTCGCCGCCGCCGTCGCCGAGCGGGTCAAGTCCGACGGACACGCCGCCTCGCTGCTGGGCATGGACGAGGCCGACCCCGCCGCGCTGCCGTCCGGCGCCGACCTGCTCCTGGTCACCAGCACCTTCGGCGACGGCGACGCACCCGACAACGGCAGCGGGTTCTGGGAGACCCTCGCCGCCCCCGACACCCCGCGCATGGAGGGGCGGCGTTTCGCCGTCCTCGCCTTCGGCGACTCCTCCTACGACGACTTCTGCGGCCACGGCCGCCGCCTCGACCAGCGCCTCGACGAACTCGGCGGACTGCGCCTCGCCCCGCGCACGGACTGCGAACCCGACTACGAGGACGCGGCACACGCCTGGCTCGACCAGGTACTCACCGCCCTGTCCGGTACGCCGGAACGCCCCGCCCTCGCAGCGGCGGCCCCGCCCGCGGCCGCCCCGCGCACGAAGAAACCCACCCCCGTCACCGCCCGCCTCACCGGCAACCGTCTGCTGAGCCTGCCCGGCGCCGGCAAGGAGGTCCGCCGGTTCACCTTCGACACCCGCGACAGCGAGACCCCGCTGCTCTACGAGGCGGGCGACGCGCTCGGCGTCCGTCCCCTCAACTCCCCTGAACTGGTGGCCGAGTGGCTGACCGTCACCGGCCTGGACGCGGAGACGGCGGTCGAGGTCAAGGGTGCCGGCGAGGTCCCCCTCGGCGAGGCCCTGCTCCGGCACCTCGACATCACCCGTGTCAGCCCCGACCTGCTCCGCTTCGCCGCCGAACGGGCCCGCGACCCACGGGAGTTGAAGAAGCTGCTGCGCCCCGACAACAAGGGCGAGCTGGCCAAGTGGTCCTGGGGCCGGCAGGCCGTGGACGTGATCGCCGAGCACCGGGTCCGGGCCGACGCCCAGGAGTGGGCCGACGCGCTGGGCCGCCTGCAGCCACGGCTGTACTCCATATCGTCCAGCCCGCTCACCGACCCCCACCTGGTCTCGCTGACCGTCTCCGTCGTCCGCTACGAGAACCTGCACGGCCGCCCCCGCCAGGGCGTCTGCTCCCCCTTCCTGGCCGACGCCGAGCAGGACACCCCCGTACCGGTGCACGTCCAGCGCTCCGCACACTTCCGCCCGCCCGCCGATCCCGCGACCCCGATGGTCATGGTCGGCCCCGGCACCGGCGTCGCCCCCTTCCTCGGCTTCCTGGAACAGCGCCGCGCCCTCGGCCACCGTGGCCCGGGCTGGCTGTTCTTCGGCGAGCAGCACCGGGCCACCGACTTCTACTACGAGGAGGAGCTCACCGCGTTCCTCGCCGAAGGCACCCTGGCCCGTCTGGACACCGCCTTCTCCCGCGACCAGCGCGCCAAGGTCTACGTCCAGGACCGGATGCGCGAACACGGCCCGCTGCTGTGGTCCTGGCTCCAGGACGGCGCCCACTTCTACGTCTGCGGCGACGCGTCCCGCATGGCCAAGGACGTCGACCAGGCCCTGCGCGACATCGCCGTGGTGCACGGCGGCCTGGACGAGACGGGCGCGGCGGCGTACGTCAAACAGCTCGCGAGCGAGAAGCGCTACGTCAGGGACGTGTACTGACCTGCGGACTACGCTGGATCCATGCGTGAACTGGCCGATACGGCAGCACAGTGGACGGCGCAGGGCCGCGCGGCGGTCCTCGCGCGGCCGCTCAGCGAGCGGGGCTTCGGGCCACGCCATCCGGCCGACGCGATCCTCGTCGACGAGGACGGACACTGCCACGGCCGGCTCTACCGGGGCGCCTTCGACCGGCAGCTGGTCGCCGAGGCGGCCTCGCTTCCGCCCGGTCACACCGCCCGGGTGGTCGCGGTGGCCGTGCACGACGACGGCGTGCAGGAGGCCGGACTGACCTGCGGGGGTCAGGCCGAGATCCTGCTCCAGCCGCTGGCCGCCGTACCGGCCCGCTGGTGGGAGCTGCTCGGCGCGGGTGCCGACGCGGCGCTGGTCACCTGGCTGGACGAGCGGCGGACGCATGCCGTCAGCGCCGTCGTCACCCCGGACGACAGGGCCGACGGCCCGGACGTGCCGCCGCAGGCCGCCGCCTGCGCCCGCGACCTGCTCGCCCGCCACCGCGCCGGG
Source organism: Streptomyces longisporus (assembly GCF_039532765.1). NCBI lineage: Bacteria > Bacillati > Actinomycetota > Actinomycetes > Kitasatosporales > Streptomycetaceae > Streptomyces > Streptomyces longisporus. The sequence goes on from NZ_BAAASG010000009.1 coordinate 176,828, forward strand.
CGCGAGGTGCACGCGACGGAGGCCGGACTCTGCCTCGTCGAGACCTGTCCCGCCGTCCCCCACCTCGTCATCGTCGGCGGTGGCGAACTCGCCGAACTCCTCGTCGCCCAGGCCGGGTTGCTCGGCTGGCAGGCCACGGTGACGTCGGCCGCCCGGGATGCGGGCAAGCTGCTTGTTGCGCATCCGGCCGCCGCCTGTCTGATCATGCTGAGCCATGAGCCCGATGTGGACGTGCCGACTTTGCATGCCGGTCTGACCGCGCAGATCCCGTATGTGGGGGCGCTGGGGTCCCGGCACACGCAGGAGCGGCGCGCCGCCGGGCTGAGGGCGGCGGGCCTGGATGAGGGGCAGCTCGGGCGGATTCATGGGCCGATCGGGCTGGACATCGGGGCGCGTACGCCGGCGGAGACGGCCTTGGCCATCTGCGCGGAGGTGCTGGCGGCGCTTGGGCGGTGAGCTCCGTGGGGGCCGCGGTGTTGTTTTGTCTGCTGCGCCGTTGTGGCTGGTCGCGCCCACGCGGCGGAGCCGCATATGAATACAGCCCCGCGCCCCTATGGGGCGCGCCCTTCAGGGCTGTGGGGAGGGACCGGACAGCGGCCCCTCCCCTCAAGACGTCAGCTCCTGCCGAGGAGCTGGTTCATTTCCTTGATCTCGGCGGTTTGGCCCGTGATGATGGCGTCCGCCATGGAGGTGGCAGGGGTGTAGGCGCCCTTGGTCTTCTCCGTGCCGGCCATCTGTACGGCGCCCTTGTGGTGTTCGATCATCATGGTCAGGAACATGGTGTCGAACTCGGCGCCGGACGCCTTCGCCAGCTTGTCCATGTCCTTGGGATCCATCATTCCGGCCATGCCCGAGTGGGCCGAGTGGTCCATGCCGGGCATCGCCGAGGGCACGCTCTGGCCCCAGGACTTCAGCCAGCCGCTCATGGTGCGGATCTCCGGGTCCTGGGCCTTCTCGATGCGCGCGGCGAGATCCTTGACCTTGGCGGAGGAGGCCCGGCCGGCGGCCAGCTTCGCCATCTCCAGGGCCTGCTGGTGGTGCGGGATCATGCCCTGCGCGAAGGACACGTCCTGCGCGTTGTGAGCGGCGGCGCTCGACGAGGGCGAGGACGAGGACGAGCCGGCGGTGTGGCTGTCGTGGCCGCCGCTCCCGCTGTCGCTGCTGCCGCCGCAGGCGGCCAGGACGAGCCCGGCGGTGACGGTCGCGGCCACCAGGGCGGTGCGACGGGCCATGGAGGTACGGGTGTTGCGCATGCTGGAACTCCTGCGTTGCTGCGTGAAAGGGATCTGGACGTGCCGAAGCGCGCGGTGTCTAGATCCGCAGGAGCTGTAGTTCCGCCAGGGAGGGCGGCGCGCGTGCACCGTCCGGGGCCGTGCCCGCGTAGGGGCAGGGGGCGTCGGAGGGTGAGGGCACGGCCACCGGGTCGGCGGCCGGCGCGGGCAGCGTGGGCCCGCCGCTCAGGGCGCCGGACGCACAGGTCCGGTCGGCGTGCTGGGCATGGCCGCCACCGCAGTCGTCGCCCGCACAGCCGCCGTGCAGGGCGACCGCCGCCGTCATGTGCCGTGCGGCGGAGTGCTCGACGACACCGCCACCGGGCGCCAGGCCATGCATGGCGAGCAGCCCGGCCAGCAGCCCGAGCACGAGCAGCACCCGCCACCGCAGGGAAGGCGGTGGCGCATCGCGATGCTGTGTACGGGCTGTCACGGCGCCCATGTTACGCAGACCGCCGTGGGCCCCGGGCCGTCACCCCTGTTCCGCGGTCCAGGCGATGTGCGGCGGCACCACCCGTGCGCACAGCGGGTTTCCGCGGGCGTCGGTCAGCCGCAGCCGCCCCACCAGCAGCCCCTCGCGCGCGGCGGCGCCCAGCACCTCGGCGGGCACGGCGTCCAGCATCAGCTTGGCGCGCCGGAACATGCCGAAGGCGCCGGAGCCGTCGACCGTCCCCCAGGACAGATAGACGAACCGCCCGCCCGGACGCCCTTGAACATACGGCCCCTTGACGTCCGTACCTGTGACCGTGCACTCCAGCGTCCAACTCACGGACACGGCGTCGCCGGGCTGCGGATCGAGAAGCTCGCCCGGTCGGTCCCGGCGCTGTACGGCCACATGGATGTCGGAGTACGACGGCATGTCACCGCCGGGCCCGCACGCACGGCCCGGCAGGTCGACGCCGTCGATACGGATGCGCAGTCCGGCCGGCACCCCGTCACCGCCTTCGCTCGGCACTCCTTCGCGAGTGTCCAGTGTGCACCTGTGCGCTTGGGGATCCGCCGGACGCGGCCACCCGGGCGCGTGGCAGGATCGGGCGCCATGAGGGCGTCCCCTTCGGTACGCGTGCTGCGCGCGGCGGTGTTCGCCGCGCTGTGCGTGCTGCTCGCCACCGGGGGACACGCACTGGCGACCGGGACGGCACCGCCCGTGTGGGTGCAGGCCGCCGGGTTCGTACCGGTCTTCGGGGCCGGCTGTCTGCTGGGCGCCCGGGAACGCTCGCTGGCCGCGATCGGCGCGGGCACGCTCACGGCCCAGGGCGGCCTGCACCTCGTCTTCGACGCCGTACGCCCGCACCCCCTGATGCTCATGCGCGGCATGTACGGCATGCAGGGCATGGACGCCATGCACATGGGCCACTCCCACGCCCTGACCCCGCACGCCACCGTCGCCCATGTCGGCGCGGCCGTGGTGCTGACCTGGTGGCTGCGGCGCGGTGAGGCCGCGCTGTGGTCGCTGCTGCGGCGGGCCGTCACGCTCGTACCGGGCCTCGCGGCCTGGTGGCGGGTGCGCGGCGGGGCAAAGACCCTGCCGGCCGCGCCGGACGCGGTACGCCCGGGTGCCGACGGTCCGCGGCCGTTGCGACGGCTGCTGCTGCGGCACGCGGTGCAGCGGCGTGGCCCGCCGCGGGGGATGTCGTACGCGATCTGACCTCGACATCCCTTCCTCAGTACGGAGATCAGCTCACCCATGTCCACTGCACGCACCGCCCTGCGCCGCGCCGGCACCGTCACCGCGCTGACCGCCGGGGGGCTTCTGGCCGCCGCGGGAATCGCCTCCGCGCACGTCACCGTCCACCCCGAGAGCTACGCGAAGGGCGCCACGGACGGCGTCCTGACCTTCCGCGTCCCCAACGAGGAGGACACCGCGAGCACCACCAAGGTGCAGGTGTTCCTGCCCACCGACCACCCCGTCCTCGGTGTGCTCGTGTCGCCGCCGCAGAACGGCTGGACGGCGAAGGTCACCAACGCCAAGCTGAAGACGCCCGTCAAGACGGACGACGGCACCATCACCGACGCCGTCTCCGAGATCACCTGGACGGGCGGCAGGATCGGAGCCGGCCAGTACCAGGACTTCAACGTCGCCTTCGGTCAACTGCCCGACGACACCGACCAGTTGACCTTCAAGACCCTCCAGACGTACTCCGACGGCAAGACCGTCCGCTGGATCGACGTGCCCCAGTCCGGCGCGGCCGAACCGGAGAACCCGGCACCGGTCCTCAAGCTGACCGCCAAGGGCGCCGAGGAGGGCAGCGCATCCGCCTCGTCGACGGCGCCCAGGAGCGCCGCCGGCTCCGCGTCGAGCGCGGCCGGAAGCGACTCCACCGCCCGCGGACTCGGTGTCGCCGGACTGGTCCTCGGCGTACTGGGCCTGGCCGCAGCGGCGTTCGCGCTCGTCCGCAACCGCGCGGCCAAGGGCTCCTGACCGCGGTTCCTCACCGCCGCAGCACGCGCGTCACCGCTGCTGCGGCGGCCGCCGCGCCCAGCCCGACCCCGGCCAGGGCGAGGGACTGGGCGCGGCGGCCCGGCGGGGCCGGCCGTACGCCCGCGCCGACGCCGTAGGCACTGCCGTGCGCACCGTCGGGCAGTGCCGAGGCCAGCAGTTCCGCGAGGTGCACCGCCTCGTGGCCGCCGCTGTCGAACTCGTGGACCTGGGTGCGGCAGCTGAAACCGTCGGCCAGCAGTACCGTCGACGGGTCGCTCTCGCGCAGCCGGGGCAGCAGGACGCGTTCCGCGCAGGCCTCGCTGACGTCCAGGTGACCGCGTTCGAAGCCGAAGTTGCCGGCCAGCCCGCAGCAGCCCGACTCCAGTTGCTCGGCGTCCACTCCGGCCCGGCCGAGCAGTTCCCGGTCGGCGTCCCAGCCGAGCACCGCATGCTGGTGGCAGTGCACCTGCGCCAGCGCCCGCGCCGAACGGTCCGGCACCTGCGGGGGCTGGTAGCCGGGGGAGTGCTCGGTGAGCAGCTCGGCGAGCGTCACCGTCTGGGCGCTGAGCCTGCGCACGTCACGGTCGCCGGGGAAGAGCTCGCCCATGTCCGAACGGAACACGGTGGTGCAGCTCGGCTCCAGGCCGACCACCAGCCCGCCCGCCCGGACATGCCCGGCGAGACGGCGCACCGTGCGGCTCAACACCCGCTCGGCCATGGCGAGTTGACCGGTGGAGATCCACGTCAGTCCGCAGCACAGCGGTTCCCGGGGCAGCTCGACCCGCCAGCCGGCGTGCTCCAGCACCTCCACGGCCGCCTGTCCGACATGCGGGTGGAAGAAGTTGGTGAAGGTGTCCGGCCACAGCAGAACGCTGCCGCGGGACCCGTCGCCGTACGACTCACGACGGCCGGCGAACCACTGCTGCAGGGTCCGCCCCGCGAACAGCGGTATCTCCCGGTTCTCGACCCCGGCCGCCGCCACGGCCGCCCGGGACAGCGGCGGGGTGTGGGTGAGCGTGTTGACGAGCGGCCCGAGCCTGGCCCGGCCGACGGCCTGGGCGACGGCCGGCAGCCAGCCCATGGACAGGTCGGAACGGGGCCTGCGCCAGGGCCGGCCCTCGTAGTGGTGGGACAGGAACTCCGCCTTGTAGGTCGCCATGTCCACATCGGCCGGGCAGTCCTTCTTGCAGCCCTTGCAGGCCAGACAGAGGTCGAGCGCGTCCCGTACCGCCTCCGAGCGCCAGCCGTCCTGGATCGCGCTGTCGCCGTGCCCGTCGAGCATCTCGAACAGCAGCCGCGCCCGCCCCCGCGTGGAGTGCTCCTCCTCCCGGGTCACCTGGTACGAGGGGCACATCACCGAGCCGCCCTTGTTGGTCAGCTGCCGGCACTTGCCCACGCCGACGCACCGGTTCGCGGCCTCGGCGAAGGACCCGCCGTCGTGCGGGAAGCGGAAGTGCAGGTCACGGGGGGCGTAGGGGGCCCAGTCGCCGCCCAGGCGCAGGTTCTCGTCCAGCCGGTACGGCGCCACGACCTTCCCCGGGTTCATCCGGTCGAGCGGGTCGAACACCGCCTTCAGCCGTCCGAAGGCCTCGACCAGCTCCTCGCCGAACATCCGCGGCAGCAGCTCACCGCGGCTCTGCCCGTCCCCGTGCTCCCCGGAGAAGGACCCGCCGAACTCGGCGACCAGATCGGCCGCCCGTTCCATGAACCGCCGGTAGGTGGCCACCCCGTCGGCCGAGTACAGGTCGAAGGGGATCCGGGTGTGCACACAGCCCTGCCCGAAGTGGCCGTAGAGGCTGGGCCCGGTGTCGCTGAGATACCCGAACTCGTCGTAGAGGCGGCGCAGTCGGCGCAGATAGTCGCCGAGCCGCTCCGGTGCCACGGCCGAGTCCTCCCAGCCCTCGAAGGTGTCGGGCTTGCCGGGGATGTGCGCGGTGGCGCCGAGGCCCGCCTCGCGCACCTGCCACAGCTCCTCCTCGTGGGCGGGGTCGTCGAGGAAGGCGACCTCCGCCTCGTGCTCGGACTCGTGCAGCCCGTCGAGCATCCGGTGCGCCCGCTCGTCGGACTCCTCGACGGTGTCCCCGCCGAACTGCACCATCAAGAAGGCGTTGCCCTTGGGCATCTGGGCGCGGGCCTTCGGATTGAGGCGCTTGATCCGTTCGTCCTTGATGAGCCGCGCGTCGACGCCCTCCAGCGCCATCGGCTCGTACGGCAGGATCGCGGGTACGGCGTCGGCGGCCACGGAGATCTCCGGGAACCCGAGGACCACCAGCGTCCGTTCCTTGACCACGGGCACCAGCTCCAGCTCCGCCCGCAGGACGGTGACCAGCGTCGACTCGCTGCCCACCAGCAGCCCCGCGACGTCGAAGCCGTGCTCGGGCAGCAGCGAGTCCAGGTTGTAGCCGGAGACCCGGCGCGGGATGTCCGGGTAGCGGCGGCGGACCTCGTCGCCGTACCGGTCCCGCAGCGCGCGCAACTGCCGGTAGAGGGCGGCCCGCAGATCGCCCTGCCGTTCGATCTCGGCGTACTCCTCGTCGCTCGTCTCACCGCACCAGAAGCGGGTGCCGTCGTACAGCAGCACCTCAAGCCGGGCGATGTTGTCGACGACCTTGCCGGTGGCCTGGGCGGTGGCGCCGCAGGAGTTGTTGCCGATCATGCCGCCGATGGTGCAGTTCATGTGGGTGGCGGGCTCGGGGCCGTAGCGCAGGCCGGTCGGGGCGAGCTGCCGGTTCAGTTCGTCGAGGACGATGCCGGGCTGGACGACGCAGGTGCGGGCGTCCGGGTCCACGGATTCGAGCCGGTGGCAGTACTTCGACCAGTCGATCACCACGCCCGCGTTGGTGCACTGTCCGGCGAGGCTGGTCCCACCGCCGCGCGACAGGACGGGCGCGTCGTACTCGCGGGCGACGGCCACCGCCTCCGCGGCCGCCTCGGGGGTGCGCGGCACGACGACGCCGATCGGGGTCTGCCGGAAGTTCGAGGCGTCGGTGGAGTAGGCGGCCCTGCTCCCGGCGTCGAAGCGGACTTCGCCGTCGACCCGCTCACGTAGCGCGGCCTCCAGCCCTGCCGCGTCGACCGGCGGGGCGGCTCCGCTGCGGACGACGGGTTCGGGCAGGTCCAGTGCGCCCATGGAGCCCTCCTGCGATCGCCGGCACGGGACCGCCGAGTACCCAGGAGGGGGCGGGTCACCACGCGCTAGGGCTGTTCGTCCTCGGTGAGCGCGGCCTCTTTGGCCGGCTCGGGCAGCAGGCCGCACATCGCCTCGTGCTGGTCCGGGCCCATGACCTGGGCCAGCGCCCGGGTGACCGTCGAGGCGAGGGTGCCGGAGGCCTCCTCCAGGAGGCGGCGGGCCTTGTCGGTGAGGGCCACCTCGATGCCCCGCTTGTCGCCGCAGACCGACTGGCGGGTGACCAGCCCGGCGTGCTGGAGACAGGCGATCTGATAGGTGAGCCGGGTCTTGGGGCGGCCGAGCAGCTCCGCGATCCGCGTCATGCGCAGCCCCGCCCCGGGCTGCTCGGCGAGCAGGCACAGGATCAGGAACTCGTCGTGCGAGACGTCGAGGCGCTCCTTCACGACCGACCGCAGTTCCTGCTCCACCGCCCCCACGGCACCGAGCATCACCATCCAGGCCCGCAGCTCCTTGGGCAGCAGTCCGCCACCCTGCGCGGACGGGCATTCGGGCAGGTCGGTGGGGTGCTCCTCGGGGTCGGCCATGGTGTCGAGTCTACCTGTCGTTCAATTTTGGACCGAAGGGTTGTCCAGATTTGGATAATGCTCTACGGTCGTAGTCATCCAAATTTGAAGTACTTGCCTCAGATCCCCGGATCCGCGCTCACTGGAGAAGATCATGACCGTCGCCGTCGAAACCGGTGTCTGGCAGCTCGACGCCGCCGCTTCCACCGTCGCCCTGCGCCACAAGACGATGTGGGGCCTCGTCACCGTCAAGGGCACCTTCGGTGCCGTCGGCGGACAGGGCGAGGTGCAGCCCGACGGCTCCGCCACCGGCACCCTGACCCTGGACGCCGCCACCCTCGACACCAAGAACAAGAAGCGGGACGAGCACCTGCGCTCGGCCGACTTCTTCGACACCGCGAACCACCCCGAGATCACCTTCGCGGTCCGCAGCGCGAAGGTGGGCGCCGGCGACAACGTCGAGGTCTCCGGTCAGCTGACCGTGCGCGGCATCAGCAGGCCGCAGACCCTCACCGCCCGCCTGGCCGGTGCGGACGCCGACGCGCTCACGCTGGAGACGGAGTTCACCGTGGACCGCGGCGAGTTCGGCCTGGGCTGGAACCAGCTGGGCATGATCCGCGGCCTGACCACGGTGGCCGCCACCCTCCGCTTCGTGCGTACGGCCGCCTGACGCGCGTCAGCGGGTGCCGCGCACCCGCAGGTGGAGGTTCATGCTGGACAGCGTCTGCGGTGTGGGGGTGAAGACCCGCAGCCGGAGCCGGGCGTGCGGCCCCGGCAGGGTGAACTTCCCGTGGTCCGGCGGCCGGATCACATAGTCGGCCGAGGCGTGCGCGGGCAGGGTGGCCGGTCCCTTCAGGACCGTCCAGTACTGGCGCAGGCCCTGGCCGACGGTGAGCATGAAGTGCGGTTCCAGGGCGCTGTCGTCCTTGTTGGTGACCCGCAGGCTCAGCCGGCTGAGGACGTTCGCGTCCGCCGCCGTCCGGCGCACGGCGGTGATCTCCATTCTGAGCGGCGGCTTCCCGGTGACCGCCACGACGGCGCTGACCAGCGCCGGGGCGACCAGCAGCGCGGCCGTCGCGGCCAGCGCCGGGCGCCGACGGGGGCCGGTCAGCAGACGCGGGCGCGGCTGCCAGGCCCGTACGAACTCGGACGGCGGCGCGGTGACGGCGGTCGCCAGCCACAGCGGCGTCATCATCAGGTAGTAGCCGTCCTGGGACCGGGTCGCCAGGAAGAAGGCGCACCAGGGGAGCACGGTCGCCGCGGGCCCCAGCCGGCGCATGAACAGGATCAGCAGCCCGAGCAGGGCCGCGGCCAGCAGCATGCTCGCGTGCCCGTACCACTCGACCCGGTCGCTGCCGTTCGTGTAGTACAGGGACACCCCCACGAGGCCCTGCCCGTGCAGCGTCGCCCCCTGGGTCAGCGGCAGCGCGATACCACTGATCCAGGTGCTCGGCTCACTCACGATGAAGTACGTGTTGATCAGCAGCCACACGGTCGCGGCGATCCCCGCGATCCGCGCCACCACCAGCGTCGCGGCCCGTCCGCCCAGCTCACCGCGGCGCACCGCGTAGATCCCGGCCAGCAGGAACGGCGTCAGGAACCAGGGCAGCTGCTGTGCGGCACACGCGGCACCCAGGCATGCGGCCCGCGCGACACCGGCCGCCCCGAGACGCCCGCCCTGTCCGATCCGCGGCCAGCGCACCACCACCGGGATCAGCAGGGCCAGCGCGGTGATCGCCGGGTAGCCCTCACGGCCGTAGGTCGGCAGAAACCCGAAGCCCAGGCACGCCATGGTCGCCGCCGACCGCCACTGCACGGGCAGCATCCGCCACAGCACGACCGTGCCGACGATCAGCGCGCCCGTGCTGACCGCCGTCGCCGGGGCGCCGCCGTGACCGATCCACAGCAGGGGTGCGGTGAGCAGCGTGGCGAGCGGGGGATAGCCGTAGGTGTAGTCGTAGCCGCCGTCGAAGGTCGTGGTGAGGGCGATGCCCTTCTGGAAGAGCCAGGGCCACGGATGCCCGTAGACGGAGTGGCCCGCGACCAGCTCCTTGGCGGCCTGGGTGGTCAGCACCGCCTCGTCCGAGCCGCCGTGGTTCATGGCCCAGGCGCACAGGGCGAGGACCACGGCGGTCACCAGCACGACCACGTCGAGCCGGGCGAGCGACCGGGCCCGGCGCACGACGAGCGCCAGCACCCCGCACACCAGGATCGAGGCGTAACACACCGAGATGACGGCGGCCACGGCCGGCCGGTGACTCGCCGCCTGCGTCCACACCGTGCGCGTACCGATGAACAGGCTGACGTTCGCCAGCAGAGTCAGCACGCGATGCCACTGCGCGGGAGGTTCCGGTGCGGCGGACACCGCCGACTGCGTCCGCCGGCCGGGTGTCACCAGCTGGTTTTCTGCCAAGTGCACGTCAGGGGACGCTAGTGCCGCCCGGTGAGCAGTACGGGGCCGGAGGTGAAGAGTCCGGTGTGAGGGGGGTAAGAAGTCTTGTTCGATCAGGAACCGGCTCATACCTGACCGGTTCTCGTCGCCGAGGAACGGTTGTGACGGTCGCGGACCGTGTCGCTGTTGGGCCGAACGGGTGACTTGGCGTAAGAATTGGCTGGTGCAGGCAATGAGTGCGAGTCAGTTCGGGGGGAGCCGGTGAACAGCCACGACGTCACCGATGAACAGTGGGAAGGGCTCGCCCAGGTCGTGCCGCTGCGTGGACGCGACGCCTGGCCGTCCGCGGTGGACCACCGCGCGCACCCGGAAGCCCTGACGGAGACCCGGCGCCGTTTCGTGGTCCTCCGGGTCAACGTCTTCGCCGACGCACGCGAGGTCGCCGAGACCCTGATGGCAGGCGTTCCCGTCCTGCTCGACCTGAGCGGTGCGGAGGCCGAGGTCGCCAAGCGCGTCCTCGACTTCAGCACCGGAGTCGTCTTCGGCCTCGCGAGCGGCATGCACCGCGTCGACCGGAACGTCTTCCTGCTGGCCCCCGCGGACACCGAGGTCACCGACCTGGTGGAGAGCGCCGGGGTGGCCGGCTCCTGAGCCCGGTCCCCCGATCGTAGGAAGCTCCCGACGCCGTAACGGTTCACCTTCCGGGCACAGCCCTACGGTCCGGACATGACCGTGTCATCCGTGCCGCCCGCCGCGAACTCCGCCCCGTCGTCCCCGCTGCGCACCCTCGCGGACCGCCCGCGCCCGGACCGCCCGTGTGTCACCGAGCTGCGGCTGTCCGCCTTCGCCGGACACCGGCGGGCCGGGTTCGCGCTCGGGCCGGTCACCCTCTTCGCCGGGGGCAGCGGCTGCGGGAAGACGAGTGCCCTGCGGGCGTACGAGGCGCTGGCCCGGCTCGGTGGCGGTGCCGAGGTCGGGGAGGTGTTCCCCGACGCGGCCGACTGTGTGCCGCAGCGGGCGCGGCCCGATGCGCAGCGGCGGCGCGGATTCCGTATCGGCTGCACGGCCGACGGGCCCGAGGGGCCGGTCCGGCTCGACGTCGCCGTGCAGGCCGAGCCCGAACTGCGCATCGTGGGCGAGCGGCTGACCGCGGGCGGTCTTGTGCTCCTGGAGACCGCCCTGCGCGACCCCTCCCGCCGGACCGTGCAGGCCGCCTGGCACACCGCGGGCTCGGCACCGGTGACCCGGGCACCGCTGCCCGACGACCGGCTCGGCACCGCCCTGCTGCCGCTGCGGGTGGCCGGCAAGACCGACGGACAGCGCAGGGTGCTCGCCGGCGCCGAACAGATGGTGGTCGCCCTGCGGTCCGTCTTCGCCTGCGATCCGCGCCCCGGCCGGATGCGGGCCCCCGCCCCGCTCGGCTCCGGACTGCTCCTCGGCGGCTGCGACAACCTCGCCGACGTCCTGTGGCGCACCCGCGCCGAGTGCACACGACGGCACGCACAGCTGGTCGAGGTGGTGCGCGCCGGCTGCGCGGGACCGGTGGCCGACGTGCTCGCCGAGCCGCTGGGCGACGGGACCGTGCAGGCACTGCTCGACCGCGGTGACGGTTTCCGGACGGCTCTGGGGCGCCTCGGCGACGGCGAGCTCAGATATCTCGCCCTCGCGCTGGTCCTGCTGACCGGACCGGGCGTCCTGGAGGTGGACACCGCCGGGGAGGTGCCCGCGGCCATGCAGACGCTCACCGTCCTCGCCGACGGCTTCGACCGCTCACTGGACCCACGGCAGCGGCGGGAACTGCTGCGGCTGGCCCTGCGGACCGCCGGCCGCGGGCACATCCGGGTCGTGGCCGCGGTCAGCGACGCCTCGTGGGCCGCCGGGGCGGCCGGGCCGGAGCCCGTCACGGTGGTACACCTGGAGCCGTGACCGATCATCTCGACGTGGCGAAACTGCAGCGCAGGCTGGCCGACTTCGCCGCCGCCCGCGACTGGCGGCAGTACCACACCCCCAAGAACCTCGTCGCCGCGCTCAGCGTGGAGGCCTCCGAACTGGTGGAGATCTTCCAGTGGTTGACGCCGGAGGAGTCGGCCCGCGTCATGGACGATCCGGATACCGCGCACCGCGTGACGGACGAAGTCGCGGATGTGCTCGCCTACTTGCTGCAGCTGTGCGACGTCCTGGACATCGACCCGCTCGCGGCGCTGGACGCGAAGATCGACCGCAATGAACGCAGGTTCCCGGCGCCGTAGTCGAACAGGGCAGCCGTCGGGAGTGGTTCAGTCCACTTTCACTCTCCGGAGTCAAAAACCGGCCCGAAACCGATTTGTTGTCCACAGATTTCGGTCTTCCTCTGGCTTTTCGTCCCGCACACCCTCACTCTGGGTAGTGGACAACGGAGTTCGGGCGGACGTGCGGGCAGCGCGTCCAGACAGACGGGGGCAGCGGCATGGACGCTGTGCGGCTCATCGTGACGAGCAGACGTGCCCTTGCAGGGAGCGGCGACGCTCCGGAGACCATGACCGAGGTGTGGCAGGCGCAGGCCCTGGCGCAGGCGATAGGCAGCCGCCTCGCGGTCTCCGGACCACCCGAACTGCGCGGCGAGGCACTGGGGTTGACGGAGCTGGCGGGCCGGGGCTGCGGGGTCCTCGACACCCCGCACCTGGCCACCGAGGACCTGCGCGCGGCCCAGCTCACCGACCTGGGCGACGCCCGCCAGGCCCTCCTCTGCCTCGGCGGCCTCCTGGGCGAGGTGGGCATCGCCCTGGTGGGACTCGCCTGCGCCGCGGACGACGAGAGCACCTACTGGCAGTGCATGGAGGCCATCGACGCGGCGGACGAGTCCAGGGACCGGGTCCGGGAGATGCTGCGCAGACTCGCGGACCGGGAAGAGGCGTTACCCGAGCGGGAGGCCGGCTAGAGACGGGTTCTCAGCCCGCCTCGCTCTCCTCCGCGCCCCGCCCCGCGGACTGCAGATCCGCGTCCAGGGCCGACAGGTCCGCGTTCAGCGCCGCCATCAGCTCCTCCATCTGCTGCAGCAGGCCCTTCGGCCGGCCGGTGCCGCCGCCCTGCTGCGGCACGGACTCTTCGGACATGACGGCCTCCTCGGCCCCAGGCCCCGCCAGGAGGCCGATCGGGTGACATCCCGGCGACGGCCGCCGGCGCGGGTGCCGGGCGGTCCGGCTCCGCACGAGCCAACGACCACCACCGCAGCGGGTTACTCAGGTCTGCCTCGCGGTGGCCGCGCCGGTCAGAGTGGCTGGCTTGCTTCTCTGCTGGGGGTCCGGGGGTTGTCCCCCGGAAAAATGCAGAACTGGCGCGGGTGCGTACCCGCCCGCCGATGAGGGATTTTCACCCGACCGTGGACGGGAGTGCCCTCAGGGACCGGTGGGGTTGACCGCCACTGTGGAGTGCAGGATGGAGGTATGGATCTTCGCATCTTCACCGAGCCCCAGCAGGGGGCCTCCTACGACACGCTGCTCGCGGTGGCCAAGGCCACCGAGGACCTGGGTTTCGACGCCTTCTTCCGCTCGGACCACTTTCTCCGCATGGGCTCCGTGGACGGCCTGCCCGGCCCCACCGACGCCTGGATCACCCTCGCGGGACTGGCCCGCGAGACCAAGCGCATCCGCCTGGGCACCCTCATGACCGCCGGCACCTTCCGCCTGCCCGGCGTGCTCGCCATCCAGGTCGCGCAGGTCGACCAGATGTCCGGCGGGCGCGTCGAACTCGGCCTCGGCGCCGGCTGGTTCGAGGAGGAGCACAAGGCGTACGGCATCCCGTTCCCGAAGGAGAAGATCGGCCGGCTGGAGGAGCAGCTCGAGATCGTCACGGGCCTGTGGCAGACCAAAGTCGGTGACACCTTCGACTTCCACGGCAAGTACTACGACCTCACCGACTCGCCCGCGCTGCCCAAGCCCGCCCAGGACAAGATCCCGGTCCTGATCGGCGGCCACGGCGCGACCCGCACCCCGCGACTGGCCGTCCGCTACGCCGACGAGTTCAACATGCCCTTCGCCTCGATCGAGGACAGCGAGCGCCAGTTCGCCCGGGTCCGCGCCGCCGCTGAGGAGGCCGGCCGGCGACCCGAGGACCTCGTCTACTCCAACGCCCTGGTCGTCTGCGTCGGCAAGGACGACCAGGAGGTGGCCCGCCGGGCCGCCGCGATCGGCCGCGAGGTCGACGAACTGAAGGCCAACGGCCTGGCGGGCACCCCCTCCGAGGTCGTCGACAAGATCGGCCGATACGCCGAGACCGGCGCCGGCCGCTTCTACCTCCAGATCCTCGACCTGGCCGACCTGGACCACCTGGAGCTGATCTCCGCCCAGGTCCAGTCGCAGCTGTCGTAGCGACCGCCGTACAACGCTCCCCGCAGCAATAAACAAGGGCGCAGGTCGGCCGCCGTATGCGAAGGTGAGACCGTCGTCCTGCCGAGCCCCCAGGATCACCACCTGGGGGCTTTCGTGCGCACGGCGTCCCGAACCGTCCACCTGTGGAGAGTCTCCGCATGTTCCTGACCATCACCACCACCGGCACACCGGAACGCCCCGCCACCGACCTCGGCTTCCTGCTGCACAAGCACCCCGACAGGGCGCAGGCGTTCTCCACCTCCTACGGCACGGCGCACGTCCTCTACCCCGAGGCCGATGCCGAGCGCTGCACGGCGGCGCTGCTGCTGGAGGTCGACGCCGTGGCGCTGGTGCGGCGGGGGAAGGGCAAGGGACGCGGCGGTGCGCCCGACGCGGCACTCGCGCAGTACGTCAACGACCGTCCGTACGCGGCCTCTTCGCTGCTCGCGGTGGCGCTGAGCAGCGTGTTCTCCAGCGCGATCCGCGGCGTGTGCAACGCCCGCCCCGAGCGCGCCACGCAGCCGCTGCCGCTGCGCATCGAGGTGCCCGCGCTGCCGGCCCGCGGCGGACCGGAGCTGGTACGACGGCTCTTCGAGCCACTGGGCTGGACCGTCACCGTCGAACCGGTGGCGTTGGACACCGAGTTCCCCGAGTGGGGCGACTCGCGGTATGTGCGGCTCGTCCTGGAGGGCGGGGCACTCACCCTCGCCGAGGCCCTGCGCCACCTCTACGTCCTGCTCCCGGTCCTCGACGACGCCAAGCACTACTGGGTGGCCTCCGACGAGGTCGACAAGCTGCTGCGGGCCGGCGAGGGCTGGCTGCCCGGCCACCCGGAGCAGAAACTGATCACCAGCCGTTATCTCTCGCGCCGCTGGTCGCTGACGCGTGAGGCGATGGAACGCCTTGAGCTGGTGCGGCTCGCGGAGGCGGACGACAGCGAGGTCGAGGACATCGACAACGCCGTCGAGGCGGAGACCGAGACGGAGGAGAAGCCCACCCCGCTCGCCGTGCAGCGACGCGACGCGGTCATCGCCGCGCTCGGCGCGTCCGGCGCCGCCCGGGTGCTCGACCTCGGCTGCGGGCAGGGCCAGTTGGTGCAGGCGCTGCTCAAGGACCCGCGGTTCACCGAGATCGTCGGCGTCGACGTGTCGATGCGCGCGCTGACCATCGCCTCCCGGCGGCTGAAGCTGGACCGCATGGGGGAGCGGCAGGCCGCGCGGGTCAAGCTCTTCCAGGGCTCGCTGGCGTACACGGACAAGCGGCTCAAGGGGTACGACGCCGCCGTGCTCAGCGAGGTCATCGAGCACCTCGACCTGCCGCGGCTGCCCGCCCTGGAGTACGCGGTGTTCGGCTCGGCCCGCCCGAGGACCGTCCTGGTGACGACCCCCAACGTCGAGTACAACGTCCGCTGGGAGTCCCTCCCGGCCGGCCATGTCCGGCACGGCGACCACCGCTTCGAGTGGACCCGCGAGGAGTTCCGCACCTGGGCGCACACGGTGGCCGAACGGCACGGGTACGGCGTGGAGTTCGTGCCCGTCGGACCCGACGACCCCGAGGTCGGACCGCCGACCCAGATGGCCGTGTTCCAGATCAAGACCGAGAAGACCGAGAAGGAGGCGAAGGCGGCATGACCGAGACAGCGGAGAACGCATCTGAGAAGAAGGGACGGGTCCTCCCCGTCACCGACCTCTCCCTCGTCGTCCTCGTCGGCGCCTCCGGCTCCGGCAAGTCCACCTTCGCCCGCCGGCACTTCAAGCCGACCGAGGTGATCTCCTCCGACTTCTGCCGCGGCCTGGTCTCCGACGACGAGAACGACCAGAGCGCGACCAGGGACGCCTTCGACGTCCTGCACTACATCGCGGGCAAGCGCCTGGCGGCCGGCCGCCGCACCGTCGTCGACGCGACCAGCGTGCAGCAGGACGCCCGCCGTCAGCTGATCGACCTGGCCAAGCAGTACGACGTGCTGCCCATCGCCATCGTGCTGGACGTACCGGAGGAGGTGTGCGCCGAGCGCAACGCGGCCCGCACCGACCGGTCCGACATGCCGCGCCGGGTCATCCAGCGCCACATCCGCGAACTGCGCCGGTCCATACGGCACTTGGAGCGCGAGGGCTTCCGCAAGGTGCACGTCCTGCGCGGGGTGGAGGACGTCGAGAACGCCACCGTCGTCACCGAGAAGCGCTTCAACGACCTCACCCACCTCACCGGCCCCTTCGACATCATCGGCGACATCCACGGCTGCTCCTCCGAACTGGAGTCGCTGCTCGGAAAGCTGGGCTACGTCGACGGTGTCCACGCCGAGGGCCGTACGGCCGTCTTCGTCGGCGACCTCGTGGACCGCGGCCCGGACAGCCCGGGCGTACTGCGCCGCGTGATGTCGATGGTCGAGTCCGGCAACGCGCTGTGCGTACCCGGCAACCACGAGAACAAGTACGGCCGCCATCTCAAGGGCCGCAAGGTCCAGCACACCCACGGCCTCGCCGAGACCATCGAGCAGATGGAGGGTGAGAGCGACGAGTTCCGTGCCCGGGTACGGGAGTTCATCGACGGGCTGGTCAGCCACTACGTCCTCGACGGCGGCCGGCTGGTGGTCTGCCACGCCGGTCTGCCCGAGAAGTACCACGGCCGCACCTCCGGCCGGGTCCGCTCGCACGCGCTGTACGGCGACACCACCGGCGAGACCGACGAGTTCGGGCTGCCCGTGCGCTACCCCTGGGCGGAGGACTACCGGGGCCGGGCGGCGGTCGTCTACGGCCACACACCCGTGCCGGAGGCCAGTTGGCTCAACAACACCATCTGCCTGGACACCGGTGCCGTCTTCGGCGGCAAGCTCACCGCGCTGCGCTGGCCGGAGCGTGAGCTGGTCGACGTACCGGCCGAGCGGGTCTGGTACGAGCCGACGAGGCCGCTGCTGACCGAGGCACCCGGCGGGCACGACGGCCGGCCGCTGGACCTGAACGACGTGCACGGCCGCCGGGTCGTGGAGACCCGGCACTCGGGCCGGGTGTCCGTCCGCGAGGAGAACGCGGCCGCGGCCCTGGAGGTCATGAGCCGCTTCGCGATCGACCCGCGTCTGCTGCCGTACCTGCCGCCCACCATGGCGCCCACGGCGACCAGCCACGTCGACGGCTACCTGGAGCACCCGGTGGAAGCCTTCGCCCAGTACGCCGCCGACGGGGTGGCGCGGGTCGTGTGCGAGGAGAAGCACATGGGCTCGCGCGCGGTGGCCCTGGTGTGCCGGGACGCGGAGGCGGCCGGGAGGCGGTTCGGGGTCGACGGTCCGACCGGTGCGTTGTACACCCGTACCGGACGGCCGTTCTTCGACGACGAGTCGGTGACGGAGGAGATCCTCCAACGCGTGCGCACGGCGGTTGACGCCGCCGGTCTCTGGGACGAACTCGCCACTGACTGGCTCCTGCTGGACGCCGAGCTGATGCCGTGGTCGCTGAAGGCCGCCGGGCTGCTGCGGTCCCAGTACGCGGCCGTCGGCGCCGCGTCCGGGGCGGTGTTCCCCGGTGCGCTCGCCGCGCTGGAGGGTGCCGCGTCCCGGGGCGTCGAGGTGAGCGACCTGCTGGCGCGCCAGCGGGAACGGGCCTCGAACGCGGCCGCGTTCACGCAGGCGTACCGCCGCTACTGCTGGCCGACCGAGGGCCTGGACGGTGTACGACTCGCGCCCTTCCAGGTCCTGGCCGTCCAGGGCCGCAGCCTCGCCGGACTGCCGCACGACGAGCAGCTCGCCCTGCTCGACCGTCTTGTCGAGCACGACGGCAGCGGTCTGCTGCAGACCACCCGACGGCTCTACGTCGACACCGGCGACCCGGAGTCGGTGCAGGCCGGCGTCGACTGGTGGCTGGAGATGACCGGTCGCGGCGGCGAGGGCATGGTCGTCAAGCCGCTGGGCGCGCTGGTGAGGAGCGAGGCGGGGCGGCTCGTGCAGCCCGGCATCAAGTGCCGGGGCCGCGAGTACCTGCGGATCATCTACGGTCCGGAGTACACGCGCCCCGACAACCTCGTCCGGCTGCGCAGCCGCTTCCTGAACCACAAGCGGTCGCTGGCGATCCGCGAGTACGCCCTGGGCCTGGAGGCCCTGGACCGGCTGGCGGAGGGCGAGCCGCTGTGGCGGGTGCACGAGGCCGTGTTCGGGGTGCTGGCGCTGGAGTCGGAGCCGGTGGACCCTCGGCTTTGAGCCAATCGTGAGCCGTGTTCGCACAAGCGCCATGGAAGGCTTGTGTCACGCGCGCAGCCCCGCCTAACTTGAACAACCTTACGCATCAGGGGAGTTCGCGGAGGGCGGGGCAGGCGTGGAGATCAAGAAGGTGGTGGTCCGGGAGGAAGAGAAGACCAACCGGCAGCCCCGCATCGTGGAGAAACGGCCCACGCCCTGACCGGTCGGCGGGGCGGCACGGGCATCACGCTCGTGACGATGCCCTGGCATCCGATCGATCTGCCCTCGCTGCAGCTGGGCCTGTTGCACGCCCTGGTCTCGCGCATCCGCCCCCAGGACGAGGTGCGGGAGTTCCACGGCTCCCTGCGCTGGGCGGAGTTCCTGCTGGAACGCTCCGGCGGACGGCTGCGACCCGGCGACTACGTACGGGTCGGCAGCGACTCGATCTTCCACGGCCTGGGTGACTGGGTCTTCTCCGGAGCCCTCTACGACGACCCCGACTGGGGCACCGCGCGACTGCGCGACTACGCCGTCCGGCACGGGATCGACGTGGACACGGCATGCGAAATGCGCGCGCACGCGGCCGAGTTCATCACCGTGTGCGCGGACGAGGTACTCGCCGACGAGCCGGATGTCGTCGGATTCACCAGCACGTTCATGCAGAACGTGTCCTCCCTGGCGCTCGCCCGCGAACTCAAGCTCCGTCGCCCGCAGGTGACGATCGTCTTCGGTGGCAGCAACTGCGACGGCCCCATGGGGCACGCCCTGCACCGCAACCACCGCTTCGTCGACCATGTGGTGCGCGGCGAGGGCGAGTACGCCTTCCCCGCGCTCCTGCGCCACCTCGACGACGGCACACCTCCCGGGGACGTGCCGGGCCTGTGCTGGTGGGAGGGCCAGGTCTCACGCGCCAACCCCGAGTCGCGGCGCACGGTGGCGCCCGCCGACATCCCCTCGCCCGACTACGACGACTGGCAGTCGGCGCTGGAGACCTCCCCGGTCGCCGAGTACGTGCACCCCAAGCTGGTCGTGGAGGGTGCGCGTGGCTGCTGGTGGGGCGAGAAGCACCACTGCACCTTCTGCGGACTCAACGGCTCGGCCATGGCCTTCCGTGCCAAGCCCGGCGAGCGCCTCTGGTCCGAGGTCGACCGCCTGGTGCGCCGGCACCGCATCCTCGACGTGGTGACCGTCGACAACATCCTCGACATGGCGTACTTCAAGGACTTCCTGCCACGGGCCGCCGCCAGCGGGTGGGACTTACGCATGCACTACGAGGTCAAGTCCAACCTCACCCCCGACCAGCTCGCCCTCCTCGCCGACTCGGGCACCGTGCACATCCAGCCCGGCATCGAGAGCCTCGGCAGCCGTGTCCTCGACCTCATGGACAAGGGCGTCACCGCAGCCCGCAACGTCCGCACCCTCCGCGAGTGCGAGAACCACGCGCTGACCTGCTCCTGGAACCTGCTCTACGGCTTCCCGGGCGAGACCGCCGACGACTACACCGCCGTCATCGACCAACTCCCCGCACTCGTCCACCTCCAGCCCCCGAGCGGCGCCCACCGCATCCAGCTCGAACGGTTCAGCCCCCACTTCAACGACCCCGCCCTCGGCTTCGGCGAGCGGCGCCCGGCCGAGATGTACCGGCACGTCTACGACCTGCCCGAGGACGAACTCACCGATCTCGTCTATCTGTTCGATACGGAAGACGCAGGCATCAAGGGAGAGGTGGAGGCCCGCCTGAAGCAGGGCGTCGAGCGCTGGCTCACCGTCCACCCGGGGTCACGGCTGACGTTCGCCGAGGACGGGGGGACCCTGCTGGTGCACGACCGGCGGGCGGGCTGGCCGCGGCGCACGCACCGGTTCACCGGCTGGCAGGCGGCCGCCCTGCGCCGGCTGGAGGACGGGCGGACCGTCCCGGCGCTGCACCGTCTGCTGCTGGAGGACGGCCACCGCCTCACGGCCGAGGATCTGGACGAGTGGCTCCAACGCGCCCTGCACCTCGGCCTGTTGTTCCGCGACGGGCGGACATACGTCTCTCTGCCGACCTGGGGCGTTCCGGTGCGCCTGGACGAGCCGGGGTATGCCGGCGAGATGCTCCACCATCGGCGCGGCCCCGATTTCGTCATCGTCATGGACCGGAGGGACAAGGGGGTGTCGGTCCGCTACACGCTCGACGACCCCGACCTCCTCGCCACCTTCGACGTCCTTCAGGAGGCCACGCCGCTGGCCGGGTTGGGCGACAGACAGCTGGAAGCGGCGAAGCTGCTGGCGGACGAGGGACTGGCCCTGGTCGCGGAGGGCCGGGCGGTCGCCCTGCCACCCCGTCTCCGGCGCTGGCCCGTGCCCTGCACCGGGATCTGAGGGTGACCGCCCCGCCTGCTCTGCGCGGGACAGACCGCGGGCTCCGTCGGCCGCGGGGCACTGGCGGTGGCGCTGGGCAACGTACCGGTACTGGTGGCGACAGCAACGATCACACTGGCCTCCGGTACGACACTGTGGGCGCGATGCCTCCGCTACCCGACCAGGCGCAGTGATGTCCCCGCCATGCCCACCCGTACCGACTGCCCCCATGTCAGCTGCAGTGCGTCCTGCTCCATCCCGTCCCCGAAGGCGATCAGTCGTTCGGACTCGACGGTGAGGGTGAGACGGGCCGACGCGGCGAGTTCGCCCGCCACCAGTGAGGTCCCCGTGGCCGGTGACGGCCACGCCTCCCGTACGAACCACAGCAGCCGGTCGTCGGTCGGGCGCGGCAGCGACAGGGCGGCGCCCCGCTCCTGCCACACCGAGCGGATCCAGCCCGTCGCACCGGTCCCCGTCCCCACCAGCACCCCGGACGAAGCCTGGGCCTCGACGACACCCCCGTCGCCCTCGAGGCCCAGGCGGTACCTGGCCGTCTGATGTCCGGCGGCGCCCAGATAGATCTCGTTGAGCGCGACGATCCGCTGGGTGTCGTCGGCGACCGCCTCGACCATGGTGAGTTCGTCCACGGCGCTGGTGCGGACCGCCGGGAGCAGCGCCGCCGCGTCCGCGGGGCGGTGCCGTACCAGGACGCCCAAGTTGCGCCCCGGGTCCGTGTCGATGCCCACCACCGGCTGCCCGGCGAGGTACTTGGCGACGTTCGCCACCAGCCCGTCCTGCCCGACGACCACCACCACGTCCTCCGGTGCGAACAGGAAACGGTCCAGGTCGCCCCGCTCCACCTGTGTCTGACGCCAGGTCAGCGGAATCGCGGCGGTCACCTCGGCGAGCGCACGCCGGGTGCGGCGGTGCCGCTCGGCCACCTCCGCGATGTCCCGGCCCCGGGAGGAGAGGAAGAAGGCGGCCTGCCCGTGCGTACCGTGGTGGGCCACCAACTCCTCGTACTCCGTGGTCCGATGGACGAGCACGACACGTGGCGCGAGGCTCACGCGACGCACTCCCCGCAGAGGACGGGCCGGGTCCCCGCCACCCCGGCGGCGGACGCCGGCTGCCCGGCGCCCGGATCCGCGCCGCGCACGGGCCCGACGGGCGCTGCCGCTGGCTCGGCGGCGGGCGATGGCTGCATCGCTTTTGGACCGGTGTCGCGGACCGGCAGGGTCGCTGTCGGCGCGGTGGCGGATGGTGGCTGCCCGGTATTCGGGTCCGCGTCGCGGGCTGGCCCGGGCGCTGCCGCTGGCTCGGGGGCGGGCGGTGGCTGCATCGCTTTTGGACCGGTGTCGCGGACCGGCAGGGTCGCTGTCGGCGCGGTGGCGGATGGTGGCTGCCCGGTATTCGGGTCCGCGTCGCGGGCTGGCCCGACGGGCGTTCCCGCTGGCTCGGCGGCGGGCGATGGCTGCATCGCTTTTGGACCGGCGTCGCGGACGGGCCGGGGCAGGGTCGCTGTCGGCGCGGTGGCGGATGGTGGCCCGGCGGCGGACGGTGGCTGCCCCGCGCTAGGGTCCGTGCCGCGGAAGCCCGTCCGGTCGGCCGAGGACAGGCCGGTCACCCTCACTGCCGGGAATCCGGCCCGTCCGGCTCCCGTCTTCACGTCCGCTCCCCGTTGCCGAGCCGGGCGAGCAGCCCTGTCAGTACGTCCGGCGAGATGGTCACGCTGTCGATGTTCGGCAGGTTCTCCGCCAGCCGGGTCGCGGCGAGGGCGTGCAGGGTCGCGACGTCCACCTCGCCATGCACCCGCAGCCAGGCCGCCTGCGCCTGAGCCCGCGCCTCCCCGATCTCGCGCGCGCCTTCGGCCTCGGCACGGGCGAGCCGGACCGAACGAGCCGCCTCGGCATCGGCCATCCGCACTGTCCGCGCCGCCTCCGCCTCCGCCAGCCGCTCGGTACGCCGCGCCTCGGCGTCCGCGAGCTGCACGGACCGCGTGGCCTCCGCGTCGGTCAGCCGAAGCGAGCGGTCCGCCTCCGCCTGAGCCAGCTTCACCGTCCGCGCCGCCTCCGCCTCCGCCCGTACCGCGTCCGCCGCCGCGTGCTCCTCGGCCTCCCGGCGGGCGTTCGTGCCGCGCTGCTCGACCAACTGCTCCTCGCGGCGGGCGAGCTCGATCTGGCTGGCCAGTTCGTTCTCGGCGATCGCACGCTCCCGCTCGACGGCCACCGCCCGCCGCTCGTACGTCGCCCGGTCGGCCTCCTGCTGGATCTGCTCGCGGGCGGGTGTGCGCAGGGCCCGCTCCACCTCCGGCTCCGGACGCAGCGCCACCACACGGACGGCGACCACCTCGATGCCGGTCGCCGGCAGCCGCGGCTCGGCGCCCAGCCCCGCCGCGACCCGCTCCCGTACCGCCGCCACCCCGTCCACCAGCGTCGACGACAGTGACGTACGAGCGAGGACGTCCAGCGCATGCTGCTGCGCCGTCTCCGTCAGCAGCGTCCCCAGTTGCTCCAGCGGCGCACCCCGCCACACCCCCGTGTCCGGGTCGACGGAGAAGTCAAGACGGGCGGCGGCGAGCGCCGGGTCGCTGATCCGGTACGTCACCGTCGCCTGCACCGCCACGTCCTGGAAGTCGGACGTACGGGCATGGAAGGTCATCGCCAACTCACGGTCGTCCACCGGGACTTCGGAGAGCGCCGCGGTCAGTGCACGGAACCAGAAGCTGAGCCCCGCGCCGTCGTGCAGCAGCTTCCCCGCGCGCTGGTGCCGGATGTGAGCCGTCGGCGCCCCGCGCAGATGGCGCCAGCCCAGACGCCGTGTGATGTCGGCCATCGAACCCCCTCGGTTCTCGTCCGTTCGACGATAATCGCCACAAGCGCTTATCGTCAAGAGGACGAGAACAAGAAGGCGAAGAAACCGTCCATCAGCGGGTCAACATGGCCCGCGGTGGTCAGGATGGAGGCATGGGAATGCATGTCGACTCCGAGGCCGGGCGGCTGCGCCGCGTCATACTCCACCGGCCGGATCTCGAGCTCAAAAGGCTCACCCCCAGCAACAAGGACGCCCTCCTCTTCGACGACGTGCTCTGGGTGCGCCGGGCACGCGCCGAGCACGACGGCTTCGCCGACGTCCTGCGCGACCGCGGGGTCGCCGTCCACCTCTTCGGTGACCTGCTCACCGAGGCCCTGGAGCTCCCGGCGGCCAGAAAGCTCGTCCTGGACCGGGTCTTCGACGAGAAGGAGTACGGCGTCCTCGCCACCGACCACCTCAGAGCCGCCTTCGAGACCCTCCCTGCGCAGGAGCTGGCCGAGGCCCTGGTCGGCGGCATGACCAAGCGCGAGTTCCTGGGTGCCCACGCGGAGCCCACCTCCGTCCGCTTCCACGTCATGGACCTCGACGACTTCCTCCTCGCGCCGCTCCCCAACCACCTCTTCACCCGCGACACCTCCGCCTGGATCTACGACGGCGTCTGTGTCAACGCCATGCGCTGGCCGGCCCGCCAGCGCGAGACGGTCCACTTCGAGGCGATCTACCGCCACCACCCCCTCTTCCGTGACGAGGACTTCCGCGTCTGGTCCGAGGGGCAGGCCGACTACCCGTCCACCATCGAGGGCGGGGACGTCCTCGTCATCGGCAACGGCGCCGTCCTGATCGGCATGAGCGAGCGCACCACCCCGCAGGCGGTGGAGATGCTGGCGCACAAGCTGTTCGAGGCCGGCTCCGCGCAGACGATCGTGGCCCTCGACATGCCGAAGCGGCGCGCCTTCATGCACCTGGACACCGTGATGACGATGGTCGACGGCGACACCTTCACCCAGTACGCGGGCCTCGGCATGCTCCGCTCCTACACCATCGAGCCGGGCGCCGGCGACAAGGAGCTCAAGGTCACCGACCACCCGCCGGAGCACATGCACCGCGCGATCGCCGCCGCCCTCGGGCTGAGCGAGATCCGCGTCCTGACCGCCACCCAGGACGTGCACGCCGCCGAGCGCGAGCAGTGGGACGACGGCTGCAACGTCCTCGCCGTCGAGCCGGGCGTCGTCGTCGCCTACGAACGCAACTCCACCACCAACACCCATCTGCGCAAGCAGGGCATCGAGGTCATCGAGATCCCCGGCAGCGAACTGGGCCGGGGCAGGGGCGGCCCGCGCTGTATGAGCTGTCCCGTCGAACGCGCTGCCGTATAGAAATGCGATTCATCGTATAGACTTCCAGCGGTACATGTCCCCGCATTCCTGGAGCGCCCCCATGGCGACAGTCCCGACCGCCCTCGCCGGCCGCCACTTCCTCAAGGAGCTCGACTTCTCCCAGCAGGAGTTCCTCGGCCTGATCGAGCTGGCCGCCGAGCTGAAGGCCGCCAAGAAGGCCGGGACCGAGACGCAGTACCTGCGGGGCCGGAACATCGCGCTGATCTTCGAGAAGACCTCGACACGTACGCGCTGTGCGTTCGAGGTCGCCGCCGCCGACCAGGGCGCCTCGACGACCTACCTCGACCCCTCGGGCTCGCAGATCGGGCACAAGGAGTCCGTGAAGGACACCGCGCGCGTGCTGGGGCGGATGTACGACGCGATCGAGTACCGCGGGCACGGACAGGGCGTCGTCGAGGAACTGGCCGCCTACGCCGGGGTCCCCGTCTACAACGGCCTCACCGACGAGTGGCACCCCACCCAGATGCTCGCCGACGTACTCACCATGACCGAGCACAGCGACAAGCCGCTCGACGAGACGGTCTTCGCCTATCTCGGCGACTCCCGCTACAACATGGGCAACTCCTACCTGGTCACCGGCGCCCTGCTCGGCATGGACGTCCGGATCGTCGCGCCCCGGGTGCTGTGGCCCGACGAGACGATCGTCGAGGTGGCCCAGCGACTGGCCGCCACCTCCGGCGGCCAGGTCACCCTCACCGAGGACGTGAAGGAGGGCGTGCGCCACGCCGACTTCGTCGCCACCGACGTCTGGGTGTCGATGGGGGAGCCCAAGGAGGTCTGGGACGAGCGCATTGCGCTGCTCGGCCCCTATGCCGTGACCATGGACGTGCTGCGCGCCACCGGCAATCCCGACGTGAAGTTCATGCACTGTCTGCCGGCCTTCCACGACCTCGGCACACGCGTCGGCCGCGAGGTCCACGAGCGGCACGGCCTCACGGAGCTGGAGGTCACCGACGAGGTGTTCGAGTCGGAGCACTCCGTGGTCTTCGACGAGGCCGAGAACCGTATGCACACCATCAAGGCGGTCCTGGTCGCGACCCTGGCGTGACGCCCGGCCCCGTGCTCAGGCGGGACGCCGCTGCCGAGGCACCACCGGCAGACGGAACCACACGGCCTTGCCGGACGTCGTCGGCCGGTGACCGCAGGACGAACTGAGCGCGCGGATCAGCAGCAGCCCGCGCCCGTGCTCCTGCCAGGGGTCGGGCGGCTGAGCGCCCGGCCAGGTGAGATCGAACGGCGGTACCGGGTCGGGGTCGTGCACCTCGATCCGGCAGCCGCTCGGCAGCAGCTCCACCACGAGCTCTATCGGCGAGTCGCCGACGACGGTGTGCTCCACGGCGTTCGCGACCAGCTCCGCCGTGAGCAGTTCCGCGGTGTCGCAGTCGGCCCCGTGCTCCAGCTCGGCCAGCGCCGTGCGCACGAGTGCACGGGCCACGGGCACGGCCGCGGCGGAGTGCGGCAGTGCGATGCGCCAGGAGGCGCCGGACGCGGAGGGGCGGTCGTACAAGGCGGGTCCGTTCATGAGCAGGCTGTCCTGCTTTCAACTTTTACGAATGGTACGGCGCCGCCCGACGTGAGGCCCGGCGGGCACCGTGCGGGACCTGCGGCCCCGCTGACGGGCGGCTTACCCGTAGCAACGGCTTGCCTCGCGGTGCCGCTCCCGTCGTAGCCGCTCTGTCGACGAGCCGTGACGGATGTGACCGGGCCGGGTCACATCCGGCCAGCTCTATCGCGCCCTCGTGACGACAGTCACGGATGAGTGATAGCTTCGAAGGGTAGAGCTCAGTGAGGCAGTGCCCGCCCCCCGAGGAGGCCGCACGTCATGAGTCCCTTCACCGGCTCCGCCGCCCGCACCTCAGACTGGCGGCATCTGCGCGTGGAGCACGCCGACGGGGTCGCCACGGTCACCCTCGCCCGCCCCGAAAAGCTCAACGCGCTCACCTTCGGCGCCTACGCCGACCTGCGCGACCTGCTCGCCGAACTCTCCCGTGAGCGGTCCGTACGGGCGCTGGTCCTGGCCGGCGAGGGCCGCGGCTTCTGCTCGGGCGGCGACGTCGACGAGATCATCGGCGCGACCCTGTCCATGGACACCGCCCAGCTCCTCGACTTCAACCGGATGACCGGCCAGACCGTGCGGGCGATACGGGAGTGCCCGTTCCCGGTGATCGCGGCGGTGCACGGGGTGGCGGCGGGCGCCGGGGCGGTCCTCGCCCTGGCGGCGGACTTCCGCGTCGCGGACCCGTCCGCCCGGTTCGCGTTCCTGTTCACCAGGGTGGGCCTCTCCGGCGGCGACATGGGCGCGGCATACCTCCTGCCGAGGGTCGTGGGCCTGGGCCACGCCACCCGCCTGCTGATGCTGGGCGAACCGGTCCGCGCCCCCGAGGCGGAACGCATCGGCCTCATCAGCGAACTGACCGACGAGGGCCACGCGGACGAGGCGGCACGGGAGCTGGCCCGCCGCCTGGCCGACGGCCCTGCCCTGGCGTACGCCCAGACGAAGGCACTCCTCACGGCCGAGCTGGACATGCCACTCGCAGCATCGGTCGAACTGGACGCCTCAACCCAGGCGCTGCTGATGAACGGCGAGGACTACGCGGAGTTCCACGCGGCGTTCACAGAAAAACGCCCTCCCAAGTGGAGGGGACGGTGACCATGGCTCCCTCAGGGGCGCGGGAAAATGTTGAATTTGCGGCTACCGCCGCGTGGGCGCGACCAGCCACACGCGACCTGCAGCCGCCCGACGTGACTGGCCACCCCCAACGCATCGCGATCATCGGCGGCGGCCCCGGGGGCCTGTACGCCGCCGCCCTCCTCAAACGGCTGAACCCGGGACGGCAAGTCACCGTGTGGGAACGCAACGCCCCCGACGACACCTTCGGCTTCGGCGTCGTCCTCTCCGACGAAACCCTGGGCGGCATCGAACACGCCGACCCCGTCGTCTACGAAGCGCTGCAAAAACACTTCACCCGCTGGGACGACATCGACATCGTCCACCGAAACAACCGCCAAACCTCCAGCGGCCACGGTTTCGCCGCACTCGGCAGAAAACGCCTCCTGGAAATCCTCCACGACCGCTGCCGAGACCTGGGCGTCGACCTGCGCTTCCGCTCGGAAGCCCCCTACCCCGACTGGCTGGCACAGTCGTACGACCTGGTCATCGCCGCCGACGGAGTCAACAGCACCACCCGCGAGGCCTACGCCGATGTGTTCCGCCCCCGGGTGGCCACCCACCGCTGCCGCTACATCTGGCTCGCCGCCGACTTCGCCTTCGACGCCTTCCGCTTCGAGATCGCCGAGACCGAACACGGCGTGATGCAGCTGCACGGCTACCCCTACGCCCCCGACGCGTCGACGGTGATCGTCGAGATGCACGAGGACGTCTGGCGGGCCGCCGGTTTCGAGGACCTCGACGAGGCGGAGTCCGTGGAACGCTGCGCCAAGATCTTCGGGGAAGCGCTCGGCGGCCGCCCGCTCCGCTCCAACAAGTCGGCGTGGACCACCTTCCGTACGGTCGTCAACGAGCGCTGGTCCCACGGCAACGTGGTGCTGCTCGGCGACGCCGCCCACACCGCCCACTTCTCCATCGGCTCCGGCACCAAGCTCGCCGTGGAGGACGCCCTCGCCCTCGCCGCCTGCCTGGAGGAACAGCCGACACTGGCCGAGGCGCTCGCCGCCTACGAGGAGGAGCGCAAACCCGTCGTCGCCTCCACCCAGCGCGCGGCCCGCGCCAGCCTGGAGTGGTTCGAGAACCTGGGGCTCTACCTCGACCAGCCGCCCCGCCAGTTCGCCTTCAACCTGCTCACCCGCAGCCGCCGCGTCACCCACGACAATCTCCGGCTGCGCGACGCCCGCTTCACCGAAGCCGTGGAGCGCGAGTTCGGCTGCCCGCCCGGTACGCCCCCCATGTTCACCCCGTTCCGGCTGCGCGGTCTGACCCTGCGCAACCGGGTCGTCGTCTCGCCCATGGACATGTACTCGGCGGTCGACGGCGTCCCGGGCGACTTCCACCTCGTCCATCTGGGCGCACGGGCGCTCGGCGGCGCCGGCCTGGTGATGACCGAGATGGTGTGCGTCAGCGCGGAGGGCCGGATCACCCCCGGCTGTACCGGCCTCTACACCGGACGGCAGGCCGAGTCCTGGAAACGGATCACCGATTTCGTGCACGCCCAGTCGCCCGGCACCGCGATCGGCGTGCAGCTCGGCCACTCCGGCCGCAAGGGCTCGACCAGGCTGATGTGGGAGGGCATGGACGAACCGCTGCCCGAGGGCAACTGGCCCCTGGTGGCCGCCTCCCCGCTGCCGTACAAGCCGGGCAGCCAGACCCCGCGTGAGCTGACCCGCGCCCAACTCACGGATATCCGCGAGCAGTTCACGGCCGCCGCCTGGCGGGCCGCCCGCGCGGGCTTCGACCTCCTCGAACTCCACTGCGCCCACGGCTATCTGCTCTCCGGCTTCCTCTCCCCGCTCACCAACCGCCGCACCGACGCCTACGGCGGCTCGCTGGAGAAACGACTCCGCTTCCCGCTGGAGGTCTTCGACGCGGTACGCGGCGTGTGGCCCGAGGAGAAGCCCATGACCGTCCGCATCTCCGCCACCGACTGGGCAGAAGGCGGTACGACGGCCGAGGACGCCGTCGAGATCGCCCGCGCCTTCGCCGCGCACGGCGTCGACGCCATCGACGTGTCCACCGGGCAGGTCGTGTCCGAGGACCGCCCGGAGTTCGGTCGCTCGTACCAGACGCCGTACGCAGACCGCATCCGCCACACCACCGGACTCCCCGTGATCGCGGTCGGCGCGATCTCCTCCTGGGACGACGTCAACTCCCTGATCCTGGCCGGGCGTACGGACCTGTGCGCGCTCGCCCGCCCCCACCTCTACGACCCCCATTGGACCCTGCACGCGGCAGCCGAGCAGGGTTACGACGGCCCCGGCGTCGTCTGGCCGGCCCCCTACCGCGCGGGCAGCCGCCGCCCCCAGACCGGCCGCACGGACGCCCCCAAACCCCGCCTGACCCTGGAGACCTGACAGAGCACGCCGTCGCGTGTGAGGACCGCGGGGGTCATACGCCGGCGAACTCGGCCCCCGCGTCCCTGAGCCGCGCGTGCAGCTCCCGGAAGACGGCCGCCGAACGGACGCCGGGCCAGTCCTCGGGGAGGAGGCGGGCGGGCAGGCCGGGGTCGGTGTAGGGCAGGTGGCGCCAGGAGTCGAGGGCGAGGAGGTAGTCGCGGTAGGCCTCCTCGGGCGGGGTGTCCGGCCGGTGCTCCCACCCGTGCAGCACGGGTGCGTGCCGGTCGAGGAAGGCCTCGTGCTCCTTGGCGATCGCGGCCAGGTCCCACCAGCGGGCGACCGCCTCCGCGGTCGCGGCGAACCCGAGGTGCTCGCCGCGGAACAGGTCGACGTAAGGGTCGAGGTGCAGCCGCTGGAGGGTGTGCCGGGTCTCCTCGTACAGCCGGCCTGGAGCGATCCACACTCCGGGTGCCGCCGTGCCGAACCCCAGCCCGGCCAGCCGGGAGCGCAGCACGTGCCGCTTCTGCCGCTCCGACTCCGGTACGGAGAACACGGCGAGCACCCAGCCCTCGTCCTCGGGCGGGGCGGTGGAGTAGATGCGCCGGTCGCCGTCGTCGAGCAACTGGCGGGCGTCCGGCGACAGTTCGTACCCGGCCGCACCCTGCGCCGTACGGGCCGGCAGCAGCAGTCCGCGGCGTTTGAGGCGGGAGACCGACGAGCGCACCGAGGGTGCGTCCACGCCGACCGCGGCCAGCAGCCGGATCAGCTCGGCGACGGGCACGGGGCCCGGCGCGAAGCGGCCGTACGCGCCGTAGAGCGTGACGATGAGAGACCGTGGTGCATGCTGGTCGGACACGTTGATCATCTTAGGTCTTCGGCATCAGTGCTGGTCACCTTCGGTGCGCAGTCTGAAGCGCTGCAGCTTGCCGGTCGGCGTGCGGGGCAGGGCGTCCAGGAAGACGATCTCGCGGGGGCACTTGTACGGCGCGAGCTCGGACTTGACGAAGCCGCGCACGGCCTCGGCGTCCCGCTCGGCGCCCTCCCTGAGGACGACATACGCCACGACGACCTGTCCGCGCGCCTCGTCGGGCCGTCCCACGACGGCCGCCTCCACCACGTCTGGGTGGCGCAGCAGGGCGTCCTCGACCTCCGGTCCCGCGATGTTGTACCCGGCCGAGATGATCATGTCGTCGGCGCGGGCGACATACCGGAAGTAGCCGTCGCTCTCGCGGACGTATGTGTCACCGGTGACATTCCAGCCGTCGCGCACATAGACGCGCTGACGCGGGTCGGTGAGGTAACGGCAGCCGACGGGCCCGCGCACGGCGAGCAGCCCCGGCTGTCCGTCGGGCAGGGGCCGGCCGTTCTCGTCCTGCACGCGCGCGTGCCAGCCGGGGACGGGCACGCCCGTCGTGCCGGGCCTGATGTGCTCGTCGGCCGCGGAGATGAAGATGTGCAGCAGCTCGGTGGCGCCGATGCCGTTGATGATGCGCAGCCCGGTCCGCTCGTACCAGGCCTGCCAGGTGGCGGCGGGCAGGTTCTCGCCGGCCGAGACGCAGCGGCGCAGGGAGGAGGTGTCGTGGGCGTCGAGCTCGTCGAGCATCGCGCGGTAGGCCGTCGGGGCGGTGAACAGCACGGAGACCCGGTGCTCGGCGACCGCCGCCAACAGCTGCTGGGGATGGGCCTGTTCGAGCAGGAGCGCGCTCGCGCCGACGCGCATCGGGAAGACGACAAGACCGCCGAGCCCGAAGGTGAAGCCGAGCGGGGGGCTGCCCGCGAAGACGTCGTCCTCATGTGGTTGCAGCACATGCTTGGCGAAGGTGTCGGCTATGGCGAGCACATCCCGGTGGAAGTGCATGCACCCCTTGGGGCGGCCGGTCGTGCCCGAGGTGAACGCGATCAGCGCGACGTCGTCGGCCGCGGTCGCGACGGTCGGGTACGGGGTGTCGGGTGCCAGGCGGTGCAGGAGGTCGTCGGGAGCGTCGCCGCCGTACGTCGTGATCTGCAGGCCCGGTATCTCGGCCTTGGCGAGGTCGTCGACGGCACGTATGTCGCACAGGGCGTGCCGGATCAGTGCCATGTCGCAGATGACCTCCAGCTCGTGCGGCCGCTGCTGGGCCAGCACGGTGACCGCGACCCCGCCCGCCTTCAGCACCGCCAGCCAGCAGGCCGCGAGCCAGGGCGTGGTCGGGCCGCGCAGCAGGACGCGGTTGCCGGGGACGACGCCGAGGTCCCCCGTCAGGACATGCGCGATCCGGTCGACGCGGGCCCGCAGATCGCCGTACGTCCACGAAGGCCCGGCAGGGGCGTGGAACACCGGGCGGCCGGGGTCGGCGTGGTCCAGCAGCTCGGCGGCGCAGTTCAGCCGATCGGGGTAACGCAGCTCCGGCAGGTCGAACCGGAGTTCCGGCCACTCCTCGGGCGGCGGCAGGTGGTCGCGCGCGAAGGTGTCGACGTGGGCCGAGACATGCATGGCGGTGCGCCCCCTTGCCGTTGTGGGCGTCCTGGTGGGCTCGTTCGAGCGTATCGTGTTGGTGACGACAGTCAACGGTGCGCGATATCGTCGAGGGGTCATGTCGAGAGAGGGGACCGCCAATGCCCGTATTCTCGCTCGATCCGGTACAAACCGCCTGGTGTGCCGAGCTGCGCTCCCTCGCCGCCGACCGGCTGCGCCCGCTCGTGGAGAAGGCGGAGAAGAGCGAGCCGGGGCACGTCAACCGCCCGCTGGTCGCCGAACTCGGCCGACTCGGGCTCCTGGAGCGGCTGTTCACCTCGGGGGCCCTCGACCTCTGTCTGATGCGGGAGTCGCTCGCCTACGCCTGCACGGAGGCGGAGACGGCCCTTGCGCTGCAGGGGCTGGGCGCTCATCCGGTCCATGCGTACGGCACGCCCGCCCAACGGGAGCGCTGGCTGCCCCGGGTGAGCGAGGGGAGCGCCGTGGCCGCGTTCGCGCTCAGCGAGCCGGGCGCGGGATCGGATGCGGCGGCGCTGTCGTTGACCGCCCGTCCCGACGGCCCCGGCCGCTGGCGGCTCACCGGCGAGAAGTGCTGGATCTCCAACGCCCCCGAGGCCGACTTCTACACCGTCTTCGCGCGCACCACACCCGGCGCCGGCGCCCGCGGGGTGACCGCCTTCCTGGTGCCCGCCGACCGTCCCGGTCTGACCGGCAGGGCCCTCGACCTGCTCTCGCCGCACCCCATCGGCGCCCTCGACTTCGACACCGTGCCCGTCACGGCGGACGATGTGCTCGGTGAGGCCGACCGCGGGTTCCGCGTCGCCATGGGAACCCTCAACCTCTTCCGCCCGAGCGTCGGCGCGTTCGCGGTCGGCATGGCGCAGGCGGCGCTGGACGCGACCCTCGCGCACACGGCAGGGCGGGACGCGTTCGGCGGCAGGCTGAAGGACCTGCAGGCCGTCGCCCACCAGGTCGCCGAGATGGCGCTGCGCACCGAAGCGGCCCGCCTCATGGTGTACGCGGCGGCGACGGCGTACGACGAGAACGCCCCTGATGTCCCGAAGCGTGCGGCGATGGCGAAGCTGCTCGCCACCGAGACCGCGCAGTACGTCGTCGACCAGGCCGTCCAGCTGCACGGCGCCCGCGCCCTGCGCCGCGGCCACCTCCTCGAACACCTCTACCGCGAGGTGCGCGCCCCTCGCATCTACGAGGGCGCGAGCGAGGTCCAACGCGGCATCATCGCGAAGGAGTTGTACAAGCAAGTGGACAGCGAGCCGGCTGCCGACGTGGAGGCACCCCAGTGAGCACCGAGCGCGTCAACCCGCCCGACCTCTCCCCGCCCGCCGGCTTCTCCCACGCCGTCGTCGCCACCGGCACCCGTGTCGTCTTCCTGGCCGGTCAGACCGCGCTCGACACCGACGGCAAGGTCACCGGCGACACCCTCCCCGCCCAGTTCGAGCGGGCCCTCACCAACCTCCTCACCGCCCTGCGCGCGGCGGGCGGCACCCCCGCGGACCTCGCTCGCGTCACGGTCTACGCCACCGATGTCACCGCGTACCGCGCCCACGCCCCCGAACTGGGGCGCCTGTGGCGGGAGTTGGCGGGACGCGACTACCCGGCGATGGCGGTCGTGGAGGTCGTACGCCTGTGGGACGAGGAGGCGATGGTGGAACTGGACGGGTTCGCCGTCCTGCCCTAGGCGTGCTGCTCAGGCGGCGACGGCGAGCCGTTCCGCCGGTGCCCGGTGCGGTGCGACGGCCCTGCCGTCGGGGGTCAGTTCGCCGCTGTCGTCGAACACGATTGCGCCGTCGCACAGGAGGCTCCAGCCCTGTTCGGGGTGGGCGGCGACGACGTGCACGGCGAGCTCGTCGAAGGAAGGGCACGAAGTCTGGTGGGAACACATGGCGCACCTCCACGTCGGTCGGGACCGTCCGCCGGTCCCCATGGGTAGACCATGCTCCCGTCTCGAACGCATCGGAACGTCCCGGCGTGAAGCGTGACAACACGCGGACAACACCAGGACGGTTCCACGACCGTCGGGGCGGACTCGCCACCGAGTGGGTGACGGTCACGGCCGGGGGCGTGTCCGCCGGGTACCAGTGGAAGCCCCACCTACAGGAGGTTTCCGATGTCCAAGCGACCCGCCCTGGCTCTCGCCGCCGGTGCCGCCCTGCTCCTGCTCGCCGCTCCCGCCGTGACCGCGGCCCCGTACAGGGCCGCGGAGCTGGAGGAGACGGTGACCGTCGACCCGACGGGCCACATCTCCGCGGACGGCACCGTCACCCTCTCCGGCACCTACCGCTGCACGGACAGCACGGGCGCGGCGTTCGTCAGCTCCTCCGTGAGCACCACGAAGGCCTCCGCGACCCACGGCACCTCGACCCTGATCCAGGGCATCGGCGGCACGGTCGCCGTGTGCGACGGGGTGACACACCGCTGGGAGAACACGAGCAGACCGTCCCCGGCCATCGGCCCGGGCAAGGTCGGCGTCGAGGCCACGGTCGCGGAACTCCGCTTCGAGGGGATCCTGCCGCTGCCCCGCATCCACGCCGACGAGCGGCACGAGGTCACCCTGACCAAGGAGGGCTGACCACCGCCCGTGCGCGCCGCCGGACCGGCCCGGCGGCGCGCACGCGCTCGACACTCCACCAATGAGTGGTGCGGGGGGCCTCAGGCGGGATACGCATGCGTCTGCGCCGCCTTCACCGTCGCCCAGACCGTGGCGCCGGGGTGCAGGTCGAGTTCCGCGGCGGCGACCGTGGTGAGGTCGGCGGCGAGGGGCAGTTCGCCGGTGAGGGCGGCACGGATCTGGTCGCCGTGCGTCTCCAGGCCGGCCACCTCGCAACGCCAGAGGTTGCGGGCGCTGGTGCCGGTGGGGCGGTCCCGGTAGAGGGTGACGGCGCCGGGCGGGAAGGCCACGAAGACGGGTCCGGTGAGGTCCTCCTCGGTCGTGATGCCGGGACCGCCGTCGAGGCGGACCGTGTGGCCCTCGGCCTCTCCTCGGTAGAGATTCAGGCCGACCAGATGGGCGATGTAGTCGGTGCGCGGGTGGCGGGCGATGTGCGCGGGGGTGCCCTCCTGGACGATGCGGCCGTCCTCGATGACGACCAGGTGGTCGGCCAGGACCATGGCGTCCAGGGGGTCGTGCGTGACGAGGACGGCGACGGCCTCGAAGTCGGCCAGGTGGTGGCGGAGCCGGGCCCGGACGTCGAGGCGGGTGCGGGCGTCGAGGGCGGCAAGGGGTTCGTCCAGGAGCAGCAGGCGGGGGTGGGTGGCCAGGGCGCGGGCGAGGGCGACACGCTGGGCCTGGCCGCCGGAGAGGCGGCGGGGTCTGACCCCGGCGTGGTCGCTCAGGCCCATCCGCTCCAGCCATACGGCGGCCTCGGCGCGGGCCTCGGCCTTGGTGGCGCCGTGGCAGCGCGGCCCGAAGGCCACGTTGTCCAGGGCGGTGAGGTGGGGGAAGAGCAGATAGTCCTGGAAGACGACGCCGACCGGGCGGGACTCGGGCGGGACAGCGTCCAGCTGCTCGCCGTCCAGGCGCAGATGGCCGCCGGTGAGCGGCACCAGCCCGGCCAGGGCGCGCAGGGCGGTGGTCTTTCCCGCGCCGTTGGGGCCCAGTAGGGCGACCACGTCACCGGGCGCCGCGCTCAGCATCACGTCGAGGCGGAAGGAGCCGCGCACGACCAGCAGCCGGGCGTCGAGGCCTTCGCCGGTGCGGGTGGGAGCGCCCACGGCGGCCTTGTCGATGTCGGTCATGAGGGGGTCATCCAGCGGTCTCGCAGCCCCGCCAGCACGGCGACCGACACCGCCAGCAGAACCAGGCTGAGGGCGATCGCCGCCTCCGGATCGTTCTGGAGGGCGAGGTAGACGGCGAGGGGCATGGTCTCGGTGCGGCCCGGGAAGTTCCCGGCGAAGGTGATCGTCGCACCGAACTCGCCCAGGGCACGGGCCCAGGCGAGCACGGCGCCCGCGGCGACGCCGGGGGCGATGAGCGGCAGGGTGACCCGGCGGAACGCGGTGAAGCGGGAGGCGCCGAGTGTGGTGGCCGCCTCCTCGTAGCGAGGGTCGGCGGCGCGCAGGGTGCCCTCGACGCTGATGACGAGGAACGGCATGGCCACGAAGGCCTCGGCGACCACGACTCCGGCGGTGGTGAAGGGCAGGGTGACGCCGAACCAGGAGTCCAGCCACTTCCCCACCACCCCGTTGCGCCCGAGCGCCATCAGCAGCGCGACGCCGCCCACCACCGGCGGCAGTACGAGC
The DNA here is from genome assembly GCF_039532765.1 of Streptomyces longisporus. Classification (NCBI taxonomy): domain Bacteria; kingdom Bacillati; phylum Actinomycetota; class Actinomycetes; order Kitasatosporales; family Streptomycetaceae; genus Streptomyces; species Streptomyces longisporus. The sequence continues at coordinate 213,387 of NZ_BAAASG010000009.1, forward strand.
GGCAGGGTGACCAGGGCCCGTACGACACCACGTCCCGGGAACTCGACCCGGGCCAGCAGCCAGGCCAGCGGCACCCCGAGCACCAGGCTCACCGCGGTCGCCGCCGTCGCGCAGACCAGGGACAGCTGGAGCGCCTGCCACACCTCGGTGCTGGTCAGCAGGTCGGGCATGCTCCGCCACGGGGCCCTGATGAGCAGGGCGACGAGCGGCAGGACCAGGAACGCCAGGCCGATCAGCGCGGGTACGAGGAGCGGCAGCGGAGCACTGCCCCGGAGAACACGGCGGCGCCGCGGGCCACCGGTCAGGGTGTCCGCGGCTCCGGCCTCGTCCGGGGAGGGAGGGATCACGGCTTGAGGAACCCGGCCCCGGTCAGGACCTGCCGGCCCTCGGCGGACTGCACCAGGGCGATGAACGCCTTGGCCGCCGCGGCGTTGGGCGCGTCCTTGAGCAGGGTGATCGGGTAGTCGTTGACGGCGTCGGCGGACTCGGGGAACTCGACGCCCTGCACCTTGGCGCCCGCCGCCTTCACATCGGTCTTGTAGACGACCGCGGCGTCGGCCTCCTTCAGCACCACCTTGTTGAGGGCGGACTTGACGTCCTGCTCGTAGGAGACCGGGGTGAGCTTCAGCTTGCTCGCGGTCAGGGCCTTCTGGGCGGCGGCGCCGCACGGCACCGTCCTGTCGCAGAGCACGACCTTGAGCGAGGACTTGGTGAGGTCCTTGAGGGAGGCGACCTTGTCCGGGTTGCCCGGCAGGGTGGCGATCTCCAGCTGGTTGCGGACGAAGGTGGCGGGCGTGCCCACCGCGTCGCCCTTGGCCGTCACGATCTTCATCGTCTTGGGGCTCGCCGCGGCGAAGACGTCGGCCGGGGCGCCGCCGGTGATCTGCGCGGCGAGGGTGTCGCTGCCACCGAAGCTGAAGGTCACCTTCGTACCCGGGTGGGCCTTCTCGAACTCCTTGCCCAGCGTCGTGAAGCTCTCCTTCAGCGAGGCGGCGGCGAACACCGTCACCGTGCCCGACAGCTTGGGCGACGAGGACGCCGGCGCCGAGGTGCCGGACTTGGCGGAGTTCGAGTCGGAGGACGAACAGGCGCTCAGGGCCAGCAGCGCGGCGGCGCTCACACCGGTCACCTGCAGCATCCGGCGGGTCCGACGCACGGAACGGGTCATCACGGGTAACTCCCTTGAGGTCCTGACGGACTCGGCTACGGTCTTGCGACCTTCTCCACGCTCTCTCGACGACCACGTGGGTCGACTTGATCACGGCAGCCGCCGGAACCCCGGGCACCCGGAACGGCCTGCGCCGATGATACTTCCGCAGATGCGAGGCGAAAGTCTGCTGTCGCATCGCATGAGCCGGAACTGTGATCCGCTGGCATGGCATGTGCGTTTGTACGGTCGGTGGTCCGGGTACGTCATGCGGGAGGTGGTAGCCCGTGAGCCGGACCCTCGCAGCTGCCCGTGCGGCCGCCGGACCCGCGGCGGAACTCGTCCTCACCGGCGACCTGGACCGACCGGCCCGGCTGACGGTGCCCGATCTGCTCGCCTGGCCCCAGCACCGCGCCGAGGTCGCCTTCGAGTGCGCCACCAGCGGCGGTCGGCAGCACACCTGCGCGGGCCCGCTCCTGCACGACGTCCTCATGGACGCGGGGCCCGCCTTCGACCCCGTCCGCCGCAAGGACCGCCTCCGCTTCCTCATCGCCGTCCACGGCACCGACGGCCACCACACCCTGCTCTCCTGGGCCGAGATCGGACCCCGACTTCGGCCGCGCCCCCGTCCTGCTCGCGGTCACCCTCGACGACACCCCGCTCGACCGCGCCGGCGCCCAGCTCGTCCTGCCCCAGGACCGCTGCGGCGCCCGCTGCATCAGCGGCATCGACGCCATACGCGTGGACGGCGGATACACCACGTGGACCTGACGGCGACCGGAGGAGCAGGCCCTTCGGCGATCGTTGCCGTGAACGATCCCGGTCACTACGTTCGGCCCATGGCGGACGATGACGAACCCACGCGTGCGGCGCGCCTGCTGGACGCCCAGGCCAAGGCCGTGCGGCTCTTCTCGGAGGTCGAGGAGCGCGGGCTGGTCGCGCCCGGGCAGAGGGAGCGGGCGGTCAGCGACCGGATCCGGGACCTGGCGAACGAGCTGTTCGGCACGACACGGCACTGGCACAAGCGGATCGTGCGCTCCGGCCCCAACACGCTGATGCCCTACAGGGAGAATCCGCCGGACCGGGTGATCGGCGCGGACGACATCGTGTTCGCCGACTTCGGGCCGATCTTCGAGGAGTACGAGGCCGACTTCGGCCGGACCTTCGTCCTCGGCGACGACCCGGTCAAACAGCGGCTCCGCGACGATCTGCCGAAGATCTTCGCCGCGGGCCGCAGCTTCTTCGAGGCCGATCCCGACATCACCGGTAAGCGGCTCCACGCCGAGGTGGAGCGGCTGGCGACCGGCGCCGGGTGGGAGCTGGGCGGCTGGCACGCCGGGCACCTGGTCGGGGAGTTCCCCCACGAACGGATCGACGGAGCGGACGCGGAGTCGTACATCACCCCCGCCAACGACACCCCACTGCGCCGCAGCGACAAGGCCGGGCGCACCTGCCACTGGATCCTGGAGATCCACCTCATCGACCGGGAAGGGCAGTTCGGCGGCTTCCACGAGGAGCTGCTCACCCTCTGATCACGAAGGCCCGGTCGCGCTTCCTTCCGCCATGCCCGCGTCGCGCAGGGCGCAGGCGAACGCCGGGGCGACCGGGTTGAAGCGGCCCTGCCCGCGACGAGGGGTCGGCGAAAACGCGCCGCCGGAGGCGGTCGCGCAGCCCGCGATCCCCTCGCGTCCTCCTGCACGGCTGGCTCGCCCGGTCTGCCGCCGAGGCGGTCGGCTCACGTCCCGGAGACACAGCCGCACCCTCCCGTACCCGTGCAGGTCAAGGAGGGCGCGGCGGCCTCGGTGGCTCAGATGTCCCGGAAGATCTCGATCTGCGCCCCGACCGAGTTCAGCCGCTCCGCCAGATCCTCGTAACCCCGGTTGATGACATACACGTTCCGCAGCACGGACGTGCCGTCGGCCGCCATCATCGCCAGCAGGACGACCACGGCGGGCCGCAGGGCGGGCGGGCACATCATCTCTGCGGCGCGCCAGCGGGTCGGGCCCTCGACCAGCACCCGGTGCGGGTCGAGGAGTTGGAGGCGGCCGCCGAGGCGGTTGAGGTCCGTCAGGTAGATCGCGCGGTTGTCGTAGACCCAGTCGTGGATCAGCGTCTTGCCCTGCGCCACGGCGGCGATGGCCGCGAAGAACGGGACGTTGTCGATGTTCAGACCGGGGAACGGCATCGGGTGGATCTTGTCGATCGGCGCCTCCAGCTTCGAGGGCCGCACGGTGAGGTCCACCAGCCGGGTACGCCCGTTGTCCGCGAAGTACTCGGGCGTGCGGTCGTGGTCGAGCCCCATCTCCTCCAGGACCGCCAGCTCGATCTCCAGGAACTCGATGGGCACGCGACGCACCGTCAGCTCGGATTCCGTCACCACCGCCGCGGCCAGCAGGCTCATCGCCTCGACCGGGTCCTCGGAGGGGGAGTAGTCGACGTCGACGTCGATCTGCGGCACGCCGTGCACGGTGAGGGTCGTCGTGCCGATCCCCTCGACCCTGACGCCGAGCGCCTCCAGGAAGAAGCACAGGTCCTGGACCATGTAGTTGGAGGACGCGTTGCGGATGACGCTGACGCCGTCGTGGCGGGCGGCGGCCAGCAGCGCGTTCTCCGTGACGGTGTCCCCGCGCTCGGTCAGCACGATCGGCCGGTCGGGCCGCGCCGTCCGGTCCACCAGCGCGTGGTACTGCCCTTCGGTGGCGGTGATGTCGAGGCCGAACCGGCGCAGCGCGATCATGTGCGGCTCGATGGTGCGCGTGCCCAGGTCGCAACCGCCCGCGTACGGCAGCTTGAAGTGGTCCATACGGTGCAGCAGCGGACCGAAGAACATGATGATGGACCGCGTCCGTACGGCGGCGTCGGCGTCGATCGCCGCCATGTCCAGCTCGGCGGGCGGCACGATCTCCAGGTCCACACCGTCGTTGATCCAGCGCGTGCGCACGCCGATGGAGTTCAGCACCTCGAGGAGCCGGTAGACCTCCTCGATCCGCGCCACCCGGCGCAGCACCGTGCGGCCCTTGTTCAGCAGGGAGGCGCACAGCAGCGCCACACAGGCGTTCTTGCTCGTCTTGACGTCGATGGCGCCGGACAGCCGACGGCCGCCGACCACCCGCAGATGCATCGGCCCCGCATAGCCCAACGAGACGATTTCGCTCTCCAGGGCTTCACCGATTCGAGCGATCATCTCAAGGCTGATGTTCTGGTTACCGCGCTCGATGCGGTTGACGGCACTCTGGCTCGTGCCGAGCGCCTCCGCGAGCTGGGCCTGTGTCCAGCCGCGATGTTGCCGGGCGTCACGGATGAGCTTGCCGATGCGTACGAGGTAGTCGTCTGCCATGAGGTTGAGGGTATCTCAGATATGAGATGAGGCACGTGAAGGGGGTCCATTCGAGTGACGGACCGTCAACGTCGCCCCATGGGAGGGCGGTGGCCGAGCGCCTCCCTTCAGGTCGGACGGACTTCCCCGTGGCGGGTCGAGTACCCAAGCTCCACGCACTGATGGGCGCCCGCGCTAAATGTCCCTTTTCGCCGGATAATCGGCTGGCGGGCCCGGTCGCGTGAGCGTGGCGGGCGGAGTCGTCGGGGCGTGGCTGTGAGGAGGTCGGGCATGACCACCCCGGCCCCATGTACTAGAGTTATCTCGACATCGAGATATCTGCCGAGGAGCACCGCAGCCGCCACGCCCCGGGTAAGGGTTACCTAACTTAGCCTTACCTTAGCGGATCGGCCCAGATGCCGTGGCGGCAGGATCGTGGTGAGTACGCGCACATCAATGAAGGAGACTGTCGTGTCGGCGAACAGCTTCGACGCCCGCAGCACGCTGCAGGTGGGCGACGAGTCGTACGAGATCTTCCGGCTGGACAAGGTGGAGGGCTCGGCTCGCCTGCCCTACAGCCTCAAGGTCCTGCTGGAGAACCTGCTCCGCACGGAGGACGGCGCGAACATCACCGCCGACCACATCCGCGCCCTCGGCGGCTGGGACTCCCAGGCGCAGCCCAGCCAGGAGATCCAGTTCACGCCCGCCCGCGTGATCATGCAGGACTTCACCGGCGTGCCCTGTGTCGTCGACCTCGCCACCATGCGTGAGGCCGTCAAGGAGCTCGGCGGCGACCCGGCGAAGATCAACCCGCTGGCCCCGGCCGAGCTGGTCATCGACCACTCCGTCATCGCCGACAAGTTCGGCACCAACGACGCCTTCAAGCAGAACGTCGAGCTGGAGTACGGCCGCAACAAGGAGCGCTACCAGTTCCTGCGCTGGGGCCAGACCGCCTTCGACGAGTTCAAGGTCGTCCCGCCCGGCACCGGCATCGTCCACCAGGTGAACATCGAGCACCTGGCCCGTACGGTCATGGTCCGGGGCGGCCAGGCGTACCCCGACACCCTCGTCGGCACCGACTCGCACACCACGATGGTCAACGGCCTCGGTGTGCTGGGCTGGGGCGTCGGCGGCATCGAGGCCGAGGCCGCCATGCTCGGCCAGCCGGTCTCCATGCTGATCCCGCGCGTCGTCGGCTTCAAGCTCACCGGTGAGCTGCAGCCCGGCACCACCGCCACCGACCTGGTGCTCACCATCACCGAGATGCTGCGCAAGCACGGTGTGGTCGGCAAGTTCGTCGAGTTCTACGGCGAGGGTGTGGCGGCCACGAGCCTCGCCAACCGCGCCACCATCGGCAACATGTCGCCGGAGTTCGGCTCCACCGCCGCGATCTTCCCGATCGACGACGAGACCCTGAACTACCTGCGCCTGACCGGCCGCTCCGACCAGCAGGTCGCGCTCGTCGAGGCGTACGCCAAGGAGCAGGGCCTCTGGCTGGACCCGAAGGCCGAGCCCGACTTCTCCGAGAAGCTGGAGCTCGACCTCTCCACGGTCGTCCCCTCCATCGCCGGCCCGAAGCGCCCGCAGGACCGCATCGTCCTCGCGAACGCCGCCGAGCAGTTCAAGACGGACGTACGCAACTACGTCGACGTCGTCGACGAGGCGGGCCAGGAGTCCTTCCCGGCCTCCGATGCCCCGGCCGTCGCCCCGAACGGCGCCCCGTCCAACCCGGTCACCGTGACCGCCCCCGACGGCTCGACGTACGAGATCGACCACGGCGCGGTGACGGTCGCGGCCATCACCTCCTGCACCAACACCTCGAACCCGTACGTCATGGTCGCCGCCGCGCTCGTCGCGAAGAAGGCCGTGGAGAAGGGCCTGACCCGCAAGCCGTGGGTCAAGACCACCCTCGCCCCGGGCTCCAAGGTCGTCACCGACTACTTCGACAAGGCGGGCCTGACCCCGTACCTCGACAAGGTCGGCTTCAACCTCGTCGGCTACGGCTGCACCACCTGCATCGGCAACTCCGGCCCGCTGCCGGAGGAGGTCTCCAAGGCCGTCAACGACCACGACCTCGCGGTCACCTCGATCCTCTCCGGCAACCGGAACTTCGAGGGCCGTATCAACCCCGACGTCAAGATGAACTACCTGGCCTCCCCGCCGCTGGTCGTCGCGTACGCCATCGCGGGCTCCATGAAGGTGGACATCACCCGTGACGCGCTCGGCACCGACCAGGACGGCAACCCGGTCTTCCTGAAGGACATCTGGCCCTCCGAGGCCGAGGTCAACGACGTCGTGGCCAACGCCATCGGCGAGGACATGTTCAACAAGTCCTACCAGGACGTCTTCGCGGGCGACGCCCAGTGGCAGGCGCTGCCCATCCCGACCGGCAACACCTTCGAGTGGGACCCGGAGTCCACGTACGTCCGCAAGCCCCCGTACTTCGAGGGCATGGAGCTGGAGCCGTCGCCGGTCTCCGACATCTCCGGCGCCCGCGTCCTGGCCAAGCTGGGCGACTCGGTCACCACGGACCACATCTCCCCGGCCGGTGCGATCAAGGCCGACACCCCGGCCGGCAAGTACCTCACGGAGCACGGCGTCGAGCGCCGCGACTTCAACAGCTACGGCTCCCGCCGCGGCAACCACGAGGTCATGATCCGCGGTACGTTCGCCAACATCCGCCTGCGCAACCAGATCGCGCCGGGCACCGAGGGCGGCTACACGCGCGACTTCACGCAGGACGGCGGCCCGGTCTCCTTCATCTACGACGCCTCCCGCAACTACATCGAGCAGGGCATCCCGCTCGTCGTCCTCGCGGGCAAGGAGTACGGCTCCGGCTCGTCCCGCGACTGGGCCGCCAAGGGCACCGCGCTGCTCGGCGTCAAGGCCGTCATCGCCGAGTCGTACGAGCGCATCCACCGCTCGAACCTCATCGGCATGGGCGTCCTGCCGCTGCAGTTCCCGGAGGGCGCGAACGCCGAGTCCCTCGGTCTGACCGGCGAGGAGACCTTCTCCTTCGCGGGCGTCGAGGAGCTCAACAACGGCACCACGCCGCGCACCGTCAAGGTCACCACCGACACGGGCGTCGAGTTCGACGCGGTCGTCCGCATCGACACCCCCGGTGAGGCCGACTACTACCGCAACGGCGGCATCATGCAGTACGTGCTGCGCAGCCTGATCCGCAAGTAAGCGGCGCAGCAGGGCAGTCGAGGGCCGCATCCCCGGTACGCCGGGGGTGCGGCCCTCGCCGTGTCCCGGCCGGGAAGACCCAGGTCATCACCCACTCCCAGGTGGAACACAGGGTTCCCTCAGCGGACCGGGACAGTATCGAGACATGTCAGGCACCTCCGCGTCCCGAACCGGCCGGGCCCGGGTCCTCGTCGTCGACGACAAGCCCACGCTCACCGCAGCGCTGCGGACCACCCGCGGCTGCGCCCCGCACGCCGTGGTGCTGCCCGCTCTGATGCTCACCGCCAAGCCCACCCCTGCCGACGACTCCGTACGCCTCCTCGGCGACCTCGCGCTGCCCCGGGAGCCCCGCCAGGTGCACCGCGCAGTCCGGCCGATCCGCCTCACGGCCGGGGAGCTCGACCTGCCGATGATCCACACCGTGCGCGGGGCCGTGCACACCATCACGCCGACGGAGTACGGCAGATGACCGCCCGCCCGGTCGCCCGCTCGCTGCGCGCCCGACTGCTGCTCTTCGTGGGCGCCACCCTCGTCGTCGTGTGCGCGGCGATGACGTTCACCACCGCCGTGGTCCAACGGATCTCCCTCATGGGCGAGTTGGACGGCCGCGTCGGCAACGCGGCCGAGCGCAGCCTGGGCGGGGCCGCTCTCCACCGGGACGACGAGGCGGACCTCTCCTTCCTCACCGAGAACGGTCAGCCCGTCGGCATGATCGCCGCCCGCCTCGACGACCACGGCAGGGTCCTCGCGGCGGCGGTCGTCGGCCAGGACGCCCCGCCGCAGAACCTGACCTCCCCCCAGCGCACCGCCCTGAAGGGCATCGCACCCAACGGCTCCAAGCACACCGTCACCGTCCCCGGCCTCGGCACCTACCGGGTCGCCGGGCTCGACTCGGACGGGATCCGCGTCCTCGCCGGACTCCCCATGGACGACGTACAGCACATGATCGACGGACTGGTCGAGACGGAGGCCGTCGTCGCGGCCACCGGCCTGGCCGTCGCGGGCATCGTCTGCGCCGTGGTCATACGACGTCAGCTGCGCCCCCTCGGCCGGGTCGCCGCCACCGCGGTCGAGGTCTCCCGCTCCCCGCTCGGCCACGGCGAGGTCAGCGGCCTCACCCGTGTCCCCGCCCGGGACGCCGACCCCGCCGGCGAGGTCGGCCAGGTCGGCGCCGCCCTCAACCGGATGATCGACCACGTCGAGTCCTCCCTCGCCGAACGCCGGCGCAGCGAGGAACGGATGCGCCGCTTCCTCGCGGACGCGAGCCACGAACTGCGCACCCCCCTCGCGTCCATCGCGGGCTACGCGGAACTGATGAACCGCGGCACGGACCCCATCGAGCCGGTACTCGCCTGGCGCCGCGTCTCGGCGGAGTCGGCCCGTATGACAGGCCTGGTCGAGGACCTGCTGCTGCTCGCACGCCTGGACGAGGGCCGACCGCTCCAGTCCGCCGAGGTCGACCTCGCGGCCGTGGTCGCCGAGGCCCTGTGGGACGCGCGGGCGGCAGGCAGCGGCCACGACTGGCAACTCGCCCTCTCCCTCACCGAGACCCCGCCCCTGGTCACCGGCGACGCGGCCCGCCTCCAGCAGGCGTTGGCCAACCTGCTGGCCAACGCCCGTGTGCACACACCCGCGGGCACCACGGTGGTCGCGGAGGTGGAGGCGACGCCACAGCGGTGCGTCGTCCGGGTGCGGGACAACGGCCCCGGCATCTGCCCGGACCTGCTCCCCAAGGTCTTCGAGCGCTTCACCCGCGCCGACACGTCCCGCTCACGCGCGCCGGGGACGGTGGGCGGGTCGGGCCTGGGGCTGGCCGTCGCGGAGGCGATCGTCCAAGCGCACGGCGGACGGATCTATGTGGACAGCCGCCCCGGGCGCACGGAGTTCACCGTCGAGCTGCCGACCGCCTTCGAGGCGGACGCGGGCGTTCTGCTGGCCTCAACCCGCCAGTGAGCAAGGCGACTTGAGCCAAATGGAGGACAAGGCGGTTGCGGCGGACGCAGGTTGGGAATGCGAACGTAGTGGGCTGCTCGGCGTGGGCTGTGTCGCTCGCAATGGCGTACGGCATATGGACCGGATCGGGTATGGCTGCGCAGATGCGGCTCCTCTACGCTGAGTATCAGTAGCCGTGTGTAGTCGTTCGGCTGCCGCGTGTGGTTCCTGGCCTGACGTTTGGGGGTACTTGCCTGCGGTGGTGCACAACCGTCCACTAACATGAACGGGCACTGCCCAGGCGCATCGGGGGGCAGGAGGGCTGAGGTGGTGCATAAGGGGCAACCCTTGTGGCGCAGGAGCAGCATGTGTGGCAATGAGAGCGAGTGCGTGGAGGTCGCCGTGGGGGAGGACCGGGTGCTCGCACGTGACTCCAAAAGGCCCGGACGCTCACATCTGTGCTTCGCCGCCGTTGCTTGGACGGATTTCGTCCGTGCGGTGATGCAGGGGGAGTTAGAGGGCCCGTGACGTCATTGACCAGCCATCGGCAGTAGGTAGGGGGCCTCTATGGGTGCCGGGGCATCAGCGGTGCAGCATTCGGGGAAGACGCGGAAACGGTCCGCGGTGGTGGGCGGGGCCGTCACTTACGCGCTCAGCGCCGGCGCGGCGGCGACTGTGGCCGCTGCCCTCGCGTCACTCCTCGTCGACAACGTGCTCGCCAAACGGATCCTGTGGGTGGTCGTGGCGCTGTCCGTGGCCGTCGGCACGGGAGTGTGGCGGGCGGGGATCAGCACTATGTCGTCCCCACCTGGTCCGGATCGCCTGCCTGAGGGTTCTCCGACCGAGCGGCGGCCTGAGGGCGCGTCAGGATCCTCTTCCTCACCTGCCAGCCCACCAGGCCGCTGACACCTGACGAGCCCAGCAGCGTGCAGACGACGGTGGCTATCGGATGCCAGGGAAGCTTGAGGTGAGCGGCCGCCCGTACGGTGACCACCAACGCCACGACCAGCACGATCAAGGCGATCAGCCCCAGGCCGCCGATGGCGAGCACCAACCTCAGCTTCATCGAGCCCCGGGCCTTCTCTATGGCTATGAGGTTCTGCGACTGCTTCTCGTCCTGGATGGCCTGCGCTTTCAGTTCCACGTCGGACAGCCCGGTCGTTTCGGTACCGGGCGCTTCGCTGCGGGCCCACGGCTGTTGCAGGCCCTGCCATATCGACCTGAAGACCACGTCGGTCCTCCCCCTGGCTCACCACCAGCCGTCGGTGCCGCAGAACTAGCGGCCAGCGAGGTCTTGCTTGATGTGATCGATCAGGTCGAGAGACTCGGTGGCGCCGAGTGCCAGATCCGTGATCGTTTGAAAGCACTCCTGGTAACGGGCCAGCAGTTCCAGGTCTTCGCCACCGGTCATGCTGCCTGCGGCGTGCTCCAGATACAGCAGGTCGTCGTCGTCGGAGAAGCCCAACAGGACGAAGCTGCCGAGGGTGCTGTAATGCGCCCCGGCCTTGAAAGGCAGTACCCGGATCGTGACGTTGTCGCGTTCGCTGAAGTCGAGCAGCTGCTGGAGCTGCCCGGCAAGCACTTCCTCACCTCCGATCTGGCGCCGTAGCGCGGCCTCGTCCAGGACGAAGGTGGTGGCGGGGCCGGCGGCGGAGGCGTCGAACATCCTCTCCTGCCGCTCCACCCTCAAGTCCACGACCCGGCGCGCCCGTTCGGGACTCAGACCGCGGGGGGCGAGGAGCGCCTCCGCGTAACCGCGCGTCTGGAGGTGCCCGGGGACGACGATGGGGTGATAGGTGTGCAGAGACGTTGCGGCACTCTCATATCCCAGGTACTGGGCGAACTGGGGCGTGGCGACGTCGTGGTACTTGGACCACCAACTGGGCCCCTTGCTGCCCCGGGCCGCATCCTCGAGTTCGTGCCTGGTGGCCGAGTCGGTGATGCCGTACAAGGCCATGAGGGCCCGCAGATCGCTGACGGACACACTGACCGTGCCGGTCTCCACCCGAATGAGTTTCGACTGCGACCACTCCACCCGCTCGGCGGCTTCGCGCTGGGTCATTCGGGCGCGCTCACGCGCCTGGCGCAGGGCAAGGCGTAGCTTTCGCCGGTTGAGGCTGGGGTCCACGGGGGGTGTCATCGCCGCTCCTTAGACGGTGCACGTACCCTGAACCCGGGCGGCCATGCACAAAAAGTTCCTAGCTCTTCGATCCCATCATTATGCCTCGGTCAAAGAGAATAGAGCTGATAGAACTTGGCATGATCGCGCCAGGTGGTCATGAGGTGTGGACGACCCCACGAAAACCACTGTGATCAGCGCTCCTGGCACCCTTCCCATCGCTGGAACAACGCAGGGCCGGCCGTACTTTCTCCGAAGTTGCCTGACGGAGTTCCGAGTTGTGGAAGCAGGGAGCGCGGGCGGAGCGCGAAATCCATAGCGGCGCACGAAAAAGCGCCGGGGCGCGTGAAAGGAGTGACCTGTGTCCTTCGAGTTCTTCCAGAACCAGTCGGACTCGGCGCGTGTCGTACCCCTGCGGCCCGGGACGACCACTGCGTCAGTCGTTTACAAGTGAGCCAAGCGGCGCTACTTTCCACCAGGGCGAGGTGGGAGCGCTCCCATACAGGACGACGGACCGGAACCCGCCGCCCCCCGGGCCGCGCGTCCCGCCTCGCTCGTACCCGCACATCCGCATCCATCCGGCCGTACCTGAAGGACTCAGATGTCATGATCCTGACAAGAACGCGCCGACCGGCGCGCCGATTAACCACCAGGGCTCTCTTCTTCGTCCTCGTCTCGCTCCTCGCCACCCTCCCCGCCTTCGCCCTCGTCATCACGGCAGGCGGCAAGGCGCAAGCCCACGGCACCCCCATGAAGCCCGGCAGCCGTACCTTCCTGTGCTGGCAGGACGGCCTGACCAGCACCGGTGAGATCAAACCGGTCAACCCGGCCTGCAAGGCGGCCCAACAGGTCAGCGGTACCACGCCGTTCTACAACTGGTTCTCCGTGCTGCGCTCCGACGGCGCGGGCCGCACCCGCGGCTTCGTCCCGGACGGGCAGCTCTGCAGCGGCGGCAACCCCAACTTCACCGGGTTCAACCTCCCGCGCAGCGACTGGCCGCTGACCCATCTCACCTCGGGCGCGACCGTCGACTTCTCGTACAACGCCTGGGCGGCGCACCCGGGCTGGTTCCACGTCTACATCACCAAGGACGGCTTCGACCCGACCAAGCCCCTCACCTGGGACGACATGGAGGACAAACCCTTCCTCACCGTGGACCACCCGCCCCTGAACGGCACCCCGGGCACGGTCGAGGCCCACTACTCCTGGACGGGGCAGCTGCCCGCCGGCAAGTCGGGCCGCCACATCATCTACATGGTCTGGCAGCGCTCGGACAGCACGGAGACCTTCTACTCCTGCTCCGACGTCGTCTTCGACGGCGGCCACGGCGAGGTCACGGGCATCCACGACCCCGGCAACCCCACCGACCCGGTACCGGGCAAGTGCGAGGCCGTCCGCAGGACCACCAACAGCTGGAGCGGCGGCTACCAGTCCGAGGTGACCGTCACCAACACCGGAGACGTCCCGATGCTGGGCTGGATGGTCGACTGGACGCTGCCGGGCGGCCAGAAGGTCGACAGTCTGTGGAACGGCAACGCCACCTACAACGGCCAGGACGTGATGGTCCACAACGCCGACTGGAACGGTTCGCTGGATCCGGGGAAGAGCACGACCTTCGGATACGTCGTCACGGGCGACGGCGGTGATACGGCGACGAGCCTGCCCTGCCGCGTCGGCTGAAGGGCCGCTCGGGGCGGACCCGGTGGCGATGGGTCGGCCACCGGGTCCGCGAGCCGGTGCAGGCCGGGGGAGTACCTGCCCGGGTGGTGTCGGCTTGCGGTGAGACCGGAAATGCGAGGACAACGTTGTCGCATGGTCTGCACAAGAACCCTATCGCCTCAACCGGCAACAGTGTCAAACCAGTTGAGGCGACAGGGTCCCGACGCCGCTGCTCAGGCGAGCAGTTCGACCTCCGACATCACTGCCTCGCCGTCCAGGACCAACCGGTACTTCCCGTACGTCCCGGGAGACGTCACAGTGAACGCGCGTGTCTGCCGGTCCCAGGTGAAGGACTCGCCGGACCGCTTGTCGAGGGTCTGCCAGGTGGTGCCGTCGTCGTCCGACCCCTGAAGCGTCCAGCCGGTCGGTGCCTTCGTGTGGTCTGCGGACGAAGTCAGCGTGTACTGAAGGCCCTTGACCGGCCCGGAGACCGGGAGGTCGACGGAGGTCACCGTCGCATCCGTGGCCGAGGTGTTGTCGAACAGCGGCCCGTCGCCCTTCAGCACGTCCGCGCGCGGTGCCGGCACCTTGTCGTCCTGGGTGATCGACACGGGCGCCGCGTTCCTGCCCGTGCCCCACGAGGACGGCTTCGCGCTCATGTCGAACTCCAGGACCCCGCCCTTGGCGAGCAGCGAGTGGGGGAGCGAAGTCGAGTTCCACGCCTGCCCGTTGAAGCGCACGCCCTGGACGTAGATGTTCCTGCGGCTGTTCGCGGGTGCCTTGATCACCAGGTCATGGCCGTTCTCCAGATGCACGGTGGCCTTGGTGAACAGCGGGGAGCCGATGGTGTACTCGCCGCTGCCCATGACGAGCGGGTAGAAGCCGAGGGCCGAGAAGAGGTACCAGCCCGACTGCTCGCCGTTGTCCTCGTCGCCGTGGTAGCCCTGGCCGATCTCGCTGCCGGTGTAGAGCCGCGAGAGGATCTCGCGCACCTTCTCCTGCGTCTTCCACGGCTGTCCGGCCGCGTCGTACAGATAGGGGATGTGGTGGGCGGGCTGGTTGGACTGCCCGAGCATGCCCATCCGGGTGTCCCGGGCCTCGGTCATCTCGTGGATGACTCCGCCGTAGGAGCCGGCGAACTGCGGGTCGGCCGTCTCCGGGGTCGAGAAGAACCGGTCCAGCTTCTTGGCCAGCGCGCCCTTGCCGCCGTACAGGTTCGCCAGGCCCCGGGTGTCCTGCGGGACGGTGAAGGCGTAACCCCAGCCGTTGCTCTCGGTGTAGTCGTAGCCCCACACCCGTGGGTCGTACGTGGAGGCGTCGAGCCGCCAGTCGCCCCGGTCGTTCCGGCCCTGAAAGAAGTCGGCCGACTTGTCATAGAGGTTGACGTAGTCCTGAGCGCGGTTGAGGAAGTACTCGGACTCCTCCTTATACCGCTTCTCACCCGTCTTCTGGTAGAGAGCCTGGCCCATCCGGGCGATGCCGTAGTCGTTGTTGTAGCCGTCCATCGCCCATGAGAAGCCCTCGTTGGTGGAGGTCGTGGTGTAGCCGAGGAAGGGCGAGGTCGTCATGCCCTTGCGGCCCACGCCCGACATCGGCGGGACCACCGTCGCGTTCTTCACGGCCGCTTCGTACGCCGCCTTCGCGTCGAACTTCACGCCCTTGATGTACGCGTCCGCGAACGCCACGTCCGAGGAGGTGCCGGTCATCAGGTCCGCGTACCCGGGGGAGGACCAGCGCGAGGTCCAGCCGCCGTCCTTGTACTGCTGCACGAACCCGTCCACCATCTCGCCCGCCTGACCGGGGGTCAGCAGCGAGTACGCCGGCCAGGTCGTCCGGTAGGTGTCCCAGAAGCCGTTGTTGACGTACACCTTGCCGTCCACGATCTTCGCGCCGGTGTGGGTCGGTGTGTCCTGGCTGGGCATCGGCGAGAACGGCGAGGCGTACTGGTATGCCGAACCGACTTTCTCGAAGCCGGAGTCGGGGTACAGGTACAGCCGGTACATGGACGAGTACAGCGTGGTCAGCTGGTCCGGCGTCGCGCCCTCGACCTCGACCTTGCCGAGCAGGCGGTCCCAGATCCGCTGGGCGCGGTTCTTCACCGCGTCGAAGGACGTGCTGTCCGGGATCTCCTGACGGAGGTTGTCCTTGGCCTGGTCGATGCTGATGAGCGAGGTGGCGAGGCGGAGGGTGACCGTGTGGTCCTCGCCGGCGTCGAAGCGCAGATAGCCCTTGACCCCGCTCGACGAGCCGTCCGTCACCTTCTTGTCGAACACGCCGTACACGAACAGCCGGGTCGCGCCCGTCGACAGCCCGGACTTCACGTCCGAGTAGCCGGTGACGATCCCGTCGTCCTTGTCGAGGGTGAGCCCCGCCTGCTCCGTCACATTGTCGAAGACCACGCTCGCGTCGTCGCCGGGGTAGGTGAACCGGAGCGCCGCCGCATGGTCGGTCGGGGCCATCTCGGCCTTCAGCCCGTTCTCGAACCGCACCCCGTAGTAGTACGGCCGTGCGGTCTCGTTCTCGTGCCGGAAGGCCAGTTCACGGGCCTGACGACCGGTGTCCGGAGTGCCGGCGGCGACCGACGGCATCACCTGGAAGGTCTGCCGGTCGCCCATCCACGGGCTCGGCTCGTGACTGGCACTGAACGCCTGGATCGTCGGCAGGTTGTCGTCGTTGTTCGCACGTGCATAGTCGTACAGCCAGCTCAGCGAGGACGCGTTGGTCACCGGCGTCCAGAAGTTGAAGCCGTGCGGCAGGGCGGTCGCGGGGAGGTCGTTGCCGCGCGAGAAGCCGCCGCTGGAGTTCGTGCCGCGGGTGGTGAGCGCGTAGTCGGACAGATGGGCCTTCGGCGGCTCCGGCGCGACCGGCCTGATCGCGATGTCGTCCAGCCAGCCGCGGAACTTCGCCGGGCCGCTGGGGGAGTCGTAGGCCACCAGGATCCGGTCGACCGTCTTTCCGGCCGCGACCGACCCGATCTGCGAGGCCACGTTGTTCCACTGGTTGACGTAGAGGGCCTTCGAGGCGCCCTGGCCCTGCGGCGACAGCGTGAACCCGTGCTGGTCCCTCGCGCCGAGGTCGCTCAGATAGGTGCCGTCCGTGAAGGCGAGGTCCACCGACACGTTCGTGGCGTCGTAGTCGCGGTCCCCGTCCGCCATCGACGGGAAGATCCGGTACGACAGCCGGGTGTTCCGGCCGACGGCCACGTTCACGTCGAAGACCTTGTTGTACGAGTACGCCCGCCCGGCGGCGGTGTGCCGTCCGGCGTAACGCAGGGCTCTCTTTCCGGTGAACCCGGCGCCCGCCTTCGCGGTGGGCGAGCCGCTCGGGCCGCGGTCGACCAGCGAGAGCATGTCCTGCGGGACCGGGCCGCCGCTGCCGCCCGTGGAGAACTGCACATCGGCCAGCTGCAGGATGTCCGCGCCGTTGTTCTTCGTGATGTCGAGCCGGAAGTGCTGGTACTCGGCCGGCGCGGCGAGGTCGAACGACCTGGTCTGGAAGCGCTCGGAGAAGGACTCGCCGGAGCGGGTGTCGACGGTCTTCCAGTCCTTGCCGTCCGTGGAGCCCTGCAGGGTCCAGTCCCTCGGATCGCGCTCGGCGACGTCGTTGGCCGAGGTCAGCGCGTATGTCACCAGCTTGATCGGCTTGTCCAGGTCGAACTCGACCCAGCCGGTGGGCGCGAAGGTCAGCCACTTGGTGCCGGACTCGCCGTCGACGAGGTTCTCCTTCACCTCGCCGCCGTCCGTGTTCTCGGCGCTGGCGCGCACGTCCGTGACATGGTCGGTGACATTGCCCGGGATGCCGGTGCTGTAGCCGCCGTCGACACCGGAGGCCCGCTTGCTGCCGTCCGCCGCGGTGTCGACGGTGTTGAGCCAGTCCGGGGCCGGATCGCCCGCCTCGAAGGAGGAGGCGAACTCCCGGTCGGCCTTGGGCGGCGCGTCGGGCAGGGCGACCGCCGCCCCCTGCGAGCCCACCGCCATGACAAAGGCGGTCGTGATCACGACCGCCGGACCCCACCTGTGCCGAGCTCTGTGCCGCATACGCCAGCACCCTCCCTGTCTTTTTGGCTCGTTCACCTGCGGGGCGCTCCATGCCGGTGTCGAGGGCACGACCGTGCTCACCCCTTCGGGCCTCCGCGCTCCCCCACGCTCGAACTTCGCTCGCGCGGGAGGGGCCCCCATCTCCCTCGACACCGGTGCACCCCTTCGGCTCACTCGCATGCGCTCTGGACAACGTTGTCAACTGGCACGCGCAGAGACCAGTAGTGGGTCAAGTGCTCAGTGATGTCAAGGGTGTTGACTGTGGCATTCGGGGTGTATGTCGCGGATTTTTCCGGCAAGGCGGCCACAGGCGCCTCATATTTCCTGGAGGTCTCAACTCGGATAAGACCATTGGCCAACCTTGCATTCGATCTTGCTCCGTTGGCGGGAAGTGGACTATACCTGTCGGCGATTCACCCGATCCGTTCTTCACCATCCGCACTTCCTGCACGACCCTGCTGACCTGACCGCGGTGCCGGGAGGATCCGGTTCACCGCCTGAGTCCTGGAGAAGGCGAGGACTTGAGCATGGGATCCACTTCCGCCGAGAACACCGGCAACGCGGGTGTCGGCCGCCGCGATCTGATCAAGCGGTCCGCTGCGCTCGGACTGATCTCCGTACCCACGATGAGTTTCCTGTCGGCCTGCGCCAGCAGTGGCGGCGGGGGCAACGGGAGCAAGGCCAAGGCGGGCAAGAAGACCGCCAAGAACCCGCTGGGTGTGAACGACACCGCGGGCATGGAGTTCGTCCTGTTCGACGGCGGTTTCGGCAAGGAGTACGCCCAGGACGCCGTGAAGATCTACGAGCAGAACTTCCCCAAGGCGAAGGTGAAGTTCTCCGCCACCCAGAAGATCCAGTCCACTCTCCAGCCCCGTTTCAACCAGGGCACCCCGCCGGACCTCATCGACAACTCCGGCGCCGAGCAGATGGACATGGGCGTCCTGGTCGGCAAGAACCAGCTCGCCGACCTCACCCCGCTCCTCGACGCCCCCTCCTACGACGACCCGAACAAGAAGGTCCGCGACACGCTGCGCCCCGGCATCGTGGAGATGGGCCAGTTCGACGGCAACCCCGTCTGGATCATGTACTACGCCTACACGGTGTACGGCGTCTGGTACTCGCAGAAGGCGCTGGACTCGCTCGACGCGCAGTACCCGAAGACCTGGGACGAGATGCTCGCCGTGTGCGAGAAGGCCAAGAAGAAGGGCATGGCGGGCTGGACGTACGCGGGCAAATACCCGTACTACATCCCCTTCTCGCTCTACCCGATGATCGGCAAGGTCGGCGGCCGTGAGGTCCTCGACGCCATCGACAACCTCGAGCCGAACGCCTGGAAGCACCCGGCCGTCAAGGCGTGTTTCGACGCCTACTACGAGCTCTACAAGAAGGGCTACATCCTCCAGGGCACCCCCGGCCTCGACCACATCCAGTCGCAGACCGCCTGGGCCAAGGGCAAGGCGCTGTTCATCCCGAACGGCTCCTGGGTGGAGAACGAGTCGGCGAACGTCATCCCCGCCGATTTCAATCTGGCGGTCTCCGCGCCCACCGGCATCGACAGCTCCGACAAGATGCCCTTCGGCACCATCTGGGCCTCCGGCGGTGAGCCCTTCATCGTCCCGGCCAAGGCGGCGAACCCCGAGGGCGGCATGGAGCAGCTGCGCATCATGCTCAGCGAGGCCTCCTCGAAGAACTTCACCACCAAGGTCAAGTCGCTGACCGCGTTCAACGGCGGCACCACCGGGATCTCCCTGACCCCGGGTCTGAAGTCCGGTGTCGCGGCGCTGAAGCTGGCCGGGAACAATGTGCTCAATCCGCGGCTGCAGGACTGGTACGTCCAGTTGCAGAAGGAGCAGATCGGTGTGGCGGGCCTCGGCGAGATGATGGCCGGCCGTATCACCCCGGCCGAAGCCATCAAGAAGATCCAGGGCTTCGCCGACGCGGCCGCCAAGGACACGTCGATCAAGCACTACAAGCACCAGTGAGGGCCCGTCACCACCAGCAGCACAGGCAGCACCCGCCCAGAGATCGGGGTAGGTAGTAATGCAGCACGGCAAGTACCGGTTCATCGTGGGGTTTCTGGCGCTGCCCCTGGGGCTCTATGCGCTTTTCGTCGTCTGGCCGTTCATCCAGTCCATCTACTACTCGTTCACGGACTGGACCGGCCTGAGCCCCGAATTCAAGATGGTCGGCTTCGACAACTACAAAAGGATGCTCGACGACGAGATCTTCTGGAAGTCGTTGCAGCACAGCCTGCTGTTCGCGTTGGTGCTGCCGGTGGTGACGATCAGTCTGGCGTTGTTCTTCGCCTTCATGATCAATGTCGGCGGGCGGAGAAGGCGGGGCGGCCCGGTGATTTCCGGTGTCCGCGGTTCGTCCTTCTACAAAATCGTCTATTTCTTCCCGCAGGTGCTCTCGATCGCGATCGTCGCCCTGCTGTTCGCCTTCGCGTACAACCCGGACAGCGGCGCGATCAACTCCCTGCTGCGGGGAATCGGGCTCGACAGCGTTCAGCCGCTGTGGCTGGGTGATCCGAGCCTGGCCCTGTGGTGTGTGATGGCGGTGCTGGTCTGGTCCTCGGTCGGCTTCTTCGTGGTCCTCTTCTCCGCCGGTATGGCCTCCATTCCGGCGGACCTGTACGAGGCCGCGCTGCTGGACGGGGCGAGCCGCGTCAGCACGTTCTTCCGGATCACCCTGCCCCTGCTGTGGGACACCGTGCAGTCCGGCTGGGTCTACATGGGCATCCTCGCGCTGGGAGCCGAGTCGTTCGCGGTCGTACAGATCATGACGACCGGGCCCGGCGGTCCCGACTACTCGACCACCGTCATGGTCCTGTACGTGTACCAGAAGGCGTTCCGTGACGGACAGGCCGCCTACGCGACCACCATCGGCGTCGCCCTGCTCATCGTCACGCTGGCCTTCGCGGCGATCGTGATGCGGCTGGGCCGGCGCGAGCGGCTGGAGTACTGATCAGAGATGAAGACGACCGATACCCCCGCCTCCGTACCGGCCGAGTCCGGTGCCTCCGTCTCCAAGCTCGACGTCCCGTCCGAGGTGCCCGGCAAGGAGAAGAAAGAGGGCAACGTCCTCAACGTCTTCTCCCACGGGATGCTCGTCCTGTGGGCGTTCATGGTCGTCATGCCGCTGCTGTGGGCGGTGATGACGTCCTTCAAGGACGACAGCTCCATCTTCAGCTCGCCCTGGGCGCTGCCGGACAAGCTGCACTTCGACAACTGGGCGCGGGCCTGGACCGACGCCAACATGAGCGACTACTTCCTCAACACCATCCTGGTGGTGGGCGGTTCGCTCATCGGCACGCTGGTCCTCGGCTCGATGGCGGCGTATGTGCTCGCCCGCTTCGACTTCCCGGGCAACCGCTTCATCTACTACCTCTTCATCGGAGGCATGAGCTTCCCGATCATGCTGGCGCTGGTCCCGTTGTTCTACGTCGTGAACAACATGGGCCTGCTGAACACCATCCACGGCCTGATCCTGGTCTACATCGCCTACTCGCTGCCGTTCACGGTCTTCTTCCTGACGGCGTTCTTCCGCACCCTGCCGACCTCGGTCGCCGAGGCGGCCTTCGTCGACGGGGCCTCGCACAGCCGGACCTTCTTCCAGATCATGCTGCCGATGGCCAAGCCCGGTCTGATCAGCGTGGGGATCTTCAACTTCCTCGGGCAGTGGAACCAGTACATGCTGCCGACGGTGCTCAACACCGACCCGGACAAGCGCGTGCTCACCCAGGGCCTGGTGCAGCTGGCGGCCAGCCAGGGGTACAAGGGCGACTGGTCAGGGCTCTTCGCCGGCCTGGTGATGGCGATGCTGCCGGTGCTGGCGGCGTACATCGTCTTCCAGCGGCAGGTGGTGCAGGGGCTGACGGCGGGCGCGCTGAAGTAGCGCTCCCACGCCCGGCGTGCGCGCCGTTCCCCGGGACTCGGGGGAACGGCGCGCATGCGTCTGTGCGCATCCGTCCGGGTGTGTTCGACGGCCCGGAAACAGTTCAACCTCTTGACGGGAGGCGACCCGAACGGCTCAGCTTAGAGTTCACTAGTTGGACATAGACGGGGCCTCATCGAAGCGGTCCCGCGCGCAGGAGGTCGTCGTGGAGACTCCGGGGTCGCAGTCGTCACTGCACCGAGCCAACCTGGAGCGGGTCGTACGGGCCGTCCGGCTGGCCGGGTCACTCACGCAGGCGGAGATCGCGAGGACCACAGGGCTGTCCGCGGCAACGGTCTCCAACATCGTCCGCGAGCTCAAGGATGGCGGAACGGTCGAGGTCACGCCCACATCGGCGGGCGGCCGAAGAGCCCGCAGCGTCTCCCTCAGCGGTGACGCCGGGATCGTCATCGGCGTGGACTTCGGGCACACGCATTTGCGCGTCGCGGTCGGGAATCTCGCCCACCAGGTGCTGGCCGAGGAGTCCGAGCCGCTGGACGTGGACGCCTCCTCCGCGCAGGGCTTCGACCGGGCGGAAGAGCTGGTCAATCGCCTGATTGCAGCAACGGGTGTCGACCGGTCCAAAGTCGCGGGCGTGGGCCTCGGTGTGCCCGGTCCGATCGACGTCGAGTCCGGCACCCTCGGCTCGTCCGCGATCCTGCCCGGCTGGATCGGCACCAAGCCCGCAGAGGAGCTGCGAGGGCGGCTCGGCGTCCCCGTGCACGTGGACAACGACGCCAATCTCGGCGCCCTCGGCGAGCTGGTCTGGGGCAGTGGCCGGGGGGTCAGGGACCTGGCGTACATCAAGGTCGCGAGCGGTGTCGGCGCGGGTCTGGTGATCAACGGGAAGATCTACCGGGGTCCAGGCGGTACTGCGGGAGAAATCGGACATATTACACTCGATGAATCCGGCCCTGTCTGCCGCTGCGGTAACCGGGGATGCCTGGAAACCTTTGCGGCAGCGCGCTATGTGCTTCCGTTGCTCCAGTCGAGCCACGGCACCGACCTGACGATGGAAGGCGTCGTGCGGCTGGCCAGGGACGGAGACCCGGGCTGCCGTCGGGTGATCGCCGACGTCGGCCGTCACATCGGTTCTGGAGTCGCCAATCTCTGCAATCTGCTGAACCCGAGCCGGGTGGTCCTGGGCGGTGATCTCGCCGAGGCCGGTGAGCTGGTGCTCGGGCCCATCAGGGAGTCAGTCGGCCGCTATGCCATCCCCAGTGCGGCGCGCCAACTGTCCGTTCTCCCGGGGGCACTTGGGGGCCGTGCGGAGGTGCTCGGAGCGCTCGCTCTCGCACTCAGCGAGATGGGCGATTCGACCCTTTTGGACGGCACCTTGTCGACTGCGACACCTGCCTTCACTTAGAGAACGCATGACGCCGTTGCCATCTCGTTAAGTATTTACTTCTTGACGTCGCACGTGTGGCCGAGTTGACTTCCAGCCACCTCGGCCGCAGCGTTGCGGCCCTGTCAGGGAGGCACCCCCAAAATGAACGCAACGATGCGTAAGGTCGTGATCGGTACGACCGCGGTCTCGATGGCTCTCGCTGTGGCCGCCTGTGGTAAGGCCGGCGACAACAACAAGAAGTCCTCGGGCACCACCTCGGGCGGCAACACGTCGATCGGCCTGCTTCTTCCCGACAACACCCAGACCCGCTACGAGCAGTTCGACCGGCCGCTCTTCGAGGCCAAGGTGAAGGCCCTCTGCTCCGGTTGCTCGGTGCAGTACGCCAACGCCAACGCCGACGCGGCCAAGCAGGCGCAGCAGGTCAGCAGCATGATCACCAAGGGTGTCAAGGTCATCGTGATCAGCGCCCAGGACTCCGCGGCCATCAAGTCCTCCATCCAGACCGCGGTGAACAAGGGCATCAAGGTCGTCGCGTACGACCGTCTCGCGCAGGGCCCGGTCTCCGCGTACATCTCCTTCGACAACGTCAAGGTCGGCGAGCTGCAGGGCCAGGCGCTGCTCACCTCGCTGGGCTCGAAGGCGACCAAGAGCTCCAAGGTCGTCATGATCAACGGTGACGACGCCGACCCGAACGCCGCGCAGTTCAAGAAGGGCGCACACCAGGCCCTCGACGGCAAGGTCGACATCGCCTACGAGCAGTCCGGTCTGTGGAAGGACACCGTGGCCGCCCAGAAGATGTCCGCGGCCATCACCCAGCTCGGTGCCAAGAACATCGCGGGTGTCTACTCCGCCAACGACAGCATGGCCGGTGGTATCGCCAACACCCTCAAGGGCGCAGGCATCTCCGGTATCCCGCTGACCGGTCAGGACGCGGAACTCGCCGCCATCCAGCGGATCCTCGCGGGCACCCAGTCGAGCACCGTCTACAAGGCCTACAAGCCGGAGGCCGAGGGTGCCGCGACGCTCGCGGTCGACCTGGCCCAGGGCAAGAGCATCACCTCCCTCGCCACCACGACCCTGACCAGCGGCTCCGGCGACAAGGTGCCCTCGCAGCTGCTGACCCCGGTCTCGGTCACCAAGGCCAACATCAAGGACACGGTCGTCAAGGACGGTCTGTACACCGTCCAGCAGATCTGCACCCCCGCCTACGCCAAGGCCTGCAAGGCCGCGGGCCTCGAGTAGTCGAGCACCCGAGTGACTGCCCGGACCCCTGGGCGGTCACCGCGGCCGCGACCGCCCTGTGGTGGTCCCGCGAAGCCTGTCCGGCGTCCGCCCCGGCTTTCAATACCCCGCTACCGGGACGGGCGCCGGACGGAACCGTTGCCAAGGGCAGCGGATTCGCGCATGTTCATCCTGTAAACCTCGTGCGTCCTCGCACACCTCTCCGCGCACTACCCCAAGCGCGGCATCCCCGCCGGTCAGGCGGCGAAGGAGATGGTTCACGTGTCCGCTACGCCCGTGCTGGCGTTGCGCGGAGTCTCCAAGCGATTCGGTGCGGTCCAGGCCCTCACCGATGTCGAACTGGAGGTCCACGCCGGAGAAGTCGTCGCCCTGGTCGGCGACAACGGCGCAGGGAAGTCGACCCTGGTCAAGACGATCGCCGGAGTCCACCCCATCGATGACGGCGTCATCGAGTGGGAGGGCCGGCCGGTCAGCATCAACAAGCCGCACGACGCCCAGGGACTCGGCGTCGCGACCGTCTACCAGGACCTCGCCCTGTGCGACAACCTTGACGT
Source organism: Streptomyces longisporus (assembly GCF_039532765.1). Lineage (NCBI taxonomy): Bacteria > Bacillati > Actinomycetota > Actinomycetes > Kitasatosporales > Streptomycetaceae > Streptomyces > Streptomyces longisporus. Next base: position 237,866 of record NZ_BAAASG010000009.1, read on the forward strand.
GGTCGGCAACCTCTACCTCGGACGCGAGCTGCTGCACCGCGGCGTCATCGACGAGGTGTCGATGGAGAAGAAGGCCCGCGAGCTGCTGAGCACGCTCTCCATCCGGATCCCGAGCGTGCGCATCCCGATCGCGAGCCTCTCCGGCGGTCAGCGCCAGGTCGTCGCCATCGCCCGTGCCCTGATCGGTGAGCCCAAGGTCGTCATCCTCGACGAGCCCACCGCCGCCCTCGGCGTCGAGCAGACCGCCCAGGTCCTCGACCTCGTGGAGCGGCTGCGCGAGCAGAACCTCGCCGTCATCCTCATCAGCCACAACATGGCCGACGTGAAGGCCGTCGCGGACACCGTCGCCGTCCTTCGCCTGGGCAGGAACAACGGTTCCTTCCCCGTGAAGGACACCAGTCACGAAGAGATCATCGCCGCGATCACCGGAGCCACGGAAAACGCCGTGACCCGTCGTGCGGGGCGTCGCAGCACGGAGGCGGCACAGTGAGCGACACGTCCAAGGTTTCCAAGACGGACAGCGCGCCGGAACAGCAGGAGACCGCGACCCCGGCCGACGACCCGACAGCCGCTCCGGTCGCCGTCGTCGACCCGCGGCTGCTGGTCCGCGAAGAGGGCTTCAAGGGCTACCTCACCGAGTTCAAGCGCAAGGTGAAGGGCGGCGAGCTGGGCTCGCTGCCGGTCGTCATCGGTCTGATCATCATCTGGACGATCTTCCAGCTGAAGAACGACCGCTTCCTGAGCGCCGACAACCTCTCCAACATCAGTTACTACCTGTCGGCCACCGGCATGCTCGCCATCGGCCTGGTGTTCGTGCTGCTGCTCGGCGAGATCGACCTGTCCGTCGGCTCGGTCAGCGGTCTGGCCTCGACGATCTTCGCCGTGTTCGTGGTCGAGCACGGGATGAACGACTGGCTCGCGCTGGTCCTGACGATCCTGACCGGGATCGGCATCGGTGCACTGCACGGGTTCTTCTTCGCGAGAATCGGCGTGCCCGCCTTCGTGGTGACACTCGCCGGCTTCCTCGGCTGGAACGGTCTGATGCTGTGGCTGCTGGGCTCCAGCGGCACCATCAACATCCCGGCCGACACCGGCCCGGTGCACCTCTTCGGCCAGAACTCCTTCTTCATGGACCAGGCCATCGTCGGCGCCTATCTGCTGGCCGGCCTGGGTGTCGTACTGGCGCTCGTGGGTCAGTTCAACGAGCAGCGCCGCCGCCGGGCGGCCGGTGTGCCCTTCCGTCCCACCAGCGAGATCCTGGTGCGGGTGGCTCTGCTCGCCGTGGCCTCCTTCGTGGCCGCGGCTGTGCTGAACAACGCCGCCGGTGTCTCCAACGCCCTGGTGATCTTCCTCGCCTGCCTCGTGGTCGTCGACTTCGTGCTCAGGCGCACCACCTTCGGCCGCAAGGTCTTCGCGGTCGGCGGTGGCATCGAGGCGGCCCGCCGTGCCGGTATCAGCGTGCCGATGGTCCGGATCACCGTGTTCGCCATCTCCGGCATGTTCGCGGCGATCGGCGGCATGTTCTTCGCCGGCCAGACCGCGAGCGCGACGCTGACCGCCGGTGGCGGCAACACCCTGATGCTCGCCATCGCGGCGGCCGTCATCGGTGGTACGTCGCTGTTCGGCGGGCGGGGTTCGGTGTGGTCCGCGCTGCTGGGCATGCTGGTCATCCAGTCGATCCAGACCGGGCTTGACCTGCTGAACATGAACACGTCGATCCAGTACATGATCACGGGTGCGGTTCTGCTCGGTGCGGTGGTTATTGACTCCGTCAGCCGTAGGAGCCAGAAGGCTGCGGGACGCGCATAACGCTCCGCGGGAGCGCCGTGGGGGTGCGGTGGTATTGCGGGTGCCGATCCATTGTGGCTGGTCGCGCAGTTCCCCGCGCCCCCTGAGGGGGCCGCAGGCGGCCCCTCTTGTCGGCGGGTGTGGCTGGTCGCGCCCGCGCGGCGGTAGCCGCACATCGATACAGCCCCGCGCCCCTGGGGCGCCTGCGGCGCCCTGCGCCCCGCGCCCCTGGAGGGGCGCCTTGCGGCGCCCTCCCCCCATACCTGTGCCCGGTGCCAACGGCGGTGCCGGGCACAGTCATGTCATAGGCCCGGCCGATCTTGGGTACAGCCGATCGCGTGACCTATGACGCACTGCCCGGGCGTCGGGCGTACGGGCGGAACATTAGACTCGACGAGCCCGGCAACAGCTCTACTGCAAGGAGGCACGGGTGCCGCTGCTGACCCGCATCAGGGGACCGCGCGATCTGGACCGGCTCAGCCTGGAGCAGCTGGACCAGCTGGCAGAGGAGATCCGGACCTTCCTCGTCGATGCCGTCTCCAAGACCGGCGGCCACCTCGGCCCCAACCTGGGCGTCGTCGAGCTCACCATCGCCCTGCACCGCGTCTTCGACTCCCCGAAGGACAAGGTGCTGTGGGACACGGGCCACCAGTCCTATGTGCACAAACTGCTCACCGGCCGCCAGGACTTCGCGAAGCTCAAGCAGAAGGGCGGCCTGTCCGGCTACCCCTCGCAGGCCGAGTCCGAGCACGACGTCATCGAGAACAGCCACGCCTCCACGGTGCTCGGCTGGGCCGACGGCCTCGCCAAGGCCAACCAGATCCTGGAGCGCGACGACCACGTGGTCGCCGTGATCGGTGACGGCGCCCTGACCGGCGGCATGGCCTGGGAGGCCCTCAACAACATCGCCGACGCCAAGGACCGCCCCCTCGTCATCGTCGTCAACGACAACGAGCGCTCGTACGCCCCGACCATCGGCGGCCTCGCCAATCACCTCGCGACTCTTCGTACGACCGACGGGTACGAGCGGTTCCTGGCCCGCGGCAAGGACCTGCTGGAGCGCACGCCCGTCGTCGGCAAGCCGCTCTACGAGACGCTGCACGGCGCGAAGAAGGGCCTCAAGGACTTCATCGCACCGCAGGGCATGTTCGAGGACCTCGGTCTGAAGTACGTCGGTCCCATCGACGGTCACGACATCGAGGCGCTGGAGTCGGCCCTCGCACGGGCCAAGCGGTTCGGCGGCCCGGTGATCGTGCACTGCCTCACCGAGAAGGGCCGCGGCTACCAGCCCGCCCTCCAGGACGAGGCCGACCGCTTCCACGGCATCGGCCCGATCCACCCCGACACCGGCCTGCCCATCAAGGCATCCGGTGCCGACTGGACGTCCGTCTTCGGCGACGAGATGGTCCGGCTCGGCCGGGAGCGCAAGGACATCGTCGCCATCACCGCGGCGATGCTGCAGCCGGTCGGCCTGAAGAAGTTCGCGGACGCCTTCCCGAAGCGGATCTACGACGTCGGCATCGCCGAGCAGCACGCCGCCGTCTCCGCGGCGGGCCTCGCCACCGGCGGACTGCACCCCGTCTTCGCCGTCTACGCGACCTTCCTGAACCGGGCCTTCGACCAGGTCCTGATGGACGTCGCGCTGCACAAGTGCGGGGTCACCTTCGTCCTGGACCGGGCCGGCATCACCGGCACCGACGGGCCCTCCCACAACGGCATGTGGGACATGTCGATCCTGCAGGTCGTGCCGGGGCTCAGGCTCGCCGCGCCGCGCGACGCCGACCAGGTGCGCGCCCAGCTGCGGGAGGCCGTCGAGGTCAAGGACGCGCCGACGGTGGTGCGCTTCTCCAAGGGTGCCGTCGGCCCCGCCGTACCCGCCGCGGGACGGGTGGGCGGCATGGACGTGCTGCGCGAGCCCGGCACGGACACCCCGGACGTGCTGCTCGTCTCCGTGGGCGCCCTGGCCCCGATGTGCCTGGAGATCGCCTCCCTGCTCGACAAGCAGGGCATCTCCACCACCGTCGTCGACCCGCGCTGGGTCAAGCCCGTCGACGAGGCCATGGCCCCGCTCGCCGAGCGGCACCGCGTGGTCGTCACCGTCGAGGACAACTCCCGTGTCGGCGGCGTCGGTTCGTCGATCGCGCAGGCGCTGCGGGACGCGGGCGTGGACGTGCCGCTGCGCGACTTCGGCATCCCGCCGCGCTTCCTCGACCACGCCTCCCGCGCCGAGGTCATGACGGAGATCGGGCTCACCGCCCCCGACATCGCCCGCCAGGTCACCGGTCTTGTCTCCAAGCTCGACGGCCGGTTCGACCGTGAGGCGGCCGAGGTCGACTCGGTGGAGCCCGCGCGCGACTGACCCGACACGCCGGATGGGCCGCTTCCGCCACCGCCCAGGGTGGTGAAAGCGGCCCATCTGCGTGAATCCGCCCGCGCCGGGGCATACGCAGTACGCCCCCTCTCGATCATGTCGAGGACGACGAAGCGTGGGAGGTCAGCCCGTGAGCAGCACCCTCTTTAGGACGAAGAAGGTCGAGCAGTCCATCCTCGATACCGAGGAACCAGAGCACGCGCTCAAGAAATCCCTCTCCGCGCTCGATCTGACGGTCTTCGGCGTCGGCGTCATCATCGGCACCGGCATCTTCGTCCTCACCGGCACGGTGGCCAAGAACAACGCCGGCCCGGCCGTCGCCCTGGCCTTCGTCGCGGCCGGCGTCGCCTGCGGCCTCGCCGCGCTCTGCTACGCCGAGTTCGCCTCCACGGTCCCGGTGGCCGGCTCGGCGTACACCTTCTCGTACGCCTCCCTGGGCGAACTGCCCGCCTGGATCATCGGCTGGGACCTGGTCCTGGAGTTCGCGCTCGGTACGGCGGTGGTGGCCGTCGGCTGGTCCGGGTACATCGCCTCGCTCCTGGACAACGCCGGCGTGCATCTGCCCGAGAGGCTGAGCGGCAGGGAGGGGGCGCACGGCTTCGGCTTCGACATCCTCGCCGCCGCCCTGGTCCTGGTGCTGACCGCGATCCTCGTGGTGGGCACGAAGCTCTCCGCGCGGGTCACCTCCGTCGTCGTCGCCATCAAGGTGACCGTCGTGCTGACCGTGATCGTCGCGGGCCTCTTCTTCGTCAAGGGCGACAACTACAAGCCGTTCATCCCGAAGTCGCAGACCGTGGAGGCGGGCGGCAGCCTCAAGGCCCCGCTCATCCAGCTGATGTTCGGCTGGGCGCCCTCCAACTTCGGAGTGATGGGCATCTTCACCGCCGCGTCCGTCGTCTTCTTCGCGTTCATCGGCTTCGACGTCGTCGCCACGGCCGCCGAGGAGACCAGGAACCCGCAGCGGGACATGCCGCGCGGCATCCTCGGCTCGCTCGTCATCTGCACGGTGCTGTATGTCGCCGTGTCGATCGTCGTCACCGGGATGGAGCACTACACCAAGCTGTCGGTGAGCGCCCCGCTCGCCGACGCCTTCAAGGCCACCGGGCACCCCTGGTTCGCGGGCTTCATCAGCTTCGGCGCCGCCGTCGGCCTGACCACGGTCTGCATGATCCTGCTGCTCGGCCAGACCCGGGTCTTCTTCGCGATGAGCCGCGACGGCCTGCTGCCCACCTTCTTCTCGCACGTCCACCCGCGGTTCAGGACCCCGCACCGGCCGACCATCCTGCTCGGCGTGATCATCGCGATCGTCGCCGGCTTCACCAGCCTCAGCGAACTCGCGGAACTGGTGAACATCGGCACGCTCTTCGCCTTCGTCGTCGTCGCGATCGGCGTGATCATCCTCCGCAACACCCGCCCCGACCTGCACCGGGCCTTCCGCACCCCGTGGGTCCCGGTCATCCCGGTCCTGTCGGTGTGCGCCTCGCTGTGGCTGATGCTGAACCTGCCGGCCGAGACCTGGCTCCGGTTCGCCATCTGGATGGTGATCGGCTTCGTCGTGTACTTCCTCTACGGCCGCTCCCACAGCCGTCTGGCACGCGGCGAGCAGGCGGTGTCGGCGAGGTCCTGAGGCCGCCGGGCCGGGAGGGGGCGGTCAACTCCGTCGTCACGCAGGCCTGACGGTACGGGGTCCCGAGACCTCCGCCCCCAACTCCCGTACCCTGCGCCGCAGTTCCCGGTCCGCGGTCACCACCAGGACCGGGCGGCCCACGGCCCCGGCGACCAGGTCGACCATGCGGTCGTCCCCGCTGCCCGGCGCCGACTCCACCCGGACGCCGGGCACCGTCTCCACCCCGCGCGCCGCTCCCTCCACCACGAGGACGATCTCCACGGGACCGGAGCGGCCGGGGAGGCCGTCGGCCGCGAGCCGGTCGCGGAGGCGTTCCGCGGCCCCCCGCCGGTCACGCCACCAGCCGTCGGGCACCGACCCGACGACGTTCGCGGCGTCGACGATCACGAGCAGGGGGTCGCTGTCAGCCATGCGGCAAGGTTCGCACAGCGGCCGCTGCCCGCCGCTCAGTCCACCGGCTTCTCGTCGAAGCTGGCGAAGTACGCGGCGGCCATGTCCTCGTCGCCGTGTCCCTGCGTGGCGGCGCGCTCCATGCGTTCGGCGGTCGCGGCGGCGACGTCCAGACGGACGCCGTTCTCCCGCCCGGCCTCGACGATCAGCCGGGCGTCCTTGGCGGCCGTGGCCACCGCGAACTGGGGCGGGGACAACTTGTTGTCGAGGACCAGCCCCGCCTTGACCTTGAGGTAGCCCATGTCCAGCGGGCCGCCCGCGATCAGGTCGAAGAAGTTCTGCGGGTCGACGTCCAGGGCCTGGGACAGGGCGAGCACCTCGCCCGTCGCCGCGGTCGCCGCGAGGACCCAGCTGTTGGCGACCAGCTTCAGCCGGGTCGCGCTGCCGGCGTCCTCCCCGGTCCACATGGTGCGGGCACCGACCGCGTCGAACACCGGCTCCACCACCCCCCGGCCCTCGGCGGGCCCGGCGGCCAGCACGGTCAGCTGCCCGGCCTCCGCGGGCTGCCGGGTCCCGAGCACCGGGGCGTCGTAGAAGACGAGGCCGTGCTCGTCGGCGAACGCGGCCAGTCGGGTGAGCGCCTCGATGCCGGCCGTGGTCGACTGCACCCAGGCGGCGCCGCGGCGCAGCGCGGGGGCCGCCTGGCGCATGACGTCCAGGGTGGCGGGACCGTCGTAGAGCATGGTCAGGACGACATCGGCGCCCTGGACGGCCTCGGCGGGCGTGTCGGCGATGTGCGCTCCGTCGGCGGCGAGCGGCTCGGCCTTGGCGCGGGTGCGGTTCCAGGCGCGGACCAAGTGACCGGCGCGGGCGAGGTTGCGGGCCATGGCGGCGCCCATGATGCCGGTGCCGAGGACGCTCACGGTGAGCTGGTCGGTCATGAGATCGGCTTCCTTCTCACTGGTGCTGTGGTTGCTCAGGAACAGCCTGCCCGCTCGGCGCCCGGCCGCACGTACGAGGACGCAGGGGCCGGGCCGCGTCCCGCGTGTCGCCCCGCTTAGAGTGAAGCGGTGAACGGCGACTGGCTCCTACGCGGCCGCGACGGCCGGCTCAGTGTCTACCTCCCCACCGACGACGCCCTGCTGTGCCGGGCGGAGCGCTCACCCGGCGGCCCCTGGACGGCCCCGCACCGGGTCGGCGGCGAGCAGATCCTGCACCCGTCACCCGCGGTCGGACAGGGCAGCGACTCGTACGCCCATCTGGTCTCCTGGCGGCCCACCGTGTCCGGCGAGGCGGGCCTCGTGCACTCCACCCACTTCCGGCCCCGGCTCGCCGCCCTCGACTGGGCTCCGCTCGGGCACCCGGACAAGAAGGGGTCCCGCACCGGCCCGCCCGCCGTCGCCGTCGACGCCGAGGGGCGCGCCCATGTCTTCGTCCGCAACAACGGCGGCGGGGTGAGCATGGTCGCACAGAAGGAGAAGGGCGGCTGGGAACCCTGGCGGGATCTCAAAGGGCGCGACGTACAAGGGGAGTTGGCGGCGGTGACGGGGGAGTCGGGGCGCGTCGAGGTGTACGCGGCCGCCCCCGGCGGCATCCTGCACTGGCGGCAGGAGGAGGCGGGAGCCCAGCCGTCCCTGGAGGAGGCGCTGGAGGCGCAGGTCCGCCCGGACACCCTGCGTGCGCTGGCCACCTCCCCGGACGGTACGACCCTCTTCTACACCGACGAGTCGGGTGACCTGTGCGCCTGGCGCCCCGGCGCCAAACCCGTCACCCTGCTGCCCTCGGCAGGACCCGGACCCGTCTCCGCGGTGCGCTGCGAACTCGACGGCCACGACTGCACCTTGCTCGCCCAGCGCTCGGCGAGCGGCCGGGTCGCCTTCGCCGCGTACCCGACCGAGCAGGAGGCGGCCGGCGCCTGGTGGGCCGAGTCGGGCCCGGCCCTGCCCGCGGACGCCACGGTGTCCCTCGCGGTGGACGAGGACGGTCGCGTGGTGGCGGCAACGTTGTCCCCGTCCACCGGACAGCTGCTGCTCACCCGCCGCAAGGACGAGCCGGGACTGGCGCTGGAGGCCTGGCGGGAGGTGTGATCGCCGCTGCCCCGAGGCCGCCGGGGCCGGCATGCGCCATGATGGCCGCCGTGGACACCGAGACACTCATCGACGCCTGGCGGCGTCTCCTCAGCGGCTCCGGAAAGTCATGGGTGCTGTTCGAGCATGGCACCTGCGTGGTGATCGACGAGCCCACCGGAGAACTCGCCGAGCGGGCCACCGAGACTCTGCGGGAGTTCGGACCTGTGCAGGTGGCGACCTCGGCCGGCGACTTCCGGGTGCTCGAACTCAAGAACGGCGAAGGGTGGTTGGTGACCGGCCACCACCCGGATGTCGTCACATTCGTCGCCCTCGACGAGCCCGCCGACCCCTCGCACCTCGCCGTCGGTATCCACGGGCGCTCCAAACGCGACCAGGACGGCACCGAGTTGCATGTCATCCATGTCGAGGACAACGGCCCGGCAGCGGAATGAAAATGCCGGTGCCCGGCACATCGGTCGATGTGCCGGGCACCGTACGCCCGTAGGGACCCGCTATGCCGGGACGCTCGCCAGGCCGGGAGCCAGGAACTTCTTGCCGTTCACGCGCTCCGAGACACCCTCGCGGTCCAGGTACGGCGTGATGCCGCCCAGGTGGAAGGGCCAGCCGGCGCCCGTGATCAGGCAGAGGTCGATGTCCTGGGCCTCGGCGACGACACCCTCGTCGAGCATGAGCCCGATCTCCTGGGCGACGGCGTCGAGCACACGGTCACGGACCTGCTCCTCGGTCAGGACGACATCGCCCTGCTTCAGCAGCGCGGCGACCTCGGGGTCCAGCTCCGGCTTGCCGGAGTCGTAGACGTAGAAGCCGCGCTTGCCCGCCTTGACGACGGCCGCGAGGTTCGGGGAGACCGTGAAGCGGTCCGGGAAGGCCCGGTTGAGGGTCTCCGAGACATGCAGACCGATCGCGGGGCCGACCAGCTCCAGGAGCACCAGCGGGGACATCGGCAGACCGAGCGGCTCGACGGCCTTCTCGGCGACCTCGACCGGGGTGCCCTCGTCGATGACGTTCTGGATCTCGCCCATGAAGCGGGTGAGGATGCGGTTGACGACGAACGCCGGGGCGTCCTTGACCAGCACCGCGGTCTTCTTCAGCTTCTTGGCCACCGCGAAGGCGGTCGCCAGCGAGGCGTCGTCGGTCTGCTCGCCGCGGACGATCTCCAGGAGCGGGAGGATCGCGACCGGGTTGAAGAAGTGGAAGCCCACGACCCGCTCGGGGTTCTTCAGCTTCGACGCCATCTCCGTCACCGACAGCGAGGAGGTGTTGGTGGCGAGGATCGCGTGCGCCGGGGCGACCGCCTCGACCTCCGCGAACACCTGCTGCTTGACGCCGATCTCCTCGAAGACGGCCTCGATGATGAAGTCGGCGTCGGAGAAGCCCTCGGCCTTGTCCAGCACACCGGTGACCAGGGCCTTGAGGCGGTTGGCCTTGTCCTGGTTGATACGGCCCTTGCCGAGCAGCTTGTCGATCTCGGCGTGGACGTAGCCCACACCCTTGTCGACGCGCTCCTGGTCGATGTCGGTCAGCACGACCGGCACCTCCAGGCGGCGCAGGAAGAGCAGGGCGAGCTGCGAGGCCATCAGGCCCGCGCCGACCACGCCGACCTTGGTGACCGGGCGCGCCAGGTTCTTGTCCGGGGCACCGGCGGGACGCTTGCCGCGCTTCTGCACCAGGTTGAAGGCGTAGATGCCGGCGCGCAGTTCGCCACCCATGATCAGGTCGGCGAGGGCCTTGTCCTCGGCGTCGTAGCCCTGCTGCAGGTCGCCGTTCTTGGCGGCGGCGATGATGTCCAGCGCACGGTAGGCGGCCGGAGCGGCGCCGTGCACCTTGGAGTCCGCGATGAACCGGCCCTTGGCGACGGCCTGGTCCCAGGCCTCACCGCGGTCGATCACGGGACGCTCGACCTCGACGTCGCCCTTCAGCACCTGAGCGGTCCAGATCAGCGACTGCTCCAGGAAGTCCGCACCCTCGAAGATCGCGTCCGCGATACCGAGGTCGAAGACCTGCTGGCCCCCCAGCTGCTTGTTCTGGTTCAGGCTGTTCTCGATGATCACCGAGACGGCCTTGTCGGCGCCGATCAGGTTCGGCAGGATCGTGCAGCCGCCCCAGCCCGGGACCAGACCCAGGAAGACCTCGGGCAGCGAGAACGCCGGGAGCGCCTTCGAGACGGTCCGGTACTTGCAGTGCAGTCCGACCTCGACGCCACCGCCCATCGCGGCACCGTTGTAGTACGCGAAGGTCGGCACCGCGAGGCCCGACAGACGCTTGAAGACCTCGTGGCCGCCCTTGCCGATGGCGAGCGCGTCCTTGTGCTCCTTCAGCAGCTCGACGCCCTTGAGGTCGGCGCCGACCGCGAAGATGAACGGCTTGCCGGTGATGCCGACACCGACGATCTCGCCGGCCGCGGCCTCCTTCTCGACCTGGTCGATGGCGGTGTTCAGGTTCGCCAGCGAGGCCGGGCCGAAGGTGGTCGGCTTGGTGTGGTCGAAGCCGTTGTCCAGCGTGATCAGCGCGAAGCGACCGGCGCCGAACGGGAGGTCGAGGTGGCGTACGTGCGCGGACGTCACGACCTCGTCGGGGAACAGCTCGGCCGCGCCCTTCAGGAGTTCGGTGGTGCTCACTTGTTGCCTCCGGCGTCCTTGTGGTTCGGGTTCTCCCAGATCACCGTGGCGCCCATGCCGAAGCCGACACACATGGTGGTGAGGCCGTAACGGACCTCCGGCTGCTCCTCGAACTGGCGGGCCAGCTGCGTCATCAGACGGACGCCGGAGGAGGCCAGCGGGTGGCCGTACGCGATCGCGCCGCCGTACTGGTTCACGCGGGCGTCGTCGTCGGCGATGCCGTAGTGCTCCAGGAAGGCGAGCACCTGGACGGCGAAGGCCTCGTTGATCTCGAAGAGGTTGATGTCCTCGATCGACAGGCCCGCCTTGGCGAGGGCCTTCTCGGTCGCCGGGATCGGGCCGTAGCCCATGACCTCCGGCTCGACGCCCGCGAAGGCGTACGAGACCAGGCGCATCTTGACCGGCAGGTTGTTCTCGCGGGCGAAGTCCTCGGACGCGATGATCGAGGCGGTCGCACCGTCGTTCAGACCGGCGGCGTTACCGGCGGTGACGCGGCCGTGCACACGGAACGGCGTCTTCAGGCCCTGGAGGTTCTCCAGGGTGGTGCCCGGGCGCATCGGCTCGTCGGCGGTGACCAGGCCCCAGCCCGTCTCACCGGCCTCCGCGTTGGTGCGGCGCACCGAGATCGGCACCAGGTCCTGCTGGATCTTGCCGTTGGCGTACGCCTTGGCGGCCTTCTCCTGCGAGCGCACGGCGTACTCGTCGGCGCGCTGCTTGGTGATCGTCGGGTAGCGGTCGTGCAGGTTCTCCGCGGTCATGCCCATGAACAGCGCGGACTCGTCGACCAGCTTCTCGCTGACGAAGCGCGGGTTCGGGTCCACGCCCTCACCCATCGGGTGGCGGCCCATGTGCTCGACACCACCGGCGATGACGGCGTCGTACGCACCGAAGGCGATCGAACCGGCGGTGGTCGTCACGGCGGTCAGGGCACCGGCGCACATGCGGTCGATGGAGTAGCCCGGGACCGACTGCGGCAGCCCGGCGAGGATGCCGGCCGTGCGGCCGAGGGTGAGCCCCTGGTCACCGATCTGCGTGGTCGCGGCGATGGCGACCTCGTCGATCTTCTTGGGGTCGAGACCCGGGTTGCGGCGCAGCAGCTCCCGGATCGCCTTCACGACGAGGTCGTCGGCACGGGTCTCGTGGTAGATGCCCTTCGGGCCCGCCTTGCCGAACGGGGTACGGACGCCGTCGACGAAGACGACGTCCCTGACGGTACGAGGCACGATGGCTCTCCTCCAGAGGTGCGGGACGCTGAGCGCTTGCTCATAGCCATGCTACTTATGAGTAACGTGGCTGCCCAGTCCTGTCGCCCCGAGCGGCGAAGGTCACATCGAACAGGCGGCGCTGTGGATCCCCGATGCCCGGCGCCGCCCGATGCCGCACGGCCTCCGTCACGGTCGTCACGTCGTCGGTCCACACGGATGTCGGTCCCCGTCAGTCCCCGCCCTAGGCGGACAACGCGGCGACCAGCACCGGCGTCACCTGCTCGACCTGCCAGGTCCGCGCGCCGAGACCCGCCAGCGCCGCACCGACCGAGTCCGCGTCGACGACCTTCGGCGGCTCCCAGCACACCCGCCGCACCGTGTCCGGCGTGATCAGGTTCTCCTGGGGCATGTTCAGCTGCTCGGCCAGGGCGGACACCGCCGCCCGGGCCGCCGACAGACGGGCCGCGGCGGCCGGGTCCTTGTCGGCCCAGGCGCGCGGCGGCGGAGGCCCGGTCACCGGCTGCCCCGGCGCCGGCAACTGCGCCTCCGTCAGGGCCTTCGCACGATCCACCGCGGCCTGCCACTGCTCCAGCTGCCGCCGCCCCATCCGGTTCCCGAACCCGTTCAGGGCAGCCAGCGCGTGCACATTGCTCGGAAGTGAGAGCGCCGCCTCCACAATGGCGGCGTCCCCGAGCACCTTCCCCGGCGACACGTCCCGGCGCTGGGCGATCCGGTCCCGCGTCTGCCACAGCTCCCGCACCACGGCGAGCTGCCGGCGCCGCCGCACCTTGTGCATCCCGGACGTACGCCGCCAGGGGTCCTTGCGGGGCTCCGGCGGCGGAGCCGAGGCGATCGCGTCGAACTCCTGCCGGGCCCACTCCAGCTTGCCCTGCCGGTCCAGCTCCTTCTCCAGCGCGTCGCGCAGATCGACGAGCAGCTCGACGTCCAGCGCCGCATACCGCAGCCACGGCTCGGGCAGCGGGCGGGTCGACCAGTCGACGGCGGAGTGGCCCTTTTCGAGTACGAAGCCGAGGACGTTCTCGACCATGGCGCCGAGGCCGACCCTGGGGAACCCGGCGAGACGTCCCGCGAGCTCGGTGTCGAACAGCCGCGTCGGCACCATGCCTATCTCGCGCAGACACGGCAGGTCCTGAGTGGCCGCGTGCAGCACCCACTCGACGCCGGAGAGCGCCTCACCGAGGCCGGAGAGATCGGGACAGGCCACGGGATCGATCAGCGCGGTCCCGGCGCCCTCGCGGCGCAGCTGGACGAGATATGCCCGCTGTCCGTAGCGGTAGCCGGACGCGCGCTCGGCGTCGACGGCGACGGGTCCTGAACCGGCCGCGAAGGCGGCGACCACCTCGGCGAGCGCGTCCGCGTCGGCGATCACGGGCGGGATGCCCTCGCGCGGCTCGAGCAAAGGGGTCGGCTCCGGGCTCGGTTCTGCGTTCGGCGCCCCCGTAACAGATGTTCCGCCGTCTTCCGGAGGGGCGCCTCCGGTGGTTCGCAGTGAGCTGTCTGCTGCGGTCTCTTGGGCGTCGGTCACGTGTCAAGGGTATCTGTGTATGGACAGCGCCCGCCGACGTAACGTTCCGTCGACGGGCGCCTGGGGGTCGTAAACCAGTCAGGTCGGTGAAAGATCCGGTTCACGACAGGTGGGACACGGGCGGAGAACCAGCGGCCGGTCCTGTTCACGTCCGTGAATGGCGGAGATGTACAGGGGGGAGAGGCGGGGAGGGGAGAGGGAAGAGGGGGAGGGGAGAGGCAAGGGGCAGAGGCGTACGGGTCAGTGGATGATGCCGGTCCGCAGGGCCACCGCCACCATCCCGGCGCGGTCGCCCGTGCCGAGCTTGCGGGCGATGCGGGCGAGGTGGCTCTTGACGGTCAGCGCGGACAGGCCCATCGAAACGCCGATCGCCTTGTTCGACTGGCCCTCCGCGACCAGTCGGAGCACCTCGACCTCGCGGCCGGAGAGCTCGCGGTAGCCACCCGGGTGACTCGGGGCACCCGGGGGGCGGCGGTGCATACGCGCGGCGGCGGATCCGATGGGGGCGGCGCCCGGCCGGGTGGGGAGCCCGACGTTGGTACGGGTGCCGGTGACGACATAGCCCTTGACGCCGCCCGCGAGGGCGTTGCGCACGGCACCGATGTCGTCGGCGGCCGACAGGGCCAGGCCGTTGGGCCAGCCCGCCGCGCGGGTCTCCGAGAGGATGGTGAGGCCGGAGCCGTCGGGCAGGTGGACGTCGGCGACGCAGATGTCGCGGGGGTTGCCGATGCGGGGACGAGCCTCCGCGATGGACGAGGCCTCGATGACGTCACGCACACCGAGCGCCCACAGATGGCGGGTCACGGTGGAGCGGACGCGGGGATCGGCCACGACCACCATGGCGGTCGGCTTGTTCGGGCGGTAGGCGACCAGGCTTGCGGGCTGCTCGAGGAGAACGGACACCAGGCCTCCTGGGGTGCGGGACGGCTTTCAAGGTCACAGTCGTCTTCGGCACCAAACCCGAAGTCCTTTAGGGAAAGATCACGATTTAGTGAGTATCAATTAGTGCAATTCGGACACGCGATCGATCGCGCGATGAACGAATGAGTTCGTTCGCGGCCCTGTTCGTGACCGAAAGTGGCCGTATCGACAAAGTGACGGTCAAGGCGACGGTCGCGGTGCCGGTCAGCGTGCCTGCGGGTCCCGCCGCTGCGGCAGCGTCACGACCGACGCATCACCCGGACCGGCCGGCGGCAGGCCCGCGACCTGGGCCAGCAGATCGCACCAGGAGGACAGGTGGGACGCCGTGTCCGGGACCCCGCCCAGGCCCTCGCGGGGGGTCCAGGAGGCACGGATCTCGATCTGTGAGGCCGCCGGACGCTCCGCCAGACCGCCGAAGTAGTGCGAGCTCGCCCGGGTGACGGTGCCGCTCGCTTCGCCGTACGACAGACTCCGCGCCTGCAGCGCGCCGGTCAGCCAGGACCAGCACACGTCCGGCAGCAGCGGGTCGGCGGCCATCTCCGGCTCCAGTTCCGCGCGCACCAGCGTCACCAGCCGGAAGGCGCCCCGCCAGGCGTCGTGCCCGTCCGGGTCGTACAGCAGCACCAGGCGGCCGTCGGCCAGGTCCTGGTCGCCGTCGACGACGGTCGCCTCCAGCGCGTACGCGAAGGGCGCGAGCCGCTTGGGCGCCGGCGCCGGCTCGATCTCGATCTGCGGCCGCAGCCGCGCGGTCCTCAGCGCGTCGACGGCAGCCCGGAAGGGCAACGGAGGAGGCGTACCGCCGCCATTCCGATCCCCCTCCTTGGTGTCGTCCATTCCGTCAGCGCCGTCCGACAGTCGTCCCTGAGCCGCAGCCATGCGGGGAAGATTAAGGGGAACGGGGGCTTCGCGCAGGGAGGGACACCCGTGCGGGGTCCGCATGTCCGGATAGTGCCCCAAGAACCCCGGCCGTAGCGCCTGCGGCGCCGTGCGAGACTTGCGGTCGTGAGTGCGAACGAGAGCCCCGCGGGCCAGGCCCGGACAGCGACGTACGAATCGGCCTTCCTCAAGGCGTGCAGGCGCGAGCCCGTGCCGCACACGCCGGTGTGGTTCATGCGGCAGGCCGGGCGCTCCCTGCCCGAGTACCGCAAGGTGCGCGAGGGCGTCCCGATGCTCGAGTCCTGCACCCGCCCCGAACTCATCACGGAGATCACCCTCCAGCCGGTGCGCCGGCACGGCGTGGACGCGGCGATCTATTTCAGCGACATCGTCGTCCCGCTCAAGGCCATCGGTATCGACCTGGACATCAAGCCGGGCGTCGGCCCGGTCGTCGCGCACCCGATCCGCACCCGCGCCGACCTGGCCCAGCTGCGTGACCTCACCCCGGAGGACGTCTCGTACGTCACCGAGGCGATCGGCCTGCTGACGCGCGAGCTCGGCCCGACCCCGCTCATCGGTTTCGCCGGTGCGCCTTTCACCCTTGCGAGCTACCTCGTCGAGGGCGGCCCCTCGCGCACGTACGAGAACGCCAAGGCGATGATGTACGGCGACCCCGAGCTCTGGTCCGACCTGCTCGACCGCCTCGCGGAGATCACCTCCGTGTTCCTGAAGGTGCAGATCGAGGCGGGCGCCTCGGCCGTCCAGCTCTTCGACTCGTGGGCCGGCGCCCTCGCCCCGGCCGACTACCGCCGCTCGGTGCTGCCCGCCTCGGCGAAGGTCCTCGACTCCGTCGCCGGGTACGGCGTGCCGCGCATCCACTTCGGTGTCGGCACGGGCGAGCTGCTGCGGCTGATGGGCGAGGCGGGCGCGGACGTCGTGGGCGTCGACTTCCGTGTCCCGCTCGACGAGGCGGCCCGCAGGGTCGGCCCCGGCAAGGCCCTCCAGGGCAACCTCGACCCGACCGTCCTGTTCGCCTCCACGGAGGCCGTCGAGGCCAAGACCCGCGAGGTCCTCGACGCGGCCGCGGGCCTCGAGGGCCATGTCTTCAACCTCGGCCACGGCGTCATGCCGTCCACCGACCCGGACGCACTGACCCGGCTCGTGGAGTACGTCCACACGCAGACGGCCCGCTAGGCATGGACCTCTCCTCGACGGCTCACCATGTGTGCCGGGGCCGCGCCCTCCTGCCGAACACCAGGCCGCGCGGTTCCGGCGGCGGGGGCGTGCCCGGCTTGAGCGGCCAGGCGAGCAGCATGCCCACGATGAAGCCGACGACGTGCGCCGCGTACGCCACCGTCCCCGCCGTGGAGACGCCCTCGCCGGACGAGTACAGGGCCTGCAGCACGAACCAGAAGCCCAGCACCAGCCAGGCCGGCAGTCTCAGCGGCAGGAAGATCAGGAACGGCACGAGGACCCAGACCCTGGCCTTCGGATACAGCACCAGATAGGCGCCCAGGACCCCGGCGATGGCTCCCGAGGCGCCGATCAGCGGGTCGGACGAGTCGGCGTTGACCAGCGCGAAGCCGTACGAGGCGGCGTAACCGCAGACGACGTAGAACAGCGCGTACCTGATGTGCCCCATGCGGTCCTCGACGTTGTTGCCGAAGATCAGCAGGAAGAGCATGTTGCCGAGCAGGTGCAGCCAGCTGCCGTGCAGGAACATCGCGGTGAAGACGGACACGGGCGGCGACTTGTCGTAACTCGGCGGCGCCACCACACAGCCCGCCCCGTGCGCGCCCACCCCTATGTCACCGGTCGGGACCACCCGGGGCATCTGATGGTGGATCAACTCCCTTGGTACGGCCGCGTAGTGGTCCAGGAACGCCTGCAGATGGCACAACTGGGACAGGCTGCTGTCGCCCGCCACGGAACCGGCGAGGCCGGGCGTGGACAGGAAGACGTACACGTTCGCGGCGATCAGTGCGTATGTCACCCAGGGGGTGCGGCGCACCGGGTTCACGTCATGGACGGGTATGACCACAAGGAAGTAGTGCCCCCGGTGGAGCGTGTGAATCGGTGAACGCGGCCACGCGCGCGTGCGTATGTCTCCTCAACCGCCCGCGGCACGGGGAAGGCGGGTCGCGGGGACGACGTGAGGAACAGGCGATGAACGACCGAGTTACTCCTCCGATGCACGCCACGCCCGACGGGGAGGCGGAGCTCTCCTTGGTGGTCAGGTTGCCGTGGGAGGACGTCGCCCGGCTCGGCCAGGAGGCCGGACGGCTGGCTTCGCAGATGCAGCGGCCGGTGACGCTGGACGAGGCGGTGAGTCACCGGTTGCGGTCCGTACGGGGGGCTGCGCATGCGAAGCCGGCGGGGGAGCAGCCTGCGGCTGTCGCTCCTACGGCTTCCGTGTCGTCGTTGCCGCCGCGGCCTCCGGCGGAGCAGGCGCGGCAGGCGATCGAACGGATCAATGGCTCGGCGTAGGGGTTGCGCCGTGCCCCTAAGAGCCTTGCCGTACCGCCGTTGATGCCTTGCGGGCGGCTACGAGTACCGGGTCCCAGACCGGGCTGAACGGCGGTGCGTAGCCCAGGTCCAGGGCTGTCATTTGTTCCACCGTCATGCCGGCCGTGAGGGCGACCGCAGCGATGTCCACTCGCTTGCCGGCGCCCTCGCGGCCGACGATCTGGACGCCGAGGAGGCGGCCCGTTCGGCGTTCGGCGAGCATCTTCACCGTCATCGGGGAGGCGTTCGGGTAGTAGCCGGCGCGGCTGGTGGACTCGATGGTGACCGTCTCGAACTGGAGGCCGGCCCGGCGGGCGTCCTTCTCCCGGAGGCCCGTGCGGGCGATCTCCAGGTCGCAGACCTTCGACACCGCCGTGCCGACGACGCCCGGGAAGGTGGCGTAGCCGCCGCCGACGTTGGTGCCGATGACCTGGCCGTGCTTGTTGGCGTGGGTGCCCAGGGCGATGTGGCGCTCCTGTCCCGAGACCAGGTCGAGGACCTCCACGCAGTCGCCGCCGGCCCAGATGTTCTCGTGCCCGCGCACCCGCATCGACAGGTCGGTGAGCAGGCCCGCGTGGGCGCCGAGGGGCAGCCCGGCCGCCTTGGCGAGCGCCGTCTCCGGGCGTACCCCGATGCCCAGGATCACCACGTCCGCCGGGTACTCGGCGTCCTCCGTGGCCACCGCCCGCACCCGGCCGTCCTCGCCGGTGTGCACCTTGGTGACCTCGGCGTCGTCGACCATGGTGATGCCCATGCCCTCCATGGCCTCGTGCACCAGGCGGCCCATGTCGGGGTCGAGCGTGGACATCGGCTCGCTGCCGCGGTTGACGACGGTCACCTCGTAGCCGCGCTTGATGAGCGCCTCCGCCATCTCCACGCCGATGTACCCCGCCCCGACGACCACCGCGCGCCGGCCACGCGTGCGCGTGAGGGAGTCGATGAGCGCCTGGCCGTCGTCCAGTGTCTGCACGCCGTGCACACCGGGGGCGTCGACGCCCGGCATGTCCGGGCGGATCGGGCGGGCACCGGTCGCGATCACGAGTTTGTCGTACGACGTCCAGGACTCGTCGCCGGAATCGACGTCACGCGCGCGTACCCGGCCGCCCGCCACATCGATCTCGGTGACCTCGGTCCGCATGCGCAGATCGATGTCCCGCGCGCGGTGCTCCTCGGGGGTGCGGGCGATCAGCTGATCCCGTTCGTCGACGTCGCCGCCCACCCAGTACGGGATGCCGCACGCCGAGAAGGAGGTGAAGTGGCCGCGCTCGAACGCCACGATCTCCAGCTCGTCGGGGCCCCGCAGACGGCGTGCCTGCGACGCCGCGGACATCCCCGCGGCGTCGCCGCCGATCACGACCAGTCGTTCCCTCGTAGCGCTCATGTCCATGCGAACACGCTACGGGGGCGCGGCATTTCGGGCCGCGCCCGGTACCGGTCAGTCCTGGTCGTTCTCGCGCGTGCCCGGCGCCTGCGGTGCCGGACGGGCCGTCGGCAGTGGGCCCGGTGCGCCGGTCGCGGGGGCCGGGCGGTGCGGCAGCCGGGGCCGGACGAGCCGCAGCCACACCAACGCGATCAGGGCCGCCACCGCGGCGAACGGCAGCACCGCGCCGAACGCCACCGCGAGCCAGCGCAGCATCGTCAGGAACGCGCCCCAGCCGCCGGCCAGCGCGTCCACGAACCCGGGGCTTTCGTCCTTCGTGTCCGCCTTCACCGGCGTCTCCGAGAGGGACAGGGTGATCGTCGCGAGGCTGGTGCGGTCCTTCAGGGACGACTGCTGGGCGAGCAGTGCCTCCAGGTCGGCCTCCCGGTTGCTCAGCTCGCCCTCCAGCTCCACCACGTCACTGAGCTTGGTGGCCCGGTCCATCAGCTCCCGGACCCGGGCGACGCTCGCCCGCTGCGACTTGATCCGGCTGTCCACGTCGACGACCTGGTCGGTGACGTCCTCGGCCTTCGCGGTGCGGTCGAGGAGCTTTCCCGTGCCCTGGAGGCCGGCGAGGACCTCGTCGTACTTGTCGACCGGCACACGCAGCACGACACGCGTGCGCTCCCGGCCCTTCCCGTCCCGGCTGGTGGTCTCGTCGCCGACGTAGCCGCCCGCGTTCTCGGTGGTGGTGCGGGCCGCGTCGAGTGCCTTCGGTACGTCCTCGACCTGCACGGTGAGCGAGGCGGTACGGATGATGCTGCTCGCGGTGAGCTTCGGCGCCCGCTTGGCCCCGGCGCCGCTCGCGTTCTTCTCGCCGCCCGGCGCGGCGGCCTTGCCGTCGCTCCGGACGGCCTTGCCGGCAGTGCTCCTGCCGCCGGAGTCGGAGGTGCTCCCGCTGCATCCGGTGAGCGCGAGCGCCGCGGCGAGCAGGAGCGCGGCCAGGGCCGGGACAGGTCGTACGGGACGTCGTGCGCGCATGTGGGTGTACCCCCGAGGGTCGTGACGACTGACGCTCCTTCGACGCCCCGAGGGGCCGGGACGTTGGACCGGGACGGTCCCGATGCGGTCACGGTCGGGACTCGTGAAGGACACCAGGTCGCCGACGGGTTGTCAGAGGGGTCTGAGACGCTTGAGGACATGCGCGAAGTGGAGAGTCGTACGGGCACCGGGCGGGTCGTCGTCGTCGGAGCCGGGATCGCCGGACTGGCCGCCGCCCACCGGCTGTTGCAGCGGGGCGCGCGGGTGACCGTGCTGGAGGCGTCGGACCGCGTCGGCGGCAAGCTGCTGCCCGGCGAGATCGCGGGCGCGCGCGTGGACTTCGGCGCCGAGTCGATGCTCGCGCGCAGACCGGAGGCGGTGGCCCTGGCCCGCGAGGTGGGCCTCGACGACCGGCTGCAGCCGCCGGCCACGGCGACGGCCTCGATCTGGACCCGCGGCGCCCTGCGTCCCATGCCCAAGGGCCACGTCATGGGCGTCCCCGGCACCGCCGCCGCGCTGACCGGCGTCCTGTCCGACGAGGGCCTGGCCCGCATCGAGCGCGACGCCGACCTGCCGCGCACGGAGGTCGGCGACGACGTCGCGGTCGGGGAGTACGTGGCGGCCCGGCTCGGCCGCGAGGTCGTCGACCGCCTGGTGGAACCCCTCCTCGGCGGTGTCTACGCGGGCGACGCGTACCGCATCTCGATGCGCTCGGCGGTCCCGCAGCTGTACCAGGTCGCCAAGACGCACGACTCGCTCACCGAGGGCGTCCGCGAGCTCCAGGCCAGGATGGCCGCCGCCCAGCAGACCGGCCCCGTCTTCATGGGCATCCGCGGCGGCATCGGCAGCCTGCCCCTCGCGGTGGCGGACTCGGTGCGCGCACGCGGCGGCGAGATCCTGACCGGGACGCCGGTGACCGAGCTGCGCCGCGAGACCTCCGGCGGCTGGCGCGTCGTCGCCGGAGACCGTGTGCTGCACGCGGACGCCGTCGTGGTGGCCGTCCCCGCCCCCGCGGCCGCCGGTCTCCTGCGCCCGGAGGCCCCGGAGGCCGCCGCCGAGCTCGCCGCCGTCGAGTACGCCTCCATGGCCCTGGTCACCCTCGCCTACCGCCGCGCCGACACCGCCCTGCCCGAGGGCAGCGGCTTCCTCGTCCCGCCGGTCGACGGACGCACCATCAAGGCGTCGACGTTCGCCTCCCAGAAGTGGGGCTGGATCGCCGAGGAGAGCCCGGACACGGTCGTCCTGCGCACCTCCGTCGGCCGTTACGGCGAGACCGAGATCCTTGAGCGCGAGGACGTCGGCCTGGTGGACGTCTCCCGTCACGACCTGCGCGAGGCCACCGGACTGGACGCCACCCCCCTCGAAACCCGCGTCACCCGCTGGACCGACGGCCTGCCCCAGTACCCCGTCGGCCACCACGCGCGCGTGGCCCGCATCCGCGAGCACGTGGCCAAGCTGCCGGGCCTCGCCGTGTGCGGCGCCCAGTACGACGGCGTCGGCATCCCGGCCTGCATCGCGAGCGCGTACGCCGCCGTGGACCAGATCGGCGGGGACCTGAGCGCTGTGGAGGAGCTCACCGCCCACCCGGTGCAGAGTCTGCACGGCGGAGCGGGAGAATAGCGACATGAGTGACGACGCCCCCACCACCGCCCCGGACCGCATCGCGAACAAGGGCAAGCTGGCCAAGGACCTCAACGAGGTCATCCGCTACACCCTGTGGTCCGTCTTCAAGCTGAAGGACGTGCTGCCCGAGGACCGCGCGGGCTACGCCGACGAGGTCCAGGAGCTGTTCGACCAGCTCGCCGCCAAGGACGTGACGATCCGCGGCACGTACGACGTGTCGGGCCTGCGCGCCGACGCCGACCTCATGATCTGGTGGCACGCCGAGACCAGCGACCAGCTGCAGGAGGCGTACAACCTCTTCCGCCGCACCAGGCTCGGCCGCGCCCTTCAGCCGGTCTGGTCGAACATGGCGCTGCACCGCCCCGCCGAGTTCAACCGCTCGCACATCCCGGCCTTCCTCGCCGACGAGACGCCCCGCAACTACGTCAGCGTCTACCCCTTCGTGCGCAGCTACGACTGGTACCTGCTGCCCGACGAGGACCGCCGCCGCATGCTCGCCGACCACGGCAAGATGGCCCGCGGCTACCCGGACGTGCGTGCCAACACGGTCGCCTCGTTCTCCCTCGGCGACTACGAGTGGATCCTGGCCTTCGAGGCCGACGAGCTGTACCGCATCGTCGACCTCATGCGCCACCTGCGCGCCTCCGAGGCCCGTATGCACGTCCGCGAGGAGGTCCCGTTCTACACGGGGCGCCGCAAGGACATCGCGGAACTCGTGGCGGGCCTGGCGTAGTCGGCGCCCGGTTGTCGCGTGGTCACGGCCGGGCGGTCTTTCCCTTCAGGTTCTCCTTGATGGGAGCCGGGTGGGCCCGGCCGTCCGTAGCGGCCGGGTTCGGCTCCGCGTGCGGGGCGCAGGACGCCTGCTCCTGCGGCAGCCGGCCCTCCAGCAGATACGCGTCCAGGTAGCCGTTGATGCACCGGTTCGGGCCGCCCGCGATGCCGTGCGTGCCCGCCCCCCGCTCGGTCACCAGCACCGAGCCGTTCAGCCGCCGGTGCAGCTCCACGGCACCGTCGTACGGCGTCGCCGCGTCCCGCTCGGCGGCCAGGATCAGCGTCGGCGGCAGCTCACCCGGCCCGGTCCGCACATCGAGCGGCTGCTGCCGGGGCGCCGGCCAGTAGGCGCACGGCAGGTTCATCCACGCGTTGTCCCAGGTCTCGAACGGGGCCACGCGCGCGAGCTGCGTGTTGTCCCGGTCCCAGACCTTCCAGTCCGTCGGCCAGGGCGCGTCGTTGCACTCGACGGCGGTGTACACCGCGTTGGTGTTCTCCGCCTCGGCGGCCGTCTCGGTGGCCGGACCGGCCTGCTCGACCAGCGGCTTCGCATCGCCCTTCAGATAGGCCGACAGCGCCTTCGCGCGGGTCGCCCAGTAGTCGTCGTAGTACCCGGCCGACAGGAACGCCGCCTGCAGTTCCGCCGGCCCCACCTTGCCGCCCGCCGGCTTCGCCGCGAGCTGCTCGCTCGCCTTCTCGTAGCTGGCCTGCACCTCGTCGGCCGTCTTCCCCAGCCCGTAGACGTCGTCGTGCCGGGCGATCCACTCCCGGAAGTCCGCCCAGCGCTTCTCGAACGCGGCCGACTGGTCGAGGTTGTTGCGGTACCAGATCTGCTCGGGAGCCGGGTTCACCGCCGAGTCGAACACCATCCGCCGCACATGCGAGGGGAACAGCGTCGCGTACAGCGCCCCGAAGTAGGTGCCGTACGACGCGCCCATGAAGGTCAGCTTCCCCTCGCCGAGCGCGGCCCGCACGACGTCCAGGTCACGGGCGTTGTTGAGCGAGTTGAAGTACTGCAGCCCGCCACCGGACCGCTTGGCGCAGCCCGTCGCATAGGCCTTGGCCTCCTTGATGCGCTCCTGTTTGTACGCCTCCGAGGGGTACGTCGGCGCCTGCGAGGGTGCCTTGAAGAAGAGCTTGGGCTCCTCGCAGGACAGCGGCGAGGACTTGCCGACGCCGCGCGGGGAGTAGCCGACCAGGTCGTAGGCCGCCGCGAGCCGCTTCCACTCCGGGAGCATCCCGACGAGCGGGAAGTACAGGCCGTCACCGCCGGGCCCGCCGGGGTTGTAGACCAGGGCGCCCTGCCGGGGCACCCGCCGCTTGCTGTTCTGGGGGTCCTTGTGCGTGGCCGTCACCCGGCTGACGGTCAGCTTGATCTGCTTGCCGCGGGGATGCGCGTAGTCGAGCGGCACGGACACCGTGCCGCACTCCATGGTGCCGGGCATGTCCTGCGCGGCGGCACACTTGCCGAACTCGATGCCGGCCGCCCGGGCGCGCGCGGCGGCCACCGCCGTGCCCTGCAGCTCGGCCGCGTCCGGGGCGACGGGGGTGCTGCCTGCCGGGGCGGCCGCGAGGGCGGTCAGGAGCAGTGATCCGGCGGCCGTGTAGAGGGCGGCAGCTCTCATGACGTAATCCCTTCGGTGCATGGCAGCGACAAAAGGGATGTTTCGTTCGGTGCATGCAGAAGGCAAGCACCGCCCCGGCGGTGTCGTCCTCAATGCCCCCTATGCGCCCCTGGCGTGTGGTTCGCGCCAGGACTGGTCGCGGTGCGCGAAGGCCGCGCGCAGGTCCGGTTCGCCGATCGCGCGGACGCCTCGTACGGCGACGGTGGTGAGATACGTACGGTCGTCACCGTTCGAGGCACGCCGGGTCAGGGCGCCCAGCAGCCGCTGCCCGGCCGGGGAGGCCCAGCGCGAGTAGGGGTGGGCCTCGACCCGGGCGATGGCGAGGCAGCTCAGCGTCAGCGCGAGCGGCAGGGCGAACCACAGGGCGACCAGGCCGCGCGGCATGTCCGGCTGGGCGGGCACCAGCAGCGCGACCGCCCCCAGCACGAGCACGGCCACCGCGGCGAGCTGCACCTGGCGCACTCCGGCCGCGACGGTGGTCCGGGCGCCGGCGGGCACCGCCAGGCCCGCGTCGACGAGCCGGTCGCCGAGGCCGGCGACCGCGTCCGCGGAGGCCGCCGCGGCCCGGACCGGGGCGATACGGCTCTGTCCCTCGGGCCCGATGGCCCCTATGACGGACCGCTCCATGTCGTCCCGCCCGCGCGGGTCGACCACCGTCGCCCACCCCGTGTGGGCGAGCAGCAGGCGCCGCTGCCGGGCCATGGAGACCATGGTCAGATCGGCGACCCTGCCGGGTCCGCCGGACAGGAACGCGGCCTCGTAGAGCGTCAGATCATGACGCCTGGCCTGCGTTGCGGCGCCCCCGTCCCCGCCCGCCGCACGTACGGCGGCCAGGCACAACCGCGTGCACGCGGTGCCGGCGGCGGCCCAGGCCAGCAGCAGGAGAACAACCCAGAACATGCCGCGTTTCTATGCCAGATGCCCGGAGAAATGCCATGCCCTGTTCACGATGCGGACGGAGTGTTGTGGGTATGTGACGTTCCGTTTTTTCGGCCGGGCAAGGGTCACGGCGGCGGGCTGGAGGCGGCCGGCGGCAGCGTGTAGGTCGGGGACGAGGACGGCTCGACCGGGACGACGGGGCCGGGGCCCGTGGTCGGGTCGGCCGGCGGGGGAGCGCTCGGGGAGGCCATGTCCTGGGCGAGGGCGTCCCAGTCGATGTAGCCCGTGGCCTCCAGGACCTTGATGTGGTCCAGCACGGTCGTGTTCGCGTCGTCGGCGAGCGCGCGCACCAGCGAGTTGCGGGTGCTCGCACGGACCTGGGCGACGACCGAGAACACCTTGCCGTGGGCCAGCCGCAGGATGTTGGCGAACTTGCTGTCGTAGTCCGTGCCCTGCGCCGCGTTCAGCGTCGCCAGCCACTGCTTCTGCTGGTCGTTGGGCTCGTTGGGCAGCTGCAGCCCGAGCTTGGCCGCCACGTCCCGTACCCGCTGGTCGAGGAAGGTGTGCCCCAGGACCAGATGCTGGCCCGCGGTGCGTACGGCGTCGGTGGTGCCCTTCTGCTCGGCCTGCTGTCCGGCGGGCAGCTCCCACAGGCCGGCAAGCCGGACCTTCGTGATGAAGTCGCGGTCGAGCGCGGACAGCGGACCGTACTGCGTCGAGACGGTGTCGGCGTTCAGTACGGCGGCACTGACTCCGGTCCCGGACCGGTCGGCGTACGACCAGATCGGGAAGATCAACGCCAGCAGGGTGGCCGTCAGGCCGATGATGATGACCCCGGTGCCGCTGAATATGCCTCGGCCGGTGACAGGTGGTCGCGGTCGCATGGTGCCTCCTACGGCACCGCATATTACTGCGGGGTTCGGAGGGCCCCGCTGTCGCGACCGTCACTCTGGCGCTCAGCGGTGCAGGAGCACCCGCCGCGCCGCCCGGGCCATCCTCACCGCCGGCCGCTGCGAGCGCGGGAGGGGGCCCGACCGCTCCAGCCACCACTCCCTGAGCTCCCGCCGGGCCCGGCCGTCCTCCGGGCGCCCGTCGAGCAGCAGCTGCCCGGCGAAGTCCAGGGCGTCCCGGCGATAGCCGCCGGTCATCGGGTGCCGCTGGGCGTACGCGAGGAAGGCGGGCCGGTACGTTTCTCCGAGGATCACCGGCAGCTCGGGCGCGACCTTGGCCACGACATCCGCCCGCTTCCCGGCGAGCGCCCGCGCCTGTACCCCCAGCCGCACCCGGTCGAACCCCTCCGGCACGGGCGTCCCGGCGACGAGCGCGGACAGCAGGGCGGCCTGAGCGAGCCCGAGACGCTGCCGGGCTGCGTCGGTCGCAGGGGCGGCGACGGAGCCCACGACCGCCTCCGCCGCCTCTGACACAATCTCCTCGCGTATCGCCCGTCCCTTCGCCACGGCTGCCCGGATCGCCTCCAACTCCCCTTCCAGTTCGGCAGGTTCGGGAAAGTTCTCGTCCCTCTCCAGCAGCACGCCGGGCGGCGAGATCCGGGCGGCGAGGTCGGTCAGGATGTCGAGGACGGGCTGCGGCACCGGGTGGGCGTGGCTGTCGTGCCAGACGCCGTCGCGTGCGAAGCCGCCCGCGACATGGACGTACGCGATGGCCTCCAGCGGCAGCTCGGCGAGCGCCTTGCCCGGGTCCTCGCCGCGGTTGACGTGGTTGGTGTGCAGGTTGGCGACGTCGATCAGCAGCCGTACGCCCGTCCGGTCGGCGAGCTCGTACAGGAACTGCCCCTCGGTCAGCTCCTCGCCCGGCCAGGAGATCAGCGCGGCGATGTTCTCGACGGCGAGCGGCACCGGGAGCGCGTCCTGTGCGATACGGACGTTCTCGCACAGCACGTCGAGGGCGTCCCGGGTGCGCGGCACGGGCAGCAGATGTCCGGCCTCCAGCAGCGGGGACGCCGTCAGCGGCCCGCCGGCCCGTACGAACGCGATGTGCTCGGTGACCAGCGGCGCGCCCAGCGCCTCGGCCCGCTCGGCGAGTGCGGTGAGCCGGTGCTCGTCGGGCCGGTCGGCGCCGCCGAGGCCGAGCGAGACGCCGTGCGGGATCACGGTCACCCCGCGGGCGCGCAGCCGCCGCAGTGACTCGGGGAGGTGTCCGGGGCACACGTTCTCGGCCACGGCCTCGACCCAGTCGATGCCGGGCATGCGCTCCACGGCGTCGGCGATCTCCGGCCGCCACCCGATGCCCGTTCCCAGTCGCTCCATGGTCCGTCCCCTCCCTGCCGTCTCCTCGAAGAACGTGACGGGGGTATGGCCCCGCCGCTCGGACGCGAATCCCGTCGCCGGAACCTTCAGAGCAACATTTGAGGTTCGGCCCGGTCGGCTCGGCTCACCGCAGCACACCCTCGGAGTCCACCGGATCCGGCCGGTTGGTGTTGACCGTGCCCGGCGCGCCCGGCGAGGGCCGGGAGGTGGTGCCGATGTCACCGGTGGGCTCGGCGGCGGGCGCCGAGGGCGCCACCTGGCCGGGGACCGGTGCGGACGGGCCGGTGGGGCTGGCGGTCGTGGTGGCCACCGCGTCGTCGGCGATGGCGTCGAAGTCGACCCGGCCGGTCTTCTCCAGCACCGTGATGTGGTCGAGGACCGTCTGGTTGGCGTCCGAGGCCAGCTGCCGTACCAGCGTGTTCCGGGTGGAGTTGCGGACGGTGCCG
Source organism: Streptomyces longisporus (assembly GCF_039532765.1). Taxonomy (NCBI): domain Bacteria; kingdom Bacillati; phylum Actinomycetota; class Actinomycetes; order Kitasatosporales; family Streptomycetaceae; genus Streptomyces; species Streptomyces longisporus. Next base: position 265,815 of record NZ_BAAASG010000009.1, read on the forward strand.
ATGGCCGGGAATATCTTGCCGTGCGCGGAGCGCAGCAGGTTCACGAACTTGTACTCGTACTCCGCGCCCGTCGCCGCGGTCATCTCCTGCAGCCAGCCCTGCTGTTGCTCGTTCGGCTGGTTCGGCAGTTCGACGCCGAGCCGGGCCGCGACGATCCGCACCCGCTTGTCGAGGTCGGTGTGGCCGACGATGAGGTGGTCGCCGGCCTCCTTGATCGCCTGGCTCGGTGCGCGCTCGACCGCCTGCTGCCCGGCGGGCAGCTCCCACAGACCGGCCAGCCGCACCCGCACGATCAGATCGCGGTCGGCGGCGGTCAGCGGCCCCCACTGGGTGTTCACCGTCCCCGCCGCGAGGTTCGCCTGGCCAGTGCCGGACCGGTCGGCGTAGGACCACACGGGGAACGCGATGGCTCCGATGGTGACGACGAGGGCCGCGACGAGCAGGGCCGTACCGTTGATCCGCATGCCGGGAAGTACGCGCGGGACCCTCGCCTTGTTCAAGGAAAAGAAAAAAAGCTAAATGACTGGTAAAGCGGTGGCGTCCCCGGGTCAGCGCAGCGCCGGGTGATCGGCCACCACCGTGCAGGAGCCCGGCGCGATCTCCGTGAAGCCCGCGTCCCGCACCAACGGCAGCCCGCTCGTGGTCAGTCGGCCCCAGCGTTCCGGGTCGGCGCTCCGTACGGCGAGCGGGAAACCCGCGTCCCGCCAGGCCGCCCGCTCCTCGTCCGACAGCTCCCACCAGGCCAGTTGGGCGCCGTGTCCCGCCTGCGCCATCGCCTTGCCTGCGGACATGTCGAGATCGGGGTTCAGCCACAGCACCGGCACCGTGGGGTCCGCCGTCGCCGGCGGCTCCGGGTCGTCGAGATCGGTGCCGGAGACCTGCAACCGGGCCAGGTCCTTGGGCCATCCGTCGAGCGGTACGGGCGGGAACACCCGTACCTCCGCCGACTTGCCGCTCACCGTGATCCCGGGCAGCGCCTCGGCTCGCCGCCACTCGGCACCGCGGGCGCGCCGCACCACCTTGCGGATCCGGGCGTCCTGCCAGTCCCGCATGACCTCGGCCCACTCCCCGTCGCCGAGGGAGCGCTCGTCGCTGAGCATCCCCAGTACGGCCCGGGCCGCGGTCTCCAGTGCGTCGGTACGGGCGGGCGGTGCGGCCTTCTCGATGTGCACGACGAGAGGCAGCACGAACTGGGGTGCCTGATCGCGCTCGTTGGGCTCGGACCGGAAAGGGCTGTCGTCGGCGGACGTCACATCTCGGCTCACATCAGCCAACCTTAAGGGGGTGCCGGGCAGCGCCACTTTGCGAGGATGACGCCATGCGACGTGATCTTCGGCTCGACAACGTCGGCCGCCGCTACGGCATCCGCGGCCCCTGGGTCTTACGCGGCGTCCACCTCGCCGTGACGCCGGGCACACTGACCCGCGTCGAAGGAGCGAACGGCACCGGCAAGTCCACTCTCCTGCGGCTGCTGGCCGGGCTGGACGCCCCCAGCGAGGGCCGCATCACCGGCCGCCGCCGCACGGCGTACGTCCCCGAACGCTTCCCGTCGGCCCTCCCGTTCACCGCGCACGGCTACCTCACTCACCTGGGCACCATCCACGGCCTCTCCCGGCGTACGGCGATCCGCGCCGCGGGGGAATGGCTGGACCGCTTCGGGGCAGCCGCCCACGCCCGCACCCCCATGGCCCAGCTGTCGAAGGGCAGCAGCCAGAAGGTCGCCGTCGCGCAGGCCCTGCTCGCCGAGCCGGAGCTGCTCGTCCTCGACGAGGCCTGGACGGGCCTGGACGCGGCCGCCCGTACCGAGCTGGAGCGGGCCGTCGCCGAGCGCACCGCCGCGGGATGCGCCGTGGTCTTCGTCGACCACGACCCGCGCCGCCTGGCGGGGGCGCCCGACACCACGTACACCGTGCGCGACGGCGGCCTGGAACGCCGTACCCGCGACACCACCGCACCGTACGACGGCCCGCAGGTGGTGGTCGAGGTGCAGGGCCCGCAGGGCGGGCAGCCGCCCGTCGAGGCACTGGGCGCCCTCGTCTCGACGGAGGAGACCGCCCCGGGCACCTACCGCCTCACCGTTCCCGCCTCCCACTCGGACGTCGTGCTGCGCACCCTGCTGACGGCCCGCCCGCCGTGGCACGTGGTCAAAGTGCAGCCCATCGACAAACACGCCAAGGACGACCACCGATGACCGCCCTCCTGCGCTACCAGGCCGCCCTTCTGCTGCGCTCGCAGCGCTGGCTGCCGCCGGTGATCCTGTACGCGGCGTTCCTCGGCATCGGTGTGCAGAGCGGGCAGCCCGTCCTCGACTCGCTGGGTTACACGGCAGCGGCCCTGCTGCCCGTCGCCGCCTGGCTGGTACGGATCTGCGTCACCGTCGAACCGCCCGAGGCCCGTGCCTGCGTGGCCGCGGCCGCAGGGCCGGGGCGGGCGCATCTGGCCCGGCTGCTGGTGGCCCTGATCGCCGCGGCGGCGCTCGGTACGGCCGCGGTCCTCGTCGTGACCCTGATCAGCGCGCCGGTCAGCACGGACAACCGGACCCGGATCGCACTGCTCCCGGCAGCCGCGGCCGGGCTTCTCGCCACGCAGGCCTGCGCACTGCTCGGCACGGCGGTCGGGGCACTCACCAACTGGCCGGTACTGCGGGCACCCGGCCGGGCGGTCCCGGCGATGCTGCTCACGGCGCTGCTGTCGGCGGTGACGACGGGCTCCCCGGCGCAAGCGGCCGTCAGCGACCTGGTCACCGGCTCCCAGTCGGGCAGGATCCCCGTCCCCCTGCTCCCACTGGCCACGGCAGCCGTCCTCGCAGCGGCGGCGATCACGACGGCCTGCGCCGTCACGTCCCGCCGGTCATCTTGAGCCGGCGCTTTGCTGGGGGCGCTGATGAACCTGCGGGTGGGCAGGGGCTGATCGCGCAGTTCCTCGCGTCCCTTACGGCGCGGCGGCCTGCGGTGTCGCGTCCTGTCGCTCGTAGTGAGTCGGCGCTCCACTGGGTGGTGGTGATCGTGCGGGTGGGTGGGGGTTGGTCGCGCCCATGCGGCGGAGCCGCGAATCGACACAGGCTCGCGCCCCCTGTGGGGGGCGGCAGCCTGCGCTCTTGGGTGCCGCCGCTCACCTGAGCCGGCGCTTTGCTGGGGGCGCTGATGAACTTGCGGGTGGGCAGGGGCTGATCGCGCAGTTCCTCGCGCCCCTTACGGCGCGGCGGCCTGCGGTGTCGCGTCCTGTCGCTCGTAGTGAGCCGGCGCTCCACTGGGGGCCGTGATGATCGTGCGGGTGGGTGGGGGTTGTTCGCGCCCACGCGGCGGAGCCGCGAATCGACACAGGCTCGCGCCCCCTGTGGGGGCGGCAGCCTGCGCTCTTGGGTGCCGCCGCTCACCTGAGCCGGCGCTTTGCTGGGGGTGGAGATGACCGCGCCAGCTGGTGGGGCCGGTCGCGCAGTTCCCCGCCCGCGGCTCGTGTTCCGGCCGTCATCCTGAGCAGGCGGTGCGCTGGGCCTCCTGCCACTCGCACACCGGGCACAGCGTGATCCCCTTGTACGACTCCGGGTACTCCGTCGGTTCGCGGCAGAGTACGCACTCGGCATACGGCGGCCCCTCCGCACGGGGCGGCTTCGTCGCGTCGCGGATGGTGCAGTAGTCCTCGCTCACATCTCCAGCGTAAGCCGCTCACTGCCGACCCCTCGCGGCCCCGATCAGCTCGGACACCTTGACGAACCGGTAGCCCCGCTTGCGCAGCTCCGGCACGATCTGGCGGACCGCCTGCCCGGTCGCCGGCGCCGCACTGCGTGTGCAGTGCATGACGACGACCGAGCCCGGCCGTACCCCCTCCAGCACCTGCCGGGCCACCGCGTCCGCGTCCGTGGCGAACGCGTCGCCGCTCACCACGTCCCACTGCACGGCGGTGACGCCGGTCGCGGCCAGCGCCTTCAGGGCCTGCCGGTCGTAACAGCCGCCCGGGAAGCGGAAGTACGGCATCGCGTTCGGTACCCCGGCCCTGCGCAACGCGGTGTACGCCCGTTCCACGTCCGACCGCATCCGGTCCTCGGAGACGGTCGGCAGGCCGTAGCAGTTACCGGTGAAGCCGTAGTGGCTGTAGGAGTGATTGGCGACCTCGAAGAGCGGGTCCCGCCCGATGGACCGCGCCTGCGCCGGGTATTCCTCAGCCCACCGCCCGGTCATGAACACGGTCGCCGGAACCTTCAGCGCCCGCAGCGTCGCGATCAGCTCCGGATTGTCGAACCGCTCGCCCGCCGCCGCCCGCGCTCCCTGATCGGCGGTCATGTCGGCATCGAAGGTGAGGGCGACCGTTCTGCCCTGTGTGCGGGGGCCGTTCTTGAAGACGGGCGTGAGGCCGGCGGGGCCGCGGGCCAGGGTCGCGGGCCGGGAGGGGGCGGTGGAGGTCGCGGCGGGCGCCGGGCGAGCGGAAGGGGGCGCGCCGGGGGCACCACAGGCGGTGAGCACGCCGCCGAGCGCACAGGCGGCGGCCGCCCGGAGGACGACACGTACAGGTCGTACGGGACTGATCATCGTACGAACATAAATGGATGAAAGGGGTGAATCGTGTATTGGTGAACCCCTCCGCGGCAACGCCCGGCGATCAGCGCCCGTAGCGGCCCGTGAGGGTGCCGGAGGCCGCCGTGTGGCCGGTCAGTGCGCGTTTGACGTCGTCGGCCGTGGCGTCGGCCGACAGGGTGAGGGTCTTGTCGGAGGCGTAGACCGAGAAGACGTAGTGGTGGGGCTTGCCCTTGGGCGGACAGGGGCCGCCGTAGGCGTTCTTCTCGAAGCCGTTGCGGCCCTGTGTGGCGCCCTTGGGTACCTGCCCGGCGGCCAAGTGCGTGTCATGCGGGTCGATGCCCCACATCAGCCAGTGCACGAAGGTGCCGTGCGGGGCGTCCGGGTCCTCGACCAGCACGACCAGCTCGGCGGCGGTGCCCGGGACCCCGGTCAGGTTCAGCGGCGGTGAGATGTCCGCCCCGTCGCACGTGTAGCGGCGGGGGACGGTGCCGCCCTCCAAGAAGGCACTGCTCGTCACGGTGATCCGCCGCGCGGCGCTGGGTGTGGGGACGGACGTGCCACCGCCGTCGCCCCCGCACCCCGAGGCGAGCCCCACTGCCGCCGCGGCGGCGACGACCACGAGCCTGCGATGCATGGGCGAAACGCGACGTCGTGTCGCAGACATGAAGGGTGCAACCTTCCTGTTGGCGGACAGGAACTGTGACCTCGCTGTGTCTATCACCCGGTGCGGGGCGCGGGGCCACACCGGCAACACGTGTCATGTCTCGATCTGGTGGTCCGGCGGGGGAGCCGGCGCGGGCGGCGGCTGATGTTCCTGCGCCCTTTCCAGGAACCGCAGCAGCTCCACGGGGAAGGGCAGCACGAGCGTCGAGTTCTTCTCGGCGGCCACCGCGACCACCGTCTGCAACAGCCTCAGCTGGAGTGCCGCGGGCTGCTCGGCCATCTCCTTGGCCGCCTCGGCCAGCTTCTTGGAGGCCTGGAGTTCGGCGTCCGCGTTGATGATGCGGGCCCGCCGCTCGCGGTCGGCCTCGGCCTGGCGGGCCATGGAGCGCTTCATCGCGTCCGGCAGGGACACGTCCTTGATCTCGACCCGGTCGACCTGCACGCCCCAGCCGACGGCAGGGCTGTCGATCATCAGCTCCAGGCCTTCGTTGAGCTTCTCGCGGTTGGAGAGCAGGTCGTCCAGTTCGCTCTTGCCGATGATCGACCGCAGGGACGTCTGCGCCATCTGGGAGACCGCGAACTTGTAGTCCTCCACCTTGACGAGCGCGTTCGCCGCGTCGACCACCCTGAAGTAGACGACGGCGTCCACCCGCACCGTCACGTTGTCCCGGGTGATGCCCTCCTGGGCCGGCACCGGCATGGTGACGATCTGCATGTTCACCTTGTTGAGCCGGTCCACGAACGGGATGATCATCGTGAATCCGGGCTCCCGCACGGCACCGGCGAGCCGCCCGAGGCGGAAGACCACCCCGCGCTCGAACTGCTTGACGACCCTCGCCGCCGCGGCGAGGTAGACGATCCCCGCGGAACCGGCCACCACGGCCGCCGTCGCCAGCTCAGGAACCATCACGACCCCCTCTGTCAGAGGGCGGGTATGTCTGCTCCTGTAACGATATGCCCGGTGGCTGGCCCCGGGCCACGACGGACCCGGGACCAGCCACCGGCGAGCTATGCGGCCGTGACCCGCACGGGTTCGGTGCCGACCGCGCTGTGCCGCTCGGACCAGTTCTCCAGGGCCGTACGGCAGGCGTGGTCCAGGTGGTGCAGCCCGGACAGGTCCAGCTCGACCGGGCGGTCCTGGGGCAGCGCCTCCAGGCTGTCGAGGATCTTCGGCAGCCGCAGGAAGGTGGCGTTGCCCGAGAGGTGGACCTGGATGGGCCCCGCGCCCTTGTCGACGACCTCGGTCTTGAGATGCGAGGCCTCCCACGCGGTCTTCACCACGGATAGGGCCAGACCGATGAGCACGCCCTCGAACATGTTCACCGCGACGATCGACACCGCCGTCACCACGAGGATCAGCGCCTCGCCCCGGTGGCTGCGCCACAGCGTCGAGATCTGGCGGAACGGGATCAGCTTCCAGCCCGCGTGCACCAGGATGCCGGCCAAGGCGGGAATCGGGACCAGCGCGAGGGCGGAGGGCAGCGCGGCGGCGAACAGCAGGAGCCAGGCGCCGTGCAGCACCCGCGAGGCCTTGGTCTTCGCGCCCGCGTTGACGTTGGCGGAACTGCGCACGATCACCGCGGTCATCGGCAGCGCGCCGAGCAGACCGCACACCGTGTTGCCCACGCCCTGGGCGACCATCTCCTTGTTGTACTCGGTGCGCGGACCGTCGTGCAGCCGGTCCACGGCCGCCGCGCTGAACAGGCTCTCCGCCGAGGCGATCAGCGCGAACGCGATGATCGTGCCCCAGATGGCCGGGGTGGCCAGCTCGCCGAAGGCCGAGGCCCCGGGCACCTGGATGACACCGAACAGGCCCTCCACCGTGACGGTGGCGACCGGCAGGCCGAAGGCCAGGGAGGCGACCGTGGCCAGGACCACCGCGGCGAGGGCGCCCGGCACGGACTGCACCGCCTTCGGCAGCTTCTTCCACAACACGATGACGGCGATGGTGCCCGCCCCGATCGCGAGCGAGGCCAGGGCCGCGCTGCTCGCGAGCGCGTCGGCGAACGCCCCCGGCAGGCCCGCGATCTTGCCGATGCCGGTCGACGGGGCCTTCAGGCCGGCCGCCGCGTAGATCTGCCCGGCGATGATCACCAGGCCGATGCCGCAGAGCATGCCTTCGACGACGGAGACGGATATCGCCCGGAACCAGCGGCCTATCTTGAGGAAGCCCATGGCGAGCTGGAGCAGACCGGCCATCAGCACGATCACGCCGAGCGTGCCGACGCCGAACTCGCTGACGGCCTCGAAGACGAGCACGGTCAGGCCGGCGGCCGGCCCCGAGACCTGGAGGCTGCTGCCGGGCAGGAACCCGGTGACGAGGCCGCCCACGATGCCGGTGACGAGGCCCAGCTCCGCCGGGACGCCGGAGGCGACCGCCACGCCGACACACAGGGGCACGGCGACCAGGAAGACGACTATGGAGGCGAGGAAGTCCTGCCTCAGGTAAGGGTATTTGGTCGTCATCGCGGCGCTCACAGGGCCTTGAAGACGTCGGAGGCGGTGTCGTGCGCCAGGACGGCGCCGGTGTGGACCTCGTAGTACCAGGCGTGCAAGGACAGTTGACGGTCCTTCAGCTTCTTCTCGATGAAAGGGTACGAGCGCAGCCGCAGCAACTGCGTCAGGACGTGGCTCTGCACGCCCTCGGTGACGGCCGGGTCCTCGACCGCGCCTGCCGGGCGCGGGGTGGCGTGCGCGAGCCAGTCGCGCACGGCGGGGACGGCGGTCAGGTCGTCGCCGCGCACCAGGGCACCGACGGCGCCGCAGTGCGAGTGGCCGCAGACGACGATGTCGTCGACCCCCAGCACCTCCACGGCGTACTCGATGGTGGCCGCCTCGCTGGTGGGGTGCTCGGAGGCGAACGGCGGGACGATGTTGCCCGCGGTGCGCAGCTCGAAGAGCTCGCCCGGGCGGGCGCCGGTGATCAGGGCCGGGACGACCCTGGAGTCGGAGCAGGTGATGAACAGCACCTGCGGGGACTGGCCTTCGGCGAGTTTGGCGAACTCCTCAGGGCGCTGTCCGAACGTACGGGCGTTGTCGATGAGGGGCTGCATGATGTGGTGACTCCTCCTGGCGCGCCGCCACGGCGCGTCGGTGTGGGCAGGACAGAGGTGGGGGAACTGCGCTGTTCTGCTTCTCTCTCAGCAGCGGAAGACCTGAAGTGCCGCCGGGGAGTGGGATGTCGAGGGTCTCGACGGATGAGGGGCGCGGTTCGCGACCGGCATGTGCACGGAGGCCGGGTCCTGCCCTTGCAAGGGACGCTCGGGCTCCTCGGGGGTGCATCCGGTGTTCACATGCCGCTCGCGTGGGCGCAGGGGGCCGGTCGGGGCCCCGGAAACTCCGCAGTCGCGGAAGGTCGCGGCCTCCTCACGCAGCGCCTTGCCCGAGAGCTTGGTTCCGGGCAGATCCTTGGCTACGGCATGACGGACCGTGTGCGCGGCTGCGAAGGACGTGGTGGGTGCGAAGAAGGTGAACGCCAGCAGGGCGGCGGCGAGCACGGCCAGTACCGTACGGGTCGTCGTACCTCGGAACATGCGCCCCCCTTCCAGTCGCTCAGCTTCTTGCATCGACCAAGGAATGGTCAACCACCGGTCAAGAAACACGTTAACCCTGCAAAGTTGTTTGCAGGGTTAACTTAACGTTTCCAGCTGAAGAGAGCCTGAAATGCGCTGGTGGGGTGGCGTGAACTAGTCGCTCTCGGCGAGTCCCTTGCCATCGCGCGCCAGCGCGGTGAGCCGGGAGATCGCCCGGAAGTACTTCTTGCGGTAGCCGCCGTTCAGCATCTCCTCGCTGAACAGCCGGTCGAAGGGCAGCCCGGAGGCGAGGACCGGCACCTCACGGTCGTAGAGCCGGTCCGCGAGCACCACGAGCCGCAGGGCCGTCGACTGGTCGGGGACGGGGCGGACGTCGGTGAGGCAGACCGCCTTCAGGCCGTCGGTCAGCGCGCCGTACCGGCTGGGGTGGACCTTGGCGAGATGGTCCAGGAGGTGCGGGAAGTCGTCGAGCGAGGCGCCCGGGGTGGCGTATGCCGCCTTGGTCACCTGCTCGTCGGAGAAGGGCGCCGGTGCCTCGGGCAGACCGCGGTGGCGGTAGTCCTCGCCGTCGATGCGCAGGGCGCGGAAGTGGGCGGACAGGCCCTGGATCTCGCGCAGGAAGTCGGCGGCCGCGAAACGGCCCTCGCCCAGCTTGCCGGGAAGGGTGTTGGAGGTGGCGGCCAGGGCCACACCGGCGTCGACGAGCCTGCCGAGCAGGGTCGACACGAGAACGGTGTCGCCGGGGTCGTCGAGCTCGAACTCGTCGATGCACAGGAGGCGGTGGCCGCTGAGCGTCTGCACGGTCTGCTGGAAGCCCAGGGCGCCGACCAGGTTGGTGAGCTCGACGAACGTGCCGAACGCCTTGAGCGCGGGCTCCGCCGGGGTGGCGTGCCACAGGGAGGCGAGGAGGTGGGTCTTGCCGACGCCGTAACCGCCGTCGAGATAGACACCGCGGGGTCCTGCCGGGATCTTCGGCGCCTTCGGCTTCCCGAAGCCGAGGAAGCCGCGCCTGCCGCCGCCGACGGCGTGCGCCCCGCCGAGCCCGGCCGCGAAGCCCTCGAGGACGCGGACCGCCTCGGTCTGGCTGGGCTGGTTCGGGTCCGGTATGTACGTGCTGAAGCGGACCGAGTCGAAACGCGGCGGCGGCACCATCTCGGCGACCAGGCGGTCCGCGGGGACGTGCGGTGCACGGGCGCACAGGGACAGCGGGGCCGCGTCGGCTATCGGGCTGAGGCCGGGGACGGAAGGGGAGGACGACACGGTTCCCCATGCTAAGCGCCGTGCCACACTGCACGACATGCGACGCCTGTTCCCTGTGACCGACGAGACAGTGCCGAAAGCCCCTGGAACTCCCGGTGAGGAGGGTGTGACCGGTGGGGCCGGCGGACCCGAGGCCCCGGCCGACCGCGAGTGGAGCCTCGCCGAACTCGCCGCCGCCTATGCCTACCCCGAGCCCACCGCGGGTGGCCGGCCCGTCCCGTGGCTGCGCGCGAACATGGTCTCCACGCTCGACGGGGCCGCCCAGCACGACGGCCGTTCGCAGCCGATCTCCAGCGCTGCCGACATGCGGATCTTCGGCACGCTGCGCGGGCTGGCGGACGTCGTGGTCGTCGGTGCGGAAACGGTACGTCAGGAGGGGTACCGGCCGGCACGCGCGCGTGCCGAGTTCGCGGAGCTGCGACAGGCGGCCGGGCAGGCGCCGGCGCCGGCGATCGCGGTGGTCAGCGCCAGCCTGGACCTGGACTTCTCCCTTCCGCTGTTCATCTCGCCGGTCGTGCCGACCCTGGTCCTCACGGGCGCCGCGGCGGCTCCGGACCGGGTCGCCGCCGCCGAGAAGGCCGGCGCCCGGGTGGTGATCGCCGGCGACGGCGTCGGCGTGGAGCCCGCCCGCGCCGTACGGGCTCTGGGTGAGCTCGGGTACACCCGGCTGCTGACCGAGGGGGGTCCACGGCTGCTCGGCCAGCTGATCGCCGCCGGGGTGCTCGACGAGCTCTGCCTCGCCGTCTCCCCGATGCTCACCGCCGGCGACGCACAGCGCATCGCGGGCGGTCCGTCGGTCGCGGTTCCGCAGCGCTTCGTCCTCGCGTCGCTGCTGGAGGAGGAGGGTTTCCTCTTCACCCGCTACCGGCGGCCCTGAGAATCGTTCAGCGGTACCGCCGGTCCCGAAAACGACGGAACCTACCGTTCCGCTTTGCTCGGGGCGGGCACACTGAATCTCGCAGTCCCCGTGACAGCACGGGGCAGGATGGTTTCCGCAGAAGGGGCGCCCGGTGTTCACAAGCGTATTGATGATCGAGAAGGCCCTGACGTCCGCAGACGTGGAGTTCGTCACCAGCTTGCACGGAGACGAGGAGGTCTCCTTCCACGTGCTGCTCCAGCCCCGCGGCGACCAGGCGGACCGCCTGCTGCGGGCCATCGACGACGTCGCGCTCGGCGAACTGGACGAGGTCGCGCGCGAGCGGGACGTCCCCGAGGGGGAGGCCGCGAGGCCCTTCGGGGAACGGGCGTTGGAGGTGTCGCTGCAGGCCTTGCGGGCCGCGGGCAGCTCCGCCGAGGGGCGGCTGATCGAGGATCATCCCTTGGATGCGTTGAAGGGGCTCGTGGACGAGGTGGGGGCGGACGAGGTGATCGTGCTGACCGATCCCCACTACGTGGAGGAGTTCTTTCATCGGGACTGGGCGTCTCGGGCCCGGCACAAGGTCGGTGTGCCGGTGCTGAAGCTGTTCTCGCACAGCAAGGCCTAGACGCCGTCGGGGTGTGGGTGCGATTGCGGCTGCGGCCCTGCTGTGGCTGGTCGCGCAGTTCTCCGCGCCCCTTGGGGGGTGTTGTCGCCGGAGGCAATAGGCTGGGGTGCTGAGACATCCGCAGGACCAGCCGCACAGGGAGACAACGCATGGCACCCGGCCTTCCCCCCGCCATGGAGCGACCGCATTTCATCGGCATCGGGGGGGCCGGGATGTCGGGGATTGCGAAGATCCTTGCTCAGCGTGGGGGCAAGGTGGCCGGCAGTGATGCGAAGGAGTCCGCCACCGCCGAGGCGCTGCGGGCGCTGGGTGTGACCGTGCACATCGGGCATGCGGCGGAGCATCTCGCCGACGACGCCAGTTGTGTCGTCGTGTCGTCGGCGATCCGGAAGGACAATCCGGAGCTGGCCCGCGCCGCCGAGCTGGACATTCCGGTGGTGCACCGGTCCGACGCCCTCGCCGCGCTGATGGACGGGCTGAGGCCGATCGCGGTCGCCGGTACGCACGGCAAGACGACCACGACGTCGATGCTGGCCGTCTCGCTGAGCGAGCTGGGGCTGAAGCCGTCGTACGCGATCGGCGGCGACCTGGACGCGCCCGGTTCCAACGCCCTGCACGGCGAGGGCGAGATCTTCGTCGCCGAGGCCGATGAATCGGACCGCAGCTTCCACAAGTACGCGCCCGAGGTCGCGATCGTCCTCAACGTCGAACTGGACCACCACGCCAACTACGCGTCCATGGACGAGATCTACGAGTCCTTCGAGACGTTCGCGGGACGGATCGTGCCGGGCGGCACACTGGTGATCTCCTCCGACCACGAGGGTGCGCGTGAGCTGACCCGGCGGCTGGCCGGTTCGGTGCGGACGGTGACGTACGGCGAGGCCGAGGACGCCGACGTACGGGTCCTGTCCGTCGTACCGCAGGGGCTGAAGAGCGAGGTCACGGTCCTGCTGGAGGGGCAGGAGCTCACCTTCGCCGTCTCCGTGCCCGGCCGTCACTACGCGCACAACGCCGTGGCCGCTCTCGCGGCGGGCGTCGCGCTGGGCGTCCCCGCCGCCGAGCTGGCCCCCGCCCTGGCCGCGTACACCGGTGTGAAGCGCCGGCTGCAGCTGAAGGGCGAGGCGGCCGGCGTACAGGTCATCGACTCCTACGCCCACCACCCGACGGAGATGACCGCCGACCTGGAGGCGATGCGGGCCGCGGCGGGCGAGGCGCGGATCCTGGTCGTCTTCCAGCCGCACCTGTTCTCGCGGACGCAGGAGCTCGGCAAGGAGATGGGGCATGCGCTGGCCCTGGCGGACGCGTCGGTCGTCCTCGACATCTATCCGGCCCGCGAGGACCCGATCCCGGGCGTGACGAGCGAGCTGATCATCGAGGCGGCACGGGCCGCGGGCGCGGACGTGACGCCCGTCCACGACAAGGACGAGGTGCCCGAGGTCGTGGCGGGAATGGCGAAGGCGGGTGATCTCGTTCTCACCATGGGCGCGGGCGACGTCACCGACCTCGGACCGCGCATCCTGGACCGTCTCGCGAAGTAAGGGGCTGAGCTTCATGTCGTACGACGTCGAAAAGCCGGACGAGCAGTGGCGTGCGGAGCTGACCCCGGCCGAGTACGCGGTGCTGCGCCAGGCTGCGACCGAGCCCGCCTTCACGGGTGAGTACACCGACACCAAGACGACGGGCGTCTATTCGTGCCGCGCCTGCGGCGCCGAACTGTTCACCTCCACCACGAAGTTCGAGTCGCACTGCGGCTGGCCGTCCTTCTACGACCCGAAGGACACCGACGCGGTGGAGCTGATCGAGGACCGCTCGCACGGAATGGTGCGCACCGAAGTGCGGTGCGCGCGGTGCGGGTCGCATCTCGGGCACGTCTTCGAGGGCGAGGGATATCCCACGCCCACGGACCAGCGGTACTGCATCAACTCCATTTCCCTGCGGCTGACCGCTGACGAGGGCTGACCGTCCTAGTCCGCCGTCCTGGCATACGTGTAGGGGGCGGCGACCGCGCCGCTGTGGTGATCCGCCGCGCGCAGGGCGGCGGTGAGGCGTTCGCGTGGTTTCAGGCCGAGGCCGGCGGTGGCGTGGAGGGCGCCGAGGGCGTACTCGTCGCCGCAGCCGACCGCGGCGTACCCGTCCGCGGACTCGCTGACCTGGTAGTCGCCGTGGATGGCGAAGAGTCTGCCGTGGATGCCCACGAGGAAGCTGCCGGCCCGTTCCTGCTCGGACTCCTTGCGCGCCCAGCCGCCGTCCTTGAGACAGGCGCGGACCGCGTTGACGAAGGTCGTGGCCATGAAGCGGTAGAGGGCACCTTCCGGGTGCGGGGCCTCGAGTGCGTAGTGCAGCAACTGGCCCATGCGGAAGGACGTGGTGTACCCGAGGACGTAGGGTCCGTTGGTGAACACCTTGGGGTCGCGGCAGATGGTGAGCCGGTAGTCGTCACTGCCCGCGGAGTCTCCGGCCAGATGTACTCGCTTGCGGTGAACCAGGCCGACGATGACGGTCAAGTCAGCACCCCCGTAGTGGTGTTGAGGCATGGGTGGCCGCCTCGGGGCATTTCTGCCCGCCGACTGCGCGGAGTCACCGCTTCCGTTCAGCGGTACTTCATCAACAGTTCTGTGGCGCGTCATACTCGGCGGGGCGGCCGAGCGGGCTCGTGGTGTGGGGCCGGGCCGGTGACCCGCGGCCGCGGCGTCTGCTGCGCGGTGGGCGGTGGGGCCACAACAGGACGTATGCGGCGGAACCGGCCGCGAAGGCCAGACGGATCAGGCCCTGGGCGGAGTCCGAGGGGATGAACAGGGCGCTGCCGTACAGGGAGATGAGGGCGAGCCAGCTGACCCAGGGGACCAGTCGGCGCTGGCCGATGGAGTCCCAGATCAGGGTGCCGAGGAGGACCGAGGCGTTGTAGTACGTGTAGACGCTCGGGTCCAGGACGATGCGGGCGTCGGCGGCGAGCAGCACGACGGCCGGCCAGCGGTGCCGGCGGACGGCCAGGGCGCCCAGGGCGATGCCGAGGGCCATCTGGGCGGGGCGGTCCCACCAGGGGGTGGCGGCGTCGTGCACGCCGAACCAGCGCAGGGCCGAGGCGGGCTGGTTCGGGATCGTGAAGCGGGCGGCGGCCAGGGTGTCCAGGTGCGTGAGGTAGAACGGCAGCCAGGCGACGGCCACCAGGCCGACCGTCCAGGCGGCGGAGCGCAACCGGACGGGGCGCGGCAGGGCCAGCAGCAGGGGCAGGAAGCCGACCGCCCAGGGTTTGGAGTCCACCGCCAGGGCCAGGAAGACGCCCACGGCCGTCGCGTTCCCGCGCACCAGCGCCCGTACGGCGAGGGTGGTGAAGAACAGCGCCAGGACGTCGTCCAGGTGCGCGAAACGCACCGAGACCTCCACCCACATCGGGATGAAGGCCGCTCCGGCGATCAGCACGCGCTGCTGGAGGCGTTTGTGGTTGAGTCCCGTGCCCCGGTAGTGGTCGGCGGCGGCGCGGCCGACCAGCACCAGCATGTACAGGCCGAGGCCGGACATGAACGCGTCGGCGAGCTTCTCGCCGAGTTCGGCGGGGAAAGGCGCGAACAATCCGGCGACCAGGAAGCTGACCGGGCCGATCTGCAGCTCGGGGTGGTTGGCGTAGAGGGCGAGGCCGCCGCCGGGGAGCTGGTGGAAGAGCAGCTGCTGGCCCCTGACCAGATAGTGCCAGGACACGGCTTCATGGCGTTCGGCCACGAAGAACCAGGCGACTGTCCACAGGGCCAGCAGTGCGATGTGCCAGCGAACCGGATAGCCGCCGATACGGCCGATCCGTGCCCCGTCCCCGGGCACGGCTGTCGCCGTCCTCCGCTTCCGCACTTTCCGTCCTCCCCCTCCGCCCGCGCCCGGCGTCGGGACGGCCGAGGTCGCTGGTACTACCCCGTCATCCCATTAGAGGGGGACTCGGCGCTGTGGGTTGCCTGTCCGGGGCCACGATCCCGGCTACTGGACGAGAGACGCGAGGTCGGCGCCCGGATCCTCGCGCAGGGGGCCTGGGATTGATGAATCATTCATCCAATGAAGTGTTGACTTCCGGATGAATAAGCCAGAACAATCCATGAGGTGACCTCCGAGCGGCTGTCCGTGGGCCCGGCCCTGTCCTCCGTCTCCTCCGACCTGGACGAGGCCGTCCATCGCTGTCTCGTCGCAGGCTTCGAGGGCACGACGACCTTCCCCGACACCCTCAAGCGGCTCATCGACCGCGGCCTCGGCGGCGTCATCCTGTTCACCCGGAACGTGCGCGACGCGGAACAGGTCCGTGAGCTGACCGACGCACTGCGGGCGATCCGCCCCGATCTGCTGGTGGCCATCGACAACGAGGGCGGCGGCATCGGCCACCTGGTCGCCGCAGGCGCCCCCGAGGTCCCCGGCTCCTACGCGCTCGGCGTCGCCGACGACCCGAACCTGACCGCCCGCTGCGCCGACGCCCTCGCCGGCCACCTCGCCACCCTCGGCGTCACCGCCTCGTACGCCCCCGTCGCCGACCTCCAGCGCCGGGCCGACAACCCGATCGTGCGCACCCGCTCCTTCGGCGCCGACCCCGAACTCGCCGCCCGCCATCTGCGCGCCTGGATCACCGCCACCGAGGCCCGTGGCATCGCCTCCTGCGCCAAGCACTTCCCCGGCCACGGCGGTACCGAGACCGACAGCCACCACGACCTCGCGGTCGACCCGCGCCCGGCTGACGAGCTGCGTACCGACCTGGAACCGTTCCGCGCGGCCGTCGCCGCGGGCGTACCCATGCTGATGAGCGCCCACGTCGTCTATCCGGCGCTGGACGCCAACCGCCCCGCCACCCTCAGCCGCCGCATCCTCGGCGACCTGCTCCGCCACGACATCGGCTTCGACGGGGTGCTGGTCAGCGACGCCCTGGAGATGAAGGCCATCGCCGACCGTTACGGCGAGGCGGCCGGCGCGCGCATAGCCCTTGCCGCGGGCGCCGACCAGGTGATCGTCGCCGTACCGGACCTGGAGGTCACGCTCGCCTGCCGGGACGCGGTGCTCGAGGCGGTGGACTCCGGCCGGCTGTCCGAGGAGCGGGTGTGGGAGGCGGCCGGGCGGGTGCGGCGGCTCGCTCAGCGGTATGCGACCCCCGCCGGGGTGGTGGCCGCCTGGGACGCCGGGGCCGGGCTGGAGGCGGCGCGGCGTGCCGTACGCAGCCGGGCGGTACCGCCCCCCGTGCGCGGCGCCCATGTCGTCGACCTGTTCCCGCCCCCGCACCCCGCCCTCAACTGGGGCGGTGAGGACCTCCTGACCGAGCTGCGTCCGCTCGATCCTGCGGCGAGCGGTACGGCGGTGAGCGGGGAGCCCTGTGACCAGGGCGCCCTCGTCGACGGCATCCTGCGGCTGGCCGCGGGTTCGCCGCTGGTCGTGGCCACCTGCGACGCGGGGCTGCATCCCTGGCAGGCGGACTTCCGTGACGCCCTGCTGGCCCGGCGTCCGGACGCGGTGCGTGTGGACACCGGGCTGCCGGAGGGGGGTGACCTGTGCTCGTTCGGGCGGGGGCGGGTCAATCTGCGGGCGGTGGCAGAGCTACTGAGTGCTCCGCCGGAAGGTCGATGATGACCCTGCGGGCCGGTGGGGGCTGGTCGTGCCCACGCGGCGGTAGCCGCAAATCCAGCACAGTCCCGCGCCCCTGACGGGGCGCGTCTCAACCTCGCGGTTGCACGGTCCGGGCTATCCCTCGTGCTGCCAAATACCCCTTGTCGCCTGCTCTTTCCGCCAGCAGTACCGCCGGGCGTTCGCCCTGCTTGCGCAGGTGCATCCATGCGTCGAAGTAGGTGCCGCCCGGGCCGGAGACCGAGCGGGTCGAGGGCGTGCAGTCCAAGACCAGGGCGGTGGTGCGCGGTTGGGGGGAGATGGGCTTCGCGCGCAGTTCGGCGATCGTGTCCGCGAGGGCGGTGGCGATCGGCTTGGGGTGGCCCACGGAGTCGAACAGGCCGAGGGTGTACTCCAGCTCCGGATAGTCGGCCAGTGAGCGGTCCACGTCGTGGGAGCACCACCAGGTCACGCCCCAAAGCCCCTGGCAGGCGGCCGCGTTGAGGACCGTGGCCCGGGCGAAGGCGGGGGCGTCGGCCGCCGGGATGTGCGGTTCGGGGGCGCCCGTCTCCTGGACCCAGACGGGGCGGGACGGGTCGGTGGCGTAGGCCTTCGCGAGTTCTGTGGCGTACTCGGCGAGGTGCTGTACCTCGAAGGAGGCGGGGCCGTAGCGGCGGGCGCAGTCGGCGGAGAACACCCACGGGTGGACGGTCGTCACATCGCCCTTGCGGGCCGAGGCCTCGGGGGTGAACGGGTGGTCGTCGCCGTACCAGGCGGCGTCGTACGCGGAGTGCGTGGCCAGCTGCCCGGGGCGCAGGCCCTCGCGGGCGGCTGCCAGCAGCGTGTCGAGGTAGTGGTCGACCTCGGCCGTCGTCACCGGGTTGTGCTCGACCAGGTTGTTGAGCTCGTTGCCGAGCTGGAGGCCGATGAGGTTCGGGCGGTCGGCGAGGGCGCCCGCGAGTGTGCGCAGGAGCTCCGCCTGGGCTTCGACGGCCTCCGGGTCGGTGAAGACGTTGCGATGGTGCCAGCTGCGGGTCCACTCCGGGTAGAAGTCGAAGCTGGACAGATGGCCCTGTACGCCGTCCACCATGACGTCGAGGCCGGCCTCGGCCGCCAGGTCGACGAGCCGCGCCAGCTGGTCCACGGCGGCCGTGCGGATGAGGGTGCGGTTGGGCTGGAGCAGCGGCCAGAGGTGGAAGACCCGGATGTGGTCGAGGCCCAGACCCGCGATCTGGGCCAGGTCCTCGCGGGCGTGCTGCGGGTCGAAGTCGTGCCAGGCGTGGAACCAGCCGCGGCGGGGCGTGTAGTTGACGCCGAAGCGGAGCGTAGGGATGGGATCCTCCTCGGGTCGCCGACCCGGCGGGGTCGGGGGCTTGTCCTCGCTGAATGTATCAACCACCATGGTCGATGATGAATAACGATTTCAACCAGGAGTCACGGGAACTGGTGGTCGGCCTCGACGCCGGCGGCACCCGTACCCGCGCGGTCCTTGCCGCCGCGGCCGACGGCCGCGTGCTCGGCGAGGGCGCCGCCGGTCCGGGCAACGCCCTCACCGTCCCGCTGCCCCGGCTCACCGACCACCTCGCCGAGGCCCTCGCGCGGGCGGTCCCGGAGTACGCGCGGGGCCGTGTCGCAGCGGTGGCCGGTGGTTTCGCGGGCGCCACCGGGGCGGCGGAGGACGACCCCGGCCGCCTCAACGCGCTCACCGCCCTGGCCGCCGCCCTCCGCCGCCTCGGCATCAGCACCGGCTCGATCGGCATCAGCAGCGACATCGAGGCGGCCTTCGCCTCCGCCCCTGGCACCCCGGCCGACGGCCTCGCCCTGGTCGCCGGCACGGGCGCGGTCGCCATGCGCATCACCGGCCGCCGCTGCACGGCCACCGTCGACGGTGACGGCTGGCTCCTCGGCGACGACGGCAGCGGCTTCTGGATCGGCCGCGAGGCGGTCAGGGCCGCCCTGCGGATGGCGGACGGACGGGGCGGGGCGACCAGCCTCGCCGGCGCGGTGGGGCGGACCTTGGGCCTGCCGCGGGAGGTGCTGCCCGGGGGGCGGCAACCGGAGGCGCCGCCTGCCGGGCCGGGGGCGTCCCGCGGTGGCCCCGGACCCGACGCGCCCCATGGCGGTCCTGGCGCGCTGCCCGGCTCCGCCACGTGGTCGCTCGCCGATCGCGAGGCCTACCGCATGCATCTGCTCCCCGTCGTCATGGCCGAACCCCCGACCCGGCTGGCCCGGCTCGCTCCGCTGGTGGCCGAGGCGGCCCGGGCGAAGGACCCGGTGGCCGGGGCGCTCCTCGACGAGGCCGCCGGGCAACTGACCGACACCGTAAGGGCGTTGATGCCGCAGCCCGGTGAGCGTGTGGTCGCGACCGGCGGCCTTCTCGGCCCCGGCGGCCCCCTCACCGCCCTTCTCGCCACCCGCCTCCAGGCCCTGGGCCTCACCCTCGACTGGGTGGCCGACGGCTGCGCGGGCTCCGTGGCCCTCGCCCGCCTGCTCCTGTGACCGACACGACCCGCGAAGCCCGAATGGCACCACGGGGCCAACCGGCCTCCCGGAACGAGATCCACCCGCCAGCAAGGAAGGACCGGCCGCATGCCGAAGCCGGAGCGCGCGGCCGAACGCGCCGTACACCAGCAAGCAGGCCGTCCCCTCTACCGGGACCGCGACGCCCCCGTCGACGCCCGCGTCCACGATCTGCTCGCCCGTATGAGCCTGCGCGAGAAGGTCGGTCAGCTGAACCAGCGGATGTACGGCTGGGACGCCTACCGCCGCACCTCCGACGGCGGCTACGAACTCACCGACGCCCTGTACGCCGAGACCGACCGTTTCGAGGGGCTCGGGGCTCTCTACGGGCTGATGCGCGCCGATGCCTGGTCCGGTGTCGACCACGGCAGCGGGCCCGGCGGCCGGGACAGTGCGGCTCTCGCGGAGCTGGTGCAGCGGCACGTTCTCGAGCGCAGCCGGCTCGGCATACCGGCGCTGTTCGTGGAGGAGGTGCCCCACGGCCACATGGCCCTGGACGGCACGGTCCTCCCCGTCAACCTGGCGGTCGGCGCCACCTGGGACCCCGGGCTGTACGAGCGTGCCGCCGCGCACGCCGCAGCCGAACTCCGCGCCCGTGGCGGCCACGTGGCGCTGGTCTCGGCGCTCGACATCGTCCGCGACCCCCGCTGGGGCCGCACCGAGGAGTGCTTCGGCGAGGACCCGTATCTCGCCGCCCGCATGACGGAGGCACTGGTGCGCGGCATGCAGGGGGAGCCCGCCGAGTTCTTCGCCGACGACAAGGCACCCGTCGTGCTCAAGCACTTCGCCGGGCAGGGCGCCACCGTCGGCGGCCGCAACTCCGCCGAGTCGGAGCTCGGTTGGAGGGAGCTGGACGAGATCCACCTCCTCGCCGCCCGCGCGGGCGTCCGCGCCGGAGCCGCCGCCGTCATGGCCGCGTACAACGAGGTCGACGGGATGCCGTGCTCCGGCAACCGTGCCCTGCTCACCGGGCTGCTGCGGGAGAGCTGGGGGTTCGGCGGGCTGGTCATGGCCGACGGGCTGGCCGTGGACCGGCTCGCCCGCATCACCGGCGACAAGGTCTCCGCCGGGGCACTCGCCCTCACCGCCGGGGTCGACCTGAGCCTGTGGGACGAGGGTTTCACGCAGCTGGAGGAAGCCGTGGAGAGGGGGCTCGTCGAGGAGTCCGTCCTCGACGCCGCCGTCGCCCGCGTCCTGCGCCTGAAGTTCCGTCTGGGGCTCTTCGAACGGCCCTGTGGTGGCAGTGAGTTGCCGTCCGCCGAGCAGGGCCGCGCCCTGAGCACCGCCCTCGCGCGTGCCTCGGTCACCCTCCTCCACAACAGCGGCGGCGCCCTCCCGATACCGGCGACCGTCTCCCGTATCGCCGTCCTGGGACCCCAGTCCGCCACCGCCGCCCACCAGTCGGGCGACTACACCGCCCCGCAGCGCACCGGCAGCAGCGTCCTCGACGGGCTCCGCAAGCTCGCCCCGCCCGGCACCGACATCCGGTACGCCCCCGGCTGCGCGTTCACCGGCGGCGATCTCTCCGGCATCCCCGAGGCGGTCGCCGCGGCCGCCGCCTCCGACGTCGCCGTGCTGGTGCTGGGCGGCAGCAGCGCCCGCAGCCCCGAGACGGACTTCGCCGCCAACGGGGCCGCGCTCACGGCCGTTTCGGAGATGACCTGCGGCGAGGGCGTCGACCTCGCCGGGCTGCGGCTGGGAAGGGCCCAGTACGTGCTGCTCGACGCCGTCGTGGCGACCGGCACGCCGACCGTCGTCGTCCTGGTCCAGGGCCGCCCGCACCTCGTGCCCGAGACCGCGGCCGCGCTGCTCACCGCCTGGTACCCGGGCCCCTGGGGCGGTGACGCGATCGCCGAGGTGCTCCTCGGACGCGCGGCACCCGCAGGCCGGCTCCCCGTCTCGATGCCCCGCTCGGCGGCCCAGCTGCCCGTTCACTACAACCACAAGGACACCGAGTACGGCGGCTACGTGGACGAGAGCGCCGAGCCGCTGCACTCCTTCGGGCACGGGCTGTCGTACACCAGCTTCGCGTACGGCCCGCCCCGCACCGACGGGCACACCGTCACGGTCGACGTCACCAACACCGGTGCGCGGCACGGCCGTACCGTCGTGCAGGTCTATCTGCGGCGGCTGATCACGTCCACATGGCCGCGCACCCTCGAACTGTTCGCGTTCGAGGGTGCCGACCTGGCGCCCGGCGAGTGCCGTTCGGTCACCTTGCCGCTCGACAGGGACCGACTCGCCGGGACCAGGACCGTGGAGATCCGGGTCGCCGAGTCCGCGCGGGCCGCGCTCACCGCCGTGCCCGCGGTGCTGGATGTCAGAGCTTGACGGCTCCCGCCGAGACGCCCCGGTAGAACCAGCGCTGGGTGATCACGAACAGCACCAGCACCGGGATGACGGAGATCACCGAACCGGCCATCACCACCCGCTGGTCGTAGCCGAACGACGAGCTCTGCAGCCGGGACAGGCCCAGCGTCAGCGTCATGTGGCTCTCCGAGCGGAGCACGATCAGCGGCCAGAGGAAGTCGTCCCAGGCGCTGATGAAGGTGTTGATGGTGACCACCATGATCGCGCCCCACGCGGACGGCAGATACAGGTACCTGAACCGCTGCCACTCGTTCGCTCCGTCCAGCATCGCCGAGTCCTCGATCTCCCGCGGTACGGCCAGGAACGCGCCGCGCATCAGCAGCACGTTGATGGCGCCGACGAAGCCCGGCAGCCACACGCCCACCAGATTGTCGACCAGGCCCAGGTCGCGGATGCTCAGGAACAGCGACACCATGATCGACTCGAAGGGGAACATCATGGAGGCGACCAGCACCACCCAGACCGCCTTGCGGCCCTTCCAGCCGGGCTTGGAGAGCATGTAGCCGGCCGTGGTGGAGAACACCAGCTGGCTGGTGATGGACAGGACGACCACGATCAGGCTGTTGCGGATGTACGTCGCCACCGGGACCTGGTCGAAGACCTCACGGTAGGCCCGCAGGGTCGGGTGGTGCGGCAGCAGTGAGGCGTCCGCGCCGAAGACGTCCTCGCCGACACCCTTCAGCGAGGCCAGGAACTGCCAGACGAGCGGACCGACCGTGATGCCCAGCACGAGGAGCAACAGCAGATAGCGGACGACCAGTTCGCGAGGGCGGCCGTACTCCCGCCAGCGCGGCATCGGCCGCCGGGGCTTCTCGACGGCGGTCGTCATGCCTCGTCCTCCTTCGTCAGGCGCTGCGCCAGCAGGGTCAGGCCGAGGGTGAGTACGAACAGGGCGACGCTGACCGCGGAGCCGTAGCCGGCGTTGCCGCTGATCGGGTCGAGGCCGACGTCGCGGATGTAGAAGGGCAGGGTGCGGTCGGCGCCGCCCGGGCCGCCGGTGGAACTGCCCAGCATGAAGATCTCGGTGAAGACCCTGAGGCAGCCGATGCCGGTGAGCGTGCCCACCAGCATCATCGCCTGGCGCACGCCCGGCACGGTGATGTGCCAGAAGCGGCGGACCGCGCCGGCACCGTCCATCTGCGCCGCCTCGTGCAGCTCCTTGGGGACGTTCCCGAGCGCGGCCAGGTAGAAGATCATGTACCAGCCGAGCCCCTTCCACAGCGTCAGGCCCATCGCGGAGAAGAGGATGAGCCAGGAGTCGGAGAGGAACGGAACGGCGGACCTGATCAAGTGGGCTTTCTGCAGCCAGGTGTTGACCAGCCCGTCGTCGGCCAGCAGCCACTGCCAGCTCAGGCCCACGACCACGCTGGAGGCGAGGACCGGCGTGTAGAAGGCCGAGCGGAAGAACCCGATGCCGGGCAGGTTCTTCTCCACCAGTACGGCCAGCATCAGCGGCAGCAGCACCATCAGCGGGACGACGACGACCGCGTACAGGATGCTGTTGCGGGTCGCAAGCCAGAAGTCCGAGTCGCCCAGCATCCGGGTGTAGTTGTCCAGCCCGACGAAGCTCGCGGCGCCGCCCAGCGGCTTGGCGTCGGTGAACGACAGGATGACGGTGTTGAGGAACGGGAACACCCCGAACACCACCGCGCACACGATC
Source organism: Streptomyces longisporus (assembly GCF_039532765.1). NCBI lineage: Bacteria > Bacillati > Actinomycetota > Actinomycetes > Kitasatosporales > Streptomycetaceae > Streptomyces > Streptomyces longisporus. The sequence goes on from NZ_BAAASG010000009.1 coordinate 289,378, forward strand.
GCGGGCGCGGTCCACAGCCAGGGCAGCCACCAACGGCGGTACAGCGCCGCGCCGTTGGCGCCCGGCACGGGGCCGGGCAGCACGGCGCGGCCGATGCGGCGGATACGGGACGGGGCCGTGCCCGGCACGGAGGCTGCACGCCCCGTACCAGGCACGGTCACCGGTTCAGCGGTCTCGGTCGCCACGCTCAGCCCGCCTGCTTCAGCAGCTCGTTCGCCTTCGCCTGGGCGTCCTTGACGGCCTGCGCGGGGCTCTTCTTGCCCTGCATGGCCAGCTGCACCTGTCCCACGATCGCGTTCTGCACGGCCGGGGAGAGGTTGGTCTGGTTGGTGTCGGCCGTCTTGAGCTGGTCGGCGACGAGCTTGCGGGCCTGCGAGAACGGGTCGCTGCCGGTGACGTTCTGGAAGAACGGGTCGTTCAGCGAGGCCGTCGTCGTCGGGAAGATCACCACGTCCGGGTCCTTGCACCAGGCCGTCTGGTTCTCGGCGTTGGTCAGGTACTCGGCGAAGGCGAGCGCCACCGGCGCGTGCTTGCTGGTCGCGGCGACCGAGATGTACTGCGGGGCACCGGCGGAGGCGCGGCCGAGCGCGTCGTAGGGCTGCTGGCCGACGGCCGTCCTGGCGTAGATCGACGGGCTGTTCTGCTTCACGAAGCGCACGAAACTCGGGTTCGTCGAGCCGTAGGCGACCTTGCCCTGGCTGTAGAGCGTGGACGGGTCGTTGCTGGAGGACAGCGAGTCCTTCGGCATCGCGCCCTCCTTGTACAGCTTCGCCATCCAGGCCACCCACTGGGTAGTCCTCGGATCATTGGCGAAGACGGCGGACTTGCCGTCCGCGGACAGCGTCTTGATGTTCATCTGGTCGAAGTCCGAGGGGATCCGCCAGATCGGGTTGGCCATCGTCGCGTAGAACTTGCCCTGGCCCGCCTTGGCGACCTTCTCGTAGTCGGCGAACAGGCCGAAGAGCGTGGTCGGCGGCTTCGCCGGGTCGATGCCCGCCTTGTTCAGCAGGTCCTTGTTGTACGTCAGCAGGACGCCGCCGGTGTACCAGGGGAGCGTGGTGTGGATCGCCGAGCCGGAGGCGTCCTGGAAGGTGGCGGACTTCCAGAACGACGGCACGAACGGCCTCGCGACCTGCGGGTCCTTCACGCTCAGGTTGAGCAGATAGCCCGCCTTGGTGAGGGCGGTCGCGGTCGGGGCGTTGACGTTGATGACGTCCGGCAACGTACAGGCCTGGGCGTCGGCGACGGTCCCCTGGGTGAAGGTGTTGTCGCCCGGGTCGTCGATCCACTTGACCTTGGCGCCGGGGTGCGCCTTCTCGAAGGAGGCGATCACTCCGTTGAAGAAGGCCCCGAAGTCTTTCTTCAGGTTCGTCGTCTGGAAGGTGATCTGTCCCTTGACGTCACCTGTCAGCTTGCCCGAGCCGACGTTGCCCTTGTCGACCTTGCAGCCACCTGCGGTGCCGTCCCCGCCGCCGGATCCGCCGCCGGACAGGCCGCAGCCGGCCGCCGTCAGCGTCAGGGCGATGATTCCCGCCACGGATGCGGTGAGTCTTCCAGCGCGCATGTCCACCCTCCTGGGACCAGCCGAGAGGCTGGTTCAATCAACCAACTTCGACTCCGATTGATGAAAAGGTGGACCAGAATTCATCGGAGGTCAATGGTTTGCCGTGTTGCGTTTCGGTTCCGCCCGCGGTTCCGCCGATGACTCAGTGGCGGTGCTCGTGGTCCGGGTGCGCGGGGTCGCCGGGGTGCTCGTGCCCCGCCGCGTACACCACGTCGGCCCGTGCGCGGTCGAACCAGGCGAAGAAGGCGCGCCGGCCTGCGGCGCGTCGCAGTTCGCCCGCGACGGCCTGCTGGACCTGCTCGAACGGCAGGAAGTCCGTGGGTGCCGCCCTCCCCCCGAACGGATCGACTCCGCGCCGTAGCGCGTCGGGGGTCAGGAAGCAGTCCCGGTTGCGGTCGTAGTAGTCGCGTACGGCTTCCTCGGGGATGTGCTGCTCGGCTTCCAGCTCGGTGAGGAGGGTTCGGGCGGCGGGGGAGTGGGCGAGGGCGGCTGCGACGATGCTGCCGAGGTCTGCCACGTCTTTTTCGGCCACGGCCAGTAGGCGGGTCGGCGATACCTCCGCCACCGGGGGCAGGCCCCGTTCCGCGACGGCCCTGCGGGCCAGTTCGTCTGCGACGACCACCTGCGTGGCCCAGCGTCTGCGTTGGCGCTCCGCGCGGGCCGGGGCGGATAGTGCCACGTCATGTGTGCTGTTGTCTGACGCGCCGTCGTGGTTTGTCGCGTCCCGCGGCGGAGCCGCTGATGGATGCAGCCCCGCGCCCCTGTCGGGGCCCCCTGGCACCGTCTCCAGGAAAGCGTCCACGCGGTCTTTGGGGACCGGTTCGCCTTGTACTACGGCTGCGTGGTCTGTCATGGCGTTATCTCCAGTTCCACGGCCTTTGTGTAGGCCACCCGGCCGTGCCAGGCGATCTTTGCCAGCAGCCAGTACGAGCCCGGTGGGATGGTGGTGCCGTTCACGGTGATGGTGGAGGTGAGTCGCTCGCCCGCTGCGATCGTGAAGCCCTGGCAGCCCGGGGTGACCCCGGGCCAGGTGCCCCAGGAGGAGACCGCCCACAGGGTGCCGTTGATGGGGCCCCGGGTGGTGTTGTGCAGCGTCACCGGGACGCGGGCGCGTTCGCGGCTCCTGAGAGTGATCCGGTCAACTCCTAGGTCTGTCACGAGAGTTGGGCCTGCCGGGCCGCCCGGTACATCGACCGCCACGACATCCTCGTACGTCTGCCCCTCGTACGACAGCCGTGCCGCCAGCCAGTGGCGGCCGGGGGGCGCGTCGGGTGGCGGTGTCACCGTGACCTCGGTGAGGGTGAAGCCGCCGGGTGCCAGTGCGTACGGCAGTGCGGCGGGCTCCGTGGACCAGCCGGGGGGTGCCTCGACGGTCACCGTGCCCGAGACGGGGGCGTCGGTGAGTTCCGAGGAGATCCGGACGGTCGCGTTGAAGGGGCCGCCGGAGGCGGTGAGCGTCGTCGGTGAGATGTACACCGCGACCGGCATGTTGCCGCGGGGTGCGGGGCCGCAGTTGTGGAGCCAGTAGCGGGTGTGGACCGGCTGGGCGGGCTCGTGGGCGGCGACTCCGGGGTCGTACACGCTCCGGGAGCCCTCGGTGGGTGTGGCCAGGACCGTGGTGACCTCGAACCCGGTCAGGCCGAGGGAGAGCACTCCCTGTTCGTCCGGTGCCAGTTGCTCCCCGGGTGTTTCCAGTACGTCGGTGCGGACGCCCCGTGTCCAGGGCCTTGGGCCGTGCACCCGCGCTCGTACCGGACGGCCGTTGACCTCGTGCATCCGCACGACCACCCCGCGCTCCGGGTCCGCCGGCGCCACGCTCCCGCGGGCGAGCGGCGAACCGGCCGGCTTGAGGGCGTCGAGCAGCACCTCACCCGCCGGTTCGAGGCGCAGGAGACTCAACTCCCTTGGAAGAGGTGCACCGTCCGATGTGCGTCGTACTCGCGCGCTCAGCGGGTGGTTGAACTCATGGCCGATGCGGGGCAGTTGCTGCTCCCGCCAGTCGCCCTCGCCGCCCACCACCGCGTACTCGAAGGTGTGGGACCAGCGTTGGAGCTGGAAGCCCGAGCCGTCGGGGGCCGTGCGGCGGGGTGGGTCGACCCAGACGCCGGAGGGCCAGCCGGTGCAGGAGCGCATCAGTGACATGTAGAGGTCGCCCGAGGAGGTGACGACACAGCCCGGGGTGCCGCGGTTGAGGACGGCGAAGCCGCGCCCGTCCCAGGCGTCGCCCGGTGGCAGGGCCTCGCCGCCGCCTGCCGCCGTGGCCATGACGGTCGCGTCGTCCAGGTCGGCGACCAGCGCGTCGACCGCCTTCGCGTCGCCCTCGGCGTCGGCGCCCGCCACCACCAGCAGCGGCAGTCGTTCGAGGTCGCGCAGGTCGGCCCCGGGCACCCACTCCTCGCGCAGTGAGGCGCGCGGCGCGACCCAGACGGCGGCCACCCCGCCCTGGCCGAGCTGCCGCTGCAGCTCGCGCCCGGCGGCCGGATCCCAGCCCAGCGCCTCGGCGACGAGGGAGTTGCGGTCCGGGCCGCCGACGGCGATCCGGATGTCGGGCAGGTTGGAGTCGACCTCCAGGTCGCCGTAGCGCGGACCGTCGGCGATCGTGGAGGTCGCCGTGACCCCGGCGCGCACCAGGGCGGCCGCGAGCGGCGTCCCCAGCTCACCCGCCTCGTCCCAGGAGGCGTACACCAGCTCGGCGACCCCGATCGACCGCCGGCCGAGCGACGCGCCCGTGTCGCCGCGCAGTTCGACCCGCGCCGTCGACCCGAGTCCGAACCAGGTGCCCGCCGGGTTGTCCAGCGTCCACGGGAACTGCTCGCTGTCCACGTCCACGAACCCGAAGCCGCGCCCGATCACCGCGTCCGCCACCTCGTGCACCGGCAGCCCGCCCTGCACATCGGACGGCCAGCGCACCCGGATCAGCCGGTCGGCGCCGTCGTAGCCGTCGATGGTCGTCGTCACGTCGACGCGCGGAACGCCGGTCCACAGCGTCAGGCGCTGGGTGTACCGGAACAGTCCGAGGTCGGCGCGGACGGTGATCCGCGCACCGGCGGGGGAGTGCTCGACCTCGGCCTGTGCCACCACGTCACGGCTGCGGGCGGCGGTGGTGCCCGTCGGCGTGAGGTGCCAGGGCCCCTCGCCGAAGCGCGGGTGCCTGGGGTACTCCTCCTGCACGACGAGCTCGTTGCCGATGTCTCCGTCGCGCAGCAGCTCCCGGCCGCCCTCGGTCAGCGCGCGGAGGCTGCTGACGCCGCCGCCGCGTGCCGGGTCGACCGTGACCTCGTAGAACTCGTTGCGGATGGTGGTGCCCTCGCCAGGGGCCCACTCCGGAACGGTGCCCTCGGCGAGGGGCAGGGCCTTGAGTCCCATGCCGGGCAACTCCGGTACGACGACGTGGAGTTGACCGTTCTCGCGGACCGCGGGGAGGCCGACGGGCACGAGCCCCGGGTCGTCGACCGTGAGGACGTCCCGCCGCTGCCAGGTCGCGGAGTTGAAGACGACCAGGTCGGCGCCCTCGCCCGGGGTCACCTGGTCGGCCAGTGCCTGCGTGGCATCGGCGTGCACGGTCTCGGCCAGGTCGGCCAGCTCGCGCCAGCCGGTCATCAGGTCGATGTAGACCTGGTCGGACTCGGAACCCGTGATGGCGTCGTGGTGGGCGCCGTAGATCAGCTGCCGCCAGGCCTTGTCGAGCGCCGCGTCCGGGTACGGATGCCCGATGACCAACGAGGCGAGAGTCGCCCAGGCCTCGGCGTCGGCGAGCAGCGTCTCGCCGTACCGCTGGGCCTGCTTGGTGTCGATGTAGGAGACGTCCTTGCCGGTGTAGACGGGGTTCATGTCCCGTGTCTGCGGGGACGCCTTGCGGCCCTCCGCGTCGAGCTCGGCGCGCACGGCGGCGAAGAAGTCGCGCGGTGTGCCGCTGATGAAGCGCGGCCAGACGTAACGGGCGTTCCAGTCCCGGTGGATGTCCATCACCCAGCGGCACGGCGGGGCGTAGTCACCGCCGACCGGGAGCAGCACGTTGCGGGTGAGGGCGACCGACCTCAAGCCCCGGAACAGCTTGAGGGCGGCCGCCTCCGCCGCCGGCAGGGTGGGCGCGTTGTCGATCGCCCAGCCGGCGCCGTAGTGGTTGACCATGTAGGCCGTCAGCAGCCCGCGCCCCGACGGGGCGATCCAGCTGAACTCGGCCGGGAACTGCATCCGCCCGGGATCGCGCGGCTCCTCGCCGAAGACGGAGAGGGTCGGCCCCCACTGGTGGAACGGCCCGCGCGCCCACGAACTGGAGCTGATCCCCGCGTCCGCCATCAGCCCCGGGAACTGCGGATCGTGCCCGAACGCGTCCAGCTGCCAGGCCGTCTCCGGCGACGAGCCCATGATCCCCCGCTGGAACCCGTCGCCGTACAGAGCGTTGCGTACGGTGGCCTCGGCGCCCGTGAGGTTGGTGTTGGGCTCGTTGTAGGTGCCGCCCATGATCTCGACGCGGCCGGTGCGGATCAGCTCGCGCAGGAAGGCACGCTCCTCGGGGAAGGAGTCCCAGTACGGCTTGAGGTAGTCGACCTCGGCGAGCACGAAGGTGTACGCGGGATCCCGGCGGGCCAGATCGCAGTGGGCGCGGACCAGGCTCATCCCGGACTGGCCGCGCGAGTCGAAGGTCCGGGCGGGCAGTCCGGTGGAGGCGGGGGCGTCGGCGACGTCCCAGGTCTCGGTGTAGGCGGCCTGGGTGTTCCACCACACGGGGTCGTAGTGGAAGTGGCTGACCATGAACATGGTCCAGCCCGGCTCGGCGGCCGTGAAGGGGACGGTGAGCGCACCGGTCCGCGCGGGGTCGCCGGCATCCTCGGCGGTGACCGTGACATGGGTGCCGGCACCGGGCGCGAGGTCGCTCGTCACGGGTATCTCGGCGCGGACCGTGCCGTCGTCGCCCGTGGTCGCGACCGTGGCCCCGGAGACGCCCGGTCCGTCGACGGCGATGCGGACGGTGCGGCCCGGGGCATGGCCCAGCTCGACGGCCATCACCTGGTGCGGATGCTCGGTCGTCCCGACGAAGAGCTCGGTCGACTCGGCGGAGGTGACGCGCATGGGTCTCCTACGAGGATGCTCGGGGGAGCCCCATCCTGGCACCGACGGGATGATTCAAACAACCACCTTCACGTATTCTCGGTGGTTCATCCATGCAGTCGTGTCCGGTTTCACCTCGTCCGGCGCGACTTCACCGCGTGCTGCGGGGCGATGTGGTCGGTGAGGGCGAGCGAGGCACTGGCCCGCTGGTAGGAGAGCTGGCCGACCCGGACGTAGAGGCAGTCGACGATCATCAGGACCGAGTGGCGGCCGCCGATGCTGCCCGTGCGGAAGCTGGTCTCCGAGGTGGCCGAGATGAGCCGGATGTCGGCGGCCCGGGCGAGCGGGGAGCGCGGGTCGGTGGTGATGGCGACGGTGGTGGCGCCGCGCTCCTTCGCCATCTCGAACGGTTCGAGGGTCTCGCGGGTGGCGCCGGAGTGGGAGATGCCGATGGCCACGTCGGCCGGCGTGAGCAGGGCCGCGGAGGTGGCCGCGCCGTGCACCTCGGTCCAGCCGCGGACCGCGCAGCCGATACGGAACAGCCGGGTCTCGGTCTCCTGCGCCACGGTGCCGCTGCCGCCGACGCCGTAGACATCGATCCGCCGGGCCTTGGCCAGCGCCTGGGCCGCGCGCTCGACCGCGTCGAGGTCGATCCGGTCGATGGTCTGCTGGATCGCCCGTAGATCGGCGCTGCCGACGACCTGGACGACCCGCTCCAGGCTGTCGTCCGGCGAGATGTCCGGGCCGATCTCGGCGGAGCCCCAGTCGGAGACCTCGCCGCGACCGCGCTCCTGGGCCAGTTCGATCAGCAGATGCTGGTAGGAGTCGAGCCCGATGGCGCGGCAGAAGCGGGTCACCGTCGCCTGTGAGGTGCCGGTGCGGCGGCCCAGTTCGGCGGCCGAGCAGTGGGTCACGGCGGCCGGATCCTCCAGGATCAGCTCGCCGACCTTGCGGAGGGATCCGGCCAGCCGGGGAAGCTCGGTGCGGATCAGTGTGGTGACGTCCGTCGAGGGCATGAAGAGAAGGTACCAGCCACCCATAGGGGGATGGATTGAATACCAGGACCACGAAGGCGAGCCATGTTCACGCATCGGCCCGGTGCATTGCTCGCTGCATGGCCTATGTGATTTATTGATTCATCTATCGAGTCAGGCAGGGTGGTTCAATCCACCAGTAGGGAGTGTCGTGTGTCCGTCGAGTCTGTGAGCGCCGAGGGCTTCGCGCGGGAGAGCCTGGCCGTCCTGGCGAACCTCACCGAGTCCGCACGCGAGGAGGTGACGGGCGCCGCCGGACTGATCGCCGACTGCGTCCGCTCGGACGGCGTGATCCAGGCCTTCGGCACCGGCCACTCCCAGGCCATGGTCCTCGAACTCGCGGGCCGGGCGGGCGGGTTGGTGCCGACGAATCGGCTGAGCATCGCCGATCTCGTCCTCTACGGCGGCGACGACCCGAGCGTCCTCGACGATCCGCTCCTGGAGCGCAGCGAAGGGGTGGCCGAGCGGCTCTATCGCCTCGCCGGGGCGAGCCCCCAGGACCTCTTCGTGATCATCTCCAACTCCGGTGTCAACAATGTGATCGTCGAGATGGCGTTGCAGGCCAAGGAACGGGGGCATCGGGTGCTTGCCATCACCTCCCTCACCCATACGCGGGCCGTGCCCGCCGGGCATCCGAGTGGCAAGAAGCTTGCCGATCTGGCGGATGTCGTGCTCGACAACCGGGCGCCGCGGGGGGATGCGCTGTTGGAGCTTCCCGGGGGTGGGGCGGTCTGTGCGTTGTCGACGCTGACCGGGGTGATGTTGGTGCAGATGGCCGTCGCCGAGGCCGCAAGGATCCTGCTCGACTCGGGTGAGCGGCCGCCGGTCTATGTGTCGGCGAATGTTCCCGGTGGGTTTGAGGGGAATCTGGAGTTGGAGAAGCGGTACGCCGGGAGGATTCGGCGTACCGCCAGTTGACTCCGTCGGTCGGGCCGTGATGTGTCTGCGGGTCGGTGGGGGCTGGTCGCGCCCCGCGGCGGAGCCGCTGATGTCACAGCCCCGCGCCCCTCAGGGGGTTATCGCTACCGCCAGTGGATATGCGCCGGTGGTGAAGGGCGTCGCTGCCTTCCCTGATGCCACATTGACCGGCACCAGTTCGTTCCCGTCGGCCGTCGTGACGTAGGCCGTGGTGCCGTTCCAGTTCAGGGCCACGTCGAAGGCCGACTTGCCGACCGGGATCTGTTTGCCGGGGGCTCCTGTGATCGTGTCCACAGGGGTTACGGAGTCGCCGTTGCTGGGGCTGACCCAGAGGGTCCGGCCGTCCGGGGAGAGGGCCAGGCCGTAGGCCTGGCCTGTGACGAGCAGAGTCGGTTCGGTGGTGTTCGTGGTGGTGTCGATCGGGGTGATCGTGGAGCCGCCGGAGTCGGAGACGTAGACGGTCCTGCCGTCGGGTGCGGCGACCACGTTGAAGGGGCTCGGGCCGACCGGGACGGCGGTCTCGGCCTTGCCCGTGGTCAGGTCGACGGGCGAGACCGTGTCGTCGTGGATGTTGGCGACGTACAGGGTCCTGCCGTCGGGTGTGATCGCCATGTTCTCCGGTCCGGAACCGACCGGGACGGGTGTGCCCGCCGTCAGCGTGGTCGTGTCCACGGGCTGGACCGTGCCGTCCGTGTAGTTGGCGACCCACAGCGTACGGCCGTCAGGGGTGAGGGCGAGACCGGCCGGGACCCGGCCCACGGGCACCGTCGCGGTGACCTTGCCGGCGCTGACGTCGATCACGCTGACCGTGTTCGAGCCCTGGTCGGCGGCGTAGGCGGTGCGGTCGTCGGCGCTCACGACCACCTCACCGGGGTTGGCGCCCACGGCGATGTCGGTGCTCTTGCCGGAGGAGAGGTCGATCGAACTCACCGAAGCGCCGCTGAAGTTGGCGGTCAGTGCCCTGGACGTTCCCGTTCCGTCGGTGATCCGGACCGGGAGCGCACGGCTGAGGATTCCGCTGCCGGACACGACGAGGGAGCGGACTGCCTGTGCCGTCCCGGCGGTGACCTTGACCGTTGCCGAGGCGCTGCCCCCGGCCGGGACGGTGACACTGCCCTCGGTCGGTGAGGCGGTGACGCCTTCGGGGACGGCCAGCTTCCAGGAGACCGTGCGGGAGGCGGTGGAGCGCTTGTCGGAGAGGTTGAGCGTGACCGTCCGGGTCGCGCCCGGTTCGAGGCTCAGCGAACCCGGGGCGAAGGAGGCGTCGACACCGGGGTCGGGCGCCGTGTCCAGCATCGTCGTATAGAGGAACTGGTCCATCACGCCCGGCGAGACCTGCTGGGGGATCGTGTCCAGTTCCTTGCGCTCGGCCCTCAGCCGGTTCCAGTACGTGGTGACGGCTTCCGTGTCGCCCTTCTTGTCGGCCAGCAGCAGGGCCACGGCGGTCCGGCCCGCGCTGCCGTAGCGGCCGAGCTTGTCCAGCCAGGCCGAGGTCTCTTCCAGGAAGGCCGAGTTGGCGAGGTGGGTGCGCAACTCGGCGGGTGTGGCTGCCATGTCGGTGAAGTACGAGGTCAGTGCGGCGGCCGCCCGGTCGAGGCCGTCGCCGTCGGCGTAGGCCTTGCGGAAGGCCGCGATGAGCTTGGTGAGCGTGGGCGACTCGGTCGGGTCCAGCTGGGAGGAGTAGTTGTTCTCGGCGAATATGCGCAGCCAGTTCGCGGTCGAGGGCCCCGCAAGGTCGCGGACGGAGGCGAGGAAGGCCGCGCGGGGGTCGTAGGCGGCCGGATTCCAGAGGTAGGCGGCGGAGGTGAACAGGGCCAGGCGGCTGGCCTCGCCCTGGATCATCGGGTTGGCGGTCACGCCGACGGCCTCCCTCGCCACACCGGGTTCGCGGCCGGTGTAGGGGCCGAGGAGGAGACGGCTGGTGACGTAGTCGTTCACCGGGTAGTTGTCCCAGACCAGGATCGGGTGACCGTAGACCGCGCGGGCCTGCTTCAGCTGCTCGGTGGTGATGCTCGGCGCGATCACGCCGACGCCGGTCCACTCCACGACGACGGACGGGTCCAGCTTCTCGCGCAGTGCCTTCTTGTACGGGGAGTCGGCGAGGTCGGAGTACTCGGTGGGGACCATCTCCAGGGGCTGCAGGCCGGTGTGGCGGGCGGAGAATTCCTTCCACGCCTGGTTGAGGAGATGAGCCTGGGCCGCACCCGCCGCGCCCCCTCCCGTGCCGAACTCCTTCTCGTCGGCGGCGCAGTTCCACTTCGTGTAGCTGATGTCGTCCAGCGGGATCGCGAACGACCGCACGCCGATGCCGTACAGCGAGTCGAACTTGCGGGTGAGGGCGGCGATGTCCGACGCGGAGGAGTAGCAGACCGACAGACCGGGGGAGAGGGCGTAGGTGAAGCGGACGTGGTTGGCGTCGGCGCGGTCGACCAGCTCCTTGAGCCGGGACAGCTCGGCGGCCGGGTACTCGTCGCGCCATCGGGCGCGCAGGTAGGCGTCGTCCTTGGGGGAGTAGACGTAGACGTTCTGTTTGGTACGGCCGTAGAAGTCGAGCTGGGCGAGGCGCTCGGTGTGGGTCCAGGGTGTGCCGTAGAAGCCTTCGACGACTCCGCGCAGGGCGGCGGTGGGCCAGTCGCGGACGGTGACCGGGGGCAACCCGCCCTTGTCGGCGACCAGTTGGCGCAGGGTCTGGGCCGCGTAGAAGGTGCCCGTGGTGTCGACGCCGGAGAGGGCGAGAAGGGCGCGACCGCCGGCGCGGCCGGATGCGAGGGCGTAACCGCCGGAGGGAAGGCCGGTGGGGGACTTGCCGTGCAGGCGTTTCAGGATGCCTGCGGTGGCCGGGTTTTCCGTGGGGCCGCCGAGATAGACGGTGAGACGGGCCTTCGGAGGTCTCTCGCCGGCTCGGACGGCGGTGATGTGTGTGGCGCCGGCGCCGCGGAGGACGGAGTCGACGAGACGGCGGGCCGAGGGGTCGGTGCCGGGGCCGACGACCTCGACCACCCTTGCGGGGACGGTGAGTTGGCCCGGCGCCGTCCTCTGGATCTGCTGGGGCGTCGGCCATACCTCGGGTAGCCGTGCGGTCGGGGCGGCCGTCGCGGTGGCCGCCGTGGGGGCGGTCAGGGCGGCGGTCAGCAGGAGCGCGGCGGCGGTGAGGCGCCATGGACGTCTGGCTGGGGACATGGATTCTCCTGAGCCAAGGGTGAATGCATCCACCGCGTGATGCTAGAGATGCTGAATGCATCATTCAATGGTGCGGAGGGAGAGGGTGTGGAGGGAGAGAACGGTGCGGCCCGGCCGGCACGGGTCGGGTGGCGCCCCGGCGGCGGACGAGCAGGTGGTGTGGTCAGGGTCTGATGTTGTGGTCTGGGTCACAGCGGGGCTAGGGTGAAAGCGCTTGGAGGACCACGCCCGGGCGTACCGATCAGCGGCGCGCGACCGGGCCTGCTCCAGGTGAGGAAGTGATCTCGGTGTCCGTCGCCTGGGACGACATCGGCGGACTCGTCGATGCCCACGAACGTTTCCTGGCGGGTGCGCGGGTCGAGGCGGACGTCCGGGGTTCGGTACTCGAATCCTGGAAGCGCTGCCGCTCCGCGGGGCTCGAACCCGGCCATCTGCTCGTCCCCTATGAGCAGGGCCTGACGCTGGACGAACGGTTCCTGCGCGCGGCCGAGCCGGTGCTGACGAAACTGAGCGCCTCCCTGGCGGAGATGGGCATGTCGATCGCGCTGTGCGATGCGCGCGGCCGCATGGTGCGGCGCCTCGACGGCGACCTGCGGCTGCGCGACCGGCTGGACGAGGTGAACTTCGCCCCGGGCTTCGACGCCTCCGAGCCGGTGGTCGGTACCAACGGCGTGGGCACCGCCCTCGCCGAGCGCGGCCCGATCTATGTCGTCGGTCGTGAGCACTTCGCCGACTGTCTGCAGCCCTTCGCCTGCGCCGGCTCGCCCGTCCGCAACCCGCTGAGCGGCCGGATCGAGGCCGTACTGGACCTGACGTGCCTCCGCGACGACGGCGATCCCACCATGCTGCGACTGGTACGGGCGGCCGCCCGGGACATCGAGGGCCGCCTCCTCGAACAGGCCACGGAACGGGAACGCGCGCTCCTCGCCGCCTACCGGCGCGCCGCACTCGACGTGCGCGGAGCGGCACGGCCGACCGTCCGCCCGGTGCCGGTCGACGGTGACGGGCACGACGGCGACGGCCTCGGCCGGATCGACCTGGCCGTACTGCGCGAGCGGGCCGAGGAACTCATCGCCTCGCCGGGCCGCACCCTTGACGAGGTCCCGCTCTCCGGCGGCCGTATCGCCACGTTGCTGCGGCGTCAGGTGAGGGGCGAGGCCGGGGAGACGGGCGTCGCGGTGGAGGCGCGCATCCTGGGCGGACCGCGTCTCAGCGGCCTGGGGCTGCCGACGTCGCCACCGGTCGCCGGGCCGGTGCCGGTGGCGACCCCGGGGCCGAACGGGCCGCCGGTGGCCGCGCGCGAGGCGACCGCCCCGACGGTGTCCCGGCCCGCCGTCGTCGTACGGGCCGTCGTGCCGCCGGCCCCGCCACCGCAGGCCGCCGAAACCGTCGGCGACATCCTCGACGGCGCCGAGAGCCGGCTGCTGCTCGTCGGGGAGCCCGGGGTCGGCCGGCTGGCCGTACTGGCGCGCAGGAGGCTGGAGCTGCTGCATGACGCGGGCGTGCGGATCGGCACCACCCTCGACGTCACCCGCACCGCGGAGGAACTCGCCGAGGTGACCGTGCCCCGGTTCGCCGACTTCGTCGCCGTCGACCTGCCCGACGCGGTGCTGCGCGGCGAGGAGCCGGTGGCGCTCGGCGGCCGGACGGTCCTGCGCCGGGTCGCCATCCGCGCCGTACGCAAGCAGCCCGCGAACCTGTACGACGTCGGTGACGCCGTCGAGTACGTCCCGTCCACGCCGCAGGCCCGCTGCCTGGAACTCACCCAGTCCGTCATGGAACCCGTCCTCGCCGAGGCGGGCGGCTGGATCGCGCAGGATCCCGAGCGGATGGGGCGGGTGCTCGCGGCGGGCGTCCACTCCCTGATCACCGTGCCGCTGCGGGCCCGCGGCACCACCCTCGGCGTGGTCAGCTTCTACCGCTCCGAGCGGCCCGCGCCCTTCGAGGACGACGACCTCTCCCTCGCCCAGGAGCTGGTCCTGCGCGCCGCGACCTGCATCGACAACGCCCGCCGCTACACCCGCGAGCACAACACCGCCCTCGCCCTGCAGCGCAGCCTGCTGCCCAAGGGCCGCCCCGAGCAGAGCGCCGTCGAGGTCGCCTATCGCTATCTGCCCGCGCAGGCGGGCGTCGGAGGCGACTGGTTCGACGTCATCCCGCTGTCCGGCGCCCGGGTCGCCCTGGTCGTCGGGGACGTCGTCGGCCACGGTCTGCACGCCGCCGCCACCATGGGCCGGCTGCGCACCGCCGTGCACAACTTCTGCTCCCTGGACCTGCCGCCCGACGACCTCCTCGCCCACCTCGACGACCTGGTGGGACGACTCGACCGGGGCGAGGGCTGGGCCGTGGAGAGCACCCAGGCCGACTCCGGCATCGTCGGAGCGACCTGTCTCTACGCCGTCTACGATCCGGTGTCCCGGCGCTGCACCCTCACCCGCGCCGGGCACCCTTTGCCCGCGGTCGTCGCCCCGGACGGCACGGTCGAGTTCGTCGACCTGCCGGCCGGGCAGCCGCTCGGCCTGGGCGGCATGCCCTTCGAGACCGTCGAGCTGGAACTCGCAGAGGGCAGCCAACTCGTGCTCTACACCGACGGGTTGGTGGAGGACCGGCTGCGGGACATGGACTCCGGTCTGGACCGGCTCCGTACCGTCCTGGGCGTTTCAGGCCGGTCGCCGGAGGACACCTGCGAGGCGGTCCTCGACGCGCTGTCGGCGGAGCGGCCGAGCGACGACGTGGCGCTGTTGGTCGCCCGTACCCATGTCCTCGGGCGGGAACGGGTTGCCGAGTGGCTGCTGCCCAGCGACCCGGCGGTCGTCTCGCGTGCCCGCACCGCGGTCACCGGACAGCTCGCCGCCTGGGGGCTGGACGAGCTCGCCTTCACCACCGAACTGGTCGCCAGCGAACTCGTCACCAACGCCATCCGACATGCCACCGGGCCCGTGCAGCTCCGTCTTCTGCGCGATCGGGCGCTGCTGTGCGAGGTGTCCGACGGGAGCAGTACGTCGCCGCGCCTGCGGCGCGCTCGCACGGAGGACGAGGGTGGCCGCGGATTGTTCCTGGTGGCTCAGCTCACCGAGCGGTGGGGGACCCGGTACACGCCGTACGGCAAGGTGATCTGGACGGAGCAGCCGCTTCCCCGAGCTCACCACCAGGTCCACAGCAGGTGATTGACGAGCAGTGCCAGCACCGCCTGTGCGGCGAGCCACGCGCGCTGCCGGGTCAGGAAAGCGCAGGCCGGGAGCAGCCACACCGCGAACGGCAGCCAGATGCGCTCCGTCTCCGCCTTGCTCATGCCGGAGACGTCGGCGACCAGGATGGCGATGAGGGCGGCGGTCGTGAGAACGGCCAGGCGCAGGGCGGGACTCGGGGAGCGTCCGACCAGGGCCGCTCCGGTGCGCCGCAGCGCCGCCGCCGTCGCAGGGCCCACGATGAACACCGTGCAGGCGAGGTTCGCCCACACCCAGTAGGAGTACGGCCGTACACCGCCCACGCCTTGGTAGTAGCGGGTGACCAACAGGTGGTACGCCTCCCACCAGTTGAAGCCCAGCGCGGTGAACACGGCCGGGACGACGGCCAGTCCGGCCAGCAGAAAGGGGAGCGGGCGGGTGCGGCGGGGGCCCAGCAGGAGGACGGCGGCCGCGATGAGGGCGAAGAGCGTGAGGCCGTAGGAGAGATAGGCCGTCAGGCCGAGCAGAAGGCCCGAGACGAAACCCGTCGCCCGCGGGCGGTGTCCCGTCACCGCCAGGGCCAGGAACGCCACGGCCCAGGCGGCGACCCCCGTGAAGTAGCCGTCCGCCGAGGCACCCACCCACACCGCGCCCGGCAACAGGACCAGGAAGGGCGCGGCACGGCGGGCCGACTGCTCGTCGGCGAGCGCCCGTACGGCGACCAGGACCGCGGCCGCCGCGCTCGTACCGACGGTGATGACGAAGGCGCCGGCCCAGCCTCCCCCGCCGAGGCCGATCCGGTCGAGGAGGACGAAGGTGACGGTCGCTCCCGCCGGGTGCCCGGCGACATGGGCCGGCCAGTCGTGCGGGCCGCTCACGATGTGCTGGGTGAAGTCCCGCAGGGTCTGCGGGATGTCCTGGAAGCGGCCGATGACCTGGAGGTACTCGTTACGGGTGGTGAGCCGCTGGGCCACGCCCCGGTACCAGCCGTCGACCAGGGCGAGGGACCACGTCCAGGCCATGCCCGCTCCCCACGCGGCGAACAGCAGGGACCGCCAGGGCAGGCGGGTCGCGAGGGTGGGGCCGTAGATCACGACGGCCACCGCGACGGCGATCGCCGCCGGGGTGCCGGGACCGATGTGAGGTTCCCATTTCGCCAGCAGCGGGGGCCAGGGGACGTAGAGGGAGCGGTTGCGGTGCTCGATGCCGGTGCCTACGACGGCGGCCGTCACGACGAGCAGCGCGGCTGCCGCGGCGGCGTACAGGTCTCGGCGGAGGTCGCGGTTCACGGCGCACACGCTAGGCCGCGGAACCTCCCCCGGACGGCTGACATGCATGGACGTCAGAGTTTCGTCATGGTTCGCGGAGCCGTTTCCGGGCCGGTCCGGACCTACGGTCGGGGCATGAGACGGACTCCCTTCTCGCCCTCCTTCTGGCGCAGCCCCTTGCGCGGCCCCTGGTTCACCTCGGTCCTCGGCATCGTCCTGCTCGGCGGCATCACCGTGCTGTTCGTGACGGGCCTGCTGTCGTACGCGGCCTACAACCCGGACCTGTCGCCGGTGAACGACCAGACCCCGGACAAGGGGATCCTCGGCTTCTACCTCTTCTCCTGGCCGACCGATCCGCATTGGCTGTACCGGCTGACGCAGGGCGTCCACGTCACCCTCGGGATCACCCTGATCCCCGTGCTGCTGGCCAAGCTGTGGTCGGTCGTGCCGAAGCTGTTCACGCTGCCGCCCGCGCGCTCCCTCGCGCACGCGCTGGAGCGGATCTCGTTGCTGCTGCTGGTCGGCGGCGGCCTGTTCGAGTTCGTCACCGGCGTGCTGAACGTCCAGCTCGACTACGTCTTCCCGGGCTCCTTCTATCCGCTGCACTTCTACGGGGCGTGGGTCTTCTTCGCCGCGTTCGTCGCACACGCGGTGCTGAAGACTCCGGCGGCCCTGCGCAATCTGCGGGGTATGCGCCAAACGCCTCAACAGGCGCAGGAGGAGCGGGAGTTGGTGTCTCCCGACCCCGACCCGCCGACGGTCTCCCGCCGAGGCGCCCTCGGGCTGGTCGGAGGCGGCTCGCTGCTGCTGTTCGGCACGACGGTCGGGCAGGACTTCGACGGGCTGCGGTGGTCCGCCGTTCTCGCCCCGCACGGGGGCGCCGACCCGGGCAGCGGTCCGGGCGGCTTCCAGATCAACAAGACCGCCGCGTACGCGGGCATCAGTGCGGCGGAGCGGAGCGAGGAGGCGTGGCGGCTGACCGTCAGCGGGCGGTCCCGGACCGTCCGGCTCAGCCGCGCCGACCTGCTCCGACTTCCGCTGCACAGCTCGGCGTTGCCCATCGCCTGCGTCGAGGGCTGGTCGACCTCCGACCAGTGGTGGCGGGGCGTGCGGCTGCGGGATCTCGCGGCGCTCGTGGGGTACGACGGCGATCCGCCGGACGTCTTCGTGGAGTCGCTGCAACGGCACGGCGCCTTCCGGCGGGCCGCCCTGCGCGCCAACCAGGTCGCCGACCCGCGTTCCCTGCTCGCCCTGTTCGTCAACGGCGAGGAGCTGACCCCCGACCACGGCCATCCGGCACGGGTCATCGTGCCCGCGGCGCCCGGTGTGCTCAACACCAAGTGGGTGGCGCGGATGACGTTCGGAGACCTGTGATGAGGCGTCCCCGGTTCGCGCTGCCGCTCGGCAGCCCGCTGCAGATCCTGCTGCTGGCCTGCTCGTTCGCGCTCGCCGCCTATGCGGGGGTGCAACTGCTCGCGGGGGACTGGTTCGGGGTCGCGCTGTGGTTCGTGGGTGCGGCGCTGCTGCACGATCTGGTGCTGCTGCCGCTGTACTCGGTGGCGGACCGCGCCCTGGTGAGGGCGGCGGGCCCGCGGCGGCTGTGGGTCGGGTACGTCCGAGTGCCGACAGCCCTGTCCCTGCTGCTTCTGCTGGTGTGGTTCCCGCTGATCGGCGGCCAGGTGACGGCGCGCTACGCATCCGCCACCGGCCTGTCCGCGGACCGCTTCCTGTCCCGCTGGCTGCTGCTGACGGCCGTGCTCTTCGGCGGTTCGGCGCTGTTGTTCGTGCTGCGGGTGCGCAGGGCGACGAGGCAGCAGTCCGTCCAGTGATCGGCGGCATGACTGCCGACGGAGTGAGCGTGTCGCAACGTGGCACCCTGGTGGCGAGCCGAAGCGCCGGCTACTTTCCGGTCTGCGGTCTGCGGTCTGCGGTCTGCGGTCTGCGGTCTGCGGTCTGCGGTCTGCCGTTGACGGCGCTTCTGTTTCTGCTGTGGCTGCGCAGGGCGACGAAGCAGCGGCCCCCGGCCGTCCACTGACCGACGGTGCGCGTGCCCCGGCGGGGCGGCCTGGTAGCGGGCTGAAGTGCTCCGCGACCGGCCTGTCCGCCGATGGTTACTTTCTCGGCTGCCGGCTGCCGTTGACGGCGCTGCTGTTTCTGCTGTGGCTGCGCAGGGCGACGAAGCAGCGGCCTCCGGCCGTCCACTGACCGACGGTGCGCGTGCCCCGGCGGGGCGGCCTGGTAGCGGGCTGAAGTGCTCCGCGACCGGCCTGTCCGCCGATGGTTACTTTCTCGGCTGCCGGCTGCCGTTGACGGCGCTGCTGTTCCTGCTGCGGGTGCGCAGGGCGACGAAGCAGCGGCCCCCGGCCGTCCACTGACCGACGGGACGCCAGCCCGCGTGGCGTGCGTGCCGCAGCAGGGCCGGGGTGCCGAGCCGGGCCCACGGGAAGGGGCTGCCGGCGGCCCCTCGGGCGTCGGTGACATGCACCCTGACCCGCTCGTCGACGTCCGGGTCCGTCACCGTCTCGGCGATCAACAGGCCGCCGGGGGCGAGGAGTTGGGCCATGCGGTCCAGCAGGGCGCGTGGGTCGCCGCCGATGCCGACGTTGCCGTCGAGCAGGAGTGCGGTGCCCCAGCGGCCCTCGGCGGGCAGCGGCTCGAAGACGGAGCGGCGCAGCGCCTGCCCGCCGAGCGCGACCGTGCGGGCCACTGCCGCCTCGCTGACGTCGATCCCGAGCACCGGCAGCCCCCGCTCGGCGAGCGCGACGACCAGCCGCCCCGGCCCGCACCCCACGTCGAGCACCGCCCCCTCACACCGCCGCAGCACCTCGCGATCGACCCCATCGGCCTCCGCGCACCACCGCTCGACCTCCAGCAGCAGCAACCAGCCGTCGGCACGGCGCAGGAACAGGGGGCCGCGGCCGGTGCGCAGGGCGTAGGCGTAGGGATCGGCGGACCAGGTGCCGTCGTCCCCAGGGGCGCTCGCCTCGCGAGGTCCCGGGGTGGCGAAGCCGATGTCCTGGTACGTCTGGCGGGGCCCCGGTGGGCGCTCGTCACGCTCTGCGGCCGGCCGGTCGTGCGGACCGTCGGTGCCCGGCCGGCGTCCGATCCGTGTCGTCAGCTCGGGGGTGCCGCTCATCGGTCCGCCGCCGTGAGGTGGGCAAGCTGAGCCGCGAAGCGGCCGGTGGGTGCGGTCTTGGCGACCAGTTCGGCGTCGTTGGCCGTGTCGACGTCCCGGAGGCGCGGCAGCTCCCGTACGCGCAGGCCTGTCAGCCGGGCGCGCTGGACGGCGCCCGTGCGGGGTGTCGACATCGGGACGCCGAGAAGGAGGGCCGGGTCCGGGTCGGCCAGGCCCAGGGCCCAGAAGCCGCCGTCCTCCGCGGGGCCGAAGTACGCGTCGCAGTCGGCGAAGTCCACAGCGAGCAGCTCGGGCGTCACCTGGGGGGTGTCCATGCCGATGAGCAGGGCCGGGCCGGCGCAGTGCGCGAAGGCGGCGGCCAGGCGTTCGTCGAGGCCGCCAGGACACTGCCGTACGACCTCGAAGCCGGGCGGCAGCCAGGGGCCCGGCTCGCCCTCCAGGACCAGGACCCGGCGGTGGGCCGGGGTCCGGGCGACGGCGTCCAGGGTGTCCGCCAGCGCCGCCTCGGCGAGTGCGGCCGCCTCGTGAGGGGTGAAGGGCGGCGTCAGCCGGGTCTTCACCCGCCCCGGCCTCGGTTCCTTCGCGATGACCAGGAGCGTGGGCAGGGGGGTCATGGGCGGACTCCTTCGCGTACCTGCGGTGCCACCGGCGGCTCGGCCAGGACCTGGCTCATGTCCCGCACCGCCTGCCAGGTGCCGCGCCAGGTGCCGGTCACCTTGGAGGCGCCGGCGCGCGGCAGATACGGGACGTCGTACTCGGCGATCCGCCAGCCCGCGTCCGAGGCACGCACGACCATCTGCAGGGGGTAGCCGCTGCGGCGGTCCGTGAGGGCCAGGGACAGCAGCGGCTCGCGGCGGGCGGCCCGCAGCGGACCCAGGTCGTGCAGGCGCAGGCCGGTGCGGCGGCGGAGGAGGCGGGCGAGGGCGAGGTTGCCCGCGCGGGCGTGCAAGGGCCAGGCGCCGCGCGTCCCCGGCCGCCGCCGGCCCAGCACCAGGTCGGCCTCCCCCGCCCGGAGCCGCTCCACGAACGGCACCAGCTCGGCCGGGTCCAGCGAGGCGTCGCAGTCGCAGAAGCAGACGATGTCCGCCGTGGCCGCCGTCAGCCCCGCGTGGCAGGCGGCACCGAAGCCGCGCCGCGCCTCGCGCACGACCCTCGCGCCGAGCGCCCGGGCGATCTCCGCCGAGCCGTCGGTGGAGCCGTTGTCCACGACGAGCGCGCGCCAGCCCGGCGGGATGCGCTCCAGCACCCACGGCAGGGCCTCGGCCTCGTCGAGGCAGGGAAGTACGACGTCCACGGACGTCGCGTCCGGTTCTCGTACATCGGATACGTCTTTGCCGGATACGTCTTTGTCGGAAGGGGGCGTCACGGCACTCACCCTACGAATGGGAATCGGGCAAATCGGGCTTCGGCTCCTTACGAAACAGGGACGTCGGGAGCCGGGTGGCGGCGTCTGCGCGTGCGCGGTGCGAGGCTGGCTCCATGGAGCAGCAGCAGTACGGACAGGGCGGCGCCCGGGTGCTCGTCGTGGACGACGATCCCACCGTCGCCGAGGTCGTCACCGGCTATCTCGACCGCGCCGGGTATGTCGTGGACCGGGCCGGCGACGGTCCCGACGCGCTCGCCCGCGCCGCCGCCCACTGGCCCGACCTCGTCGTCCTCGACCTGATGCTGCCCGGCATGGACGGCCTCGAGGTGTGCCGACGGATGCGGGGGCACGGACCGGTGCCGGTCATCATGCTCACCGCACGCGGCGACGAGGACGACCGCATCCTCGGTCTGGAGGTCGGCGCCGACGACTACGTCACCAAGCCGTTCAGCCCCCGCGAGCTGGTCCTGCGCGTCGAGTCCGTGCTGCGCCGCACCCGGCCCTCCCAGCCGTCCGGCCTGCTGCGGGCGGCCGGGCTGTCCGTCGACCCGGCCTCCCGCCGTGCCCTCAAGAACGGCGCCGAACTCGCCCTCACCATCAGGGAGTTCGACCTCCTGGCCTTCTTCCTGCGGCACCCCGGCCGGGTCTTCAGCCGCGAGGACCTGATGCACGAGGTGTGGGGCTGGGACTTCGGCGACCTGTCGACCGTCACCGTCCATGTGCGGCGGCTGCGCGGCAAGGTCGAGGACGACCCCGGCAGGCCCCGGCTGATCCAGACGGTGTGGGGCGTCGGCTACCGCTTCGACGGCTCCGAAGACGTGTCCGACGGCGTCTTTCGAGCGGAGGCGTGACCATGCACGCCAACCTCCTCATCGCCCTGTTCGCCTTCCTCGGCGCCGCCGCTGCCGGACTGCTCGGCGCCTGTGTGCTGCTGCTGATCCGGCGCCGCTCGCTCGCCCTGCACCTCGGTGTGGTCGCCGCCGTCGCCGTCACCGCGATGCTCGCGGGCACCCTCGCGGTCGCGCAGGCCATGTTCCTGTCCGGGCACGACCTGAAGGTCGTCACGACCGTCGTCGCGATGGCGGCCGTGGTCTCCCTGGCCACCGCCCTGCTGCTGGGCCGCTGGGTCGCCGCCCGCAGCCGCGCCCTCACCCTCGCCGCCCGCTCCTTCGGCGACGGTGGCGACTTCACCTCGCCCGCCGGTCCCGCCACCGCCGAACTCGCGGCCCTCAGCCGGGAGTTGGAGGCCACCAGCGCCAAACTCGCCGAGTCGCGGGAACGCGAACGTGCCCTGGAGTCCTCCCGCCGCGAACTCGTCGCCTGGATCTCCCACGACCTGCGCACCCCCCTGGCCGGCCTGCGCGCGATGTCCGAGGCGTTGGAGGACGGCGTCGCCGCCGACCCCGGCCGCTACCTCAAACAGATCCGCACCGAGGTCGAGCGCCTCAACGACATGGTCGGCGACCTCTTCGAACTCTCCCGCATCCACGCGGGCACGCTGGCGCTCAGCCCCAGCCGGATCTCCCTCTACGACCTCGTCGGCGACGCACTCGCGGGGGCCGACCCCCTGGCCCGCGAGCACGGCGTACGGCTGGTCGGCGACCGGGTCGAGCCCCTGCCGGTGGAGGTGGACGGCAGGGAGATGAGCCGGGTGCTGGGCAATCTGCTGGTCAACGCCATCCGGCGGACTCCGGCCGACGGCACGGTGGCGATCGCCGCGGAGCGCTCGCCGGACGGTGTGGTCGTGTCCGTGACGGACGCCTGCGGCGGCATCCCGGAGGAGGACCTGCCCCGCGTCTTCGACACCGGATGGCGGGGCACGCATGCCCGGACTCCCCCTGCCGGGGCGGGCCTCGGCCTCGCCATCGTGCGCGGCATCGTGGAGGCGCACCAGGGCCGCGCGACCGTCCGCAACATCCCCGGCGGCTGCCGCTTCGAGGTGACCCTGCCGGTCGCGGAGGCGTGAAGGGTCACCTCCCGGGCGGCATTCGATGTCGGTCGCGGAGATCTCCCGGCAGGTGAGCCCGCTGTCGGGGCCTATGGCGTGCGAGAGCAGCAGGGTGGGGCCCTTGTCGCAGGACATGTCCGGGCCGTCCTGGGAGTGCTCGCCTCGCGTGCTTGCAGGTGAGGCCGGTCGCGGAGGTCTGAACGCTCACCTCTCCGGGCGGCACTCGATGTCGGTCGCGGAGATCTCCCGGCAGGTGAGACCACTCCCGGGGCCTATGGCGTGCGAGAGCAGCAGGGTGGGGCCCTTGTCGCGGGACATGTCCGGGCCGTCCTGGGAGTGCTCGCCTCGCGTGCTTGCAGGTGAGGCCGGTCGCGGAGGTCTGAACGCTCACCTCTCCGGGCGGCACTCGATGTCGGTCGCGGAGATCTCCCGGCAGGTGAGACCACTCCCGGGGCCGATGGCATGCGAGAGGAGCGGTGCGACGAGCTTGTCGCAGGTCCCGTCCGCGCCGTCCTCGGAGTCCTCGCTCGCGTGCTTGCAGGCCCTGTCGATGACGGTGGCGCTGTCGACCTTCTTGCCGGGCGGCGGCGTGTCCGCAAAGGCCGACGGGGCGAGGAGGAACACGCCGACCACCGGGGCGCTGAGCAGCACGGCGATCCGGGTGCGGGCGGGCTTGAGGGTACGGCGGAGCATTATGCGGTCCTTTCAACTGATTTGCGACGAACAGCGCCATGATCGACGACAACGACGTCGTCCAGGCGTGGACACGCTCAGTGCGTCCGCGTGAACTCCCGCTTCCCCGGCGGTCCCCCTGTGTGGTGGTGCTGCCCGCCGCCGCTTCGTGAATGCGGGCAGCACCACCGGTCCGTCGGCGGCCTATGCCTCCCGCATTCCGGCCCGCGCGAACTCCCGCATGCCCTCCTCGAAGCCCACCTCGGCCTTCCAGCCCAACTCGGCCCGCAGCCGCGCCGAGTCCGCCGTGATGTGCCGTACGTCGCCGAGCCGGTACTCCCTGGTGACGACCGGCTCCGGGCCGCCGTACGCCGCGGCCAGCGCTCGGGCCATCTCGCCGACCGTGTGCACCTCGCCGCTGCCGGTGTTGTACGCGGTCAGCGCCCCCGCGCCGGAACCGGCCTCCAGCGCCGCCACGTTGGCCGCCGCCACGTCCCGCACGTGCACGAAGTCCCGCCGCTGACGGCCGTCCTCGAAGACCCGCGGGGACTCGCCGCGGGCCAGCGCCGAGCGGAAGAAGGAGGCGACGCCCGCGTACGGGGTGTCGCGGGGCATCCCCGGCCCGTACACGTTGTGGTAGCGCAGCGACACCGCCGAACCGCCCGTGGCGCGCGCCCACGCCGCCGCCAGGTGTTCCTGGGTGAGCTTGGTCGTCGCGTACACATTGCGCGGGTCGACCGGGGCGTCCTCGCCGACCAGTCCGGGGGACAGGGCCGCACCGCACTCCGGGCACGGCGGTTCGAAGCGGCCGGCGTCCAGGTCGGCCACCGTGCGCGGGCCCGGCCGTACCACCCCGTGCCGCGCGCAGGCGTAGCGCCCCTCGCCGTACACCACCATCGACCCGGCCAGCACCAGCCGCCGTACGCCCGCCTCGGCCATGGCGGTGAGCAGGACGGCGGTGCCCAGGTCGTTGTGGGAGACGTAGTCGGCGGCGTCCCCGAAGCCGGTGCCCAGGCCGACCATGGCCGCCTGGTGGCACACGGCGTCGACACCGGTCAGGGCACGCCGGACGGCTGTGGGGCTGCGCACGTCCGAGGCGGGATCGGTACGGACGTCGTACACGACGGGCTCGTGCCCGTGTGCCTCCAGTGCCCGCACGACATGGGACCCGATGAACCCGGCACCGCCGGTGACCAGTACTCGCATGCGGCCACGCTAGGGCCGCGACCAGGCGGGACACGTGGGCCGCGCCAGGGACGTCACGGGTCCGTAAGACTCCGGACCCCGGATCTAGGCCCGCACCGGCAGCGAGACCGTGAACACCGTCGACCCCGGTGCGCTGCGCAGCTCGATCGTGCCGCCGTGCGCGCGGACCAGGGAACCGGCGACCGACAGGCCGAGCCCGCTGCCGCCCCGGTCGCGGCTGCGGGCCTTGTCGACGCGGTAGAAGCGGTCGAAGACGCGTTCCTGGTCGGCGGCCGGAATTCCGGGGCCGGTGTCCTCGACCCGTACGACGGCCTTGTCCCCCGTCACCTCGATCGCCATCGACACGGGCGTACCGGCCGGCGTGTGCACGGCCGCGTTGGTGAGCAGGTTGTCCAGGACCTGGCGGATGCGGTGCGGGTCCAGACGGAGCTTCAGCGAGGGCGGGCCGGACGTGACCTTCAGGGGGCGTTCCGGGTGGGTGGCCCGGAAGGCGGCGGCCGCCTCGTCCACCAGCTCCACCAGGTCCGTGTCCTGCATCCGCAGCGGTGCGTCCACCTCCGCCGCGTCCAGGCGGGCGAGCAGCAGCAGGTCGTCCAGGAGCACGCCCATCCGGGCCGCCTCGGCGCGCAGCCGGGCCAGGTGCTTGTCGCGCTCCTCGGGGGCGTTCGCGGCGGCGTACTGGAAGAGGTCCGCGTAGCCCCGTACGGACATCAGCGGGGTGCGCAGCTCGTGCGAGGCGTCCGCGACGAAGCGGCGCAGGCGCTGCTCGGCCTCAGCGCGCACCGCGAGCGAGTCGTCGATGTGCTCCAGCATGGTGTTGAAGGCGGTGCGCAGCTCCTCGACCTCGGGGCCGCCGCCCCGCTTGTCGGCGCGCAGCGGCAGCCGGGCCGCCGACTCGGTCAGGTCGTGCGAGGCGATGCCGTGGGCGGTGTGGGCCATGTCGCTCAGCGGGTTCAGGCCCCGGCGCAGCATCCGCCGGCCCGCAAGCACCAGCGCCAGCAGGGCGAGCCCGAAGGCGACGACCTGGACCGTGATCAGCCGCCGTACCGTGTCGTCGATGTCGGCCGTCGGAGCCCCGCTGACCAGGATCACACCGGGTTTGACCTCGCAGCTGCGCAGGCGGTACTCGCCCTGGCCCGCGATGTCCTCGGTGCGCAGCACCTCCGTGTTCGCGGAGATCTGCGCCTTGGCCACGGCGGTGAGGCCGGCGACGTCCTTGGGCAGGTCGCTCGGCTCCTCGGGCTTGCGGAGTACAGGGGAGCCGTCCGACACGTCGTACACCGCGTAGTACCAGCCCCAGTACTTCTTGCCCGCAAGCGTGCCGCTCTCCGCGATGCTCCTGGACTGGGCGACCTGGGCGAGCCCCAGCTGGTCGTCGAGCTGGTTCGACAGGTAGTCCCGCATATAGGTCGTCAGGGCCGTGCCGACCACGGCGAACACCACCAGGGCCAGCGCCCCGAGGCCCAGCGCCAGCCGGGTGCCGAGCCGGAGCCTGCGGTACGACCTGAGGAGCCGGCGGATCACTCGGCCGCCTGCCGGATCACGTACCCGAAGCCCCGCACCGTCTGGATCAGCGGCTCGCCCGTGTCGTCGAGCTTTCGGCGCAGCCGGCTGACGACCAGCTCGACGACGTTCGAGCGGCCCCCGAAGCCGTACTCCCACACATGGTCGAGGATCTGCGCCTTGGTCATCACGGTCGGCGACTTGCGCATCAGGAAGCGCAGCACCTCGTACTCGGTGGGGGTGAGCGTGAGGAGCTTGTCGCCGCGCCGCACCTCGCGGGTGTCCTCGTCCATCGTCAGGTCCGCGACCCGTAGGACCGAGCGCTGGAAGCCGGGCCCGGCGCTGCGCCGCAGCACCGTGCGCAGCCGGGCCATCAGCTCCTCCACCGCGAACGGCTTGACCAGGTAGTCGTCACCGCCCCGGGTCAGGCCCGCCACCCGGTCGGCGACGCCGTCCCGCGCGGTCAGGAACACCACGGGCACCATCGTGCCCGAGCCGCGCAGCCGGTCCAGGACACCGAAGCCGTCCACGTCGGGCAGCATGAGGTCGAGCACCACGATGTCCGGGTGGAACTCGCCGGCCAGCCTGAGCGCCTCCTCACCGGAGTTCGCGGTGACCGCGTCCCAGCCCTCGTAACGGGCCACGGTCGCGACGAGATCGGCGATGGGCGGGTCGTCGTCCACGACCAGGAGGCGTACTTTTTCCACCCGCTCATAGTGCGGTACGCGCCCGGTCGGACCATGTGGTCGGGCACACAGCCGGCACATCGATAAGTACTTGTAAGTTGTACGACAGGTTATCGACAGCTCCCGCCAGCCAAGCTCGGTCACCCAGGACCCGATCAAGGAGCTGCCGTCCCGTGACGACCGTCCAATCACCCCCGGCGCCCCCCACGGCGATACGCCCCAGGGTGGTGGCCCGCACGGGCCTGTACGCCGTGCTCGCCGCGAACGCGGCCGTGGTCGCCTACTTCTTCGCCCAGGCGGGCTTCGCCTCCAACGCCCTGATCGTCATCGGCCGCCTCACCGGCCTGTACGGCGCCCTCGTCATGGCCTTCCAGCTGGTGCTGGTGGCCCGGCTGCCCTGGCTGGACCGCCGGATCGGCATGGACCGGCTGACCTCCTGGCACCGCTGGACCGGCTTCGCCCTGCTGTGGACGCTGCTCGCGCACGCCGTCTTCATCAGCTTCGGCTACGCCGACGGCGCGGGCGTCGGCCCCGTCAGCGAGCTCGTCGACCTCGCCGAGACGACCGAGGGCGTGCTCCGCGCGATCGTCGCCCTCGGCATCATCCTCGTGGTCGGCGCCGTCTCGGCCCGCTACGCCCGCCGCCGCCTCGCCTACGAGACCTGGCACTTCATCCACCTCTACACGTATGTCGCCGTGGTGCTCGCGTTCACGCACCAGGTAGCCGTCGGTACGACGTTCACCGCGTCGCCCGCCGCGAAGACGTACTGGTACGGCGTGTGGAGCGTCGCCCTCGGCGCGGTCGTCCTCGGCCGCCTGGTCCTGCCCCTGTGGCGGAACCTGCGCCACCAGTTGCGGGTCTCCGCGGTGGTCCACGAGTCCGACAACGTCGTCTCGATCTACATGACCGGGCGCGACCTGGACCGGATGCCCGCACAGGCCGGCCAGTTCTTCCTGTGGCGCTTCCTGACCCGCGACCGCTGGTGGCAGGCCAACCCCTTCTCCCTCTCGGCCGCCCCCGACGGCCGCACCCTGCGCCTCACCGCCAAGGCGGCGGGCGACGGCAGCGCCGCCCTTCGGCATGTGAAGGTCGGCACGCGCGTGTTCGCCGAGGGCCCCTACGGCGCCTTCACCACGCTGCACCGCACGAAGTCCGCGTCCCTGCTGATCGCGGGCGGTGTCGGCGTCACCCCCATCCGGGCCATCCTGGAGGACATCGAGGGCCATGCGGTCGTCATCTACCGCGTGGCCTCGGACCGTGACGCCGTCCTCTACGACGAACTGCGCGAGCTGGCGGTGGCCAAGGGCGCCGAGCTGCACCTGGTCACCGGACCGCCCGTCCCCGACAGGCTGGCGCCGCGCGAGCTGGCCCGGCTGGTGCCGGACATCGGCGACCGGGACGTCTTCCTGTGCGGGCCGCCGCCGATGATGAACGCGGTGCTGCGCAGCCTGGACGACCTGGGCGTGCCCAAGCAGCAGATCCACTTCGAGCGCTTCAGCCTGGCCGGATGAGGAAGACGGGAAAGACATCGTGAAGCGAGCCATACCTGTCGTCGTCCTGAGCATCGCGGGCCTGGTCCCGGTCTGGCGCTACGAACCGTCCGTGGGCGCTGCGACCTCCACCGCCGAGCCCGCCGCGACGCCGTCCTCCTCCGCAGGCTCTTCGTCCGGCACGGCCGTCAAGGGCACGACGATCCAGACGGAGAAGGGTCCCGTGCAGGTCCAGGTGACCTTCTCCGGCGAGAAGATCACGGCAGTGAAGATGCTGCAGCAGCCGAACCATCCGCAGACCACGGCGGCGGTGCCGAAGCTGGTCGCGGAGACGCTGAAGGCGCAGAGCGCGGACATCGACACCGTGTCCGGTGCGACGATCACCAGCGAGGCCTACAAGAAGTCCCTCCAGGCGGCGATCGACGCGAACGGTGCGCACGCGAAGGCGTCCGCGTCCCCCTCGGCCTCTCCCGCCTCCGCCGCGTCCCGGACCCTTTCCGGTCCGACGGTGAACACGGAGAAGGGTCCCGTGCAGGTCCAGGTGACCTTCTCCGGCGAGAAGATCACGGCAGTGAAGATGCTGCAGCAGCCGAACCATCCGCAGACCACGGCCGCGGTGCCGAAGCTGATCGCGGAGACGCTGAAGGCACAGAGCGCGAACATCGACACCGTGTCCGGTGCGACCATCACGAGTGACGGCTACAAGGAGTCCCTCCAGGCCGCGATCGACGCGAAGGGCTGATCCGCATGCACCGCGTCGAACACGTCATGGGTTTCCCCGTCTCGCTTCGGGTCGACGACGAGGACGTTCCCGAGTCGGCCGCCGACGCCGTCTTCGCATGGCTGCGCGAGGTCGACGCCCGGTTCAGCCCCTTCAAGCCCGACAGCGAGGTGTCCCGCCACGGCCGCGGCGAGCTGGCCTCCCACGAGCTCAGCGCGGACCTCGTCGAGGTCCTGGACCTGTGCGAGCACTACCGGATCGCGACGGGCGGAGCCTTCGACGTACGGCTGCCCGGCCGCGGTCTCGACCCCTGTGCGGTGGTCAAGGGCTGGTCGGTGCAGCGGGCGGCGGAGCTGCTGAAGGCGGCCGGCGCGCGGAGGTTCGTCCTGAACGCCGGCGGTGACGTGGTCGCCGCCGGCGGCCCCTGGCGGGTCGGCGTACGGCACCCCGAACAAGCCGACAAGCTGTGCACCGTCCTCGAACTCACCGAAGGCGCGGTCGCCACCTCCGCGCGCTACGAACGCGGCGACCACATCATCGACGGCCGTACGGGACTCCCCGCCACCGGGCTGCTCAGCCTGACCGTCGTGGCCGCCACCCTGACCGAGGCCGACGCGGTCGCGACGGCGGCATTCGCGCTGGGCGAGCAGGGCATCGAGTGGGCCGCCGCACTGCCGGGCTGCGAGGTGTTCGCCGTGGACGCCGGGGGCCAGGTGCTGCGGACGGAGGGTTTTCCGGTCGCGGGGGAGCCCTCGGCGGCCGCGTGATGCGACAGGCGCCCTCTCGGACCCCCGCTGCCGGCCTGAACGGCCTTGTCCTCGAACGCCGGACGGGCTGAAGGACTGACTAACCTGGCGCGGTGACCATCGAGTTGACGCTGCTGTCGTCCGTCGGCCGTGGCCGCCACACTGACCGACTCGCTCGCGATGGCGGCGTTCGCGCTGGGCGTGCCGGGCATCGCGTGGGCCGCCGCGGTCGCAGCAGCGTGTGGTGCCGACGGTGGAGTGTCGGACGATGTTTCCGGCGGTCGGCTTTTTCCCACGGTTCGCGAGTCGCCCGTGCCTGACTAACCTGGCGCGGTGACCATCGAGTTGACGCTGCTGTCGTCCGTCGGCCGTGGCCGCCACACTGACCGACTCGCTCGCGATGGCGGCGTTCGCGCTGGGCGTGCCGGGCATCGCGTGGGCCGCCGCGGTCGCAGCAGCGTGTGGTGCCGACGGTGGAGTGCCGGACGATGTTTCGGGCGGTCGGCTTTTTCCCACGGTTCGCGAGTCGCCCGTGCCTGACTAACCTGGCGCGGTGACCATCGAGTTGACGCTGCTGTCGTCCGTCGCCCACCGGGGGCAGGAGATCACCGCGCCCCGGCTGCGGGGGCTGCTCGCGCTGCTGGCGGGGGAGTTGCGGGCGGGGTGCGGTGCCGGGCGGCTGGTCGACGGGCTGTGGCCGGACGAGCAGCCCGAGAACCCGGTCAAGGCGTTGCAGATCCTGGTGTCGAGGGCCCGCCGTCAGCTCGGCGCCGAGCTCATCACCAGTACCCCGACCGGTTACCGGCTCGCCCTGCGCGAGGACCAGGTCGACACCTCCGCCGTCCTGCTGTTCGCCGCCGCCTGCGCCGAGAAGGCCCGGGCCGGGGACCACGCGGGCGCCCTCGCCGAGGCGGAGGAGGGGCTCGGACTGTGGGACGGCACCCCGGCCGACGTGGCGGGCACCTTCGGCGATCCCGTCGGGGAACTGCGCGCCGAGCGGGCCGTGACCCACCGCGCGCTCGTCCGCTGCCGCGCACTCTCCCTCGCCCGCACCGGCCGCCGGGACGAGGCCCTCGGCCCGCTCGCCGAACTGGCCGCCGAGCGGCCCCACGACGAGGAACTGCTCCTGGAGCTGATGCGCTGCCGGACGGCCGCCGAGGGTCCTGCCGCCGCCCTGGCCACATACGACGCCCACCGGCGCCGCCTGCGCGAGGAACTCGGCACCGACCCCGGGCCCGCCCTCCAGGAACTCCACCAGGAACTGCTGCGGGGCGAGGCACCCGTCGTGCGGCGCGGGGTTCCGCACGAGCCCAACCCCCTCCTCGGCCGGGACGCCGCTGTCGCCGCCGTCACCCGGCTGCTGCACGGTGCCCGCGTCACCTCGGTCGTCGGGCCCGGCGGCCTCGGCAAGACCCGCCTCGCAAGCGCCGTCGCCCGGGACGCCGAGCAGCGCGTGGTGCACCTGGTGCCGCTCGCCGGTGTCCGCCAGGACGCCGACGTCGCCGCCGAGGTCGCCTCCGCGCTGGGCGTCGGCGAGAGTCTGCGGCCCACCGCGGGTGGCGAGGTGATCGCCGGCATCGCGGCCGCCCTGGGCTCCGGGCCCGCGCTGCTCGTCCTGGACAACTGCGAGCAGGTGGTCCGCGGGGTCGCCGACCTCGTGCAGGCACTGGTGTCGCGGACGAGGGACCTGCGCGTCCTCACCACCAGCCGCGCCCCGCTCGGCCTGACCTCCGAGACCGTCTACCCCCTGCCCGAACTGGACCTCGCCACCACCGTCGAGCTGTTCGAGCAGCGGGCCCGGGCCGCCCGTCCCGACGTCGAACTGCCCGCCGACACCGTGGCCGCCCTCTGCCGCCGCCTCGACGGCCTGCCGCTGGCCGCCGAACTCGCCGCCGCCCGTGTGCGGGTGATGTCGGTCGCCGAGATCGCCCGCCGCCTGGAGGACCGCTTCGCGCTGCTGCGCGGCGGCCCCCGCGACACCCCGCAGCGCCACCGCACCCTGCACGCCGTCGTCGACTGGAGCTGGAACCTCCTCGACGCGCAGGGGCAGTGTGCCCTGCGCGCGCTGTCCGTCTTCCCGGACGGCTTCACCGCCGACGCCGCGGAGCAACTCGTCGGCGGCTTCGACGCGTTGGAGGCCCTGGCGGATCTCGTCGACCAGTCGCTGCTCAAGGTGACCGACACCTCGTACGGCACCCGCTTCCGGATGCTGGAGACGGTACGGGAGTTCGCCGCCGCCCACCGGGAGCGGACCGGCGAGGAGGCCGCCGTCACCGAGCGGTTCCTCGGCTGGGCGAGAGACTTCGGGGTCGTCCACCACGACGCCCCGTTCGGCGCCGATCCCTTCGCCTCCTGGCAGCTGATCCGTGCCGAGCAGGACAACCTCGTCCACGCGCTGCGGCTCGCCCTCGCCCGAGAGGACCTCGACACCGTCGCCGCGGTCACCGCCGTACTCGGCGCCCTGTGGACCACGGAGGCCAACTACCCGCGGCTGATCGCCCTCACCGAGGACTGCTCCCGGCCGCTCTCCCACTACCGGCCCGGCCCCACATACGTGGAGCCGACCCGCACCGCCGCCGCTCTGCTGGCCGCCAACCTCTTCCTCGGCGTCGGGCCGGGTGCCGTACGCACCCTGGTCACCCTGCGCCGACTGCCGCCCGCCGAGCCGGACACCCTGGTACGGGCCGTGGCGGCGGTGCTGCGGTCCTTCCCGCAGGTGCTGACCGACCGGGACGCGCTGGCCGAACTGTGCGACGCGGAGCAGCCGTTGCTCGCGGGCGTCGCCCACTGCGTGGCGAGCTACGTGTGGGAGAGCGAGCAACGGCCGGACCTCGCCCTCGCCGCCGCCCGCCGTATGGTCGAGCTGCTCGGTGACCGGGGCATCCCGCTGCTGCGGATCTGGCCCGCCTCCCGGCTCGCCGAACTCTGCCTGCAGACCGAGCGCGGCGCCGAGGCCCTGGTCCATCTGCGGGCGGCGCTGGACGCCCTGGAGAACCTCGGCGAATGGAACGACGCGATCGGCATGCGGTGGGGGCTGATGCTCGCCCATCTGCAGACCGGCGACCTGGACACCGCCGAACACTGGCTGGAGGAGGCGCTGCGGCACCAGCCTGAGGCCACCGCCTCCGACGCCTTCACCCCCGACCTGGGCGCCCGCGCCGAGCTGGCCCTCGCGCGAGGCGACACCGAGACCGGGCTCGGGTTGTGGCGCCGGGCCCTGGAACGGCTGCAGAACGGCCGCGCGGCCCCGGTCTTCGGCGACGAACTCCTCAGGGAGGGCTGGGTGCTGGAGCTCCAGTCGGTCGCCCTCGTCGCGCACGCCCGGCACGCCCGCACCGACCTGGTGGCTCCCCTGGCCGCGGCGCTGCCCGGCCGCCTCACCACCCTGCTGACCCGCCCCGGGCCGGCCCCGCACCACGTCACCGTCGAGTACCCGGTGTGCGGCGCCATGCTGCTCGCCCTGGCCACGGTCGCCCTGGCGGACGGCGACAGCGAGCGCGGGGCGCGGCTGACCGCCCTCGCCGAACGCTTCCGCGCCCTGCGCAACTTCCAGCCGACCATGTCCTCGGCGCGCGCCCGCGAGGCCGCCCGAAACGCCGACAAGGCGGCGTACGAGGACGCGGTGTCCACGTACGCCGCCCTGGACGGGGACGGGTTGCGCGAGGTCGCACTCGGCCTGCTGCGGGCCGGGGTCACAGCCTGACCGGCAGGCTCAGCAGATGGAAGCCGTCGCCGGGCCAGTGCCCGAACCGCACGTCGGCGCGGTCCACGGCGAGCTCCGGTGCCGTCGGCCGCCGTATCACAAGCTCCTCGAACACGACGCCCGTCACCAGCCGGCCGAGCGCCGCGCCGATGCAGTAGTGCGGGCCGTGCCCGAACGCCAGGTGTCCGTCCCCGCGGCCGAACTCCCTTGTCACGTCGAGACGTTCGGGGGCGTCATAGGCGGCCGGGTCGTGGTCCGCGGCGAACAGCCCGACCGTCACCGCCTCGCCCTTGCGCAGCCGGGTGCCGGCGAACACGAAGTCCTCGGTGGCGTACAGCGTGGCCCCCATCCGCACCAGGGTGACGTACCGCAGGAGCTCGGGGACCGCCCGGCCCAGCAGCTCGGGCTCGGCGCGCAGCCGCTCCAGCTGGTCCGGGTGGTCGAGCAGGGCGAGGACGGCGTGCGCGAGGAACAGGGCGGGTGGGGTGATCCCGGTGTTGATCAGCAGGAAGAAGACGGTGACGATCTCGTCGTCGGTCATCCCGCCGTCCGCCAGCAGCGCCGACACCAGGTCGTCCGCGGGCTCCGCGCGCCGCCGGGCCACCAGCTCCTTGGTGTACTGCACGACACCGCCGAGCCCTTCGAGGGCGCGGCTGCCGTCGCCGTGGGCGAAGTCCCGGATCCAGCCGCAGACCTTGTCCTGGTCGGCCGCGTCCACGCCGACGAGCGCGCAGATGACCGCCGTGCTCAGCGGATAGGCGAACTCGCCCAGCAGATCGGCCTGTTCGCGCTCGGCAAGGGTCTCGATCAGCTGCCGTGCGGTCTTCTCCACGAAGGGGCGGAGCGCGGCGACCCGGCGGGCGGTGAAGGCGCGGGTGAGCGGGTTGCGGCGTCTGGTGTGCTCGTCGCCGTCGAAGAGTGCCAGGTGGCCCGAGAGGTACTGCGCGTACTCGGGCGGCAGGCCGTCGGCGCCCTGGGTCAGCAGCTCGGCCTGCGGGTCCGGCATTGCGGCGTCGGGGATCGTCGAGCGGTCCCGGACCAGACGCGGTTCGGTGAGCGCGGCCTTCACGTCCTCGTGACGGGTGACGAGCCGTACGGCGGTGTCCAGGCCGGGGAGGACGACATGGCCGAGGCCGGGGCGGGTGCGCAGGGCGGTGTAGGCGCCGACGGGGTTCTCGACGAGCTCGGGGGTGAGGTGAACGGGGGTCTCGCTGGTCATCTCGGTTGCCTTTCCAGGTAGTTGGTGAGGTCGGCTCAGCTGGGGTCGCGGTCGAAGAGGCGGAGCGACCAGAGGAACCCGAGGACCGCGATCCCCACGCTCCACGCCACCGCCATCCAGCCGTTGTGCCCGATCCCCGTGCCGGTCAGCAGCCCGCGCACGGTCTCGATGACCGTGGTGAACGGCTGGTACTCGGCGAACCAGCGGATCCAGGACGGCATCGAGTCGACCGGCACGAAGGTGCTGCTGACGAAGGGCAGCAGGAAGGAGATCGGCAGCGGGGCGTTGCTGGCCCCCTCCGGGGTCCTGCTGATCAGTCCGAGGGCGACCGAAAGCCAGGTCAGGCCGAGGACGAAGAGCACGAGCAGCCCGCCGGCCGCCAGCCACTCCAGGGGACTTGCGTCGGGACGGAAGCCGATGGCGAGGGCGACGACGGTCACCAGGACCAGGTTGATCACTGTCTGGATGACACTGCCGACCACATGGCCGACCAGGATCGACGCCCGGGAGATCGCCATCGTGCGGAAGCGGGCCACGATGCCCTCGGTCATGTCCGTGCACACGGCGACCGCCGTCGGCACGCTTCCGGTGCCCGCGGTCATCAGCAGGATGCCGGGGACGAGATAGGCGAGATACGCGGTACGGCCGCCGCCCTGGCCGATTCCGGCGCCGAGCGCCGAACCGAAGACGTACACGAACAGGAGCAGCAGAAAGACGGGGATGAGCGCGACCTGGAGCGTCATCGAGGGGTAGCGGCGGGCGTGCAGCAGATTGCGCCGCAGCATGGTGAGCGAGTCGCGGACGTGCGGGGCGGCGGTGGTCATCGGGCCTGCACCTTCTCGTTCTCGGGGCGGTCGGTGACCGCGAAGAAGACGTCGTCGAGGTCGGGGGTGTGCACGGTCAGGGAGTCGACGTCGACGCAGGCACTGTCGAGTGCGTCGAGCAGGGCACGCAGGGTGTGCACGCTGCCGTCTCCGGGGACCTGGAGGGTCAGCGCCTCGTCGTCGCGCAGACCTGCGCCCCATACCTGGGCGGCGCGGGCGAGTTGAGCGGGGTCGAGGAACCGGAGCCGGACATGGCCGCCGGGGACCAGACGCTTGAGCTCGTCCGGCGTGCCCTCGGCGACGATCCGGCCGCCGTTCAACACCGCGATGCGGTCGGCGAGCTGATCGGCCTCCTCCAGGTACTGCGTGGTGAGGAAGACGGTGACTCCGCCGTCGACGAGCTCGCGGATGATCTGCCACATGGTGTGCCGGGAGCGCGGGTCGAGACCGGTGGTCGGCTCGTCGAGAAAGATCACCTCGGGGGAGCCGACCAGCGTCATCGCGATGTCCAGGCGCCGTCGCATACCGCCGGAGTAGGTGGCGGCGGGCTTCTTCGCCGCCTCCGACAGGTCGAAGCGCTCCAGGAGTTCGGCGCAGATGCGCCTGCCCTCGGGGCGGGGGAGGTGGTGCAGGTCCGCCATGAGCGCCATGTTCTCCTCGCCGGTGATCAGGTTGTCGACGGCGGAGAACTGCCCGGTGACGCCGATCGCGGCCCTTACGGACTGCGGTGCGGCGGCGACACCGTGACCGGCGACCCGGGCCTCGCCGCCGTCGGCGCGGATCAGGGTGGAGAGGATCTGGACGGTGGTGGTCTTGCCGGCTCCGTTCGGGCCGAGCAGCGCGAAGACGGTGCCGCGCGGGACATGCAGGTCGATGCCGTCGAGGACGACCTTGTCGCCGTATGCCTTGCTGAGGCCGGTGGCCTCGATGGCCGCTGGTGTCGTCGGGTTCATGCCGCAGAGCGTGCGGGACGCCGGATTCAGCGTGGCTTCACGGCGGTTTCAGCGGGGCGGAGGGACTGAAACCCGGGCAGGGGAAAGGGCGGGCCGCCGGTAGGGGAGTCCGGCGGCCCGCCCGCTGGGGGTTGGGGGTGCGGGGGTCAGCTGACGTCGGCGGCGTCCAGGCGGTAGAGGCCGCTGTAGGCGCTCACGGCCGTACCGTGCTTCTTGACCCAGGTGGCGATCTCGGAGTTGGTGGACTGGCCGCCGTTGCTGCTCACGACGATGTAGTGCAGCTCGCCCGACGTGACCAGGCTCTTGAGCCTGGCGAGGGTCATCGCGTTGTCACTGCCGGACCAGCCGCCCATGGAGATCACCGGCTGACCGGACTCGAGGATGATCGAGGACGCGGTCTGGTCCGTGGCCACCGCCACCAGCCAGCTGGCGCCGTCCTGGTGCTTCTTCAGATACGTGATCATCGCGGAGCCGACCTGACCGCCCATGCCGCCGCCCATGCCGGAGGGCGGCTGCCCCATGGACTGGCCGGCGGGGCTTCCGGAGCCGCTCGGCGGGTTCCCGCTGCGCTTGCTGCCGCTCCTGCTCGGCGCACCGCCCGGACCGCCGCCCATGCCGCCCCCGGTGTTGGGCCCGGCCGTCGGGTTGGTGCCGTTGCTGCTCGCGGTCGTCGCCGCGGAGGCGGAGTACGCGGCGGGCCCGGCGAGCAGGGCCACGATCGCGACCGCCGCCGCGAAGCCGGCCGGCTTCTGCCGCTGC
Source organism: Streptomyces longisporus (assembly GCF_039532765.1). Lineage (NCBI taxonomy): Bacteria > Bacillati > Actinomycetota > Actinomycetes > Kitasatosporales > Streptomycetaceae > Streptomyces > Streptomyces longisporus. Next base: position 326,493 of record NZ_BAAASG010000009.1, read on the forward strand.
ATGAACCGTCCGACCAGCAGACCGAGTACGGCTGCCGCACCCGCGAGGCCGACGACGATCTCCGCGACCGTGTAGAGCGTGCCGGAACCGGAGACCCGTTGCAGCAGGACCACCGCCCAGACCGCGCTGACCGCGACCGCACCCGGCAGCACCCAGCCCCACCTGGCGACCGGTCCCTCCTTGAAGGCGCCGTACAGCATGACTCCGCCCGCACCGGCCAGCGCCGCGATGCCCGGGGCCATGGCGGTGACGTAGTACGGGTGGAAGGTGCCCTCGGCCAGCGAGAAGGTCAGGTAGTGCAGGACGAACCAGCCGCCCCAGAGCATCAGCGCCGCCCGCCTGGCGTCCGTGCGCGGCGCCCGCCCGCACAGCACCAGCCCCCCGGTCAGGGCGATCGCGGCGAAGGGGATCAGCCAGGAGATCTGGCCGCCCATGATGTCGTTGAACATCCGGTAGACGCTCGCGCTGCCGCCGAAGCTCGCGCCGTTGCCCTGCGAGCCCACCGACGAACTCGCCCCGAAGATACGGCCGAAGCCGTTGTAGCCGATGACCAGATCCCAGACGGTGTTGTCCGTCGAACCGCCGATGTACGGCCGGTCCGCGGCCGGAATCAGGTCGACGACCACCATCCACCAGGCACTGGAGACCACCAGCGCCACCGTGCCGACGGCCAGGTTGCGGATGCGGCGGCCCAGCGAGACGTTCGCCGCCCACAGATGGACCAGGAAGAACGCGGGCAGCACGACGTAGGCCTGCATCATCTTCGTGTTGAAGGCGAAGCCGATCGCGACGCCGGACCACACCAGCGGCAGCAGCCGGCCGGTGCGCACGGCCTTCAGCAGCGCGGCCGCGCCCAGCAGCATCAGGAAGACCAGGATCGGGTCCGGGTTGGTGTCACGGTTGATGGCGACCGTGATCGGAGTGAGGGTGAGCGTGAGCGCGGCGATCGTGCCGGCCACCACTCCGAAGTCCCGCTTGACCAGCCGGTACAGCAGGGCCACCGAGCCCGTTGCGACGGCCACCATCGGCAGCATCAACTGCCAGGTGCCATAGCCGAAAACCCGGGCCGACAGACCCATCACCCACAGCGCGAACGGCGGCTTGTCGACCGTGATGAAGCTGCCGGAGTCCAGGGCACCGAAGAAGAACGCCTTCCAGCTCTTCGTGCCGGAGTACACGGCCGCGTCGTAGAAGGTGTTGCCGGTGAGGGAGGACAGGTTCCAGGCGTACAGGGCCGTGGCCAGGACCAGGATCGCCCACAGGGCCGGGCGGGCCCAGCGCGGGTCCTCGGGAGCGCCGGCGAACAGCCTTCCGGCACGGGACGCTATGGGCGGGGTGGCGGCCCGGTGCCTGCCCTCCCGGGCGGGCGCGGGGGGCGGGGCGAGGGTCGTCTCGTTCATGCCCATGACCATCGGGGCCGTGTCTGTGGGATCACTGAGCGCGTGCTGAGCGGGGGGTGAGAATCAGCGCACTCACAGGCCGGGCACAGCCGGATGAGGGCCGACACCGAGGCTGGGGCCGGATCCGGCCAAACTCCCGAAGGAAACGCGAAACACAAGCGGTCTAGACTCTGCCTGCAACGGCCCAGACCGAAGGGTGTTCGGCGTCTTGATACGCATAGATTCAGTCACCAAGCGCTACCCCGACGGTACGGTCGCGGTCGACAACCTCTCCCTGGAGATACCCGACCGCTCGATCACCGTCTTCGTCGGACCGTCGGGCTGCGGCAAGACGACGACCCTGCGCATGATCAACCGGATGATCGAGCCCAGCGAGGGCACGATCACCCTCGACGGCAAGGACATCACCCAGCAGCCGGTCAACACCCTGCGGCGGTCCATGGGTTACGTCATCCAGAACGCCGGCCTCTTCCAGCACCGCACCATCGTCGACAACATCGCCACCGTGCCCCGGCTGCTCGGCTGGAGCAAGGACAAGGCGCGGGCGCGGGCCCGGGAGCTGATGGAGCGGGTCGGACTGGACGGCGCGCTCGCCAAGCGCTACCCGTACCAGCTGTCCGGTGGCCAGCAGCAGCGCGTCGGCGTGGCGCGGGCACTGGCCGCGGATCCGCCGGTGCTGCTGATGGACGAGCCGTTCTCGGCCGTCGACCCGGTGGTGCGCAAGGGCCTGCAGGACGAACTGCTCCGCATACAGGAGGAGTTGGGCAAGACCATCGTCTTCGTCACCCACGACATCGACGAGGCCGTCAAGATCGGCACCATGGTCGCCGTGATGCGCACCGGCGGACACCTCGCCCAGTTCGCGCCGCCCGCCGAGTTGCTGTCCGACCCCGCGGACGCGTTCGTCGAGGACTTCCTCGGCGCGGACCGCGGCATCCGGCGGCTGTCGTTCTTCTCCTCCGCCGGGCTCGACCTGCTGACCACCCCCGTGGTCGCCGTCGACGCCACCGCCGAGCAGATCGCCGAACGCAGCGCGAACGGCGCGCCGTATCTGCTGGTCACCGATGTGGACGGCAGGCCGCTCGGCTGGAGCGAGCCGGGCGCCCTGACCGCGGGAGCCGTCGACCCCGCCCGACTCCTCTCCCACGGGCGCCCCTTCGAGCAGGGCAAGGACTCGCTGCGCGCCGCGCTCGACTGCGCCGTGCTCTCGCCCACCGGATGGGCCGTCGCGGTGGGCGCCGACGGCCGCGTCGCGGGCGTGGTCTCGCAACAGACGATCGGCGAGGCCATCCGCACCGCCCACGCCGAGGGCGCCGGCGCCGCGGACGACGCGAAGGTCGCGGGATGAGCGGCGGCTTCTTCGACATCCCGAGCGACCTGCAGAACACCTACTGGGGTCTGGTCGGGCTGCATCTGCGCGAGGCGCTGATCCCCGTCGTGGCCGGACTGGTCGTGGCGCTGCCCATCGCCCAGCTGTGCGTGCGGCTGCGCTGGCTGTACCCGCCCGTGCTGTGGGTGACCACGATCCTGTACGCGGTCCCCTCGCTCGCCTTCTTCGTCGTCCTCATCGACTACACCGGCCAGACCGAGACGACGGTGATGATCCCGCTGGGCATCTACAGCCTGGTGGTGTTCGTCCCGGCGATCGTGGACGGCGTCCGGTCCGTGCCGCAGGAGACCATGGACGCGGCCACGGCGATGGGCCTCGGGCCCGTACGCCGCTACTTCCAGGTCCAGTTGCCGATCGCGGCGCCCGCGATCATCGCCGGGCTGCGGGTCGCGACCGTCTCCAGCATCTCCCTGGTCAGCGTCGGCATGCTGATCGGCAACCAGGGCGGCCTGGGCAATCTGCTCAACGACGGCATGATCTACCACCAGCCGCGCCTGGTCTGGCTGTCCGTCATCGGCACGGCCGTCCTCGCCATCCTCGCGGACGCCCTGCTGGTCCTCGTGCGCGTCCTCGTGACGCCCTGGATGCCGCGCGGCACCCGCAAACCCCGTCCCGTCGACGAACCCGAACCGATGCAGGCCGCACTGGAGGACGCCGTCCGATGAACGTCCTCCACTTCATCAACGCCTTCTTCAGCGACAGCGCCCACTGGCACGGCTACGACGGCATCCCCACCCGGCTGCGCGAACACCTCCAGTACTCGCTCACCGCGCTCGCCATCGCCGCCGCGATCGGCCTGCCGGTCGGCCTGCTCACCGGGCACACCGGGCGCGGCGGCAACACCGTGGCGTTCGTCGCCACCGCGGGCCGGGCCCTGCCCAGCTTCGGCCTCCTTGTGCTGATGTTCGTGCTGCTCGGGCTCGGTCTGACGCCGGTGATGATCCCGCTGGTCGTTCTCGCCGTTCCGCCGATCCTCGTCACCACCTACGAGGCGGTGCGCTCCGTCGACCCGTCCCCGGTGGACGCGGCCCGCGGCATGGGCATGGCCGAGCCGCGCATCCTCTTCCAGGTCGAACTCCCGGTCGCCCTCCCCCTGATCCTCAGCGGCCTGCGCTCGGCAGCCATCCAGATCGTGTCGACGGCCACCATCGCCGCGTACGTCTCGCTGGGCGGCCTCGGCCGGTACATCGTGGACGGCCTCTACCAGCGCAACTACGAGAAGGTGGTGGGCGGGGCGACGCTGGTGGCGGTTCTGGCACTGCTGACGCTGGGCTTCTTCGGGCTGGTAGCGCGGTTCACAGTGTCGCGGGGCGTCCGCAGAAGCGCCGGTTAGGGGCGCGGGGCTGTATCGATCGGCGGCTCCGCCGCGGGGCGCGAACAGCCCCCACCGACCCGCAGCCGAGCAGGGACCGTGGGGGCCTCAGCCCCCGGTGCGCGCCAGCGCAAGCTCCAGCACAACCAACAGGGCATCCCGCACAGACCCCCGCTCCCGGGCGTCGAACACCACCACCGGCACACCGTCGGAGACATCAAGCGCCCAACGGACCTCGTCCAGGCCGTGCTCGACCTTCCCGTCGAAGGCGTTGACGGCGACGGCGAACGGGATCCGGCGGTGCTCGAAGTAGTCGACGGCGGCGTAGCAGTCGTCGAGACGGCGGGTGTCGACGATGACCAGGCCGCCGACCGCGCCCTCCACGATGTCGTCCCACATGAACCCGAACCGCTCCTGCCCGGGCGTGCCGAACAGATACAGCTTCAGCGTCGGGTCGATGGTGATGCACCCGAAGTCCATCGCCACCGTGGTCGTGGTCTTGCGCGGGGTGTGGCTGAGGTCGTCCACGCCCGCCGCGACCTCCGTGATGGCGGCCTCGGTGGTCAGCGGCTCGATCTCGGAGATCGCACCCACGGCGGTGGTCTTGCCCACGCCGAAACCGCCCGCGATCACCATCTTGACCGGCAGCGGCGGTCGTACGGCGGCCCCCTGGTCGGCCGGGGCGAGGGTGGCCGGTTCAGTCGGTGTCACGCAGTACCCCTCGGGAGTTCGGGATGGCGCGCAGGCCATCGATCACCCTGCGCAGGACGGATGCGTCGTGGGTGACGTCGACGTCGGGCACGTACACCGCCAGATGCCCGGCGGCGCGCAGATCCTCGGCGAGGACCCGCACGACGTTGAGGTGCAGCCGCAGCCGGGCCGCCAGTTCCGCGACGGACTGCGGCAGCCGGCAGGCGGCGACGATGTCGTGCTGCTCGAAGGAGAGCCCGTCGAGGACGGCGAGGCCCTCGGCGGTGGCCACCACCTGGGTCTCGACCGGCATCGGCCTGCCGGACGCCGTCGGCGCCACCCGGCCGGCGGTGACCAGGAACGGCCGTACGGCGGGGGCCGGACCGACCGGGTCCGGGCCCGGAGGTGGGGAGCCGTCCGCCATGGGTGAAGTCTTTCTCCTCGACCGGGCCCGTGGAACCCGGGTCCGGGTGGCGGTCAGCGTGCCGACGCGGCGCCGACGCTGTTCTTGAGCTGGAGCACGAGCTGCGGGTTGAGGGCGCTGCCGGCCCGGTTGGCGAACAGGGTCATCTCGTAGGCGATGTTGCCCAGCTTGGCCTCCTTGTCGGTGACGACGCCGAGCACGGCGCCGCTGCCGATCGCGGAGACCAGGACATGGCCGCCCTCCAGGTCGATGATGACCTTGTTGAGTGCGCCCAGGCCGTAGTTGCCGGACGCGCCGGCGGCCAGGCTGGTGATGCCGGAGACGATCGCGGCGAGCCGCTCCGAGTCGGCGGGTTCGCGCAGCTCGGACACGGCGATGAGCAGTCCGTCGGACGAGACCGCGATGGCGTCGACGACGCCCGCGGTCTCCGTCGCGAAACGGTTGAGCAGCCAGGTGAAGTCGGCTGCGGCGGCCTGCAGTTCGGCGGGCGTGGCGCCAGTCGGCGTACTCACTGCTCGGCTCCTTCCGGGAGGTGCTTCTCGTCGTGCGGGTCGGGGGTCGCGGGCCGGCTGCCGGGGGCGCTGTCGCGGTGCGCGCGCTCCACGGCCGCCTCGAACTCGTCGAGCGCGTCCCGCACGGCGTCGGCATCGGCGAGCCGGGGGGCCTGCCGTGCCGCCTGCTGGGCAGCGGCGTCGACGGTCGTACGGAGAGTGGCACCGCGGACGCGGCGACGCAGGGGCCGCGAGGAGCCGTCCCCCAGGGGCGCTCGGCCGGTCCCGCCGGGGGTGACCTGGAGAGACGATACCTCCGGGCCAACGCCCGGAGAACGGGCGGGTGTTGTGTCCTCGGACCGGGAGTGGCTCACGTCGCTGAACGCCTCGTTACGGAGGACTTGCCCGGAACCGGACGGGGAGCCGGCACCCGGGACGGGCATCGCCGACGCCGTGTCCGACACGGGTGCGGTCGGTGCCGCGTCCGCGGTCGTGCCCGTGACCGGTGCGGTGCGGGTGGCGTCCGGTGCGGTCGGTGCCGCGTCCGTCGTGGTGCCCGCCGCGGGTGCGCTCGGCGCCGCGTCCGCGGCCCCGCTCGGCGCAGGTGCGGGCGTCGCCTCGTCTGCCGTGTTCGGCGTGGGTGCGCTCGGTGTCGCGTCCGCTGCCGGGTCCGAGGCCGGGCCCGGCCCGGGTGCGGTGGATGCTCCGCCCGAAGCCGCGCCGGTCGCGAGCGCAGTCTCGGCAGGGTCCGCTTCCCGGCGGGGCACCCGGCGCGGGAGCGGACCGCCGGGGCGCGCGGTGTCGGTCGGCGTTGCGGCGGCTTCGGTGGCGGCGGACCGGCGCGGGCCGGAGACGGCGCCGGGCAGCGGCAGTTCAGCGGCCGCCCGCCCCGCCGGCACCTCGCCCCGGTCCGCCGTGGGCCCGACCGGGCTCATCGTCAGCAGCAGTGACGACGGCACCGTCACCTCCGCCGTCATGCCGCCGCCCGGTGTGCGGGAGAGCAGGACGCTGACGTCCCAGCGGCGCGCCAGGGTGCCGACCACGAACAGGCCGAGCACCTTCGTCGGCACCACGTCGAGGCGTTCGCGGCGGATCAGCCGGGCGTTCTCCTCGGCGAGCCGCTCGGCGCTCATGCCGAGGCCGTGGTCGGAGATGACGATGGAGGCACCGCCCGAGAGGGCTGCTTCCTCGCCGGAGGTGTTCCGTACGTACACCTCGACCGGACTGTCCGCGGGGGAGAACGACACGGCGTTCTCCAGGAGTTCGGCCACCATCAGCGTCAGGTCGCCGATGATGTCGGGCTCCACCATGACCTCGGTGCGCGCATGCAGCCGTACCCGCTGGAAGCCCTCGATCTGTCCGAGCGCGGCGCGTACGACGTTGGTGAGGGCGGTGGGCCCGGAGTCGAGGACCGTCTCGCGGATGCCGGCCAGCAGCATCAGGCTGTCGGCGTTGCGGCGCAGACGGACGGCGATGTGGTCGATGGAGTAGAGGCGTTCGAGGAGGGCCGGGTCCGTCTCGCCCCGCTCCACCGCGTCGATCAGCGCGAGTTGACGGGTTGTCAGGTTGCTGACCCGGCGGCCCACGTTGCCGAACATCTCGGCGACGTTGCGGCGGCTGAGCACCTGCCGCTCCAGCAACGCGATCGCGGTGGTCTGCACGCGGTTGATCACCTCGGCCAGCTCACCGATCTCGTCGTCCGCGGTGACCGGCATCTCGCGCAGCTTCGGCGGGCTGTCGTCCTCGGCGTCGTCGTCGGCCACCCGGGCCAGTTCCCGGCCCGCCACCTCGGCGACCTCCCGCGCGGCGCCGGTGAGGGCCTGCACCGGCCCGACCACTGAGCGGCGCACCAGCACCGAGAACGCGAGCCACAGGACGAAGCCGAGCAGCGCCGCGGCCAGCAGCAGACCCGCGCGCCACCAGGCCTCGGTGGAGGCGTGGTCGGCGCCGTCGGCGATCTGGTCGATGAGGGACGAGGTGATCTTCAGCCGGGCCGCGGCCTGCTCCGGGTAGGCGGGGTAGTCGCTCAGGGCGTCCTGGAACGCGGCCTTGATCTCCGTCGGCGTGGTGGCCTGCAGGGTGCTGGGGGCCACCTGCAGCTCGGCGTAGGCCTGGGCGATGTCCCGCTGGGCGGCGGTGTGCTCGATGGCGGCGAGCTCGTCGGCCTGCTGCTCGGTGGCGAACCGGGAGAAGCGTTCGGCCTGGCTGGTGTAGAGCTGGTACGCGCCCACCGCGGTCGTGAACTCGATCTGCGCGTTCGTGTCACCGGTCGTCGCGGAGAACACGCCGGTCTCGAAGGAGCCGTGCGCGGCGTCCGCACGCAGCAGCGAGTCGAGGAGGTTGCCGGTGAAGGTGGCCGCAAGCTCCGCGTTGCGGTCGAGGCCCAGACCGTCGATCACGGTCCTGGCGGCGTTGTCGTAGGCGGGGTCGATGTTGCTGGCGGGCAGATAGCTCTGCTCGACCGTCCCGCGCAGGCTGGTGAGGCCCTCGACCTCCTTCAGCGCCTGCGCCTCGCCGTCCGGCAGCGCGTCGCCGAAGGTCCGGCGCACCTGTGCGATCTGCGTGTCGACCGCGTCCTGCGCCTTGCGGTAGGCGGTGAGCGTGGCCTGGACGCCCCGGCCTCCCGCCTCGTAGCGCACGGACAGCAGGATCGCCAGCTGGTGCTCGCTCTCCAGGTCGTTGACCAGCGACGCCACCTGTTCGCTGTTGCGCACGAGGTCCGCCGCGGACGCCGCGTCCCGCGCCTGGCCCACCTGTCCGGCGATGAGATAGGAGAGCAGGGCGGCCACGACCGCCAGGGGGACACCGACCAGGAGGTTGAGCTTGCGCCGGAACGACCACCGGTCGGCGAAGCCCCGTATGCCGCCCACCGGGCCTCCTCTATTTGACCGATTCTGATCGCCAACTGCGTGGAGACTATCGCCTCATTGAACGATCAAGCACGTTGCCCTTAGTCAAGAATCCATTACAAAGAGCCTCCGGTTCCGCCTCCGCCCGTTTACACAGAATTCACAACTGATCACGCATCGACGCCAATTGGTGACCCGGCTGCTCTTGACTGAGTAAGAACAGGCTGGATTGGATCAGTTCCAGAGCTTGCTTCTCATCAATCCCCAAGGTCCGGAACGGGAATCGTGACTTCCAACAGCCCACGCAGCAGGTCCCTCAGGAGCTACCCCGCGGCGGCCGTCGCGCTTGCCGCGACCACGGCCCTGCTGGCGGGATGTGGCTCCTCCGACGGCAGCAAGTCCTCCGATCCGCTCCAGGGCGGGGGCTCCGACGGCAAGACCGTCGTCGTCGGCTCGAACAACTTCCCTGAGAGCATCCTGCTCGCCGACATCTACGGCGAGGCCCTCAAGGCCAAGGGTGTCAAGGTCACCTACAAGCCGAACATCGGAAGCCGCGAGACGACGTACGGGCTGCTGAAGAACGGCTCCGTCACCGTGCTGCCGGAGTACAACGGCGCCCTGCTGGCCTATCTCGACCCCAAGGCCGCGCCGAAGACGGTCGAGGCGACCACCGCCGCGATCGAGGCCAAGCTGGACTCCAAGCTGACCCTCCTCGACCCCGCCTCCGCGCAGGACAAGGACTCGGTCACGGTCAACAAGGCCACCGCCGACAAGTACAAGCTGACGTCCGAGTCCAGCATCGCGGACCTCAAGGGCATCGCGAAGGGCCTGACCATCGGCGCCTCGCCGGAGTTCCAGACCCGGCAGCAGGGCCTGGTCGGCCTGAAGTCCGTGTACGGCCTGGAGTTCGAGGGCTTCAAGGCGCTCGACGCGGGCGGCCCGCTCACCCTGGCGGCGCTGAAGAAGAACACCGTGCAGGTCGCGGACATCTTCACCACGGACCCGAACATCACCAAGGAGAAGTTCGTGGTCCTCCAGGACCCGAAGAACCTCTTCGGGTTCGAGAACGTGCAGCCGCTCGTCTACAAGAGCGGTCTGCCCTCGAAGGGCGTCGCCGCGCTCAACGCGGTCTCGGCCAAGCTCGACACCAAGTCCCTGCTCGAACTGGACACCCAGGTCCAGCTCGAGAACAAGGACCCGCTGGACGTCGCCAAGGCCTGGCTGAAGTCGGCCGGCCTGGGCTGACCCCCGGACGAACAGACGCGGGCGTCCCCACCACGGGGGCGCCCGCGTCGTGTGCGCGGGCCCGCTCAGTAGCCGACGTAGAAGGTCGCGTCCTGCTTGTCGGTGGTGGTCGAGACGGGGTCGATGCGCAGGACGAAGTCGGAGTGGCGGAGGTAGCGGGTCGGGTTGTTGTACGAGCGGAAGGACGCCCAGGAGGAGTCGGCCAGTCCGGCAGTCCGGTAGAACGTGGCGTCCGCGGCGAAGGTCGACGTGCCGTCGTTGACGTCGAGCTGGAGCGCGTAGTTGTAGTGGCGCAGGTAGCGGGTGGGGTAGTTGACCGACTGGAAGGACACCCCCGCGCTGTCCGCGAGGCCCGGCACCAGCTTCCACTGGGAGTCGGTGTAGGGGTCGAAGGCGTACTCGTCGATCCGCCCCACGTAGTTGTAGTGGCGGACGTAACGCGCCGGGTAGTTGTAGGACTTCAGCCGGTTCCAGGTGGGCGTGCCCCACTTGGCGAGCAGGTTGTTGTACTCGGTCGAGGTGATCGGCTGGATGCCGCAGTGCTTGGAGTTGAGCGGCTGGGTGTAGATCTTCTGGTCGAGGGCCGTCCAGGTACCCGCGGCCAGGCTGCTGGTCTGCCAGGCGTAGAACACGCCGTTGGGCGACCAGGTGTCGCCCCAGAGGTACCAAGTGGAGCTGGACGTCAGGGACTTGACCAGGGTCGGGGCCTCGGTGCCGCCATGTGAGACGGGGGTGCTGAACGCGCTGAAGCTGCCCGGGTCGAGTGAGCTGGAGCGGGCGCCGACCAGCGTCGAGTTCTTCTTGAAGTAGAGGTAGTTGACGCCGTTCACACCGATCGCGAGGTCACCGTCGATGACGTCGTAGCCGGGGTCGAAGAAGACCTGCGGACTGCCCGCGGTCACGAAGTCGCTGGTGTAGTTCACCATGATCACGTTGTGGCCGCTGGAGTTCACGGCCGAGTAGATCACGCCGTACGTACCGCGGCCCGCGTCCCAGTAGGCCTCGGGCGCCCAGCTGTGGGTGTTCATGTCGTGCAGCTTCATCCGCCGGTAACCGGTGAAGGTGCGCAGGTCGGTGGAGTCCCAGACGTGGATGTACTGGCTGACGTACGTCCAGTCGGTGCCCTTGAGGTCGGTGGCGAGGACGACGAAGGTGCCGTCCTGCTTGCGCAGGATGAACGGGTCGCGCAGGCCCAGGGAGCCCTCGGTGGGGGTGGCGACCGGGTTGTTCTGGTTCAGCGGGGTCCACTGCAGCCCGTCGGGGCTGACGGCCAGGTGCAGTCCGTAGTTGGCGGCCAGCATGTCCGGCGACTCCGTGAAGTAGCACATGACATGGGCCGAGTCGGTGGCGGCCCGCGCGGTTCCCGCGCCCAGGGCCAGCGCACCGGTGGCGGCGAGCGGCACGGCCGCCGCCATGCCGAGGAAGGAGCGGCGGGAGGGGTGGGGGTGCGCGGGGTGCGGCGTCGCGTTCATTCCTGCGCCTGGTCGATATGTCGAACTAGGTTCGGTAAATCGATCAGAAGGTAAGGAGGTGGCGCATGCGCGTCAATGAGACGGTCGTGCTTGGCTGATTTTCGCCGTTCACTTGTCCGTCGGCCGTGGACCGCCTGTGTGGACCGCCGTCGCGATCAACTGGTCGATCAGCGCGATCAGTACGTCCCGGGACGACTCCCGCTCGCGTGCGTCGCACAGCAGCACCTGGACGTGGTCCGGGAGGGCGAGTGCCTCGCGGATCTCCTCGGGCGGGTACGGGTGGTCGCCGTAGAAGCCGTTGACGCCCACCACGAAGGGGATGCCCCGGCGTTCGAAGAAGTCGATGGCGGCGAAGCTGGTCTGAGGGCGGCGGACGTCGATGAGGACGACCGCGCCCAGGGCGCCCAGGGCCAGATCGTTCCACATGAACCAGAAGCGCTGCTGACCGGGCGTGCCGAAGAGGTAGAGGACGAGGTCGCTGCCGATGCTGATGCGGCCGAAGTCCAGGGCCACGGTGGTGGCCCGTTTCTCCTCGATGCCGTCCAGGTCGTCCACGCCGAGACCGGCGGCGGTCAGCGGTTCCTCGGTGCGCAGCGGGGCGATCTCGCTGACCGAGCCGACCATGGTGGTCTTGCCGACGCCGAAGCCACCGGCGATCAGGATCTTCACCGTGTCGGGCGCCGCCCGGGTGACGAGGTCAGAGCCGGCCAAGGCCGTCCCTCACTTTCTGCAGCAGGTCCAGGTCTTCCGGTTCGCACGAGACGGGGTGCGGGGCGCGGGCGGTGATACGGCCGCTCTCCAGCAGATCGCAGAGCATGATCACGACCACGCTCACCGGCAGATCGAGCAGGGCGGCGAGTTCCGCGACGGCGATCGGCTCGGCGCAGCGCCGCAGGATGCGCTGGTGCTCGGGCTGCGGTCGGGTGGCCCAGGCCGGCGGCGGGTCCACCGCGGTCACCGTCGTGATGAGCGTGAAGTCGGCACGGCTGGGCCGGGTCCGTCCTCCGGTGAGCGCGAACAGCCGTACCAGACGGCCGTCCGTGTCGCCTCCGCTCACCTCACGCGCCGGGCTCGGCGGTCGGGCCGAGACCCGTCCTCGGTGCCGCGCTCAGGTGCTCGCCGATCTTCTTCACCAGCATGTTCATCTGGTACGCCACCACGCCGACGTCCGCGCCCTGACTGGTGAGGACGACGAGATGGGCGCCCGGGCCGGCCGAGGTCAGGATCAGATAGCTGTGCGCCATCTCGATCAGCGCCTGCCGCACCGGACCGCCACGGAAGTCCATGCTGACGCCCTTGCTCAGGCTCATCAGACCGGACGCGGTCGCCGCCAGCCGCTCGGCGTCGTCGCGCAGGAACCCGGTGGACTTGCTGACGACCAGCCCGTCCTCGGAGAGCACCACGGCGTGGTTCACCTCGGCGACCCGCTCCACGAGTCCGGTCAGCAACTGGTCGAGCTGGGTATGGGTGGCTGGGACGGGGGGTGTCATGGCGGTGTTCCTTCGTCAGCGGTCGGCGGGCGGAGTCGAGGGGAGGGGGGTGCCTTCGTCGGCCAGGTGCGCATCCGGTTCCCGAGTACCGAATGCGCCCTCCTGACCCTGGTCGTACTGCGTGTCTGTGTCGTCGTCACGTGCCTGGAGCGTGCCGCGCTGGAAACCGGCGAGCGAGGAGGCGGCCCGCTCGGCGGTGAACTCCTCGGCGTGGTCGTGCTGTTCGTCGCCGGCGGCCTCCTCGCGCAGTTCGGCGGCCAGGCTGGTCTGGGGGACGCGGCGGGGGAGCGGGGCGAGGCCCTCACGCCGGGCCGAGGACGCAGCGGCGGCGGGCGCGGTGCGGGCCGGGGCGGCGGGGCGGGGCTCCCGTACGGGCTGCGCGGGCTCCTTTGCAGGGGGCTGTTCCTCCACGGCGGAGGTCTCCTCGCCGGGGGCCGACACCGGCTCCCGTACGACGATCTCGTGCGGCAGCAGCACGATCGCCGTCGTTCCGCCGTACGGCGAGGGGCGCAGAGTGACCGCGATGCCGTGCCGGGTGGCGAGCCGGGCGATCACGAACATACCGAGCCGGAGGTCGTCGGCCAGCGCCACCACGTCGAACTGCGGCGCGACCGCCAACTGCGCGTTGAAGGAGGCGTAGTCCTCCTCCGACAGCCCGAGGCCACGGTCCTCCACCTCGATCGCCAGGCCCTTGGCGACCAGCGCGGCCCGCACGTCGACCGGGGCCGGCGCCGGCGAGTACGCGGTCGCGTTGTCGATGAGCTCGGCCAGCAGATGGATCACGTCGGCCACCGCGGGCGGCGCGATGTACACGTCCTCGTCGGTGTGCACCTCGACCCGCTGGTACTCGGCGACCTCGCCGACGGCGCTGCGCAGGATGTCGATGAGTGCGACCGGCTCGCGCCAGCTGCGCCGCGGCTGCTCACCGCTGATGATGACCAGGTTCTCCTCGTAGCGGCGCAACTGGCTGGCCGTGGAGTCCAGTTCGTACAGGCCCTTGAGGACGTCCGGGTCGGAGTGGCTGCGCTCCAGCGCGTCCAGCTTGGTCAGCTGCAGATTGACCAGGTTCTGACTCTGCCGGGCGATGCCAAGGATGACCTTCTGGAAGCCGCGCCGGGTGTCGGCGAGCTCGACCGCGGTGTGCACCGCCGTGCGCTGCGCCTTGTTGAACGCCCGTGCCACCTGCCCGAGTTCGTCGCGGCCGTAGTCCAGTGGCGGGGTCGCCAGGTCCGCGTCGACCTTCTCGCCCCGGTCGAGGCGGGCCACCACGTCCGGCAGCCGTTCCTCGGCCAGGCTGAGCGTGGCCTCCCTGAGGCCGCGCAGTCGCCGGGACAGGGACCGGGTGATCCGCCAGGACATGCCCACGCACACCAGCAGCGCGAGCAGACCGCCCGCGCTCAGCGAGGCGGCGGTGAGCAGCAGGCTGTCGGATTTGTCGGCGCTGCGGTCGAGCAGCCCGGACGTCTGGACCCGGATCATCCGACCGTACTCGTCGCCGACCTTGGCGAAGGCGACCGCCCACTGCTTGCGCGCATCGGGCAGGGTCACCTTCCCGTCCGGGCCCGGCCGGGCCGCGAGCACCTTGTCCTCGATGTCCTGGACGGTCTGCCACTCGGGGCTCTGCAGGATCCGCTCGGTCTGCGTCTTCGCGTCGCCCTGCAGCGAGGGGACGATCTGGTCCTCGACCAGCCAGCGCCGGGTGTCGACCAGCTGTGTGAACGTGGCCCAGGACTTGTCGCTCAGCCGCCCCGCCGGCCAGGCCAGCGTGAGCTGCGCGTCCTCCTGCGCGACCAGCTCCGCCGCATGCTCCAGGGCGACCAGGGGTCCGGCCTGCGAGGTGAGGTCGCCGTCGTCGACCTGGGAAAGCTCCTGGAAGGCGTGGATCTGGTCGTCGATGATCGAGCTGTACTGGTCCAGCGCCTGCGCCGCGGTGATGTCGGTGGGATCGTCCACCTGGCCCCGGTAGTACTCCAGACTGCCCACCGAGCCGAGCACCGAGTACAGGCGGTCCGAGATGCGCGCGGGCGCCTTCCTGATCGCGTCGGACTGGCCGACCAGCTTCGCGACCGCCTTGTCCGTGTCCTTGCGCTGGGCGACCAGCGCGGTGCGGGAGCCGCGCGGGTCGCCGGCCAGCCAGGCCGCCGACAGGCTGCGCTCCCGCTGCAGCGCGAGCGTCGCTTCCGTGCCCATGGCCCCCGTCGACCGGCTCAGCTCGGTCTGCCCGCGCAGCCGCAGCCCCTCGTCGAACATCTGCGTGGTCGTCAGGGCCCACATCGCGGCGAGGGTGACGCTGGGCACCAGGGCCAGCAGGATCAGGGAGAGACGTATGGAGCCGAGACGGCGCCGGGCACCTGTCCGTGGAGACATCGTCGTCCTAGGCGGTCAGCGGAGCGGAGGGGCGGAAGGGGAGACACGGGGGTGGCCGTGAGCGGGGAGAGAAGGGGTGCACAGGATGCTATCCGTACAAGTGACCGCACGTGCCACAGGTCTCCGAATCTTTCGCGACATTGATGTACGAAGTGTCGCCGGCCGTCCGGCTCAGCGTGTGCCGCGCGCCGCGTACCTGGCGACCGAGGCCACGTTCGCCTTGGTCACGAAGGCCGGGCCGGTGAGCACGGGCGACACACCGCCGCCGCTGGTGTTGCCGTTGGTCCTGTACAGCCACAGCGCGTCCACCGCGAGATAGCCCTGCAGATACGGCTGCTGATCCACCGCGAACTGCACGTCACCGCTCTCGACGGCCTTCACCAGGTCCTGGTTGAGGTCGAAGGTCGCGACATGGGCCCTGCTGCCGGACTCCTGCACCGACTTCACCGCGGTGAGCGCGAACTGGGCGCCCAGGGTGACCACTTCGTCGATCGTCGGGTCCTGCCGCAGCTTCGCGGTGATCGCGGCGGCGGTCGCGTTCGCGTCGGCGCCCTCGACGTAGAGCATCTCGGTCCTGCCGTCGAAGGTCTTCTTCACGCCGGCGCAGCGGGCCTCCAGAGCGACGTTGCCGCGCTCGTGGATCACGCACAGGGCGTGCTTGGCCCTCAGGTCGTCGAGCTTGTTCCCGACGGCCCGCCCGGCGAGGCTCTCGTCCTGCCCGAAGAACTCCAGGACCCCCTCGGACTGCCAGGAGTCGATGCCGGAGTTGAGGCCGACCACGGGTGTGTCCGCGGCCTTGGCCGCCGCTATCGGGCCCTTCATCGCCTGCGGCTTGGCGAGTGTCACCGCGATGCCGTCGACCTTCTGCCTGATGGCGTCCCGCACCAGTTCGGCCTGCCCCGCCGCATCGGAGTCATTGGCGTACGTCAGGTCGATGTTGTCCTTCGCCGCGGCGTCCTCGGCGCCCTTCTTCACCAGGTCCCAGAAGGTGTCGCCCGGCGAGGCGTGCGTGACCAGGGCGACCTTGAGACGGGCGGTGCCCGCCCTGCCGGCGCCGTCCCTGGAGTCGGACGTGGCGCCGGCCGTGGAGCAGCCGGCCGCGAGCAGGCACACGGCCGCGGCCAGGGCGGCGACGCGCGCGGATCTGTGGGAGGCGGGCGGTGGGGGAGGAGTGTTCATGAGGGTGCGGCACCTCGCTGAGCGGCCGAGCAAGCGGAACGGCGAGAGAACTCCCCGAACGGCGTCCCACACTTCGTACACCCTCCGGATGACTCTCGCTGGCCGGAGCCAATCGTGTGTGACCGCCGGTAGTCAAGTGATCAGCAACCTTGAGTGAGTTGTTGCTGCCGCATCGTGATGATGCATTCCGGCTGGCAGGGGTATCCACGGCCCGCGGGCCGCGGCAGGACTCGTCACGGCTTGCGGGCCACCGCCCCGTACATGGCGATGTCCTCGTCGCGGATCACTTCGCCGTCCGTCCCGTCCCGATGCCACTTGTGGACCTGGACGATGCCCGGCGCGACGAGTTCGAGGCCCTCGAAGAACTCCGCGGCCTCCGCGAGGGTGCGCAGCCGCATCGGCATGCCGCGGGCCGCGTACTCACGGGCGACCCGGCCGACCTCCTGCGGTGCGAACTCGGCCGTACCGATGGACATCGCCAAGTAGCTGCCGGAGGGGAGCGGTTCGAGGAGGCGGCGGACGATGCCGACGGCGTCGTGCTCGTCGAGGAGGAAGTGGACGATCGCGACGACGGTCAGCGCCACCGGCTCACCCGGGTCCAGGGTGTCGCGGAAGGCTGCGCTGCCGAGGATGGCCTGCGGGTCGCGCATGTCCGCCTCGACATACGAAGTCCTGCCCTTTGGCGTGCTGTTCAGCAGCCCCTGGGAGAGGGCGAGGACGAGCGGGTCGTTGTCGACGTACACGACCCGGGAGGCGGGGGTCACCGACTGGGCGATCTCATGGATGTCGGGCGAGGTCGGTATGCCGCTGCCGATGTCGAGGAACTGCCGTATTCCCGCCTCCTCGGCCAGCCACCGCACGGCACGGTTCATCCAGTCGCGGTTGGCCCGCATATGGATCGGCAGGGCGGGCCACTCCCGGCGCAGGGCGTCGCCCGCCTCCCGGTCGGCGGGGTAGTGGTCCTTTCCGCCCAGGATGTAGTCGTAGATCCGCGCTGCGTGCGCGGTTGTCGTGTCGATGCGGCCGATCGGCCGGGCACTGTCCTCGGGCACGGCGGCCCCTCCCGTAATGTCGTCGATCTCCACGAGACCTCGACCACCCACCTCGTCAACTCAGGGGCGACGCACACCACTTGGCCCACAGGAGTCACGGGACCAACGGGTTCCGGACTGCGGCCGAAGGGGCGCGACGGGCCGGGCGCGACGTGTGAGAAATCGACACGGCAAACGCCCCGGATGGAAGAAATCCTCCTTCTGGGACCGTCGGCTGGAGGGCCTCTCCCGCCACCCGCACGCTGAGCCGTGGCCGGTCGGACGCCCTGCTCGGCGGGGTCGTCGGCCGAGGTTCTACGACGGTGGAGAGGACCCCCCATGACTGCTGAACGCGTGCTGACGCCGGCTCCCACGGCGTACCGATGGCGGTGGCCGGCGCTTGCCGCCCTGCTGCTAGGTGAGGCGATGAACCTGCTGGACGCGACCATCGTGCAGGTCGCCGCGCCGGCGATCCACAGCGATCTGGGCGGGTCGGTCTCCGACATCCAGTGGTTCACGACCGCCTACACCCTGCCCTTCGCGGTGCTGCTGATCACCGGTGGACGGCTGGGTGACATCGCCGGGCGCAAACGGCTGTTCGTGATCGGTGTCACGGGCTTCATGCTCGTGTCCGCCGCGTGTGCCGTGGCGCCTTCGGTGGGGCTGCTGATCGCCTTTCGGGTGGTGCAGGGCGGGGCGGCGGCCGTGATCATCCCCCAGACCATAGGGCTGATCAAGGCCATGTTCACCGGGCCCGAGGTGGCCAAGGCCCTCGGCAGCATCGGGCCCGTGATGGGACTGGCGGCGGTCTGCGGGCCGGTACTCGGCGGTGTGCTGACCCACGCCGACCTGTTCGGCTCCTCGTGGCGCGCGGCGTTCCTGGTGAACGTACCGCTCTCGCTGGTCGTGCTCGCGCTCTCGCCCAGGCTGCTGGAGAACCGCGCACCCAAGCGGCCCACCCTCGATCTGACGGGCACCTTGCTGGCCATGGCGGGGATCGGGCTCGTCGTCCATCCGCTGATCGGCGCGGACCTCGCCGCGTTGTCGGGATGGAGCTGGGGGGCAGTGGCGGCAGGGCTGTGCCTGATGACGGTGTTCGCGGTGCACCAGCGCAGGCTGGCCGTGGCCGGACGCAACCCGCTGGTGGAACCGAGCCTGTTCGCACACCGCGGCTTCCCGGCCGCCCTGGTGGCGTCGACGTCCTTCTTCGCGGTCACCAACGGTCTGCTGACGGTCGTCGTGCTTCAGCTCCAACTGGGCGCGGGGGTCGGTGTGTTGCAGGCGGGACTGACGCTGGCGCCCTGGTCGGTGGGGCTGGCCATCGCGTCCTGGATCGCCGGGGCCCATCTGGTCGGGCGGTACGGGCGGCGCGTGATGTCGCTCGGTCTCGCGGTGCTGTCGGCGGGGGCGCTGTCGGCCGTCGCGGTGTACCGCGGGACGGATGCACACCCGGGCTCCTACCCCACGCCGTTGCTGTTCGCGCTGGGGGTCGTGGGGGTCGGGGTGGGCCTCTTCACCCCCGCCTTCTTCACCATCGCCCTGAAACCGCTGCGGCCGCAGGAGA
The DNA here is from genome assembly GCF_039532765.1 of Streptomyces longisporus. Taxonomy (NCBI): domain Bacteria; kingdom Bacillati; phylum Actinomycetota; class Actinomycetes; order Kitasatosporales; family Streptomycetaceae; genus Streptomyces; species Streptomyces longisporus. Next base: position 345,397 of record NZ_BAAASG010000009.1, read on the forward strand.
TCGGCTCGGCGGCGGGGCTGCTCAATGCGGTGCAGCAGTTGGGGGCCACGCTCGGGGTTGCGGTGCTGGGCAGTGTGTACCTGGGCAATGCGGACTCCGGCGACGCGGCGGCCGGGATGCGGGCGGTGCAGTTGGCGATTTGGGGGGCGGTCGGGTTGCTGGCGGTGAGCTTCGGGTCAAGCCGGATGATGGTCGACGCGAGCGCGTCTGGGGAGGGTGGGGCGGGGCGGTGACCGGCGCTTGGTCTTTTCAGCCCGGCCGGCGTTCGAGGACGAGGGCCCTTCAGGGACGAACGGGGGCCCGGGGCGCAGCCCCCAGGGGTGGTCGCCTCAATGGCGGTGCCAAGCACCCGGCCGTATCGCAGAGATGATCGGACTCGCTGCCTTGAGGTTCTGGAGGACCGGGCTGGTTTCCAGGGCGTGGACCGAATCCAGGGAGCCGAGCCGGTGGACGAGATAGCGGTGCAGGTCGGCCGGGTCGCGGCAGAGGGCCTGGGCGACCAGGTTGGTGGGACCCGTGGTGGCCGCGACGAAGGCCAGTTCGTCATGGCTCGCCAGGGTTGCCGCCACGCGGTCCAGGTGGGCCGGCCGCACCGCCATCCACAGCAGCGCCCGCGTGTTGACACCGAAGTGCCCGGCATCGACCTCGACGTCGAAGAAGACCGTGCCGCCCGCCCGCAGATCCGCGAGCCGACGCGCCACGGTCACCGGTGACCAGCCGGTGGCCTGCGCCAGCTCGGCATGCGTGGCCCGCCCGTCCTGTTGCAGGGCGAGGAGCAACCCGGCGTCGGAGTCGGCGAGTTGGCGCGGCACCGGCACGTAGGAGCCGTCGGCCGCCTCGTGGTCGCGCAGGACCCGCTGTTGCCGCTCGTCCAGCGCGCTCGCGCTCCGGCGCCAGTTCGTCGGTCCGCCCAGATAGGTGTGCAGCAGGCAGTGCGCGGACACCGCGGTGATGGCTCCGGTGCGTGGAATGTCGTGCAGGAGGAGGAGGTTTCCCGCCCCCGACGAGTCCGTCGGCGCGTGGACGACCGCGACGACCTCCGTACCGCCGGAGGCGAGCTTCACCCACGACGTGTCCGGCCGGCGCGCCAGCGCATACGCCAGGTCCCGGGCGGAACTCGCCACCACCGTGAGTCGGACCAGCCACTGCGTCTGCCCCGCCCGATGCGGATCCGACAACCCCACCACCCGCAGCGACGCCTCCGCGCGCAGCCGTCGGTAGCGCCGCGCCACGGTCTGCGCAGAGACGTCGAGCGCGGCGGCGATCCGGCTGAAGGGCGCACGGCCGTCGATGTGCAGCGCGTGGATCAGAGCACGGTCCAGGTCGTCCAGCATGTGCACATTCTTCAGTGGCCTTCCTCAGCCGGGCGGGCCGGGATCCAGGCGGCCGCCCGAGGGGTGCAGGTCGACCTCTGGGCGAGCGCCGGATCCCGGCCCCGCGTGGCTACAGCTGCACGGCCTCGTGCACGGTCCGTGCGGCCTGTGCAGCCCGCGCTTCCTTCCGCCGCTTCCGGCGGCTGACCCGCGGCTCCTGGTCCGGCAGCCAGCCGAAGGCGAGGCAACTGCCGACAGCTCCCAGGAGCAGGCCGACGAAGAAGCCCCCGAGGTTCGAGGTGAGCCAGGTGGCCAGAGAGGCCAGCACGCCGATGATCGAGTAGAACAGGCGTTGCGTGGGGTTGAAAAGGATCAGCAGTCCGCACAGCAGCATCACGGTGGGCAGCAGGTAGCCGGCCAGGTTCTGCGCGCCGGAGTGCAGGATGACCTTCAGTGAGGCCTTCTCGGTGAGCAGTATCTCCGCCCCGCCCAGGGCGAGCAGCAGCCCGCCCCAGAACGGACGGCGGGCCCGCCACTCACGAAAAGCGGGCCGCGCGCCTTGTTTCGGACGGTCCGACATCAGCAACCCGAGTCGCTGAAGCTGAGTTTCAGGCCCGGCAGCTTGAACACCCCGGCCGTCGTCGCATAGTTGGTCTGCCGCAGGTTGTCGATGTGCACCGTGTCGGCCTGCTGGCTGAAGACGCCCGCCGGCCCCTTGACGCCGGCCTTGTTGAGCGTGCTCGCGTCGTTGCCGATCTCGATGTTCTTGAAGGCGGCGTCGCCGGTCAGCTGGGTCGAGTCCGTGGTGAGGTCGGTCGCCTGCACCTTCGACGAGCCGCTGCCCGCCTTGATCAGCAGGTTGGTGCCGCCCAGGTCGACACTCTGGCACAGACTGTCCAGTGTCGCGCTCTTGATGGCGGAGGTGACGACCAGCACCTGACCGCCGCTGTCGCCGGCGTTGGGGCTGTTGTCGATCATGTTGTCGAGCGCGCCGAACTGCTCGAAGCCGGTGCCGTCGAGCGACTTGGCGGTCACCGTGAAGGGCATTCCGGAGATCGAGAACGAGACCCCCAGCGCCCCCTCGGCGGTCATGATCGCGAGGCCGGCCGCGATAGCGACGGCCGGGACCGCCATCACGGCGGCGCGGCGCAGCCGGACCCGCCCGCGTCTTGCGGGGTCGGGCGAGGAACCGCTTTCCGGGTTCCCTGTGGTGAGTTCGGCGGACGAGGCCATTTCTGCTCCCATGTGCATAGTCAGTGCGGGTTGGGCATCATCGGCGCGTTGTCCTGGCGCGGACAGCGGCTGCAGACGCACGCCTCCTCCCAAACTCCCGGCGGGTGGAAGGGCTTTCTCGTACTCCGCAGTAGCCAGCGAGGAAGTTACCCGTGGTTACTTTCAAGGGTCAAGGGAGTTGTGAAAAAAGGGTGTTGGTTGTGCTCCACCTGTGGCTCGGCAGGTCGCGCGGGTTCGGTCCCCACTCTTGAACGATCGTCAACTACCTTGTCCTGCCTTGACGTTGACTGACACTCAGGTCTACAACTGCCCCTGGCTTCCCCCAGATCCGTGGCGCCGGATCCAGCCACGCGGCATCGTCCGCGTCTCCCGGACCCCTCATGTCCACACGGGGCCTTCACAGCCCGAGATCCCCCCCCCAGACGGCCCGGTAAGGGCACTTCCCCCCTGGTCCGCTCCAGGCCGTCGCCTCCGCCCGGCCCGGCCGGAGGCCCACCCCCAGGGTCTGCGGCCGGTCATCGGCCGGACGTCGTTGCCGGTCCGTGGCGTACGGAGAAGGCGTCACGGTCCGGCATCGGCGGACGCCGACCGGCGTCCCCCCACCTTTCCCGCGCCACATCGGAAGCCCCCAACCCTCGAACCCCGCACAAGAAAGAGGTACGTCCGCATGCGCACTCGCACTCTTCTCACCCTGGTCGGCACCGTCGCCGCACTCTCGATCCCCGCGGCCGTGCCGGCCTCGGCGGCCGACACCCCCGTCCTCACCACCGGTTCGGCCGGCGGCACCGCCGTCGCGGTCGGCGACGTCCTCACCGCGCCCCTGGCCGGCGGCACCAACGCCACGCTCTACTCCAGTGCGACCGGCACCAGCGGCGTGAGCTGCAAGTCCTCGACCTTCACCGCCACGGTCACGGACAACCCGGCCGCGCCGGGCACGGCCACCGAGTCGGTCGGCGCGCAGACCTTCGACAGCAGCAGCTGCACCAGCAACGTCTTCGGTGTCACGGGCGTCACCAGCATCACGGTCGACAACCTGCCGTACACCACCACCGTGGCCTCCGACGGCACGCTCACCGTGACCCCGGCGAGCGGCTCCACCGTCCAGACCACGGTCAAGCTGAAGACCCTGCTGGGCTCCATCACCTGTGTCTACCAGGCTCCCAGCCTGACCGGCACGACGAGCAACAGCGACGCCAGCATCAACTTCACCAACCAGCAGTTCACCAAGGTGTCCGGTTCGTCGCTCTGCTTCAACAGCGGCTACTTCACCGCCAAGTACGCCCCGGTGACCGACAACGGCGCCACCGTCTACGTCAACTGACCCTCAAGCAGGCGTGCTTCAGCGTCGACGCAGACGCAGCGCCAGGGCGGCGCCGCCGGTGAGCACCAGCACCGCAGCGGCGCCGCCCGCCAGCATGGGCGCGGACGGGCCCGAGCCCGCGGTGGAGGTCGAGGCCACCGGTGTGCTGTCGGGCTCGGTGGACCCCTGCCGTGGAGCCGCCTCCCCGGCCGTACGTGAGGGAGTCGTACGGGGTTCGGGCGTGGCGGTGGGGCTGCTGCTCGCGCCCTTCCCACCGCCGCCTGCGGACGTCGGCGCCGATGCTGCCGTACCGCCGCTCCCGGCCGCCCCGAACACCACGTCGGAGCACGAGTAGTACGTGTCCGTGGTGCTGCTGTTCTGCCAGATGGTGTAGAGCACGTGGTGCCCTCGCCGGTCGGCCGGCAACTTCGCGGTGATGCGGTACGCGCCATTCGTCAGGGCCGGGTCCTTGACCGATGCGAACGGCTGCTCCGGCAGCTCGGCCCAGGTCAGCGGCCTCTTCGGGTCGTAGCCCGGCTTGGTGAGGTAGAGCTTGAACGTGCCGGTGTGCGGGATCGTCGAGGCGTATTGCATGGTCAGGGTCGCGCCCGGCTTCAGGGTCGTCGACGGCCAGTCGGAGCGGGCGAGGTCAAGGCCCTTGTAGGCGGCCAGGCCGCCGCTGCACAGCTTTCCGTCGGGGATGACCTGCCGGTCCCTGCCGCCCACGTCCGCGACCCGCAGGTTGTCCCAGAACGTGAAGGGGGCGCCGTTCGCGGCGACGGCCGCCTTGCACGCCGCCGACTGCGCGTTGCTGCCGCCGTCGGGCGAGCAGGCGTAGGCCCTGCTGACCGGATCCGTGGGCGCACCGTGCGCCTGCGCGGGGGTCGCCGCCCACAGGGGCAGCAGGAACGGGGTCACGAGGGCGGCCGCCAGGGCGGTGCGGTGTGCGGTCATCCGGGGCATCCGGAACGTCTCCTCGGCCGGCGTGGAACGATGTGCTCCCGTGAAGTACGGGCAACCGGCCCGGTGCGTTCAGTACATGACGCTCGGGAGTGGTCCGGGCGCGAACAGCTCCTTGGACCTTGGCCGTTCACCTGCGCCGTACGCCCCTCGGAGCCACCCCGGCCACATTGAAGACCAACCGGTCGCCTCGTACTCTGGCAGTCGCCGTGACGGGCACCTCGCCGTCTGGTCTGTCGTCCGTTTCCAGGGGACCGAGGGAGGGATATGCCCCAACCGACCATCCCTCGACCTACCTTGACGGTCACCTTGCCTCGTCGGCTCGGCCATCGCGCCGCCGTAGCGGAAACGTTTCTCGCGGCTGGGAGCGCACCGGTCCCGCCCCTTTCCCGCCGTTCGCGCGGTGGCTCCGGACCGGTCGGTTACACGTGTCCCCGGGCCGGTCGCCGTATCACCCGCTGGTCGTCGCGAAGACCGTCCGCCAGTGGCAGCTCACCGTCGGCGCCCCGCCCAGGGTAGATACCGTCCATCCCGTTTTCTTCGATGTGCTCGATCACGTCTCTGGCATGCTGGTCTTGGAGGCGGCCCGGCAGGCGCCCGGGTCCGGGCCGTCCGGCCGACCGGGGGCGGGTCCTTTCATGCGGCCTTGCATCATTATCCTGAGCTGGATGGACCCATCTGGATCGAGGTGACCGACGAGGCCGGGACGGGTGCGGAGGTCCGCGGATCCCAGGGCGAATCGACGGTTTTCGCATGCGAAGTCGGCGCCGTCAGACGGTGAGATATCGTTCACTGGGAGTAAGAGAAACAGACAGTCCGGCCCGTTTACAGCCCCAGGAGTGTTCAGTCGATGGCGAGGCAGTTACGCGCCGAGCAGACCCGCGCGACGATCATCACGGCCGCAGCAGACCTGTTCGACCGCCGCGGCTACGAATCGACCAGCTTGAGCGACATCGTGGAACACGCCCAAGTCACCAAGGGCGCCCTCTACTTCCACTTCGCGGCCAAGGAGGACCTCGCCCACGCCATCATGGAGCTGCAGTCCAAGGCCTCGCACGAGGTGACGAAGGACCTGGACGGCCGGGGCTACTCCTCGCTCGAAACCCTGATGCGCATCACCTTCGGCATCGCCCGGCTCTCCGTCGAAGGCCCGATACCCCGGGCCGGCCTCCGGCTCGCCGCCGGCGAGGTCGCCGTGCGGCCGCCTCTGCAGCACCCCTTCACCGAGTGGCGGGACATCGCCACTCGCAAACTCCTCGGCGCCGTCAAGGAGTCCGACGTCCACCCGGACATCGATGTCGACGCCGTCGCCCACTCCCTCGTCAGCTTCTTCGTCGGCACCCGCGTGGTGGGCCGCTCCCTCGAACCCGTCGCCCACCAGCCCCGCAGACTGGCCGAGATGTGGCACCTGGCGATCCGCGGCCTGGTCCCGGTGACCCGCCGCGCCCGCTATGTGAGCCTCGCCGCCCGGCTGGAGCGGGAGCGCTCCGCTTGAAGTGCCGATGTGCGGCTTGGCCGCGGGGGTGCGAGGGGCCGTCGGCCGTCTGCGGCTGCGCCGCGGCTTGTCGCGCCCGCGCGGTGGAGCGGCGCATCGACATGGCCCCGTGCTTCTCATGGGTGCTCGTTTGCGCGGCGTGGTGGTGTGTTGCGCCTGCGCGGCGGGGCCGCCCATCGACACGGTCCCGCGCTCCTTCAGGGGGCTCATGTGTCGCGCCGCGCGCCTGCGAGGTGCGGCAGATCGACATGGCCCCGCGTCCCTCTCCGACGTCGGCAACCTGAGCGGACTCCCTCGGCCCGCTTAGGGTGGGCGCATGCCCCACAGTCCGTCCGCGCCCGTGATCCTCGGCAATGAGCCGGGGTCCTTCCCCCACAGTGTGCTCGCCGAGCGGCACCCCGCGATCATCCGGCAGGTCCGGGACGCCTTCCCCTACGGCCCCGCACAGCACCGCGCCCTCGACGCGCTCCTGGCGAGCTGCACCAAGGGAGTCGTCGAGCCGCTCCCTGCCGACGCGCACGACCGGGACCGCTGGGAGGCGTGGGGCCTGGCCCAGTACGCCGGCCGTTCCTGGTACGACATTCCCTGGCTCTGGTCGGAGAGCTACTTCTACCGTCAACTCCTCGACGCCGTGGGCTACTTCGGCTCCGGGCCCTGGCGGGGCATCGACCCCTTCCGCCCCTTCAAACTGGCCGAGCTCGACTCCCCGGAGACGGACGAGGAACTGGCCGCCCTCGACGCCCTGTCCGCCGACGACCAGGACCGCGCCCTGCTGCACGGCTCCCTCTGGGGCAACCGCGCCGACCTCGGCTTCCGCCTCTCCGGCACCGGGGCCGGCACCGCGGACACCGCCCCTGGCCTGGTCGCCGACGACAGCCAGACCCTCTGGTCGCTGCTCCCACCGTCCGGTGCGGGCACGCTCTGCCTCATCGCGGACAACGCGGGCCGCGAACTCATCCCCGACCTGCTTCTCATCGCCCACCTCCTGGAACGCGGGCGCATCGGCCGTGCCGTCCTGCACATCAAGCCGTACCCGTACTACGTCTCCGACGCGACGACGGCCGACGTGCTCGACGCGCTCAGGAGACTGGCCGGGGCGCGGGGCGCAGCCGTCGAGTACGGCCGCATCCTGTGGTCGGCGATGACCGACGGCCGCCTCAGCCTCCGCGCCCACCCCTTCTCCGCGGCACCGCTGCCGTACGCGGACATGCCGGGCGACCTCCGCGCGGAACTCGCCGCGGCCGCGCTGACCGTCGTGAAGGGCGACCTCAACTACCGCCGTCTCGTGGCAGATCGGATGTGGGCCCCGACCACGCCCTTCGCGGACGTCACGGCCCACTTCCCCGGCCCGGTCGCCGCCCTGCGCACCCTGAAGTCCGACGTGATCACCGGCCTGGACCCCGAAACGGAGGCCGCGCTCGTGGCGGCCGAGGGGCAGCGGTGGCGGACCGGAGGCACCCACGCCCTGATCCAGGTGCGGACCTGAAGACCCGCCCTTGAACCTCAGTCCACCTGCACCGGCAGCGACTTGATCCCGTTGATGAAGTTGGACGTCAGCCGCCTGGCAGGCCCCGCCGTGCGCAGGACCGGCAGGGCACGCAGCACCTCCGCGTACAGCACCCGCAGCTGCAGCCGGGCGAAGTGCGCGCCCAGGCAGACATGCGGACCGTCCCCGAAGGAGACATGCGGGTTCGGCGTACGGGACAGGTCGAGGCGGTCCGGTGCGGCGAAGACCCTTTCGTCATGGTTCGCGGAGGCATGGAAGACGACCACCTTGTCGCCCGTACGGATGCGCCGCCCCGCCAGCTCGGTGTCGCGGGCGGCGGTGCGGCGGAAGCTGAGGACGGGTGGATGCCGACGAAGCAACTCCTCTACGGCGAGGTGCAGTTCGGCCTTTCCGGCGCGCAGCAGCTGGTACGCCTCCGGGTGCTCGGCCAGGATCAGCAGGCCGCCGGGAGCGGCGCTGCGGACGGTGTCGTTGCCCGCGACGGTGAGCAGGAAGAAGAACATCTCCAGTTCGGCGTCGGTGAGTTCGGGGTCCTGGGCGAGCGTCGTCATCACGTCGTCGGCGGGGTGGCGGCGCTTGTGCGCGGCGAGCTGCTGGGCGTAGCCGAACATGTCCCGGAGCATCGCGGGGGAGCGGGGGTTGACCGGTCTGCCGTCCGCGTCGAGCACGGGGGTGCCGGCCTCGTCCGGGTCCTGGTAGCCGATGACCCGCTGCGTCCAGTGCAGCAGCAGGCCGCGGTCGCCGTCGGGGACGCCGAGCAGATCGGCGAGGTTGAGCAGGGCGTAGTCGTCGGTCACGGCGGTGACGAGGTCGACGGTGCCGTCGGTCGTACGGGCCGCCTCCAGCGCCCGCGCGCACAGGGTCCGGGCCCGCTCCTGCGCGACGGACGTGAAGCGGTCGATGCGGCCGGGGGTGAAGGCGCGGCTCACCAGCCGCCTCAACCGCCCGTGCCGCGGCGGATCCTGATTGAGCATCATGCGCCGGATGAAGGGGAGGTCGGCGGGGTCGGGATCGCGGATCTGGGTCGCGCCGAGGTGTGAGGAGTACGTGGCCGAGTCCTTGAGGACGCGTACGACGTCCGCGTGCCGGGTCACCGCCCAGAAGCCGGGCCCGGCCGGCCAGCCCAGTACCTCGGGCTCGTCCTGCCAGGCCACGGGGTGGTGGTCGCGCAGGACGCGGTAGGCGGCGTGGGGGACTCCGGCGGCGTACTGCCGGGGATCGAAGACGTCCGGGATCGGCGGGGCCTCGTACGCATGCATGCGACCACGGTGGGTTCCCTGCGGGGCTGTGGCAAGGTCTTCGCCTGCGGTGTCGCCGTGGTTGCTCGCGCCCGCGCGGCGGAGCCGCAGATCGATACAGCCCCGCACCCTTGGGGTGCGGTGTGGTGATCATGACAATTACCTGGTACTCATGCCGCATGGCGTTACGGGGATTGCGGACGGGAATCGGGAAAACGGCGGCTGTCGCGGCCGCCCTGGTGCTGCTCCTCGCGGGCTGCGGTGACGGCGGTGGGGATTCCGCGTCCGCGGGCGGGCGTACGAAGGTCACCGTGGCCGCCCTGCCGTTGACGGACTCCGCGGCGCTCTACCTCGCACGGGACCGCGGGCTGTTCACCCAGGAGGGGCTGGACGTCAGGATCCAGCCCGTGCAGCAGAGCATCCAGGCGCTGCCCGCCCTGGCCAAGGGACAGGTCGACGTGATCGCGAGCGCGAACTACGTGACGTTCCTGCAGGCCGACGAGAAGGGCACTCTCGACCTGCGCATCCTCGCCGAGGGCGTACGGGTGGCGCCGCACATGATGGACGTCCTGGTGCCGAAGGACTCGGACATCAGGACCGTCGCCGACCTCGCGGGCAAGAAGGTCGCCGTCAACATCCTCAACAACATCCAGTCGCTCACTCTCGACGCGATCCTCGACGCGAAGGGCGTCGGCCGGCCCGTCTACCGGCAGATCGCCTTCCCGCAGATGGGGCCCGCCCTGGAACGGGGACAGGTGGACGCCGTGCATGCGGTGGAGCCCTTCGACAGCGCGATCCAGGGGGAGCTGAAGGCGAGGGTGCTGCTGGACGGCGGGTCGGCGCCCGTCCAGTCGCTGCCCATCAGCGGGTATGTCACCACGCGGACGTTCGCCGCCGAGCACCCCAAGCAGGCCGCGGCCTTCCGGCGTGCCATCGAGGCCGCTTCGAAGATCGCGGCGCAGGACCCGGGCGCCGTACGGGAAGAACTCCCCAAGTACACCAAGGTCACCGCCGGCCAGGCCGCCTCGATCGGCCTGCCGGCGTATCCCGCCGCCACCGATGTGGCACAGTTGCGGCGGCTGACCGAACTCATGAAGAAACAGGGGCTGTTGACGAAGTCCCTCGATCCGGCGACGCTGCTGGTCAAGTGACGCCCAGGTGAAGCGGCTGACACGGCGGGAACGGCTGGCACGGCATCAGGAGCTGTGGCTCGGTCTGCTCGGGGTGGTGCTGGCCTTCGGGGTCTGCGAGGCGGTCGGCCGGGCAGGCGTCGTGAGGCGCAGCTATCTGCCGCCCGCCTCCGAAGTCCTCGCCCGCGCCGTCGAGTTGGCGGGCGACGGCGCCTTCCTGGACGGGGTCGGGGCCACCCTGCGGGCCTGGGCGCTCGGGCTCGGCCTCGCCGTCGCGATCGCCGTCCCGCTCGGGTTGCTGCTCGGCAGCGTGCCGGTCGTCTACTCCGCCGTACGCATGATCGTGGAGTTCCTGCGGCCGCTGCCCTCGGTGGCGCTGATCCCCCTGGTCTCGCTGCTCCTCGGCACCGGCACCGAGACCAAGGTCGCGCTGATCACCTACGCGTCGGTCTGGCCCGTCCTCTTCAACACCGTCTACGGCCTCGGGGAGACCGACCCGCTCGCCAAGGACACCCTGCGGGCCTTCGGCTTCGGCCGGCTCTCGGTCCTGCTGCGGGTCGAACTGCCAGGGACGGCCCCGTTCATCGCCGCCGGGATCCGTGTCTCGGCGGCCGTCGCCCTCATCCTCGCCGTGGCCACCGAGCTCCTCTCCGGCTTCGGCGAGGGCCTCGGCATCTTCATCGCCCAGGCGGGCCTGGCCACCGACGGCACCCGGGACGTCCTGGCCGGTGTGGTGTGGGCGGGCGCCCTCGGGCTGGTCATCAACGGCGTCCTGGTCCGGGCCGAACGCCGGTTGTTCCCGTGGACACCGGAGCGGCGGGCGGACGGACGCGGGGTGCGGTCGTGAGGCAGGTGATCCGGCGGAAGAGGACCGCGGCACGCCGGGGGCCTGGCGACCCTGCCCGGAGTACGTCGTTGCGTCACGTACTCCTCCGTGTCCTGGTGCTGCTCGTCGCCCTCGCGCTGTGGCAGGCGGCCGCGCAGGCCCACGGCAGCGTGTATTTCCCGCCCCCGGGGCGCATCGCGCACCGCGCCTACGAGTTGTGGTTCTCGGGGCCCGTCCGGCACGGGTTTCTCACCGAGGCCGCCGTGGGGGACGTACTGCCGAGTCTCGGACGGATGGCGGCGGGGTTCGGGATCGCCGCCGTCGCCGGGATCGGGGCGGGCGTCGCGGTGGGACGGTCGCGCCGGGCGTACGCCCTGTGCAATCCCGTCCTGCAGTTCGCGCGGGCCGTGCCGCCGCCCGCGCTGGTGCCCGTCTTCGTCGTCGTCCTCGACTTCGGCACCCCGATGCAGATCGCGTCGATCGCCTTCAGCGCCGTCTGGCCGGTGCTGGTCAACACGGCGGAAGGGGCGCGCAACACCGACCCGCTGCGGCTCGACGTCGCCGCCGTGCTGCGCCTGAACCCCGTCGAACGGCTCCGCTTCCTGATCCTGCCCTCCGCACTGCCCCGCATCTTCGCGGGCATGCGCCTGAGCCTCTCGCTCTCCCTCGTCCTCATGGTCTTCTCCGAACTGCTGCCGGGCACCGCCAACGGCATCGGCTACACCCTCACCGACGCCCAGTCCCGCTCCGACCTGCTCACCGTGTGGGCGGCACTGCTCCTGCTCGGGGTCCTCGGACACCTCCTCAACACCGCGCTGCTGGCGGTCGAGAAGCGGATCCTCGGACGGGTAAGGAGCACGGCATGACGCTCCGCCTCGACTCCCTCGGCCAGCGCTACGGCGACCAGCGCGTCCTGCACGACATCACCCTCACCGTGCCCGACGGCCAGCTCCTGTGCGTCGTGGGACCCTCCGGCTGCGGCAAGTCGACGCTCCTGCGCACCGTCGCGGGACTGCAGCCCGCACACGAGGGCACCGTCACCGTCGACGGAACCCCGGTCACCGGCGTACCCGACCAACTGGCCGTCGTCTTCCAGGACTACGGCCGCTCCCTCTTCCCCTGGCTCACCGTCCGCGACAACGTCGCCCTCCCGCTGCGCCGCCGCGGCCCCGCGCGGGCCGAGCGCCGCGCCGAGGCCGAGCGGATCCTGGAGCGTGTCGGCCTCGGCGGCGTCGGCCGTCGACACCCCTGGCAGCTGTCCGGCGGCATGCAGCAACGCGTCGCCATCGCCCGCGCCCTGGTCTGCCGCCCCTCCCTGCTGCTCATGGACGAACCCTTCGGCTCCCTGGACGCCCAGACCCGCGAGGACCTCGAGGACCTGCTGCTGGAGGTCCACCGCACCGAAGGCACCACCATCGTGTTCGTCACCCACGACATCGACGAGAGCGTCTACGTCGGTGACCGCGTCGTCGTCCTCTCCCCGGCCCCCGCCTCCCACATCGTCCTCGACCTGCCCGTCGAACTCCCCGGAAAGCGCGACCAGATCGCCACCCGGGGCCTGCCCGAGTTCGTGGCGCTGCGGACGGAGGTGGGGCGGGCGGTGCGGGGTTCCTAGGTCCGCCGTCTGTTCCCGGATCACCCCCGATTCACGCGATGGTGTGATCATGTCCCGGCCCGCGGATGGTCCCGCAGGGTCACGGGTAGGGCCCCGGCCATGACGCAGCAGCCCTTCGAACTCCCGCACTTCTACATGCCGTATCCCGCACGGCTGAACCCGCATGTCGACGAGGCGCGCGCCCATTCGACCGAGTGGGCACGCGGGATGGGCATGCTGGAGGGATCCGGTATCTGGGAGCAGTCCGACCTCGACGCCCACGACTACGGGCTTCTGTGCGCCTACACCCACCCCGAGTGCGACGGCCCCGCCCTCTCCCTGATCACCGACTGGTACGTGTGGGTCTTCTTCTTCGACGACCACTTCCTGGAGACCTTCAAGCGCAGCCAGGACCGCGTCGGCGGCAAGGCCTACCTGGACCGGCTGCCCTTGTTCATGCCCCTGGACCTCGCCACTGCCGTACCGGAGCCGCAGAACCCGGTCGAGGCCGGGCTCGCCGACCTGTGGGCACGCACCGTGCCGTCGATGTCGGTGGACTGGCGCCGCCGCTTCGCCGTGGCGACCGAGCATCTCCTCAACGAGTCCCTGTGGGAGCTGTCCAACATCAACGAGGGGCGGATCGCCAACCCCGTCGAGTACATCGAGATGCGCCGCAAGGTGGGCGGCGCCCCCTGGTCGGCCGGGCTCGTGGAGTTCGCGACCGCGGAGGTGCCCGCGTCCGTGGCCGCATCGAGACCGCTCAGGGTGCTGATGGAGACGTTCTCCGACGCCGTCCACCTGCGCAACGACCTGTTCTCCTACCAGCGGGAAGTCGAGGACGAGGGCGAGAACAGCAACGGCGTGCTCGTCCTGGAGACCTTCTTCGACTGCACCACCCAGGAGGCCGCCGACACCGTCAACGACGTCCTCACCTCCCGCCTCCACCAGTTCGAGCACACCGCCCTCACCGAAGTGCCCGCACTGGCCCTGGACCAGGTCCTCACCCCGGCCGAGGTCGCCGCCGTCGCCAAGTACACCCAGGGGCTGCAGGACTGGCAGTCCGGCGGCCACGAATGGCACATGCGCTCCAGTCGCTACATGAACGCCCGCGCACAGGCCACGCACCCGTGGCACGGCCTGACCGGCCCCGGCACCTCCGCCGCCGATGTCGGTGCCCTGCTCGCGGCGGCCGGCGCCGAGCGCCTGCGCGCCTACACGCACGTGCCGTACCAGAAGGTCGGGCCGTCCCTGCTGCCCGACTTCCACATGCCCTTCGAGGTGGAACTCAGCCCCCACCTGGAGGGCGCCCGACACCGCCTCACCGACTGGATGCACGCCATGGGCATGCTCCAGGAGGGCGTCTGGGACGAGGACCGGCTCGCCGCCGCCGACCTGCCGCTGTGCTCCGCGGGCCTCGACCCCGACGCGACACCCGAGGAACTCGACCTGAGTTCGCAGTGGCTGGCCTGGGGGACATACGGCGACGACTACTACCCGCTCGTGTACGGCCACCGCCGGGACCTGGCCGCCGCCCGGCTGACCACCCGGCGTCTGGCGGACTGCATGCCCGTCGACGGCGAGGAGGCCCCCGTCCCGCTCAACGGCATGGAACGCGGACTCACCGACCTGTGGGCGCGCACCACGGCGCAGATGACCCCCGAGCAGCGGCGCACCCTCAGGGACTCGGTGAACGTCATGACCGAGAGCTGGGTGTGGGAGCTGTCCAACCAGCTGCAGAACCGCATCCCCGACCCGGTCGACTATCTGGAGATGCGCCGCGCCACCTTCGGCTCCGACCTCACCCTGAGCATGTGCCGGATGGGCCACGGCCCCGCGGTCCCGCCCGAGGTCTACCGCAGCGGCCCGGTCCGAGCCCTGGAGAACGCCGCCATCGACTACGGGTGCCTCATCAACGACGTCTTCTCGTACCAGAAGGAGATCGAGTACGAGGGCGAGATCCACAACGCGATCCTCGTCGTGCAGAACTTCTTCGGCATCGACTACCCGACCGCACTGTCCGTCGTCCACGACCTGATGACCCAGCGCATGCAGCAGTTCGAACACATCGCCGCGCATGAACTGCCCGTGGTCTACGACGACTTCACGCTCTCCCAGGAGGCACGCGAGGCGATGGACGGCTATGTGAAGGACCTGCAGAACTGGATGGCCGGCATCCTCAACTGGCACCGGCACGTGGACCGTTACAAGGCGGACCATCTGGCCCGCCGCACTCATGGCTTTCTCCCGGACCGGCCTGCCGCCATGACCGCACATTAAACCTTTTCGTGCGGAACGTGACATTCAGGGAACTTGGGCGAGGCGTCGGGAGTCTTCTGAGGTAAGGGGAACAGACCACAGAACACGGGGGTGTTCGAGCCTTGACCGAGATCATCGAGAGGATCACCGAGGGCGGCAGCACGGGGGAGACGGCGCCGGCTCCCGACGAACTGGCGCCGTACGTCACGCCGTTACGCGTCCCGCCCGTCGTACGTCCCGGATCGGGTGACGTCCTGCGGGAGACGGAGATCGCCCTGCGCCCGACCTGGGTCCGGCTGCACCCGCAGCTTCCGCCGACCCTGATGTGGGGGTACGACGGGCAGGTGCCGGGCCCGACCATCGAGGTGCGCCGCGGGCAGCGCGTCCGCATCGCCTGGACCAACCGCATTCCCCAGGGCAGCGAGTACCCGGTCACCTCGGTGGAGGTGCCGGTCCGCGCACCCGGCACGCCGCCGCCCACCACCGAACCCGGCCGGGAGGGCGTCGAACCCGACAAGGACGTCGCCGCCCTGCCCGCCTGGACGGTGACGCACCTGCACGGAGCGCAGACGGGCGGCGGCAACGACGGCTGGGCCGACAACGCCGTCGGATTCGGCGACGCCCAGCTGTCGGAGTATCCGAACGAGCACCAGGCGGTGCAGTGGTGGTACCACGACCACGCCATGAACATCACCCGGTGGAACGTGCACACGGGCCTGTACGGGACCTACCTCGTCCGTGACGACGAGGAGGACGCCCTCGGGCTGCCCTCCGGGGACAGGGAGATCCCGCTGCTGCTCGCCGACCGGAACCTCGACACGGACGAGGACGGCCGGCTCAACGGGCGGCTGCTGCACAAGACGGTCGTCGTCCAGCAGCAGAACCCGGAGACGGGCAAGCCGGTCTCCATCCCGTTCACCGGCCCGTACACCACGGTCAACGGCCGCATCTGGCCGTACGCCGAGGTGGACGACGCCTGGTACCGCTTCCGGCTGGTCAACGCGTCCAATGCGCGGATCTACAGTCTCGTCCTCGTCGACGAGGACGACAACCCGGTGCCGGGAGTCGTCCACCAGATCGGCAGCGACGGCGGGCTGCTGCCCCGCCCGGTCCCGGTCGACTTCGACGACGCGCTGCCGACGCTGACCGCGGCCCCCGCCGAGCGGTTCGACCTGCTCGTCGACTTCCGGGGCCTCGCCGGCCGGACGCTGCGCCTGGTCAACAAGGGCCGCGGACAGGCACCGGGCGTGCCCGACCCGGTGAACGACGTGCGCTACCCGGCGGTCCTGGAGTTCCGGGTGGGCGAGAGCGGCTGCACGGACACCTTCGAACTGCCCGAGGTGCTCTCCGGCTCCTTCCGCCGGCTCACCCACGACATCCCGCACGGCCACCGCCTGGTCGTGCTCACCCCGGCCGCCACCAAGGGCGCCGGCGGACATCCGGAGATCTGGGAGATGACGGAGGTCACCGACCCCGGCGGCATCCAGGTCCCGGCCGACGGCATCCTCCAGCTCAAGGGCCCGGACGGTACGACGAAGACGTACCGGCGCACGTCCCGGACGTTCAACGACGGCCTCGGCTTCACCATCGCCGAGGGCTCCTACGAGCAGTGGAGCTTCCTGAACCTCGCGCCGATCGTCCACCCGATGCACATCCACCTGGCCGACTTCCAGCTGCTGGGCCGGGACGCGTACGACGTCTCGGGCTTCGACCCGGCGGTGGGCGGCACCCGCGCGCCGATCGCGTACGACGCGGGCACCCAGCTTCCGCTGGCGCCCAACGAACGCGGCTACAAGGACGTCTTCCGGGTGCCGGGCGGCCAGATACTGCGCGTCATGGGCAGGTTCGACGGCGCGTACGGCCGGTTCATGTACCACTGCCACCTCCTCGAACACGAGGACATGGGCATGATGCGGCCCTTCGTCGTGATGCCCGAGGAGGCGATGAAGTTCGACCACGGCGGCGCGCACGGCGGTCACGGCGAGGGCCACCCGGGCTGACCCCCGCGGGCCGCCGCAGTCTCACCCGTTCGTGGCTCGTCGGGCGCCGGGGCTCCGGGTAGAGCTCCAGCCGGAGGCGATCCATGGAACAGACTGCGTTGCGTCCGAAGCCGATGCCGGGCGGGGAGCCCGGCGGCGGCACCGAACCCGGCACCGCCCGGCGCCCGCATGCCGTGCGCCGGCGCGGCCGACGGCTCAGGGCCGCCCTGTTCGGCCTGCTCGTCGGAACGGTCCTGGTGCTGTCCGGGGTAGGACTCGGCACCGTCGGCGCCACGGTGATCGGCATGAGCAGACTCGCCGACCTGCAACGCCAGGCGCAGGCCACGGGCAGCCCGTCGGCCACGGCGCACCCCAGTCCGTCGTCCCCGACGGCATCGGCGTCCCCGGCGCCCGCCCTCGCGACCCTGGGCCTGGAGGCCGTGGACGCGTACAAGGCGGGCGCCCTGGTCGTCGGCGTCCACGTGCCCGGCCCGGGCTATGCGGCGGGCCTGGTCCGGGGAGACGTGATCCTCGCGTTCGGCAGGACCCGCATCGACTCGGCCGCCGACCTCGCACGCGCCGTCGCCCGGGCCCGCCCGGGCGAGGGCATCACCCTGACGGTCCGTCATCGAAGTGGCGGCTACCAGCAGCTGACGGCGCTCCCGGGCGTCGTCACATGACCGTCCGGCAGTGAGGGGGCGGCAAGGCCGACCGGGGCGTCCTGGTCCGGGCGATCCAAGCATTACGGCCAATGGTCTTGTGTCCTGTATCCGTCAAGCGGCGGGGAAACCACTGGTCCCCGCCCATGGAGTGGGCCACGATGAGCCGCATGCTGAGCACCCTTCTCGCCTTCCTCGGCGCCTGCACCCTGATCGCCGCCTCACCCGGCCCCAGCACGGTGCTGATCATCAAGCAGTCGCTGCGCAGCCGCCGCTCCGGCTTCCTGACCGTGCTCGGCAACGAGACCGGCGTCTTCGTCTGGGGCGTGGTCGCCGCGTTCGGGCTGACCGCGCTGCTCGCGGCCTCCGAAGTGGCGTACGAGGTGATGCGCATCGTCGGCGCGGTCGTCCTGGTGGGCTTCGGCATCCAGGCGCTGCGGCAGGCGCGGCGCACCAAGGAGGCCCCGGAGGGCTGGGAGGGCGCCGAGAAGAGCGGCTGGGCCGCCTACCGCGGCGGGCTGCTGCTCAACCTCGCCAACCCCAAGGCGGCGATCTTCGCCATGTCCTTCCTGCCGCAGTTCGTGCCGCAGGGCGCCCCGCACCTGCTCGCGATGGTGGGTCTCGCCGCGCTCTGGGCCGTCTACGAGGTCGGCTACTACGGCCTGTACGTGTGGTTCGTCGGCCGGATGCGGGCCGTCCTGTCCCGCGCCGGGGTGCGCCGGCGCCTGGAGCAGGTCTCCGGCGGTGTGCTGCTGCTCCTCGGCGCCCGCCTCGCCCTGGAGAGCTGACACCATGGCCGAGGCAGCGCCCGAAAGATCCGCAGACCGGTCGCGCCGCCCCCACGGTACGGGCAGGATGCTGCCCGTAGTCCCTTGTGGTCCCTTCACCCGTCCAGGGAGGCCCGGATGACCGGCAGTACGCGCGCGCCCTTCACCGCCGACGACTACCGGGACCGGATGGACCGCGCCGCGCGGGCCGCCGCCGACGCCGGTCTCGCCGGGCTGCTGGTGGCGCCGGGCCCGGACCTGGTGTGGCTGACCGGCTATGCGCCCCCCGCGGTCACCGAACGGCTCACCCTGCTGGTCCTCGTCCAGGGACGCACCCCCGTCCTGGTCGTCCCCACCCTGGAGGCTCCGGACGCCGCACAGGCCGCCGGCGCTCCCGCCCTGGCGCTGCGCGACTGGACCGACGGCAAGGACCCCTACGCCGCGACCGCCGCCCTGCTCGCCGGCACCGGCCGCTTCGGCATCAGCGACAACGCCTGGGCGATGCACCTGCTCGGACTGCAGCGCGCGCTGCCCGGCACCGACTACGCGTCCCTCACCGACGCCCTGCCGATGCTCCGCGCCGTCAAGGACCCGGCGGAACTGGAACTGATGGCGGCCGCGGGCGCGGCCGCAGACGCAACGTTCGAGGAGATCCGCAAGGTTCCCTTCGCCGGCCGCAAGGAGTCCGAGGTCGGCGCGGACCTCGCCGACCTGCTGCGGCAGTTCGGCCACTCGCAGGTCGACTTCACCATCGTCGCCTCCGGCCCGAACGGCGCCAACCCGCACCACGAGGTCGGCGAGCGCGTCATCGAACGCGGCGACATGGTCGTCCTCGACTTCGGCGGTCTCAAGGACGGCTACGGTTCCGACACCTCCCGCACCGTCCACGTCGGCGAACCCACCGACGAGGAGCGCCGGGTGCACGACCTGGTGCGCGAGGCCCAGGAGGCGGGCTTCAGGGCGGTGAAACCCGGTGTGGCCTGCCAGGAGGTCGACCGTGCCGCCCGGGCGGTCATCGCGGAGGCCGGGTACGGCGAGTACTTCATCCACCGCACCGGGCACGGCATCGGCGTCACCACGCACGAGCCGCCGTACATGATCGAGGGCGAGCGGCAGCCCCTCGTGCCCGGTATGTGCTTCTCCGTGGAGCCCGGGATCTATCTGCCCGGCCGCTTCGGCGTGCGGATCGAGGACATCGTCACGGTCACCGAGGACGGCGGTCGCCGCCTCAACGACACCGACCGCGAGATGGTCATAGTGGACTGAGCGACCCCAGGAGCCCCAGCAGACCTTCGAGTGACAACGGCGCGACCATGACCCAGGCACCGACACCCACCGCGGACACCGTCCGCCGGCTGGTCAGTTCTCTGCTCAAGGAGGGCACCACAAGGGGGGCCGACGCGGCCGGGCCCGAGGTGCGGCCCGTCGCCGAGGGCGGCGAGCACTCCACCTGGTGGGTCGGCGCCCGCCATGTGCTGCGGCTCGCCCCGGACCGCGAGGCCGCCCTGCGCCAGCGCCGCGAACTGCGCCTGCGCGACCTGGTACGCCCGCATCTGCCGGTCGCCGTGCCGAGCAGCGTGGCGCACGGCGAGTGGGCGCCCGGGCTGACGTACACGCTCGACACCAAGGTGCCCGGCGGGACGGCGGAGCAGTACGACGTGTCCGCCGTCGGCGAGGCCGACCTCGCGGGGGTGCTCACCGGGCTGCGCGAGGTGCCCGCACGGCAGGCCGAGACGCTCGGCGTGCCGCGCACCGCCCCGCGCTCCCTGGAGGCGCTGCGCCGGGCCGCCGGGCGCGCCGCGGAACGCCTCGCCGCGGCCGACGAGTTCGACCCCGTCCGCCTCCACCAGCTCACCCCGCAGGCCGCCGTCCAGCTCGCCGCACAGCCCGGCACCGCGGTCCTCGTCCACCACGGCCTCAAGGGCGAGCACCTCGTGGTCAGCGCCGACGGCAGGGTGCGCGGCATCCTCGACTGGACCGACGCGGCCGTCGGCGACCCCGCCGAGGACATCGCCGGCCTCGCGATCGCGGTCGGCTCACCCGCGGCCGTCCGCGCCGCCACACTCGCCGGCTACGCCGCCCGCCCCTGCCTCCGCGGCCTCTGGCTGGCCCGCTGCGACACCGTCGTACGCCTCGCCGACCACCTCAAAGCCCAGGACACCGCCCTGCTGCCCCTCCTCAGGCTGCAACTCCGGCGCGCCTGGGAGGCGATCCTCCTGGAGAGGGTGACGGAGTTCCGCGACGAGGACACGGACGAGGAGTTCTAGGCCGACGTCGGCAAGTCCGGCGCAGGGGCGCGGGGCCGTATTCCGTGTAGGCGCGACCAGCCGCGACGGACTCGGCTCGGCGCGCCGGAGCCGCTCGGTGGCCGTTCAGGCCTGCGGCAGGACCACGGCCGACTCGCCGGGCAGTTGCGGCACCCTGTGCGCGTCCGGGGGCGCGGGGCGGCGTCCATGTGTGGCTCCGCCGTGATGGACTCGCCGGGGATGGACGGCTGTGCGTGGCTCGGCGCGCCGGAGCCGCTCGGTGGCCGTTCAGGTTTGCGGCAGGACCACGGCCGACTCGCCGGGCAGTTGCGGCACCCTGTGCGCGTCCGGGGGGCGGGGCGGCGTCCATGTGTGGCTCCGCCGCGATGGACTCGTCGGCGATGGACGGCTGTGCGTGGCTCGGCGCGCCGGAGCCGCTCGGTGGCCGTTCAGGGCTGCGGCAGGACCACGGTCGACTCGCCGGGCAGTTGCGGCACCCCGCGGGCGTCCGGGGGTGCGGGGCGGCGTCCATGTGTGGCTCCGCCGTGATGGACTCGCCGGCGATGGACGGCCGTGCGTGGCTCGGCGCGCCGGAGCCGCTCGGCGGTCGTTCAGGGCTGCAGCAGGACCACGGTCGACTCGCCGGGCACATGCGGCACCCCGCGCGCGTCCGGGGACGCGAGGCGGCGTCCATGGGCGGTTGCGCCGGGACGGAGTCGCAGGCGATGCGCGGGGCGCTCGACGGCCGTTCAGGCCTGCAGCAGGACCACGGCCCAATGCCGGGCAGATGCGGCGCCCCGTGCGCGTCCGGGGACGCGAGGCGGCGTCCATGGGCGGTTGCGCCGGGACGGAGTCGCAGGCGATGCGCGGGGCGCTCGGCGGCCGTTCAGGGCTGTGGCAGGACCACGGCCGAATGTCGGGCAGATGCGGCGCCCCGTACGCGTCCGGGGTGCGGGGCGGTATCCATGTGTGGCTCCGCCGCGATGGACTCGTCGGCGATGGACGGCCGGGCGTGGCTCGGCCCTCGGGGCGCTCGGTGGCCGTTCAGGTTTGCAGCAGGACCACGGCCGACTCGCCGGGCAGATGCAGGACCCCGTCCGTGCCCGGCGGCTCGACGGGCTCCCATGCGGCGAGTACGTCCGCGTGGCGGGGGCCCAGGGGGATCGCTGCCGGCTCCTTGGCGAGGTTCACGGCCACGCGGACGTCCCCGCGGCGGAAGGCGAGCCAGCGCTCCCGCTCGTCGAAGGCCACCTTGGTGTCGGCGAGGTCGGGATCGGTCAGGTCGGCCTGCTCGTGCCGCAGGGCGATGAGCCTGCGATACCAGTCCAGCACACGCGCGTGGGGCTCGTCCGCGAGCTCCGCCCAGTCCAGGCAGGAGCGGTCGCGGGTCGCCGGGTCCTGCGGATCCGGGACGTCCTCCTCGGCCCAGCCGTGCGCCGCGAACTCCCGTCGCCTGCCCCGCCGTACCGCCTCGGCGAGCTCCGGATCGGTGTGGTCGGTGAAGAACTGCCAGGGCGTACCGGCCGCCCACTCCTCGCCCATGAACAGCATCGGGGTGAAGGGCGCGGTGAGCGTGAGGGCGGCCGCGCAGGCGAGCAGACCGGGGGACAGGAGCGCCGAAAGGCGGTCGCCCTGGGCACGGTTGCCCACCTGGTCGTGGGTCTGGCTGTAGCCCAGCAGCCGGTGCGCGGCCACCCGCGTGTTGTCCAGCGGGCGCCCGTGGTGCCGGCCGCGGAAGCTGGAGTACGTGCCGTCGTGGAAGTAGCCGCGGGTGAGGGTCCGGGCCACCGCGGCGAGCGGAGCGCGGCCGAAGTCCGCGTAGTAGCCCTGGGACTCGCCGGTCAGCGCGGTGTGCAGGGCGTGATGGAAGTCGTCGTTCCACTGCGCCTGCAGCCCGAACCCGCCCTGCGCCCGGGGCGTGATGAGCCGCGGGTCGTTGAGGTCGGACTCGGCGATCAGGAACAGCGGCCGGCCCAGTTCGGCCGCAAGGGCGTCCACGGCCGTCGACAGTTCCTCGAGGAAGTGGCACGCGCGTGTGTCCGCCAGCGCGTGCACCGCGTCCAGACGCAGCCCGTCGATCCGGTAGTCACGCAGCCACGCCAGCGCGCTGCCCAGCAGAAACGCCCGCACCTCGTCCGAGCCGGGAGCGTCCAGGTTGACCGCGGAACCCCAGGGCGTGTGGTGCGTGTCCGTGAAGTACGGGCCGAACGCGGGCAGGTAGTTCCCCGACGGACCGAGGTGGTTGTGCACGACATCCAGGACCACGCCGAGGCCGAGTTCGTGCGCCCGGTCGACGAACCGTTTCAGCGCCTCGGGCCCGCCGTACGGCTCGTGCACGGCCCACAGCGAGACGCCCTCATAACCCCAGCCGTGCCGGCCCGGGAAGGGGCACAGCGGCATCAACTCGACGTGGGTGACGCCCAGTTGGACCAGGTGCCCGAGCCGCTCGGCGGCCGCGTCCAGGGTGCCCTCGCGGGTGTACGTGCCCACGTGGAGCTCGTACAGGACCGCGCCCGGCAGCGGGCGCCCGGCCCACTCGGTGCGCCATGCGTACCCGTCGTGCTCGACGACCGCGCTCAGCCCGTCCGGGCCGTCCGGCTGCCGGCGCGAACGCGGGTCCGGCAGCACGGGGCCGTCGTCCACCGCGAACCCGTACCGCGAGCCGTCCCGCGCCGCGGCCTCCGTCCGCCACCAGCCCTCCCGGTCCTGATCACGCTCCAACGCGCGCGTGGCGCCGTCGCACTGGAGCGTCACTCGGCCGGCCTGCGGTGCCCACACCTCGAACTGCACGGACGGTTCCCCTTCGTCTGCTCACCGTGATGTAGCCCGTCCATGGTGCTTCAAACGAGATCAATCCGCTTTTGAATCACCCCTTTTACGGCGGGTGTCGTCAGGTACGCGCGCGTGGCGGCCGTTTTCTCGTTTCCTGGACACCCGAGGTCGGCTGACCGACAATCACCAACGTGACGTCGTCTTTCGAGTTCAACACGTACCCCGCGCGGCTGTCCGACGTGGAGCGCGACAAGGTGCTGAAGGTGCTGCGTGACGGCGTCGCCATGGGTCGGTTGTCGCACGACACGTTCATCCGCCGCATGGAGCTGGCCCTCACCGCCCGCCGCTCGGAGGAACTCGCCGCACTCACCGCCGACCTCCCGCAGGAAAGCCGCGTCGCCCGCCTGGTTTTCGGCACCGTGGAGGCGGTCTCCGGCTTCACCGTACGGCTGCGCAGGGCCTGGCAGGCCGAGCGTCTCCCCAAGCTGCTGCTGCCCCACCCCGCGGGCGGCTACCCGCTGCGCATCGGTCGGGATCCGGCCAACGGACTTCGCCTCACACATGAAACCGTGTCCCGTGTGCACGCCGAACTCAGCCGCCAGGGCGGCATGTGGGTGCTGCGCGACCTCGGCTCGACCAACGGCACGACGGTGAACGGCCGACGGGTCATCGGAGCGGCCGTCGTCCGTGAAGGCGATCAGGTGGGCTTCGGGCGGATGGCGTTCCGGCTCGCCGTCGACTGAGCCCCGACTGAGTCACCCCTTAGCTTTGGCCTGGGCATGACACCCTGTTGACGTGGGGTGATGGCGCAAATCGCATTGTGTTCCATGGTGTTGACGTACCCCTCAAGTCGTGACTGACTGTGCGTACGCCATGCACATCAGGTGAACCGACGGCGCCACATTGTGGAGGTGTGCCCTGCCGCCCCTCCTGCGCTACCCGACCGTCGACGAGCTCGGCGTGCGGGCGGCGGCACTCGTCTCCCGGCGTCCGAGCGACGCCCGTCTGCGCCGCGTCGGCACCTCGCGCGCGGGCACCCCCATGTGGCTGCTTTCCGTCGGTCACGGCAGCCGCCAGGCCCTCGTCGTCGCAGGGCCGCACGCCAACGAACCCGTCGGCGGCGCCACCGTGCTCCGCTTGGCCGAGCGGGCCCTGGCCGACCCCAGGTTCACGGAGGGCGCCGACGCCACCTGGAACCTGCTGCTGAGCCTCGACCCCGACGGCCTGCGCCGCAACGAGGGCTGGCTGCCGGGCCCGTACGGCCTCGGCCGGTACTTCCGGAACTTCTTCCGGCCCGGCTTCCTGGAACAGCCCGAATGGCTGCCCGACGGCGCGGCCGCCGCCGCCCTGCCGGAGACCCGCACCCTGCTCGACCTCCAGGACGAACTGCGGCCCTTCCTGCAGTGCTCCCTGCACGGCGTCGACGTGGGCGGCGGCTTCGTCGAGCTCACCCATGACCTGCCGGGCCTCGCCGGCCGCGTCGCGCACACCGCCGCCCGCCTCGGCATCCCGCGCGAACTCGGTCCCTACGACACCCTGTACTGGCCGAGCCTCGGCCCCGCCGTACACCGCATCCCGCCGCCCCGCATCGGCGACCTGGCCGCGGCCATCACCGAGGCGGCCGTCGAGTCGACCTGGTTCCACCCCTACCGGCACGGCACGGTCACGGCGGTCGTCGAGGCGCCCATGTGGGGCGTGGCGGCCGTGGAGGACGGCTCCCCGCCCGCCGACGCGGCCGGTGTGCTGCGCGCCGTCAGCCACACGCTGCGCCACGACGCACGGCTCCTGGAGGTGCTCCTGGCGCGGCTGCGGCCCCATCTCGCCGGTATGCCGGACGCGGCCCGCCTGCTCGCCCCGGTGGACGACTATTTACTGGTCTGCCCAGGGCTCGCCGACGCATGGGACCCCGATGTCGCCGACGGGGCGCGTCCCCTCCCGCCGCTCAGCACCGCCCACCTCGTCGCCCTGCGCATCGCCGGACGAAGGCTGGCACTGCGCACCGCGGGCCTGCTGCACCAGCTCGTGACCCGCGCCGGCCGCGACCCGGCCGGTGTGCTGCCCGACCTGGACCGTCTCATCGACGACTGGTGCGCCGACTACCGCGACGGCATGGGGGCGCGCTGGATCCCGGTCCCGCGCCAGGTGGAGTACCAGTCGCGCGTGGTGCTCGCCGCGTTCGAACTCGCCCTGCGGCATGCGCCCGCATGCTCCCGTTCGGGTGAGTCGGGGTGGGGTTCCCAGGCTGCCGTGCCGATGCATCGGGAATGACGATCAGCACCACAGTGAAAGCGGTACGGGGCTCGCTGCTGGCGGCCGCCCTCCTCGTCGCCGGCGCGGCCCCGGCCCAGGCGGCGTCCTCGGGTTTCCCGCCGAGCGACTGGCTCTACCTCACGGTCACCAAGGGCGACGCCCGGTCCCCCCACACGCGTGACACCCTCCTGCTGTGCGACCCGCCCCAGGGGCATGCGCGAGCGGCCGACGCATGTTCGGAGCTGGCGGCGGCGGACGGCGACATCGCCCGCATCCCGTCGAAGAAGAACATCTTCTGCCCGATGATCTACGCGCCGGTGACCGTTCACGCGCGCGGGGAGTGGAACGGCCGGCGGGTCGAGTACACGCAGACCTTCTCCAGCGCCTGCGTCATGGCCGGCCGCACCGGGTCGGTGTTCGCGCTGGACGCCTGACCCTCGCGCTGCGGCGGCCTGCCGTGCGCGTGACGGCTCGCGGTCAGGCCGCCCGGTCGCGTGCGTGCAGCGCCGCCGCGACGACCGTCCGCAACTGGTGCTCGACCTGGTGCTCCAAAGGCACCCAGCGGGCACGGAAGCGCTCCGCGAAGGCGTCGCTCCAGGATGCCACCAGCCGCTCCAGGCCCGGTGCCGCCCGGTCGTCCGCCTCCTGCAGGACACGCAGCAGCATGGCCGCCGCCCGCAGCGGCAGGCGGCGGCCGAACGCGTCCACACTGCCGACGTACGCCATCGTGTTGTCGGCGGGCGGGGTGTGCATCCAGTCCGCGGCCAGGCCCGGAACCAGTTCCAGGGCCCACTTGGCGGCCCGCAGCAGCGGACCGTCGAGGCCCTCCAGACGCGGCAGCGCCTCGGCGAGCACCCGCTCCACCTCCAGCGCGTCCCGCAGCAGCCGGCGCGCCAGCCGTCGCATCGCCGCGGCCGGAGCGGGATGCGGAGCAGGGTCGTCCACCAGATCGCTGGCCCACATCGGCACCTCGACCACCGCCGTCAGACCGCCGTGGCGGTGGGTGTCGTACCAGGTGCTGTGGCGTGCGTCGTCCGGCATGCTCGGATACGCGGCGCCCGCGCCGGGGGAGGGCATCACATGCACCCCCGGTCCGGACGCGGCCCAGCCCGCGGCGTCCGAGGCGCCCGTCTCCACCGGGATGTGCAGCTCGGCCGCGGATTTCGCGAACGGCTCCGCGAGACCCGGTATGTCCTTGGTCAGCTGGACCCAGCTGCCGCCCAGGTCGGTTCCGTGCAGGGTCGCCTGGAGGTAGGGGCGCAGCTCGTCGATGACCCGGGTCAGCGCGCGGGTCTCGGGCGGCAGCCGGTGCGGCGGAAGCACCGACGGCGACCACTCCGGCTGCTCCTCGGCGGCCGGCCGGAAGAACCCGAGGTGGTAGTCGAACAGGCTGCGCGGCGCCGGGGTGCGGTGCAGACTCGCCCCGTCGGGATCGGCGCACAGCAGGAAGTGCCAGGAGGTGTCCGCACGCAACTCCCGCTCGGACACCACCCGTTCGGCGAGCGCGAGCGACGTGGAGCCGCCGGTCGGCTCATTGGCGTGGGCGCCCGCGACGACGAGCACGGCACGCCGCGCATGACCCACGGACAGCAGGTGCAGCGGTCTGCCCGCCCGGGAGACGCCGACCTGCCTCAGCGTGCACAGACCGGGTCTGTGGGCGGCCAACGCGGCGGCGGACGCGACGAGTTGAGTCACGGTGGGGTAGCGCAGCTGCAGCAGGAGACTCACCCCCGTTACGTCCGCCCGGCTTCGCAATCCGCAGTACCCCACGCTCCAGGTGAAGTGTCAATAACGCCTGGGGGGAGGCTCCAGGGGGCGCCCAGATGCATTCACCGCCGATGACGAGGGGCATTGCCGACGACGGGGGCGCGGACACCGGCGCTCACTGCTGGTGCAGTCCGCGTCCGGCGAGCGTCAGGAAGGTCTCGCCGACCGCCTCCGACAGCGTCGGGTGCGGGTGGATGTGCCGGGCCACGTCCGAGGGATACGCGTCCCAGCCGACGATCAGCTGGCTCTCCGCGATCATCTCGGACACATGCGGGCCCACCAGGTGCACACCGAGCACCTGCCCGCCGCCGGCCTCCGCGACGACCTTCACCATCCCGCCCTGACCATGCACCATGCCCTTCGCGACCGCCGTCAGGGGCATGGTGTTGACGTCCACCTCGTACCCACGCGCGCGTGCCTCCGCCTCGCTCAGGCCCACGGCCGCGGTCTGCGGCGACGAGTACGTCACCCGGGGCACGGCCGCGTAGTCGACCGGCACTGACGCCACGCCGGCCAGCGTCTCCGCCACCAGCAGGCCCTCCGCGAAGGAGGCGTGCGCCAGGCCGAGTGACGGCGGCGGCAGCAGGTCACCGACGACGTGTACGCCACCCACCGGCGTCTCCAGCCGGGCCCAGTCGGCCGGTTCGACGAAGCCGCGCGCGTCCGTCGCAAGGCCCGCGGCGGCCAGGTCCAGGCCGTCGGTGACCGGGGCCCGGCCGACCGCCACCAGGAGCCGTTCCACCTCGACGGTACGGGTCTCGCCGCGGGCGGTGCGCACACGCGCGCGTACGCCGTCCTCGAGCAGCTCGGCGTCCAGCAGCCGGGCGCCCGTCTGCACGTCGACGCCGCGCTTCTTCAGCCCGCGCGTCAGGTGACGGCTCACGTCCACGTCCTCGAGCGGCACGAGCCGGTCGGCGGCCTCCACGAGGGTGACCTCCGCACCCATCGAGCGGTGGAACGAGGCGTACTCCACGCCGATCGCGCCACCGCCGAGCACCAGGACGGAGGCCGGCAGACCCGGCGCGAAGAGCGCGTCGTCGCTCGTCACCACGCGCCGGCCGTCCGGCTCGAGCCCCGGGAGCGTGCGCGGCCGAGAGCCGGTGGCCAGGACGATCCCACGGCGTGCGGCGAAATCCCGCACGCCCGGCGCGGATTCACCGTCCGGGCCCTGCACGAGTACCGTGCGCGGCCCCGCCAGCCGGGCGCTGCCCCGCACGACCCGTACGCCGGCCTGGGCGAGATGTGCCTCCACGCCCCGGTGGTTGCGGCTCACGATGTCGTCGCGCGTGGCGACCAGCGCGGGCCAGTCGACGGCGTCCAGGCTCGCCTTCACCCCCCAGCGCTCGCGCGCCTCGGCGATGCCGTCGACGAGTTCGGCGGCGTGCAGCATCGCCTTGCTGGGGATGCAGCCGCGGTGCAGACAGGTCCCGCCGATCTTGTCGCGCTCGACGAGCACCACATCCAGTCCGAGGGCGGCGGCGCGCAGGGCGGTGCTGTATCCGCCGGTGCCGCCGCCGATGACGATGACATCCGCAGTGCTCAAGTCCCGTGTGTCGGCCATGCCCCCACCCTCCGTCCGCCCCTTGCCATAAGTCCAAGGCAATATTCTTGTGGAACCGATGCAAGGCGTTTATGAGACGAGGCCGGTCATGAGTCTGCGCCAGATGGAGTACTTCCTGGCGGTCGTCGACGAGGCGTCCTTCACCCGCGCGGCCGAGGCCCTGCACGTCTCCCAGCCCGCCCTCTCGCACCAGATCAAGGCCCTGGAGCGGTCGATCGGCGGCGCCCTTCTGGAGCGCATGCCGCGCGGAGTGCGCCTCACGCCGATGGGCCGCGCCTTCCGGCCGCACGCCGAGCGTGCCGTCCGCAGCGCCGCCCAGGCCCGCCGCGCGGCCCGTGCCGCGGCCGGCGCCGAGGGCGGCGAACTGCACATCGCCGCCGTCCACTCCGTCGCGGTCGGCGTCCTGCCGGACGTGTTCGCCCGCTGGCGTGCCGCCCACCCCCGCGTGCTGCTCCACCTGCACGAGTACGCCACCTCCCAGGCCCTGGAGGAGGAGATCGAGCGCGGCACCGCGGACCTCGCCGTCGGCCCCGCACCCGCCGACTGTCCCGGCACCGTCGTGCCGGTCGGCGAGGAGGAGGCCGTCCTCGTGGTCCCCTTCGACGACCGCCTCGCGGGCCGTACGACGGTGACCCTGCCCGAACTCGCCGACCGCCACTGGATCCGCTGCGCCATGGAACCCGTCGTGCACGGCGAGCGCTTCCTCGACTGGGCCTGCGGGCTGTCCGGTTTCACGCCGCGCACCGCCGTGTGGACCGAGCACACGTCGACGGCCGTACGGATGGCAGCGTCCGGGGTCGGCGTCTGCGTCGCCCCCTCCCACATCGTGCGTGGAGCAGTGGGAGAGGACTGCACGGTCCTCTCCCACACCCCACCCTGGCGCCGCCAGATGACCGCCTTCGCCCGCGTCCCACCAACCGGCGCGGCAGAGGCTTTCGTGGACCTCCTCAGGACGTCGTGGCCGGCGCCGGGAACATCGGTCTCCCTGGCGGACCAAGCAGGCTGACCGAAGCCCACCGGGACCGGCAGCGCCCCCGTAAGGGGCGCGGGGAACTGCGCGACAAGCCACGACGCAGCCGCAGACGACCGACGAGCCCTCGCTGCCCCCGCGGCGGAGCCGCAAAGCAACGCAGCCCGCGGACGGCTCAGTCCGCGGCAACCCGCTCCAGCAGAGCCACCGGCAGCCGCCCGAAAAGCTCCCCCACCCGCGCGTGCCCCTCAAACTCCCGCCCGGGAGACAGCACATCGGACCAGCGTCCGTCCGGCAGGGGCAGCACGGTGTCCCCCCAGCCCCCCGCCTCCGCCAGCCGCAGCGACAACCGCGTCACGGCCGTGACGACCTCTCCGGACCGTGCGAACGCCACGCAGTGGCCCGCCGCCGGGCCCTCGGCGGTCAGCGGCGCGTACGTCGCCCCCTCCCCGAAGACCCCGGGCCGCCGCGCACGAAGCCGTAGCGCCGCCGCGGTCACCTCACCCTTGTCGCCGGGATCCGCGGAGGGCGGGAACCGCACCGGACGCCGGTTGTCCGGGTCCACCAGCGCCAGGTACTCGCCCTCGGTGCCCTGGTAGACGTCCGGCACGCCCGGCATCGTCAGCTGGACCAGGGCGGTCCCCAGCACGTTCGCCCGGATGTGAGCCTCCAGCGACCCGCGCAGAGCCACCACGTGCTCGCCCGGAGCCCCGCAGGGACCCGCCGAGACGAACGCCGCCACCGCCTCCTCGTAGGCGGGTTCCTGCTCCGTCCAGCTCGTCAGCAGCCCGGCCTCGCGGACATGCTTCAACAGGGCCTGCTGAACACGCTCCTCGGCCGCCGCACCGAGCCCGAACACCGTCTGCCACGCCGCCCACGCCACCTGCGCGTCCGGCACGCCCTCACCCGCCCGCGTCACCTCCGCCAGCACGTCCGCCCAGCGCTGCGGACACTCGGTGAGCACGGCCAGCGCCGCCCGTACGTCGGCACTGCGCTTCGTGTCGTGGGTCGACACGACGGTCCCGGTCGCCGGCCAGTCGCGCTGCACGCGCGCGCAGTAGGCGTGAAAGTCCTCCGCGGACACCGCCGGGTTCCCCGGGTTGCCGCCCACCTCGTTCGCCGACAGCAGCGGCACATGGCGGTAGAACGCCGTGTCCTCCACGGACTTGGCCCGCAGCGCGGACGCGGTCTGCGCGAACCGCGCCCGGAACTCCACGTGGTCGGGCCCGTCGCCATGCAGCCCGAGGACCAGATCCCGTACGACGTCCACCGCGCCGGCCTCCTCCGGCACGACGAAGGCGAGCCGGGCCTCGGCCGCGGCCTCCTCGGTGACCACGGCGGCCGCGTCCCCGGAGGCGTACGGCCGGTAGACCTCCAGGCGGACCAGCAGCTCCTGCAGCGCCGTGCGCAGCGCCCAGGGAGCGCGGTCGCGCAGCGCGGGATCCGGCGCGGCGGCGCAGAGTCTGCTCGCCACCCGGGTCAGCCGGTCGATCTCGGTGGCCAGCTCGTGCGTGAGCACCTTGTACGCCGCCCGCCGTACCGTCGCGGCCCAGTCGCCGCCCCGGTCCGTCTGCGGGGCCGCGAACCGCCGGTACTGGCCGAGGAGTTCACCGAACCCGGCCGGATCGGTGAAGAGGCCGTCGACGTGCCGCAGGGCGTCGTAGCCGGTGGTGCCCGCCACGGGCCAGGAGGCCGGCAGGGACTCCCCGTCGGACAGGATCTTCTCCACGACCGTCCAACGCCCGCCGGTCGCCTCGTGCAGCCGCCGCAGATACGCGTCGGGGTCGGCGAGCCCGTCGGGATGGTCGACGCGCAGCCCGTCGAGCACTCCCTCGTGCAGCAGCTGCAGGATCTTCGCGTGCGTGGCCTCGAACACCTCCGGGTCCTCGACCCGCACCCCGATGAGCTCCGAAATGCTGAAGAAACGCCGGTAGTTGAGCTCGGTACGGGCCAGCCGCCACCACACCGGCCGGTACCACTGCGCGTCCAGGAGCTGCGGCAACGGCAGTTCCCCGGTGCCCTCGCGCAGCGGGAACACATGGTCGTAGTAGCGCAGCACGCCACCGTCGACCCGCAGCTCACCGATGACCGAGCCGAGCGGGCCGCCCAGCACCGGCAGCAGCACCTGGCCGCCCTGCGCCTCCCAGTCGATGTCGAACCAGCGCGCGTACGGCGACTTGGGGCCCTCCCGCAGCACCTCCCACAGGGCGCGGTTGTGCCGCGGAGCCATCGCCATGTGGTTCGGCACGATGTCCGCCACCAGACCGAGACCGTGCTCCCGCGCGGTGCGCGCCAGCGTGCGCAGCCCCTCCTCGCCACCCAGTTCCTCACGCACGCGCGCGTGGTCGACGACGTCATAGCCGTGCGCCGAGCCCGGTACGGCCTCCAGGACGGGGGACAGATGCAGGTGCGAGACGCCGAGCGAGGCCAGATACGGCACGGCGGCCGCCGCGGCCGCGAACGGGAACTCGGGCTGCAGCTGCAGCCGGTAGGTGGCCGTGGGCAGCAGGGGGTCGGGTCGCTCAGGTGTCATGCAAACCTACGTACCCGCCCTGCCGCCCTTCGTGTCATCGTCCCCTGCACGGGTGCACGCGCGCGTGGCTAGCGTCGAACGATGGGGAGCACCGGGCGAACGTACAGGGACGTCATCGGCCTGACCGGGCCGCTGCTGCCGGTGGTGTCCTTCCTGGGACGGCTGCCGACGGCCACGATCCAGTTCGGCAGCGTGCTGCTGGTCGCCCGCACCAGCGGGTCGCTGGCCGCCGCGGGGCTGACCGGCGGGGCCCTCGCGGCCGGGCAGGTGACCTGCGGCCCGCTGGTGGGGCGGCTCGCCGACCGGTACGGCCAGCGCACGGTCGTGCTCGCCTTCTCCCTCGCCAACGCCCTTGCGATCGCCGCACTCGTCGCCGGGGCGCTGGCCGGCCTGTCCGTCGCTCTGCTGGCGCTCCTCGGGGCGGTGGCGGGCGCGACCGTGCCGCTGATCGGCCCCCTGGGCCGCGCCCGTCTGGTGGCGCTGGCCCGCCGGTCCGCAGCCCCCGAGTCCACGGTCGGCGCCGCCCTCGCCTTCGAGAGCACCCTCGACGAGATCTCCTTCGTCCTGGGCCCCGCCCTGGTCGGCCTGGCCGCCGTACTCGCCCACCCCGCCTACGCCCTCGGCGCCGCAGCACTCCTGGTGGCCGTGTGCGGCAGCGGCTTCGCGATGCACCCGACGGCGAGGGCGACACGGCGCGGCCGTCCGGCCCGGAGCGTTCCGCGCCCCCGCATGCCCCGCTCCGTCCACCCCCTCCGCGCCGCCCTGGCCCTCCAAGGAGCGATGTTCGGAGCCTGCCAGGCGGGTATCACCGCGCTGGCCGAGCGGCTGGGGCAGGAGGAGCAGGCCGGTCTCGTGTACGCCGCCATGGGGGTGATGAGTGCGGTGGCGGGCCTCTCCATGGCCGCCGTGCCCGCACGCATCCCCCTCACGGTCCGCTGGCGGGCGGCGACCACGGCCGCGTGCGTGCTCTCGCTGCCCCTGCTGTGGACGCAGAGCATGGGCGGCCTGTATGCGGTCGTCACCGTCCTCGGTGTCGCCTATGCCCCTCACCTGGTCACGGTGTTCGGCCTCACCGAGCGGGCGGTACCGCCCACCCGGCTGGCCGAGGCGATGGCGTTCGCGACCAGTGCGATCGTCGGCGGGCAGGCCCTCGCGGTCGCCGTCGCCGGCCGCCTCGCCGAGTCGTACGGCCCTGCGGCCGCCTTCGGCGCGGCGAGCACGGCTGCCGCACTCGCCTGCACGATCGCCCTGACGGCGCGCCCGTCCTCGTACACCGGGCCCACCACCGAACACGCCCACCACGCGCGCGTACCGGACGAGCGGCCGGCCACACCGACGCGGGAAGTGGACCCGGAGCCGACCTAGACCGGCCGCTGCAGCACCGTCAGACTGCGGTCCACCAGCGTCAGCCGGTCGCCCGCCTGTACCTTCGGGCCGGTGTGCGGCGGCACCCCGTCCGCGCGGGCGGTGTCGACGACCACCTCCCACTGGCGGCCGTGGTTGACGGGCACCACGAAGTCCAGCGTCCTCGGCGAGGCGTTGAACATCAGCAGGAACGAGTCGTCGGTGATCCGCTCCCCGCGCGTACCCGGCTCGGAGATCGCGTTGCCGTTGAGGAACACCGTCAGCGCCGAGGCCGGCGCCGAGTCCCAGTCCCGCTGGGTCATCTCCTTGCCCTCCGGTGTGAACCAGGCGATGTCCGACAGCTCGTCATGGGTGCCCTCCACCGGGCGTCCGTGGAAGAAGCGGCGCCTGCGGAAGACCGGATGGTCCTTGCGCAGCCACACCATCGCGCGCGTGAAGGCCAGCAGCTCGCCGTCGGCCCCGTCCTCCTCCGCGTCGGGATCCAGCCATGTGACCCAGGACAGCTCGTTGTCCTGGCAGTAGGCGTTGTTGTTGCCGCGCTGGGTGCGCGCGAACTCGTCGCCGTGGCTGATCATCGGCACGCCCTGGGAGAGCATCAGCGTGGCGACGAAGTTCCGCATCTGGCGCGCCCGCAGCTTCAGCACCTCGGCGTTGTCGGTCTCGCCCTCCTCCCCGCAGTTCCAGGACCGGTTGTGGCTCTCGCCGTCCCGGTTGTCCTCGCCGTTGGCCTTGTTGTGCTTCTGGTTGTACGAGACCAGGTCGTGCAGGGTGAAACCGTCGTGGCAGGTGACGAAGTTGATCGAGGCGAGCGGGCGCCGCCCGTCGTCCTGGTAGAGGTCCGAGGAACCGGTCAGCCGGGACGCGAACTCGGCGAGCGCGCGCTGCTCGCCCCGCCACAGGTCCCGTACGGTGTCGCGGTACTTGCCGTTCCACTCGGTCCACAGCGGTGGGAAGTTGCCCACCTGGTAGCCGCCCTCGCCGACGTCCCACGGCTCCGCGATCAGCTTCACCTGGGAGACCACCGGGTCCTGCTGCACCAGGTCGAAGAACGACGACAGCCGGTCCACCTCGTGGAACTGGCGGGCCAGCGTCGCCGCGAGGTCGAAGCGGAAGCCGTCGACGTGCATCTCGGTGACCCAGTAGCGCAGCGAGTCCATGATCAGCTGCAGGACGTGCGGGGACCGCATGAGCAGCGAGTTCCCGGTGCCCGTGGTGTCCATGTAGTAGCGCGGGTCGTCGGTGAGCCGGTAGTACTGCGGGTTGTCGATGCCCTTGAAGGACAGCGTCGGGCCCAGGTGATTGCCCTCGGCCGTGTGGTTGTAGACGACGTCCAGAATGACCTCGATGCCCGCTTCGTGCAGCGCCCGGACCGCCGACTTGAACTCCAGGACCTGCTGGCCGCGGTCGCCCCAGGAGGCGTACGCGTTGTGCGGGGCGAAGAAGCCGATCGTGTTGTAGCCCCAGTAGTTGTTCAGGCCCATGTCGACCAGCCGGTGGTCGTTGACGAACTGGTGCACCGGCATCAGCTCCAGCGTCGTCACCCCCAGCTCCACCAGATGCTCGATGATCACCGGGTGCGCGAGCGCCGCGTAGGTACCACGCAGTTCCTCCGGCAGTCCGGGGTGCTGCATGGTGAGGCCCTTGACATGGGCCTCGTAGATCACCGTCTCGTGGTAGCCGCGCCGCGGCCGCCGGTCGTCACCCCAGTCGAAGTACGGGTTGACCACGACCGACGTCATCGTGTGCGGCGCCGAGTCCAGGTCGTTGCGCCGGTCGGGTGCGTCGAAGTGGTAGCCGTAGACCTCCTCGCCCCAGCGGATGGAACCGCTGATCGCACGCGCGTACGGGTCGAGCAGCAGCTTCGCCGAGTTGCAGCGCAGCCCGCGCTCGGGGGCGTACGGACCGTGCACACGGAAGCCGTAGCGCTGTCCGGGCATGATGCCGGGCACGTACGCGTGCCGTACGAATGCGTCGCTCTCGCGCAGTTCCACCGCCGTCTCCGAGCCGTCGTCGTGCAGCAGACACAGCTCTACTCGGTCCGCGGCCTCTGTGAAGACCGCGAAATTGGTGCCGGCGCCGTCGTATGTGGCGCCGAGCGGATACGCCTCGCCAGGCCAGACCTGCATGGACACGACTCTTTCAGGTGGAACGCGCCCCCGGGGGCGC
This sequence comes from Streptomyces longisporus, assembly GCF_039532765.1. Lineage (NCBI taxonomy): Bacteria > Bacillati > Actinomycetota > Actinomycetes > Kitasatosporales > Streptomycetaceae > Streptomyces > Streptomyces longisporus. The sequence goes on from NZ_BAAASG010000009.1 coordinate 381,284, forward strand.
CTTGGCGTCGAGTGTCCCCGAAAGTGATGGAACCACCTATGACTTACGTCCCTCTTACCGAGCGACCTGTGCATACGCCGTATGGCAACGCCGTATGCCAATCAGTGGGGCAGAAAAGTACTCCCGGGGATGAAGGGGGAGTAGGGGGCAAATGTGCGCAAGATAGTGCACCGTCACCTGGGCAAGGTGGTGGCCGGTGCGGCCATAGCAGTGGCCGGAACCGCCGTGATGGTCGGGATCACGCTGCCGGGGACGGCGGGGGCCGACGATTCGGGAGGGACCAGGGCGGGACAGGCCCGGCAGGCGGCTCAGGCGAACGGCACGCCCGCTCCGGGTGTCGTGGAGCAGGCCCCGGCCGAGGGCGAGAAGGGCAAGGGCCTCGATCCGCTGACCGACGACGAGACGAAGCGCGTCGAGAAGATCGCGCTGAGCCCGCAACTGCTGAACTCCGGTGAGAACGTCGAGGGGGCCCGCGGCCCGCAGCGCCTCACCGTGGAGCTGACCGAGCCGGACACCGACCAGCCGGACAGCGCGAACGCGCCCCGGCGCGCGGACGTCACGTTCTACGACTACCGGAACGACACCGTCGTCACCAAGACCGTGAACCTCGACACCGGGAAGGTCGAGGAGACGAGCACCCAGCACGACGTCCAGCCGCCGCTCAGCATCGCCGAGCAGACCGAGGCGGCCCGGCTGCTGATCGCGGACCCGCTGGGCGCGGGCCTGAAGGCGGACTACAAGGACGCCACGGGCAAGGAACTCACCTCCCCGGACCAGCTGACGCTCACCAGCATGGTGTTCCGGGCGACCCCGGGCGTGAAGCCGGCCGAGCTCGGCAAGTGCGGCGAACACCGCTGCACCCGGCTCTTCCCGAAGGTCAGGAACGGTGCCTGGATCGACACCCGGGACTTCGTGATCGACCTGAGCGCCCGCAAGGTCGTCAGGCTCGGCTGAGCCGGGTTCCGTTCACTTTTCACACTTGCTTCTCCTGTGAGGGAGTCACTTCGTCATGCACGTCAACAGAGACAGCCGTGCCCGCCGCAGTGCGCTGCGCAGGCGGGCCCTGGTGGGCCCGCTCGCGGTCGGGCTCGCCCTCGGCGGCACGGCAGCGGCACCGGCCTTCGCCGACCACAAGGAGGCGGCCGCCGCCGCGGCCCCCCAGTGCAGCGCGGCCTACCAGATCGAACAGAAGCTCTCCTCCGGCACCACCTGGCGGATGTGCTGGCGCTTCGAGAGCAGGTCCGGGGTCGTCCTGGACGACATCTCCTACCAGCCGCCCGGCGAGTCCCAGCCGATCAAGGTCCTCAACAGCGCCAAACTCGCCCAGATCGACGTGCCCTACGACGACGGCAGCGTCGAGTACAACGACGTCACGGACTACAACTTCGGCGACGGCCTGCTCAACCTCACGCCCGACGAATGCCCGGGCGGCACCATCAAGACCGTCAAGGTCGCGACGCCCTTCTACTCGGACTCGCCGAACGTCAACGGCCTGTGCGCCACGACCCGTTCCCGCGGCCACGCCTACCACCTGCTGTCCGACGCCAACAAGACCTACCAGGCGCAGGGCAAGGACCTGCTCCTCTACACGGTCAACAAGGTCGGCTGGTACGAGTACATCACCGAGTGGCGCTTCCAGGACGACGGCACGATGAGCATGAACGCCGGCGCCACCGGCAGCCTCTCGCCCGACGACTACGACGCGGGCGACGGCCGCGGCTGGCCCATCGGCAAGGGCGCCAAGGCCTACGCCACCAGCCACAGCCACAACATCTTCTGGCGGCTCGACTTCGGCCTCGACGGCTCCTCCAAGACCAAGGTCGAGCAGTACGACTCGAAGGTCAGCGCCCCGGTGGGCGGCCAGCAGGCGCCGACCAACAAGACGACCCTCACCAAGGTCACCAAGGAACTCGCCGGCGACGCCAAGGACATGCGCTGGTGGCGCGTGGTCAGCACGGCCGGCAAGAACGCGGACGGCCACCCGCGCTCGTACGAGATCGTCCAGGGTCCCACCGCGAAGTACCCGGGCCGCAGCTTCACCCAGCACGACGTGTACTTCACCGAGTACAACAAGTGCGAGCAGTACGCCAGCGGCAACCCGCTCAACTGCGGTGCCGGTCACGGCACCTCCGTCGACAAGTGGGTCAACGGACAGACCCTCACCCACCCCATAGTCTGGGTGAATGTGGGTTTCCACCACATAGCCCGGGACGAGGACCAGCAGCCGATGCCGGTCCACTGGCAGGGCTTCTCCATCGCCCCGCGCGACGTCACGGCTATGAATCCGCTCACTCCGGCCGACCTTGTCGGTCAGAACGGGCACTGGCGCTAGGGCAGTTGAGAATCGACCTGTCCATCCGGCTGCACCGCTGACTGCTCCCGGAGTACCCTTCCTTGATCGTTGACACGGGGAAGCTCGGGGGAGCGGAAGGCGGTGCGCGGGTGGGGTCGGGAGGGCTGGAGTTGCCCCCTGGTGACGAGGGTCACGAGGGGAACTCCACAGATGTCCCGCCCGGCACGGTGTCCCTGGCCCGGCCGATGGCGACGAGTTCGATCGGGCCGGAGCTGGACTGGGATGCCGACGCCTGGCGCGAGGTGCGTACGCGCGCCCAGCGAGCCGGCCGGGCCTACATCTGGCTGAACCTCGTCGAACAGCGGCTGCGCGCGGTCGTGGCCGCTGTTCTGCGGCCCATCTACGAACCCGTCCACGGCGACGACTGGGTGGTCGCCGCGGCCGGGCCGGCCGGCCAGGAATGGGTGCAGCGGGCGGTCGCCGTACGGGAAGTCAGCCGCCGCAAGGGCTATCTGCTCGACCCGGCCGACGACAACGTGCTCAGCTTCCTCACCCTGCCCCAGCTGCGCGAGCTGATGGTGCAGCACTGGCCCTGCTTCGAGCCGTACGTCGACGACCGCCGCGACGTCGAACTCGCCCTGGACGAGCTCGAGGTCACCCGCAACGTCGTCTCCCGCAACCGGGCCCTGTCCGAGGCCGTCCTGAACCAGGCCGAGCGGGCCTCGGCGAAGCTGCTGGACGTCCTCGGCGCGGCCGGGGACGTTCCGTCGGCCCGCCGGCTGCCCGTGGACGCGGTGGAGGAACTGGTCGGCGACCGGTACGCGGACGTGGTCGCCGTACACCCCGACCGGGTGCGGCTGCTGCGCCAGTTCCCGGCCGAGGACATCTTCGGCGGCGCCCGCCGCCTCGACGCCGTCGGCATCGGCCTCAACCTGCTCGTGCAGAACTTCTCCGGGCGTCGGCTGGTGCGTCTGGCCGAGGCGGGCTGCCGGGTCCGGCTGCTGTTCCTCAACCCGGCCTCCAGCGCCGTCAAACGGCGCGAGCGGGAACTGGGGATGAAGCGCGGCGAGTTGAGCCGTGCGGTCGAGATGAACATCCTGCACATGCGCCGCGTCCGGTCCAGGCTGCGCGACCCGGCCGCCTTCGAGATCCAGGTCTACGACGAGACCCCGCGCTTCACGGCCTACCTCGTCGACGGCGACGGCACGGACGGTGTCGCCGTCGTGCAGTCCTATCTGCGGCGCTCGCGCGGCATGGAGGCTCCGGTGCTGGTCCTGCGCAACGGCAGCCGGGTGGTCAAGCCGGACGACATGGACAAGGGAGTCGAGAGCGGGCTCTTCCCGACATACCGCGAGGAGTTCGAAACGTCCTGGGCGGATTCGCGGCCTGTGTCCTGAACTGTCGTCGGGGTCAAGCGGAATGCGGTCCTCGGATTGTCAGTGGCCCATGGGAAGGTGGAGACCACTGGGGGAAAGCACCACCAAGAAGGGGGGCCACGCATGGGCTGGCACCGGGAGCTGCTGATCGGCTTCGACCTGGAGACGACCGGGACCGATCCGCGTGAGGCGCGCATCGTGACGGGGGCCGTGATCGAGGTCAGGGGCGGACAGCCCCTGGGGTACCGGGAGTGGCTGGCGGATCCGGGCGTGGAGATCCCGGCGGACGCCGTGGCGGTGCATGGCATCAGCAATGAACGTGCGGCGGCTCAGGGTCGCCCGGCAGACGAGGTGGCGAACGCCATCGCGGACGTCCTGGCGACGTACTGGAAGACGGGCGTCCCGGTCGTCGCCTACAACGCGACCTTCGACCTGAGCCTGCTCTCCGCGGAACTGCGCAGATACGGACTGCCGTCCCTGCGCGACCGACTGGGCGGACTCGACCCCGCCCCGGTCATCGACCCGTACACCATCGACCGCTGGGTCGACCGCTACCGCTGCGGCAAGCGCAACCTCGAAGCGGTCTGCACGGAATACGGCGTCACCCTCGACGCCGCCCACAACGCCTCCGCCGACGCCCTGGCCGCAGCCGGCCTGGCCTGCGCCATAGCCACCCGCCACCCCAAGATCGCAGCCCTCGGCCCGGCGGAACTCCACCTCCGCCAGATCGAGTGGTACGCGGAGTGGGCGGCGGACTTCCAGAACTTCCTGCGCGGCAAGGGGGACCCCACCGCGGTCGTCGACGGCACCTGGCCCCTTCGGGAACCGGCGTCCGAAGGGGCGCGGGGCTGAGTCGATGTGCGGCTCCGCCGCGCGGGCGCGACCAGCCACACAGACCCCGCAGTCGCCGGACAACAACAAGCCCCGGATCAATAGGCGCTCAGAACGAATACCACCGCACCGCCTCGTCCCCGTCCCGCAACGACGCCACCCGGCGTTTGAATTCGGCCAAGGCCTTGGGGTTGCTCGGTGCATGCTGGGCCACCCATGCGCAGCTGGCCGTCTCACGCGCCCCGCGCAACACACCGCACCCCTCCCACTCCCGCACATCCCACCCGTACACCTCGGTGAACTCCTCATAAGCCGCGGCAGGCAACCCGTAGCGGTCACGCGAAAGCGCCATCACCACCAGATCGTGCTCACGCAGATCCGCCGAGCAGGTCTCCAGGTCGACCAGAACGGGCCCGTCCGGCCCGACATGCACATTGCGGGGCAGCGCATCGCCGTGGATGGGCCCGGGCGGCAGATGCGGAACGAGCGCCGCGGCGGCCGCGGCGAACCCGTCGCGGCGCTCACGCAGATACGCCGCGTCCGCGGGATCGATCGCATCGCCCGCGAGCCGCAGCCAGCGTTCCACACCGCCCAGCAGCTCGCGGGGCGGCAGCTCGAAGGCATCGACAGGGGGAGTGGGCAGTGCATGGACGACCCGTAGCAGTTCGGCCAAATCCCGGGGCACGGCCGGTCGTACGGCATCCGGGATCCGGTGCCATACCGTCACCGGGTGACCCCCGACCAGCAGCGGCTCGGGCTCCGCCGCCCGCACCGCGGGCACTCCCGCCTCGGCGAGCCACAGCGCGATGTCCAGTTCGCGGCGCGCCCGGTCCAGGAGTTCGGCGTCACGGCCCACCTTGACGACCAGGTCGCCGGAGGCGAACACCGCGTTCTCGCCCAGGGCGAGCAGCCGTGCGTCCCGCGCGGGACCGGGCAGCACCCGCGCCGCGGCCAGTACGTCCCGCGCCCGTGACTCGTCCATCGCCTTCCTCCCACGTCCGTATGCATCGGTGAACTGCGTCGAGATCGCGCCACCCACCGGCCCAGTCTCGCATTCGCACAGGTCGGACCGTGTGCGTACGGCCTTGACGGTGCATACCCCCTTCACGACCATGACTCAGGCCCGCCGGGTCCGAACGTCACGAGCCGCGCAGAGGAGCCGATCACATGACACTGGTGACCGCGACGAGGCGGTCGGCGCAGGGCGTGCCACGCACCGCCGGGGACCGTCGGCTCCCGGACCGCGGGCCCTGGTTCCTGGTGCTGCCCGCGCTGATCCCGATCCTCGTGCTGAGCGTCGGACCACTGCTCTACGGCATCCTGCTGGCCTTCACCGACGCCCAGTCGGGCCGCACCAGGTCCACCGAGTGGATCGGCGGTCTCAACTTCCAGGACCTGCTGCACGACACGCTGTTCTGGGAGTCGTTCCGGATCGGGCTGGTGTGGGCGGTCGGTGTGACCGTGCCGCAGTTCCTGCTTGCGCTCGGCCTCGCCCTGCTGCTCAACCAGGACCTGCGGCTGAGATGGCTCGCCCGGGCCCTCGCGATCGTCCCCTGGGCCATGCCCGAGGTCGTGGTCGGCATCATGTGGCGGCTGGTCTACGACCCGGACGCGGGCGTCCTCAACGAGACGCTGCGCGACCTGGGCCTCGGTGACGGGCGGAGGATGCTGCCGACGGGCACCCAGGCGCTCAGGGACCCGGCCCTGCACACGGCCGAGAACGGCTGGGCGACCGGCACCGCCCTGGCCGCCCACCTCCGCTCGGCGCCCGCCCAGTCCGTCCGCGGCTACCCCGAATGGAAGGACAAGGTGGCGACCCCCGCGTTCCAGGAGTACTACAGCGGGGCCATCGGCCTCGGTGAACTGCGCAGACGGCTGGAGAAGGACGGCAACCTGGTGCTCGCCCGCTACCAGCGCTGACAGCCGGCGGCGGGGCGGACGCCACGGAAAACCCGTTGCCCGGGGAGCGGCCGCTCTCCTAGCGTGCCGTTCGTGGCAGCGAACAACGCGATCATCAACTCCGGTCTCGGCCGGGGCTGCACGCATTCCGTCCGGATGCGTCGTGGCCCCGGAGCCCTGACCGGCCCGGGGAGCCCCACCCGCTGACTCCACGCGGTGCGATCCGCCCCCGTCTTTCTCTTCGCTTTCTCTTCTTGCCTTCCGGTCAGGGCCTTCGGCTGCCCGTTCCCCCTTCCCGGAAGACAAGGACCGCCGCCATGGCCCGCTCCAGCCCCGTTTCCCGCGCGCTCTCGCAGAACTTTCTCGCCGACCGCGCCACCGCCGAACACATCGCCCGGCTCGCCGTCCCGCACCCACGGCAGGCACCCCTGCTGCTCGAAGTGGGCGCGGGCAAAGGCGCGTTGACCGAGCGGCTCGCCCCGCGGTGCCGCGAACTGCACGCGTACGAGATCGACCGACGGCTCGTCCCCGTGCTGCGCAACCGGTTCTCCGGCACGGCCCAGGTGCGGGTGATCGGCGGTGACTTCCTCGCCGCGCGGCACCCGCGCACCCCCTTCTCCGTCGCCGGAAACGTGCCCTTCTCCCGCACCGCGGCCATCGTCGACTGGTGCCTGAGGGCCCCCGCTCTCACCGATGCCACCCTGCTCACCCAGCTGGAGTACGCCCGCAAACGCACCGGTGACTACGGGAGTTGGACCCTGGTCACCGTCATCAGCTGGCCCCGCCACGAGTGGCGGCTGGTCGGCCGCGTGGCCAGGACACGGTTTTGGCCCGTGCCCCGCGTCGACGCCGGGGTCGTACGCATCGAACGGCGCCGCACCCCACTGCTCGAACCCGCCGCGTACGACAGCTGGCGCTGCCTCGTGGAGCTGGGCTTTTCGGGCGTCGGCGGCTCGCTGCACGCCTCGCTGCGGCGTGCGCACCCGAGGCGCCGGGTGGACGCCGCGTTCCGGGCGGCGGGTCTGGGTCCCCGGGTGCTGGTCGGGGAGGTGGCACCCGGGCGGTGGCTGAGGCTGCACGAGGTGCTGGCCGGGTGACCTTCGAAATGGTTGGACGAGACGTATCGTCTCGCTTACCTTCGACGACATGCCTACCCCGACCCCCACACCCCGTCCCGCCCACATCGCCATGTTCTCGGTCGCCGCCCACGGCCATGTGAACCCCAGTCTGGAGGTGATCCGCGAGCTCGTCGCCCGTGGCCACCGGGTCACCTACGCCATCCCGCCGGCGTTCGCGGAGAAGGTCGCCGGAACCGGCGCCGAGCCGAAGCTGTGGAAGTCCACGCTGCCGGGCCCCGACGCGGACCCGGCGGCGTGGGGGAGTGAACTGCTGGACCACGTCGAGCTGTTCCTCGCAGACGCGATCCAGGCGCTGCCGCAGCTGGCCGAGGCGTACCACGGGGACGCACCGGACCTCGTGCTGCACGACATCACGGCGTACCCGGCCCGTGTCCTTGCCCACCGCTGGGGCGTCCCCGCGATCTCGCTCTCGCCGAACCTCGTCGCCTGGGAGGGATACGAGGAGGAGGTCGCCGAGCCGATGTGGGCGGAGCCGAAGCGCACCGAGCGCGGCCGGGCGTACTACGCGCGCTTCCGGGCCTGGCTGGAGGAGAACGGGATCACGCAGCACCCGGACGACTTCGCGGGCCGCCCCGACCGCTCGCTCGTGCTGATCCCCAAGGCGCTGCAGCCCCACGCCGACCGGGTCGACGAGACCGTGTACACCTTCGTCGGTGCCTGTCAGGGCGACCGCGAAGCGGAGGGCGAGTGGCAGCGGCCGGCCGGAGCCGAGAAGGTGGTGCTGGTGTCGCTGGGCTCGACCTTCACCGACCGGCCCGGCTTCTACCGGGAGTGTGTCCAGGCGTTCGGCGGCCTGCCCGGCTGGCACCTCCTCCTGCAGATCGGCAGGCGCGTGGACCCCGAGGCGCTCGGGACCGTACCGGCGAACGTCGAAGTACGCTCCTGGATCCCGCAGTTGGCGGTGCTCCGGCAGGCCGACCTGTTCGTCACACACGCCGGCGCGGGCGGCAGCCAGGAGGGTCTGGCCACCGCCACACCGATGATCGCCGTACCGCAGGCCGTCGACCAGTTCGGCAACGCGGACATGCTCCAGGCCCTGGGAGTCGCCCGCCACATCCCCACCGCGGAGGCCACCGCCCAGACCCTGCGCAGGACCGCCCTCGCCCTCGTCGACGATCCCGAGGTCGCCCGCCGCCTCAAGGAGATCCAGTCCGGCATGGCCAAGGAGGGGGGAACTCGGCGGGCAGCCGACCTGATCGAGGCCGAACTGCCCGCGGAACTCCGGTAGTTCCGGGCATGGCGAGGGCCCGCCGGCTCCCCTGTGGCCGGCGGACCCTCGGTCGGTGAGGGTTTCAGCCCCTTCAGACGCCCAGTCGCTCACCCTCGTCGCGCCGCACCGAGTGCGTGATGACCTCAGCCGACTCGTCGTGCGTCAGGTCGGGCAACCGGTTCAGCCACTTCGGCAGATACCAGTTGCGCTCGCCCAGCAGCGCCATCACCGCCGGGAGGAGCACACCCCGGATGATCGTCGCGTCGATGAGCACCGCGGCCGCGAGGCCGACACCCATCTGCTTCATGGACTGCATGGACAGCGTGCCGAAGATCGCGAACACGGCGACCATGATGACCGCGGCGCTGGTGACGACACCGGCCGTGGTGACCACACCGTGCTGGATCGCATCCCGTGTGGTACGGCCGCGCAGTCGCGCCTCGCGGATCCGCGAGACCACGAACACGTGGTAGTCCATGCTCAGCCCGAACAGGATCACGAACAGGAACAGCGGCAGCCAGGTGATGATCGCGCCGACGCCCTGCGCGCCCACCAGCGAGGCGCCCCAGCCGTGCTGGAAGACGGCGACGAGGATGCCGTAGGCCGCGCCCACCGACAGCAGGTTGAGCAGGATCGACGTGATCGCGACCGTCAGCGAGCGGAACGACAGCAGCATCAGCACGAAGGCGAAGACCACGACGAACGCGAAGACCGGGACGACCGCGCCGCCGAGCTGGGCGTTGAAGTCGTGCGAGCCGGCGACCTGTCCGGTGATCGGCGCCTGCACGCCGTCGAGCTTGCCGAGGGTGGCCGGCCGTACCTCGTCGCGCAACTTCTCCAGGCTGGCGCCCGCCTTGTCCAGGTCGGAGCCGCCGACCAGCGGGACGTACACGTAGGCGATGTTCTGCGCATCGTGCAGCTTGATCTCGACCGGGCCGCGCGAGGCACCCGAACTGATCGCCCGCGCCTTGAAGTCGGCGAGCGCGGACTTCACCTCCGGCGCGTTGATGTCCTTGGCCTTGACGACGACCTCGGCCGGCTCGGAGCCGCCCGGGAAGGCCTCGTTGACCCGGTTGTACGTCTGCACGATCGGCAGCGAGTCGCCGAACTCCTGGTCCAGCGTGAGGTTCTGCGTCTTCATGCCGAGTGCCGGAGCCGCGACGGCCAGCAGCGCACCGGCCGCGACGAGCACGGACACCAGCGGCTTGGCGAGCACACCGCGCAGGACCGCCGTCCAGAACCGGCTCTCCCCGCCCGTGCGGGCGGCCCGGCGCTCCATCGCCTTGCGCAGGAAGGGAATCCGCCCCTTCTCGACCCGCTCGCCCAGCAGCGACAGCAGCGCCGGCAGCACGGTCACCGACCCGACCATGGCGACCGCCACGACCATCAGCGAGGCCAGACCCATCCCCTGGAACGTGACGAGCCCGGTGAACAGCATGCCCGCCATCGCCACGCACACCGTGATGCCGGAGACGACGACCGCCCGACCGCTCGTGGCGGCCGCGATCCGCAAGGCCGTCTGCGCGTCCCGTCCGGCCGCGCGCTCCTCGCGCTCACGGCGCAGATAGAACAGGCAATAGTCGACACCGACCGCCAGACCGACCAGCAGCATCACGGAGTTGGCGGTGTCGCTCATCGGCATCACATGGCTGACGACGCCCATCAGACCCATCGTCGCCATGATCGCGGTGATCGCCAGCGCCACCGGCAGCAGCGCGGCCACCAGCGCACCGAAGGCGATGAGCAGGATGCCGAGAGCCACCGGCACCGCGGACAGCTCCGCCTTCTTGAAGTCGTCGCCGAACGCGTCCTTGAACGTCTTGTTCATACTGGCGCTGCCGATCTCCTCGATCCGCAGCGTCCGGTGCTCCTTCTGCGCCCCCGCGACCGCCTTCAGCACCGGCTCCACGCGCTCGTACGCGGTCTCCGCGTCGCCGCGCATGTCGAACTGCACCAGCGCGCTGCGCCCGTCCCTGGAGATCGTGTGTGTGTCGTACGGCGACTTCACGTCCGTGACCCTGCCGGTCCCGTCGACCGCCTTCACGACCGCGCTCACGGCTGCCTTGAACTCGGCGTCCGTCGCCCTGACGTTCCCGTCCTTCGCCTGGATCAGAACCGTCTCACTGGCCGGTTCCTTGATCCCCGCATCCTCGATGATCTTGGCGGCGGTGTGTGTCTCGCCCTTGAGCTGTTCGCTCTCCTTGACGTCGACCCGGCCGGCGGCCGAACCGAGCCCCATCGCCAGGACGACGAACAGCACCCAGATGCCGACGGCAGCCCATCGGTGCCGGGCGCTCCAGCCGCCGGCCCGGGCGGCTATGCCCCGCACCCGCGAATCTCCGTTCCCCATGACGGGCTTGCCCCCTCGTGTGCGGCGACGGCCCCCTGCCGCCACCTTTCGCTTCGAAGGTATGGGCCGGACAAGAGCGTCTCGTCGTACTGCCCGGTGACGTGCGATGGGCGCGGGTCCTCCCCTCGGACCCCGGTGTCTCACCGCTGGGGAGGATTTCGGCCCCTTACATCTATCGGGACTTCTCGGGGATGAAGATCGGGGTGTCCGGTCCGTCGGCATCGCTCCCCTTTGTTATTGCGAAACCTTGTTGAACAAGTCACAGGTGCGTGTATCGGTTGAACCGGAGCCCCGGGTTCGGACAGAGTTTCGGGCAGTCCGCCCGCGCGGACCGCCGCGGCCGTCGTGCCCGCCCCCACGGGGCACGACGGCCGCTCTATGGTGTGCGCCATGACGACGACGTATGCGGCGCTGCTGCGCGGGATCAACGTGGGCGGCAAGAAGAAGCTCCCGATGGCCGAACTCCGGCAGCTGATGGACGGCCTCGGCTACGACGGCGTCCGCACCCATCTGCAGAGCGGCCAGGCCGTCTTCGCCTCCGGCCACGGCGACGAGGAGTCCCTGGCCGCCGAACTCGCCGAGGCCATCCAGAAGCACTTCGGCTTCGCCGTCGACGTGATCGTGCGCGACCACGCCTACCTCAAGGCGATCGCCGAGGACTGCCCGTTCCCGGCCGCCGAACTGGAGGCCAGGCAGCTCCACGTCACCTACTTCTCCGCCCCGGTGGACGCCGAACGGTTCGCGGAGATCGACCGGGAGGCCTATCTCCCCGAGGAGTTCAGGCTCGGCGACCGCGCCCTGTACCTGTATGCGCCGGACGGCCTCGGCCGCTCCCAGCTCGCCGCCCACCTCGCCAAACCCCGTATCAACAAAGGCCTGATCGCCACGAGCCGCAACTGGAACACCGTCGTGAAACTGGTGGAGCTCACGGGCGGGTGACCGGGGGGAAACCCGGCTCTTCATGGCAGGTACACACGACTGTGCGAGGCTCCTCCCATGCGTTACATCATCATCGGAGCGGGAGCCGTCGGCGGTTCGATCGGCGGGCGTCTCGCGGGTGCGGGGCACGAGGTGGTCCTGGTCGCGCGCGGCGCGCACCACGCGGCGCTGCGGGACGGCGGGCTGCGCCTGAAGGTGCCCGACGGCGACCACACCTACCGGCTGCCGACCGTCGAAGGGCCGGACGAGCTGGACGAGTTGAGGGCCGACGACGTGCTCGTCCTCGCCGTGAAGACCCAGGACACCGTGACCGCGCTGCAGGCCTGGGGCCCGGCGCCGGTCGCGGGCGGCGGCACGGCGGCCGAGCGGCTGCCGTTGTTCTGCGCGCAGAACGGAGTCGAGGGCCAGCGGCTCGCCCTGCGGGTCTTCCGGCGGGTGTACGGCGTCTGCGTCTGGCTGCCGTCCACCTTCCTCGAACCGGGCGTCGTCTCCGCCCCGTGCGCCCCGCTCACCGGCATCCTGCACCTGGGCCGCCATCCGCACGGCATCGACGAGACGGTACGACTGGTCGCCGCCGACCTGGAGAAGTCCCGTTTCGAGGCACCGGTCGTGCCGGACGTGGCGCGCTGGCAGTACGCCAAGCTGCTGTCCAACCTGGGCAACGCGCTGGAGGCGGTCGCCGGGCCGATCGCCGGTGACGAGGCCGTGGCGCTGTACGCGCGCGTGCGCGCCGAGGGCGAGGCCGTGCTCGACGCCGCCCAGATCGCGTACGCGAGCGTCGAGGAGCAGAAGGCGGTACGCGGCCACAAGGTGGACCTGGTCCCCCTCGACGGCGCCCCGCGCGGCGGCGGCTCCTCCTGGCAGTCGCTCACCCGGGGCACCGGCACCATCGAGGCCGACGTCAACGGCGAGATCGCCCTGCTGGGCCGCCTGCACGGCGTACCGACCCCGCTCAACGAGCTCCTCCAACGCCTCGCCAACACCTTCGCGCGCGAGCGCCGGGCCCCCGGATCCATGCCGGTCGTGGACCTCGTCCGCCTCGCCGACGAGGCTGTCGCGTTTGTTCAAGAGTCCGGAGCGGCCTCCTCCTAACGTGTGGTGCATGACGTACGACGACCCGAAGCACCTGCACACGTTCATGACCGAGTGTGCCGCCGAGGCGGCGCGTGTCGCGCGCGGCGTCCCGGCGGACCGGCTCGGCAATCCCACTCATTGCGGCGACTGGGACGTCCGCGCCCTGGTCAACCACTGGGTCCTCTACACCTCGCACGGCCTGGAGCACCGCGCCCTGCGCAAGCAGCTCCCCGAGGAGCTGACCGCCCGCGACTTCACCACAGAGCCCGACTGGCCCGCGGCCTACGCCGCCCAGATGGACCGCGCCGTCGCGGCCTGGGCCGACCCGGCGGTGTGGGACGGCGAGATCGACCTCGGCATGGCGAAGATGCCCGCCGCTGAGATCGCCTCGATGGTCATCAAGGAGATGGCGGTGCACGGCTGGGACGTCGCCACCGCCACCGGCCAGCAGTTCCACGTCTCGGACGACGCGGCCCGCTTCGTCCTCGACGTGGTCGAGAAGCACGCCGAGCTCTACCGGCAGTACGACGGCTTCGCCGACCCGGTACCGGTGCCGGACGACGCCCCGGTGTTCGACCGGGCGCTCGCCGCCAGTGGGCGGGACCCCGAATTGGGCCAGTGAAAAGGCCGCGGATTGGGCCGGGACACTGCACCACCTGGCCAGTACCGTCGACCCCATGACGAACACCTCGCCGACCCGGGTCGACTTCTGGTTCGACCCCGCCTGCCCCTTCGCCTGGATCACCTCCCGCTGGCTCCTGGAGGTCGAGCGCGAACGCCCGCTCGACCTCCGGTTCCACGCGATGAGCCTCTACCTGCACAACCTCGGCAACGAACTGCCCGACTGGTACCGGGAGTTGGTCGACAAGTCGATCGGCCCGGTACGGGTCGCGGTGGCCGCGGCCGAGCGGCACGGCGAGAAGGTCCTGCGGGACCTGTACACGGCGTTCGGCACCCGGATCCACGAACGCAAGGACGAGGACTTCGACGCCGTGATCAGCGACTCCCTCGCCGAACTCGGCCTCCCCGCGGATCTCGCGACCGCCGCGCACGACCCGTCGTACGACGAGGCCGTACGCCGCAGCCATGAGACGGGCACCGAGCCGGAATCGGGCGGCTATGTGGGCACGCCCACGATTCATGTCGACGGAACGGTGTGGTTCGGCCCTGTGCTGAGGGCGATCCCGCGGGGCGCACGAGCGGCCGAACTCTTCGAGAGCTTCCGGGTGCTGGCGACCGACCCCGACTTCTTCGAACTGAAGCGCACCCGCACCGGCGGGCTGTCCTTCGACTAGCCTCTGCCGACCCTCAGGCGCTCGCCCGCACCGGCAGCAGCGCCCCGGCGGACGTCTCGTCGTACCTGTGCAGAAGCACCCGTGCCACTTCCGGCGCCGCGCCCAGCACATCGGCGAGGACATCCGCCTGCGCCGCGCCCCGGGCGATGCGGTCCGGCAGGAAACCGGGTGCCAGGACGTACGGCGCCACGGCCACCCGCCCGCAGCCCAGGGCCCGCAGTTCGCGGACCGCGTCCTCGGTGCGCGGAAGGGACGCGGAGGCGAACGCAGGCCGCACGGCGCACCAACCGGTGTGCCGCCACTCCCGCGCGATTTCTGCGATCACTGCGATCGCCTCCGGGTCGGTGGACCCCGCCGAGGCCAGCACGACCCCGGTCGAGGACTTGTCGGCGGGGCTCAGCCCCGCCTCGTACAGCCGCCGTTCCAGTGCGGACAACAGCAGCGGCGACGGGCCGAGCACCTCTGCCTGGCGGATGCGGAGGGATGGCGGCGCGTCCCGCAGGACCGCCGGGATGTCCGCCTTCGCGTGGAACGCGCGCGTCAGGAGCAGGGGGAGCGCCACGACGTCACGGACGCCCTCCGCCGCCAGGGACTCCAGCACGCTTTGCACGGAGGGGATGTTGAAGTCCAGGAAGCCGGTCTCCACGCGCAGCCCCGGTCGCAGCGACCGTACGCGCCGCACCAGGGCGTGCACCGTCGCGGCGTGCCGCGGGTCGCGGCTGCCGTGAGCTATGACAAGGAGGACCGGCTTCGACTGGCGCATGGGATCAGCTCTTCACCAGGAGGCCGCGGCTGCGCAGCACCCACCGCTCCAGCGGGCTGAAGATCAGCAGGTCGATGGCGATGCCGACGAAGAGGATGAGCAGGATCGCGAGGAAGACCGTCGACATGCTGCTGTTGGTACGGCCCACCTCCAGCAGCTGGCCCAGGCCCATGCCCATGTCCGGGGACTGGGCGATGATCTCGGCGGCCATCAGCGAACGCCAGGAGAACGCCCAGCCCTGCTTCAGACCGGCCACATAGCCGGGCAGCGCCGCCGGCATCACGATGTGCCAGGTGCCGCGCAGCCCGGTCGCACCGAGTGTGCGGCCCGCCCGCAGGAACAGCGGGGGCACCTGGTCGACACCCGACACCAAACCGTTGGCGATCGAGGGAACGGCACCCAGCAG
Organism: Streptomyces longisporus; assembly: GCF_039532765.1. Classification (NCBI taxonomy): domain Bacteria; kingdom Bacillati; phylum Actinomycetota; class Actinomycetes; order Kitasatosporales; family Streptomycetaceae; genus Streptomyces; species Streptomyces longisporus. The sequence goes on from NZ_BAAASG010000009.1 coordinate 396,859, forward strand.
GATCACCGTGAACATCACCGAGTTGTCCAGACCCAGCCAGATCACCGCGGGGGCGACCCAGGCGACCGAGGGCAGCGACTGGAGTCCGGAGAGGATCGGGCCGAACGCCGCACGTACGAACTTCACCCGGGCCACCACCAGACCCAACGGTGTCCCGATGACCAGTGCGAGCAGGAAGCCGAGCAGACCGCGGGAGACGCTGCCCCAGATGTAGGAGAGCAGGGTGCCCTTGACCCACTGGTCCTCGACCTCGCCCCAGACATCGGCGGGGGAGGGCAGCTTCGACGGGTTGTTGACGACCGGATAGAGCAGGATCCAGGCCACCAGCACAACAGCGATGGCGATGACGGGCGGCAGGATCTTGTTCTTGAAGGTCTGCGCGAAGGGCGTACGGCCGGTGGCCGTGGTCTCCAGTGCGTCGAGGCCTGCCTCGACGCTTCCGGCGTCCTGGGCCGGTGTCGTCTCAGTGCTGGCCATGACGGCGGATCTCCCCACGCAGTACATCGGTGATCTCAAGGGACAGTTCGGCCACGGGCGCGTCCTCGATGCGGCGCGGCTGGGGGATGTCGACCGCCCACTCGCGCGCGATCCGCCCGGGGCGGGACGACAGGAGGATCACACGCTGCGCGAGCCGCACCGCCTCGCGCACGTTGTGCGTGACGAAGAGAACGGACACGCCCGTCTCCGCCCAGATCCGCGTCAGCTCGTCGTGCAGCACGTCTCGTGTGATGGCGTCGAGGGCCGAGAACGGCTCGTCCATCAGCAGCAGGTTGCTCTCCTGGGCGAGCGCCCGGGCCAGCGCCGCACGCTGCCGCATACCGCCCGACAGCTCGTGGACACGCTTGCCGTACGCGCCCTTCAGACGGACCAGTTCGAGCAGCCGCTCGGTCCGTTCACGCCGTTCGTTCTTCGGAACTCCCCTGAGCTTGAGGGCGAGTTCGATGTTCTTGCCCGCTGTCAGCCAGGGGAAAAGGGCGTGCTCCTGGAACATGAGGGCCGGGCGGCCGTCCGTCGCGATGGAGCCGACGGTCGGCTTGTCCAAGCCCGCCACCAGGTTCAGCAGCGTGGACTTGCCGCAGCCCGAGGCCCCCAGGAGGGTGACGAACTCGCCGGGCGCGACATCAAGAGTGATGTCGTCCAGGACGAGCTGCTGCCCGCCCGGTCCTGCGAAGGACTTCGAAACATGCTCAAGGCGAGCGGCGTACTCCACCGACTCTTCGGCCTTGGCGAGGGTCGTTGCCATGGTCGTCACCTCCTGGGAACTCGTCGGGCGGGGATCAGCTGGAGCCGAGACCGGCGTCGTCGACCGTGCTCTCGCCCTCGGCCTTGAGGACCTTGTTGAGGATCGTGAGGTCGTAGATGCCCTTCAGGTTCGGCTTCTCCAGGAGGCCGGCCTTGACCGCGTGCTCGGCCTCGGTGTTGAGGGTCGCGGCCAGCGGGTCGTTCGTGAACTGGATCGACTTCCAGGCCGGGTCCAGGACCTTCGGCTTGAGCGCCTTGCCGGAGTCGGCCTCCAGCTGCTTGTTGGCCGCCGCCTTCGCCTGGTCCGGGTTGGCGTTGATCCACTTGTTGGCCTCGACCGAGGCCTTCAGCACGGCCTCGACGGCCTTCGGGTGCTCCTTGAGGAAGGCCTGCCGCACGATGATGTTCGTGATCACGAACTTCTTGTCCGGCCACAGGGACGCCTCGTCGAGCAGGACCTTGCCGCCCTCCGCGACCAGCTTGGACGCGGTCGGCTCGGGCACCCAGGCGCCGTCGATGGCGCCGGACGCGTAGGCGTCGGGAGTGATCTTGTTGTCGGTGCGGACCACCGACACATCGCCCTTCCCGGTGTTCGCGTCGACCTTCCAGCCCTGGTCGGCGATCCAGTTGAGGAACGCCACGTCCTGCGTGTTGCCGAGTTGCGGGGTCGCGATCTTCTTGCCCTTGACGTCCTTCAGGGACTTGATCTTCTTCGGGTTGACGACCAGCTTCACGCCGCCGGAGGCCGAACCACCGATGATCTTCAGGCCCTTGCCGCCGGACTTGACGTAACCGTTGATCGACGGGGACGGGCCGATCCAGCCGATGTCGATGGAGCCGGAGTTGAGCGCCTCGATCTCGGACGGGCCCGCGTTGAAGATCTGGTAGTCCGCCTTGGTGGCGCCCAGCTCCTTCTGGAACAGGCCCTGCTGACGGGCGACGAGCGCGGTGCCGTGGGTCAGGTTGCCGAAGTAGCCGATCTTGACGGAGTCGAGGCCTTCGATCTTCGACGACCCTGCGGCGACCTTCTCCTTGGAGTTGTCGGTCGTGGACTTGGACCCGTAGCCGCAAGCGGCAAGCGTGAGCAGGGGAAGTGCGGCTACCACGGCCACGCCGCGGCGAAGGAACGTTGAGCGGTTGACAGGCACGGGAGGTGTTCCTCTCGGAGGCCCGGCGGTCACGGTCTTTAAGGCCGTGGCCGGGAGGTCGGCAGGTCTTCGTCGCTTCCGGGACGTCGGGTGGGGGGACGGGGCGCGCAGGCAGTGCGCGTACGTCAACGCACACATCGCGCCACTCCGCCCTGCCCGCTACCCAGAGCGCCGCTGCCGACGCGGCCGCCCTCCTTCGCGAACGTGGAGTAGTAGTCGAGGGAGTTCATGTCAGAAGTCCCAACCGTCGTCTTCGGACTCGTCCTTGACTGGCTCCGGGGACGCGAACGACTCGCCGACCATGCCCGCGGTGAGCGTGGTGCCGTCGTTCGGGTCGATCAGGATGAAGGAGCCGGTGCGGCGCGAGTCGGCGTAGGAGTCCACCGGCAGCGGTTCCGCCGTGCGGATCTTCACGCGGCCGATGTCGTTGGCGACGAGCTGTCCCGGGTGCGGGTGCAGGGACAGGTCGTCGAGCGTGAGCCGGGACGGGATGTCCTTGACGATGGCCTTGACGATGCGGGTGCCGTGCTTGAGCAGCACCCGGTGGTTGATGGTCAGCGCCTGGTCGGCGACATGGCAGACGGTCGCCTCGATGTCCTGCGTGGTCGCCGGGGCGTCCTTGCTGGGCACGATCAGGTCGCCGCGCGAGATGTCGATGTCGTCCTCCAGCAGGAGGGTCACCGACTGGGTGGTCCAGGCGACGTCGACCGGCTCGCCGAGCAGGTCGATGCCGGAGATGCGGGAGGCACGGCCCGAGGGGAGCACCGTGACGGCCTCGCCGACGTGGAAGGAACCCGCGGCGATCTGGCCCGCGTAGCCCCGGTAGTCCGGGTGCTCGGCGGTCTGCGGGCGGATCACGTACTGCACGGGAAGGCGCGCGTGGCAGTGGCTCAGGTCGTGCGTGACCGGGACCGTCTCCAGGTGTTCGAGCACCGTCGGGCCGCCGTACCAGTCCATGTTCGCGGACGGCTCCACCACGTTGTCACCGGCGAGCGCCGAGATCGGGATCGCGGTGACCTCGGGGACGCCCAGTTCGGTCGCGTACGCCGTGAACTCCTCGGCGATCGCGGCGAAGACCGGCTCCTTGTAGTCGACCAGGTCCATCTTGTTGACGGCGAGGACGACGTGCGGGACGCGGAGCAGGGCCGCGATCGCGGCGTGCCGGCGGGTCTGCTCGACGACGCCGTTGCGGGCGTCGACCAGGATCACGGTCAGCTCGGCGGTGGAGGCACCCGTCACCATGTTGCGGGTGTACTGCACATGGCCGGGGGTGTCGGCGAGGATGAACCGCCGCCGGGGCGTGGCGAAGTAGCGGTAGGCCACGTCGATCGTGATGCCCTGCTCGCGCTCGGCGCGCAGACCGTCGGTGAGCAGCGCGAGGTCGGGGGCCTCCTGGCCACGGCTGGCGGAGGCGCGCTCGACGGCCTCCAGCTGGTCGACCAGGACCGACTTGGAGTCGTGCAGCAGCCGGCCGACGAGCGTGGACTTGCCGTCGTCGACCGAACCGGCGGTCGCGAACCGCAGAAGGGTCGTCTCGGAGAGTTCCGTGGTGGTGCTCATGCTTAGAAGTACCCCTCGCGCTTACGGTCTTCCATCGCGGCCTCGGACATCTTGTCGTCGGCGCGGGTGGCACCGCGCTCGGTGAGCCGTGAGGCGGCGATCTCCGTGATGACCTGCTCCAGCGTCACTGCGTCCGAGTCGACGGCGCCCGTGCAGGACATGTCGCCGACGGTCCGGTACCGGACGAGCCGCTTCTCGACGGTCTCGCCGTCCTTGGGCCCGCCCCACTCGCCCGCGGTCAGCCACATCCCGGCCCGCTGGAACACTTCACGCTCGTGCGCGAAGTAGATCTCCGGCAGTTCGATGCCCTCGCGGGCGATGTACTGCCACACGTCCAGCTCGGTCCAGTTGGACAGCGGGAAGACCCGGACGTGCTCGCCGGGCGCATGGCGGCCGTTGTACAGGTTCCACAGCTCCGGGCGCTGGCGGCGCGGGTCCCACTGCGAGAACTCGTCGCGCAGGGAGAACACCCGCTCCTTGGCCCGGGCCTTCTCCTCGTCGCGGCGCCCGCCGCCGAAGACCGCGTCGAACTTCTCCGCCTGGATCTTCTCCGTCAGCGGCAGCGTCTGCAGCGGGTTGCGGGTGCCGTCCGGGCGCTCCTTGAGCACACCCCGGTCGATGTAGTCCTGCACCGACGCGACGTGCAGCCGCAGCCCGTGCTCGGCCACCGTCCGGTCGCGGTACTCCAGGACCTCGGGGAAGTTGTGCCCGGTGTCCACGTGCAGCAGCGAGAAGGGCACCGCGGCCGGCGCGAAGGCCTTCAGCGCCAGGTGCAGCATGACGATGGAGTCCTTGCCGCCGGAGAACAGGATCACCGGCCGCTCGAACTCGCCCGCCACCTCGCGGAAGATGTGCACTGCCTCGGACTCGAGGGCGTCCAGGTGGGAGAGGGCGTACGGAGCGGCCGTGCCCTCCTCCGCCTTGGCAACGGTCGTCATGCCAGTCCCCTTTCGGTGAGCAGCGCGTGGACCGCGGCCGCGGACTCCTGGACGGTCTGGTGCTGCGACTCGATGCGCAGATCGGGCGTCTCGGGCTCCTCGTAGGGGTCGTCCACCCCGGTGAGCCCGGACAGCTCGCCCGCCGCCTGCTTGGCGTACAGACCCTTCACATCACGTACGGAGCACACCTCGACCGGGGTCGCCACATGCACCTCGATATACGGCGCCCCGCCCTCCTGGTGGCGCTTGCGCACCGCCTCGCGGCTGTCGGCGTACGGCGCGATCACCGGGACGAGCGCCTTGACGCCGTTGCGGGCGAGCAGTTCGGCGAGGAAGCCGATGCGCTGCACGTTGGTGTGCCGGTCCTCGCGGCTGAAGCCGAGACCCGCGGAGATGAACTCGCGGATCTCGTCGCCGTCGAGCACCTCGACGAGGTGGCCCTCCTCGCGCAGCCGGCCGGCCAGCTCGTACGCGATGGTGGTCTTGCCGGCACTCGGCAGACCCGTGAGCCAGACGGTGGCTCCGGTCGTCACGTTCGTCTCCTGAATGTCTGTCGTCGTCATCCGTGCAGCCCGCACTCGGTCTTGGCACTGCCCGCCCAGCGGCCCGCGCGCGCGTCCTCGCCCTCCAGGACGCGGCGGGTGCAGGGGGCGCAGCCGACGGACGCGTAGCCGTCCATCAGCAGCGGGTTGGTCAGTACGCCGTGCTCGGCGACGTAGGCGTCCACGTCGTCCTGGGTCCAGCGGGCGATCGGGGAGATCTTGACCTTCCGGCGCTTCTCGTCCCAGCCGACGACCGGGGTGTTCGCCCGGGTCGGGGACTCGTCGCGGCGCAGACCGGTCGCCCAGGCCACATAGTTCTTCAGGCCCTGCTCCAGCGGCTGGACCTTGCGCAGCTTGCAGCACAGGTCGGGGTCGCGGTCGTGCAGCTTGGGGCCGTACTCCGCGTCCTGCTCGGCGACCGTCTGGCGCGGGGTGAGCGTGATGACGTTGACGTCCATCACGGCCTCGACCGCGTCGCGGGTGCCGATGGTCTCCGGGAAGTGGTAGCCGGTGTCGAGGAACACCACGTCCACGCCGGGCATGGCGCGCGAGGCGAGGTGGGCGACCACCGCGTCCTCCATCGACGAGGTCACGCAGAAACGCTTGCCGAAGGTCTCGGCCGCCCACTGGAGGATCTCCAGCGCGGAGGCGTCCTCCAGGTCACGGCCGGCCTGCTCGGCGAGCGCCTTCAGGTCCTCGGTCGCCTTCTCTTCCTGAACCGCGGTCATATGTCGTCTCCCCCTGCTTCGGAGTGCTGAAGACCCCGGGCGAGCAGCCCGAGGAACTTCAGCTGAAAGGCCCGGTTGCACGCCGCGCATTCCCAGGCGCCATGGCCCTGCTCGGACGGACGCAGGTCCTCGTCGCCGCAGTAGGGGCAGTAGAAGGGGGCGGCCCGCTCGCTCACGGCCCCTCCTTTCGCTGTCGTTCGCTGACGCTCACGACAGGGCCTCCTCGGACGCACGGGAGGCCCAGGCGGCGAACCGCTCGCCGTCCTCGCGCTCGGCCTGGAACCGCTTGAGGACACGCTCGACGTAGTCGGGCAGCTCCTCGGAGGTGACCTTCAGGCCACGGACCTTGCGGCCGAACCCGGCCTGAAGGCCCAGCGCACCGCCGAGGTGCACCTGGTAGCCCTCGACCTGCTCGCCCCGGTCGTTGAGGACGAGCTGGCCCTTGAGACCGATGTCCGCCACCTGGATACGGGCGCAGGCGTTCGGGCAGCCGTTGATGTTGATGGTGATCGGCTCGTCGAACTCCGGGATGCGGCGCTCCAGTTCGTCGATCAGGGACGAACCGCGCTGCTTGGTCTCGACGATGGCGAGCTTGCAGTACTCGATGCCGGTGCAGGCCATGGTGCCGCGCCGGAACGGGGACGGCTTGGCGGTCAGGTCCAGCGCCTCCAGGGCCTCGACCAGCGGCTCGACCTGCGCCTCCTCGACATCGAGGACGATCATCTTCTGCTCGACGGTGGTACGCACCCGGCCCGAGCCGTGGGCCTCGGCGACCTCGGCGATCTTGGTGAGCGTGGCACCGTCGACGCGGCCGACGCGCGGGGCGAAGCCGACGTAGAACCGGCCGTCCTTCTGCCGGTGCACGCCGACGTGGTCGCGCCAGCGGCCGAAGGGCTCGGCGGGCGCGGGACCGTCGACCAGCTTGCGCTTGAGGTAGTCGTCCTCCAGGACCTGGCGGAACTTCTCCGGGCCCCAGTCGGCGACGAGGAACTTCAGACGGGCGCGGGTGCGCAGCCGCCGGTAGCCCCAGTCGCGGAAGATGCCGACCACGCCGGCCCACACCTCGGGCACCTCGTCCAGCGGGACCCAGGCGCCGAGCCGGACGCCGAGCTTCGGGTTGGTGGACAGGCCGCCGCCGACCCACAGGTCGAAGCCGGGGCCGTGCTCGGGGTGCTCGACGCCGACGAACGCCACGTCGTTGATCTCGTGCACCACGTCGAGCAGCGGGGAGCCGGAGATCGCCGTCTTGAACTTGCGCGGCAGGTTGGAGAACTCCTTGCTGCCGATGTAGCGCTCGTGGATCTCCTCGATCGCCCAGGAGCCGTCGATGATCTCGTCCTCGGCGATACCTGCGACCGGCGAGCCGATGACCACACGCGGGCAGTCGCCGCAGGCCTCGGTGGTGGACAGGCCGACGGCCTCCAGCCGGTTCCAGATCTCCGGGACGTCCTCGATGCGGATCCAGTGCAGCTGGATGTTCTGCCGGTCGGTGATGTCGGCGCTGCCGCGCGCGAACTCCTGCGAGATCTCGCCGATCACGCGCAGCTGCTGGGTGGTCAGGCGGCCGCCGTCGATGCGCACCCGCAGCATGAAGTACTTGTCGTCCAGCTCCTCCGGCTCCAGGATCGCGGTCTTGCCGCCGTCGATCCCGGGCTTACGCTGGGTGTACAGCCCCCACCAGCGCATACGTCCGCGCAGGTCGTTGGGGTCGATCGAGTCGAAGCCGCGCTTGGAGTAGATCGTCTCAATGCGTGTCCGCACATTGAGACCGTCATCGTCCTTCTTGAACTGCTCGTTGCCGTTCAGCGGGGTGTGGTGCCCCGCGGCCCACTGACCCTCACCACGGTGACGGCTCACCTTGCGGCGGGGAGTCGAAGCGGCAGGCTTCTGCGGGGTGGCGGCCATGGTGATTACGTCCTTCGGGACAGGCGGGAAGCGGCTCTGACCTGCGCATTCGGGCGCATGGGCATGCGTGCGCGTCGTTGCGCGGGATGAGAGGGAATGTCAGGAGATGTCGGGTGTGTCGCGGCCCCGTGGCCGGAGGCCACTAATGGGCGCTCAGCACGCCGGACAGATGGCGCTGGACATGCGGCCGAGGTCGACGTGCCGCCGACTCACCAAGGCAATTCCAGTTCCAGACATGACGGAAGCGTGTCATGGCAATCTGGACACAGTCCAGCTTCGTCCATGATGCGGACACCCTGGTCTCGAAGTGTGAGACAAGGGTGTCGTCGATCACATCGGCCGCCGCCGGTCTTGTCGGTGCAGGTCAGGCGCGGTATGCCCCGGGCCACGGGCCCGGTGCCGGCACCTCGGCCTGCTCCTCGACCTTGGTGTCGAAGAGCTTGAAGCCCCGGCGCAGATAGTTGTCCATGGCGTGCTCCCCGTCCAGGCTGCACGTATGCAGCCAGACCCGCTTCGTCTGCGCCAGCCCGGGCCAGCGCTCCGCGAGGTCCCAGGCGCGGGCGGCGCCGTACGACAGCAGGTGTCCGCCGATCCGCCGCCCCCGGAAGGCGGGAATCAGACCGAAGTACACGATCTCCACGACCCCGTCGTCCTGCGGCTCCAGTTCCACGTATCCCGCGGGCGTTCCCCGGTCGTATGCGACCCATGTCTCCACGCCCGGCCGCCCCAGGTGCTCCTGCCACCGCGCATACGTCCAGCCCAGCCGGTCGATCCAGCGGATGTCACCGCCGACGGACGCATACAGGAACCGGCTGAACTCGGGCGAGGGAACCTCGGAGCGAACGATCCGCACGTCCCCCTCCGGCATGGCGGCCGAAAGCAGATCGGTCGGTGCGGTCTGCTCCAGGGACCAGGTGGTCACGGGAATGTTGGTCATGCCGGTCAGGGAATCATCCGCCGGGCGGATCTGTCGATCGGCGTCCAGCCCGCGCCCCAAAGGGGCGCGGGGCTGTGTCGATATGCGGCTCCGCCGCGTGGGCGCGACCAGCCACGATGTTGCCGCAGACGAATGACGGCCCAACGCGGAGCGACTACCCCAGAGACCTGTCTACTGAGCTCAACGGCAGCGCATACAACATCCGCCCGGATTGGGACCAGACCTCACCGGTCTCCTCCCAATAAGACAGGGCCCCGGAGGGTCCGCCCCAGCACCGGTTCGTCCCGTCCGAACCGCACCGCGTGGCCTTCGCGCCGCGCGCGTTCTGTCGCCACAAGGTGCCGTGGCCGTCCGCGGTGCCCGCCGTGCGGGCCAGGTACCACTGTGATCCGTACGACAGGACCCCGCCGACGCCGGCCGTCTTCGTCTCGTACGCCTCGGTCGCGCTCGCGCGTCCCGCGGGATCGGTGGCCAGCAGGCCGGCGCGGTCCGGGTCGCTGCTGAACGCGTAACGCCACAGGCGGGTGTGCCGGCCGCTGTCCGCGGGCACCCACTCGCTCGCCACCAGGCTGTCCGGCGCGGTGCTGCGGTCGAGGGAGATCGCCGCCGGGAGGGCGCTCCCACCGGTGAGCCGGTACGAGCCGACGGCCGGCAGGACATACCGCGCGCCGTCCGCGGCCCAGCCGCCGGGCACCCGGCCGACCGCGCCGCTGTCGACGGTGGCCCGCTGGATGCGGTGCACGTCGTACACGTACAGCCCGTCCGCGGCGGTGACCAGGAGCTTGTCCTGGTACCAGACCATGCCGGAGACGGCGGAGGTGAGCCCGCGGTAGTCACGGCCGCCGTCGACGGGGACGGCAAGGGTCGCCCAGGCATAGGTGAGGCGGTCGGGGTCGCCGGCGTCGACGAAGGCGACCCGGGCGAGGCCCGGCTGCGCCGACCTGCCCGCCTGGTGGGTCCAGCCGGAGAGGATCACGCGGCGGTCGCCCCAGTGGCCGTCGTCGTCCGCGTCCCCGGAGGTGGTGACCGCGCCGGCCCGCCAGCCGCGGGTGTCGGCGGCGTCCCAGCAGTACGCGCGGGTGGCCGCGGGTGCCACGGGCAGCGCCGTGCGCTCGCCGGCCGTACAGTCGGCCGCGCCCAGCAGCGAGTGGTCGGCGTCGTCGAGGACGGTGCTGACGCCGACGGGCCTGCCCATGGCGGCGGCGAGCCGGTCGAGGGTGCTGCGAGGCACCAGCCGCTCCTGGAGCCGCAGCCCGGTCGTCCGCTCGGACGCGTCGAGTGCCTTGAGGGCTCCCGGCCTGTCGCCGACCGTGGCCTGCGAGGCGCTGATCATGGTGGCGGCGGCGGTGAGTGCGAGGGCGGTCCCGGCGAGGAAGGCGCGCAGCGCACGGCCCCGCTTCTGCCTGCGGTGTCGGCCACGTTGCTTCATACGTCCTCCCGAGGCGGGCCAACTGCGGCCATTGGTCCGTGTGTTGACCAAAGGAGCAGGTGGGGTGGCCCGTAGAGGGATGCTACGGCAGTCCGGGGCGGTAGGGCACGAAGACCGTGCAAATATGCGGAAGATACGGCCGTGTGGTCACTGAGGGGTATGTGTCGGACACGCTCAGGGCATGTCGGCCGGCTGCCGTACGTTGATCACCGCCGGTGCCGTCGACTGCGGCAGCAGATCGTGCGGGTCGGCCGGCAGGAGCAGCTCCACCTCCGCGTCCTCCGCGAAGCGGTACGGCCGGTGCTCCAGCAACCCGCCGAGATAGCGCCGTACTCGGGACATCTCCGCGCGCACCGTCACCGTACGGGCCGGGTCGCCGAACACCTCCTCGGCCAGGCCCGCCGCGCTGCGGCCGCCGCGCTGCAGGGCGAGCAGATAGAGCAATTCGGCGTGCCGGGGGCTCAGTTCATGGCTCCAGGAGCCCGCGGACCCGGACACCGTGACCGACCAGCGGCGCGACTGCGTCAGGTCCAGCACGATGCGCGTGGCGCCGCGCGGCACGGGCTCGTCCGTGGCCCGGACCAGCCAGCCCTCGGCCAGCGGCTCCACCGAGCACAGGCCGAGCGGCGGCAGCCACCGGCGGCCCGCCGTCAGGGACTTGGGCAGGGCGATCCGGCTGGTGTACGGCATCCCGGTCACCGCCGCGGTCCAGCCGTCCCGGTCCACCGCCAGGGCCCGGCCGCCGACCCGGGCCAGCACCGGTGCGGCCACCGCGCGCAGCCGCTCCAACGAGGTCAGATGCAGCTCGCGCAGCCGGGCCTCGGCGAGTTTGGCCACCGAGTCCACCCAGGCGAGCGTGGCCGGGTGCATCGTCTCCAGCGGTCCGCTGACGTCGACGACACCGAGCAGCCGGCCGTCGCGCGGGTCGGTGATGGGCGCACCGGTACAGGTCCAGGAGGTCTGCGAGCGCACGAAGTGCTCGGAGGCGAAGACCTGCACGGGCCGGCGCACCACGGCCGGGGTGCCGATGCCGTTCGTCCCGACGACGTCCTCCCGCCAGTCGGCGCCCAGTTCGAAGCCGAGCCCGTCCGCCTTGCGCAGCACGGCCGGGCTGCCCTCGCGCCACAGCACCCGGCCGTCCTCGTCGGCGACGACCATGATGTGGTGGGCGACGTCCGCGACCGACAGCAGCCCCTCCCGCAGCACCGGCAGGACGTGCCGCAGCGTCGTGCTCTCCCGGCGCCGCCGCACCTCGTCGGAGGGCAGCAGCCCGGAGCGGTGGTCGCGTTCGGGGTCGATGCCGCTGCGCAGCATGCGCCCCCAGGACTGCTCGATCACCGGGCGCGGCGCGACGGCGGTGCGCTGCCCGGAGAGCCTGGCGGCGCGGACCTCGCTGAGTACCCGCGCCGCGCGCGCCGTGTCGACCACGGCGAGCTGCGTCACGTCCGTCGGCGGGTGCGCCACGGGGCCTCCCGGAAGAAGGGCTCGGGACAACCGGTTTCTCGCCGCGTTTCGGCCACGGAGCCGGAGTCGTCCGTACTGTCCGTCCATAGTGCCGTCCGTTCCCGGCGGACGGGCCCACTCCAGTCGCAGACAGCAGCAAGTTGCAACCCCTTGCAACCCTGGTGGACAGGCTCCTGCTTGATTGAATATTGAGCAACGCCGTCCCGAGCGGCGTTCGTGGCCTCGAACGGGCCGGTTGGGCGGGGGTGGTGCCGTGTCGGCGCAGCACCACCCCCGTACGACATGAGCCCAGGTCAGGACACCGGCCGGGCCCGCTCCACCACCGACGCGAGGTCCAGGGTGTGGGGCAGTGTCCCGAAGGCCGCGCCCCCGTCGCCGCCCAGTCGTGCGGCGCAGAAGGCGTCGGCCACCTCCGGTGGGGCGAACCGGACGAGCAGCGAACCCTGGAGCACCAGCGCAAGCCGCTCCGTCAGCCGCCGGGCCCGCCCCTCGATCCCGTCCAGGTCGGCCAGCTCGGTCAGCAGGTCCTTGATCGCGGCGTCCAGGCGGTGGTCGGCGCCGCGGGCCTCGCCGACCTCCTGGAGGTAGGCGTTGAGCGCCTGCGGCTCGCGCTGCAGGGCGCGCAGCACATCCAGCGCCTGTACGTTCCCGGCGCCCTCCCAGATCGAGTTGAGCGGCGACTCGCGCACGAGGCGGGGCAGCCCCGACTCCTCGACGTACCCGTTGCCGCCCAGGCACTCGGCGGCCTCCACCGCGACCGGCGTACAGCGCTTGGTCACCCAGTACTTGGCGGCCGGCACGGCGATCCGCAGCAGCGCCCGCTCCTGCTCGCCGCCCTCGTCACAGGCGGCGGCGAGACGCAGCGCGAGCGTGGTCGCCGCCTCGGACTCCAGCGCCAGGTCGGCCAGCACGTTGCGCATCAGCGGCTTGTCGACCAGCTTCGCGCCGAACGCCTCCCGGTGGGTGCAGTGGTGCACGGCCTGCGCGACCGCCTGCCGCATCAGGCCCGCCGAGCCCAGCACGCAGTCCAGCCGGGTCGCCGCCACCATGTCGATGATGGTCCGCACCCCGCGTCCCTCCTCGCCGACCCGGCGGGCCCAGGTCCCGTCGAACTCGACCTCGCTGGAGGCGTTGGAGCGGTTGCCGAGCTTGTCCTTGAGCCGCTGGATCAGAAAGACGTTGCGGGAGCCGTCCTCCAGGACACGCGGCACGAGGAAGCAGGTGAGCCCGTCCGGAGCCTGGGCGAGCACCAGAAAACCGTCGGACATCGGGGCCGAGCAGAACCACTTGTGCCCGGTGAGCTCGTACGTACCCTCCTCGGCGAGGGGCCGTGCGGTCGTCGTATTGGCGCGTACGTCGCTGCCGCCCTGCTTCTCCGTCATGCCCATCCCGAACAGCGCCCCGGCCTTGAGGCGGGCGGGCCGCAGCTCGCGGTCGTAGACCATGGACGTGAGCCGCGGCTCCCACTCGGCGGCCAGCGCCGGGTCGGTGCGCAGGGCGGGGACGGCCGCGTGGGTCATCGACAGCGGGCAGAGGTTCCCGGCCTCGACCTGCGTCCACACCAGGAACGCGGCGGCTCTGCGGACATGGCCGCCGGGCCGTACCCAGGCCGCGGTCAGTCCCGCGGCGACACCCTTGCCGAGCAGGCGGTGCCAGGCGGGGTGGAAGTCGACCTCGTCGACACGGTGGCCGTGACGGTCGTGGGTGCGCAGCCGGGGCGGGTTCTCGTTGGCCTGGACCGCCCACTCCTGCAGCTGTGCCGAACCGGAGGCCCGGCCGAGTGCGGCCAGCTCGCCGTGCGCCTCGTCGAGCAGCTCGGGGTCCAGGTGCCGTTCGACGGCCTCGGTGAGGGCGCGGTCGGCGCCGAAGAGGTCGTAGTCGGTCAGGGGTGGGGGCTGGTTGGTCACGGTGTGGGTGCGGCGTGCCATGCGGCGAAAGTACCCCCGGCCGGTGTCGTCAGCCACAGGGGGCTGCGCCCCTTGGACCCCCTGTCGGCCTGAAAGTTGCCGACCGGCGCCAAGACGTCGCCCCCATGGCCGTCACGCCGGGCCGATGGGCCGGGGGATGCCGTGGGATGCCGGGGGATGAGTGCACTCGGCCACGGCGGATACCGTTAGGTCGTGCAGTCAGCAAGTGAATCGCCGCAGAGCAGCCCCCCCTCCGGGCGTCTCCACCGGGCGCGTGCCCTCTATCGGAACGTCTCGAAGCGCAGGACTGCCTGGCTGCTGCTCAAGGACACGGTCAACTCGTGCATGGAGTACCGCATCCTGGGCCTCGCGGCCGAGGCCGCGTTCTTCACGCTGCTGTCCGTGCCGCCCCTGCTGCTGAGCCTGATCGGCCTGCTCGGCTACGTCGACGCCTGGACCGGCGCCCACTCCATCGCGAGCCTGGAGAACAACATCCTGGAGGCGTCCCGCACCGTCCTGTCCGACAAGGGCGTCCACGAGATCGCCCAGCCGATCCTGCACGACGTCATGAAGGGCGGCCGGCCCGACGTCATCTCCATCGGCTTCCTGTTCGCCCTGTGGTCGGGCTCCCGAGCCGTGAACGTCTTCATCGACACCATCACCGTGATGTACGGCCTCGACGGGGTCCGCGGCATCGTGAAGACCCGCCTGCTGTCGTTCGCGCTGTTCATCGTGGCCCTGCTGATCGGCTCCGTCGCACTGCCGCTGATGGTGGCCGGGCCTGACGCGGTGGTGAACGTCGTGCCGTGGTCGACGACCGTCGTGCAGGTCCTGTACTGGCCCGTGGTCATCGTCCTGTCCATCGCGTTCCTGACCACGCTGTACCACGTGTCCGTGCCCGTCCGCTCCCCGTGGATCGAGGACGTGCCCGGCGCCCTGGTCGCCCTCGCGATGTGGGTGCTCGGCAGCTTCCTGCTGCGCATCTACCTGACCAGCACGGTCGAGGGCCCCACCATCTACGGCTCGCTCGCCGCGCCCGTCGCCGTACTGCTGTGGATCGGCGTGTCCGCGTTCGCCGTCCTCGTCGGGGCCGCGGTCAACGCCGCGATCGACCGGGTCTGGCCGGCCGCCGCGACCGCCGCCGCCCGCGCCGCCAACGAGCGGCTCCGCGAGGTCCAACTGGCCGAACACGTGGCCCGCGCGGCCGCCGGCCACGAAACGGACCCGACCGACCCGGACATGCCCTCCGAGTTTCCGGAACGCTGGTCCCGCTTCCTGCCCCCGGAGGACGTGACCTCACGCCTGCGTACGCACGTGAAGAGCACCCACCCGCACCACAAACACGACGGTCCGTGAGGCGCCCTGAGGAGGCGCGAAGCGCGGGGCTGTGTCGATGTGCGGCCACTCACAAGTCGCAGTCCGCAGACATCCAGCACCCCAAAGGCGCTCCCCGTCAAACCTTCCAGGCCCCTGCCGCCGCAGCCTCCCGCACGAAGTCTTCGAAGTCCCGGGGCGCACGCCCCAACACCTGCCGGATTCCGTCCGTGAGATGCGCATTGCGCCCATCGAGCAGCCCCTCGAACACCTCCACCAGAAACTCCGCCTCCTCCGCCGGCACGCCGAACCCGGTCAGCGCCTCGCCATAAGCCCGTGCAGGCACCGGCGTACAAGAAACCTCCCTACCGATGGCCGCGGAGATCTCTGCGACCGCCTCGCGGAACGACAGCAGCCGCGGCCCGGTCACCTCCACCGTCCGCCCGACGTACCGCTGCCCGGCCGTCAAAGCGACAGCGACCACCTCGGCGATGTCCCGCACATCGACGAACGGCTCCCGCACCTCACCGGCCGGAAACACCAGCTCCCCCCTGCGCAACTCCTCCACCAGCGGTCCCTCGCTGAAGTTCTGCGCGAACCACGCGGCCCGCACCACCGTCCAGTCCGCACCCGGGGCCTTCAGCGCCGCCTCGGTCGCCGGCGCCTGCTCCTCGCCGCGCGCCGACAGCAGCACCAGCCGCCGCACCCCGAGCCCGACCGCCTCCCGGGCGAGCGCCCCGACGCCTTCCGTCGCCGCGGGGGCGCCGACGTCGGACGGGTACATCAGGTACGCCGCGTCGGCGCCCCGCAGTGTCTGCGCCCAGGTCGTCGGGTCCTCCCAGTCGAAACCGTGGGCGCGGGACGCGGCCCGCACCGCTAGCCCAGCCGCCTGTGCCGCCCGCACCACGCGGCTCCCGGTGCGTCCCGAGGCACCGGTCACCACCACCGTCATGCTCTGCGTGTTCGCTGCGTTGTCAGCCATGCCTCCAGTCAAGGGCCGCACGCCCCAAGACCCCATCGCTGAACGGCTCATTCCCATGCGCGGGCGTCTACGCTCACGGCATGGACCCCCTTGCAGGTCTCCTCGACGGACCCCGCGCGCGGGGCGCCTTCATGATCCGGGCGTGCTTCGAACCGCCCTGGTGCGTACGGATCGAGGACCGCGCCCCGCTCACCGTCATGCTGATGGTCCGCGGCGAGGCGTGGATCATGCCGGACGCGGGCGAGCGAAGCGAGATGGGGGTCCCCCCGGCCGAAGGCTGGGGGAGGGTGCTGCTGCGGCCCGGCGACCTCGCCATCGCGCGCGGCCCGGACCCGTACACCTGTGCCGACGACCCCGAGACGGAGCCGCAGGCGCTGATCCTGCCGGGGGCCGAGTGCCGCTACCCCGACGGGCGCTCCCTCAACGGCGTCATGGACCTCGGCGTGCGCACCTGGGGCGACCGGCTCGACGGGTCTGCCGTGCTGCTGATCGGCACCTATCTGTGGCAGGGCGAGGTCAGCGGGCGGCTGCTGGACGCCCTGCCGCCGCTGCTGTCCCTCACACCCGAGGTGTGGGACTGCCCGCTCACCCCGCTCCTCATGGAGGAGATCGTGCGGGACGAGCCGGGCCAGGAGGTCGTCCTGGACCGCCTCCTCGACCTGCTGGTCATCGCCGCGCTCAGGGCCTGGTTCGCCCGCCCGGAGGCGGCCGCCCCGGCCTGGTACCGGGCGCTGGCGGACCCCGTGGTGGGCAGGGTCGTCCGCCTGCTCCACGACGACCCCGCCCACCCCTGGACGGTCGCCTCCCTCGCGGCCAAGGCGGGAGTCTCCCGAGCCGCCCTCGCCCGCCGCTTCACCGGCCTCCTGGGCGAGCCCCCGATGACGTACCTGACCGGCCGGCGCCTGGCCCTGGCCGCCGACCGGCTGCGCGACACCGACGACACCCTGGAGGCAATCGCCCGCCAGGTCGGCTACGGCAGCGCCTTCGCGCTGTCCAGCGCCTTCAAACGGGTGTACGGCGTGAGCCCGCAGGAGCACCGGGCGCGGACGGCGTAGTCGTTCGGGAGTGGGCGTCCTGGCCGACCGGGGCCATTGTGTGGGCGAAGGGCCGGTAGGTGGGTGGGGGTGGACGTGTGCTGGGGGCGGTCTCCGCCAGGTCGGCTGCGGCAGCGCTTTCATGCGGGGTGGGGGCGTGAGACGGCAGGAGCACCGGGCGCGGACGGCGTAGTCGTTCGGGAGTGGGCGTCCTGGCCGACCGGGGCCATTGTGTGGGCGAAGGGCCGGTAGGTGGGTGGGGGTGGACGTGTGCTGGGGGCGGTCTCCGCCAGGTCGGCTATGGCAGCCGGGTGTAGGGCGTGAGCCCGCAGGAGCACCGGGCGCGGACGGCGTAGTCGTTCGGTAGTGGGCGTCCTGGCCGACCGGGGCCGTCGTGCGGGCGAAGGACCGTCGGCGGGTGGGGGTGGGCGTGTGCTGGGGGCGGTTTCCGCCAGGTCGGCTATGGCAGCCGGGCGTGAGCCCGCAGGAGCGCGGACGGCGTAGCCTTCCGTACGTGTACACGGAGAGGGTGTCCCGGCTGACCGGGGCCGTCGTGTGGACGAACACCCCGTCCGAGGCGGGAGCCGGACGGGTGCTGCCCGACGGCTGTATGGACCTGCTGTGGCACCAGGGCCGGCTGCTGGTCGCCGGGCCCGACACTCACGCGTACGTCACCGCGGGCGAGCCCGGGGTGTGGGCGGGCGTCCGCTTCTACCCCGGCACCGCGCCCGCCCTCCTGGGCGTGCCCGCGCACGAGCTGCGCGACCGGCGCGTGGCGCTCAGCGAACTGCGGCCGCCCGCGGAGGTCCGCCGTCTCACCGCCCGCGTGCACGCCGCCGCCGAACCGGCGGACGGTCTGGAGGAGTTGGCGCTGAGTCTGGCCGCCGACACCGAACCCCCCGACCCGCTGCTACGGCACCTCGTGACCGCCCTCGGCGAGGGCCGCCCGGTCGCGGCCACCGCCGACGAACTCGGCCTGGGTGCCCGCCAGTTGCACCGCCGCTCCCTTGCCGCCTTCGGTTACGGCCCCAAGATGCTGGCCCGTGTACTGCGGCTGCAGCGGGCGCTGCGGCTGGCCCGGGAAGGGGTGCCGTTCGCGGAGACGGCGGCCCGGGCCGGGTTCGCCGACCAGGCCCATCTGGCCCGCGACGTCAAGGAGTTGGCGGGACTGCGGCTCGGGCAGCTACTCGGCCGCGGGTAGCTGCGCGAACAGGTCGACGCCGTTGCCGTCAGGGTCGTGCACCACGGCGTACCGCATCCCCCAGAAGGCGTCCCACGGCTTGAGTTCGCCGTGGTACCCGGCGCCCACGAGGTCCTCGTAGACGGAGTCGACCTCGGCGGGCGACCCGCACTGGAAGGCGAGCGAGATCCGGCCGCCGGTGGCCGGCGGCCGCCACCCCGGGTGGAAGGAACGGACGGTCTCCTCGGGATCCAGGGCGAGGGTCAGCCCGCCGGGCAGTTCGGCCTCGACGTGCGGCTGGTCCTCGGAGCCCTCGGGGAAGACGAGCCCGAGGCGACGGTAGAAGGCGAGCGAGGCGGCCAGGTCGGAGACGACCAGGCCGACCACGGCGAATCGTGGGGTCATGCCGTCACCGTAGGCAGCGCCCCGGCGGCCGGTCTTGAAGGAATCGGACACCCTCAGCCGAAGGTCACCGGCCCGCGAGGGCTGTCCACCGTGAACGAGAGACCCACCGGCCCCTCGGTCACGGCCAGCTCGGCTCCGACGGCGGCCAGCAGAGGGCGTATCTCATCCGGGTCCGGGGCAGTCGCCGACAACCGGAGCAGGGGAGTGACCGGCAGCCCCGCAGCCGTCGGGTGCACCGAGGCCCCCCAGTCGATGAGAAAGGGCACGAGACCGGACGGATGCGCGGTGTCACCATCGGTCAGGCGCCACTCCAACAGCGTCCCGTCCGGCCGACGACGACTCATCGGCCGCACCGGCCCGGGGTCGTACCCCCGCGCCCGCGCCTCAACGACCGCCGCGTCCAGATCGGGAGGGCTGATCGCCCAGGTCACCGTGCGCGCGGAGACCAGTTGGTCGACGTCGAACGGCCGCGGCCCGTCCGCCCCCGCCTGCTCCGGATCGGGACCGATGATCTCCAGATAACTGGAACCACCCAGCGACACCAGGTGGTTGCGGGTGCCGAAACCGACATGCGCCCCGCCCGGCGCAGGCATCACACCGGTACGCCGAGCGAAGTCGGCCACCGTCACGGCGAGTTCGGGCGTCGCAAGGACAAGATGGTCCAGGCGCGCGGGAATGGGGTTCATCGAAGCCGAGGCTACGCAGACAGCCACCACAAGGGAACGCCTGTGCGGCGGAGTCGTCACTTCCCGTCGGCTTCGAACTCGACAGTGTCCCGGCTTTTAAGGGGCGCGGGGAACTGCGCGACAAGCCACAGCGCACCCGCAGACCACCGACGACGCACAGCGGCACTACCGCCGGAGGCACCCCGTACTGCCCCGCTCCACCAGCCGAGTGGACAACTCCGTACGAGTCCCCTCCAGCCGATCCCCCGCCATCATCCGCACCAGCAAGTGCAACGCCCCCGCCGCCATCTCGGACAACGGCTGCCGAATCGTCGTCAGGGCGGGAGCGACCCACCGCGACTCGGGCAGATCGTCGAAGCCCACCACACTGATGTCGTCCGGAACCCGCAACCCCCGTGCGGCCAAGGCCCCGTACACCCCCAACGCCATGTGGTCGGAGCAGACGAACACCGCCGTCGGCGGCTCGGGCAGGTCCAGAAGGTCCAGCATGCGCCGATGCGCGACGCTCTCGTCGAAGCCGGCGTGCCGGACGTACTCCGGCCGATGCCGCACCCCCGCCGACGCGAGTGCCGAGCGGTATCCGGCGACCCGGGCGCTGCTGCACATCTTGCGCTGGTGGCCGGCGATGACGGCGATGCGTTCGTGGCCGAGGGAGAGCAGATGCTCGGTCGCGGTGACCCCGCCCTGCCAGTTCGCCGCGCCCACCGACACGACACCCGGCGGGGGTTCGAGGACCGGGTCGATCAGGACGTACGGGATGCGGTGCGTGTCCAGCCAGGCGTACTGCGAGGGCGTCAGCTCGGCCAGGTTGAACAGCACGCCGGACGACCCGCGCGCGATCAGCTTGTCCAGCCAGCCGCGCTCCGGGCGGCCGCCACGCGTCCGGGTGAGGCCCGCCGAGACGACCACCTCGAGCCCCACGTCGTGCGCCGCCGCCTCCACACCCTGCAGCACCGCCCCCGACCAGGAACTGTCCAGCGAGTGCACGACCAGGTCGACCAGCCCCGGCACCTTCGCCGCGTCGAACCGGGGTCTGCGGACGTAGCCGAGCCGGTCGAGTGCCTCGGTGACACGGCGGCGCGTCTCCGGGGCCACGTCCTCCCGGCCGTTGACCACCTTGGACGCGGTCGGCACGGACACCCCCGCCTCGCGGGCGACGACCGCGAGCGTCGGCCCGGCCGCCACGCTCGTACTCCCCGTCCGGACCATTCGGGAACCACCTCTCCGGCCCGCCCGAGGGCCATGAAAAGTTTCGACCAGCGCGGAAACAGTAAGCGCTTCCTACACTAAGTTCACCGGATCACGTCGGGAAGAGGCCGGACTTCGCAGGTCTTCACGGTTTCGGACTTTCGAAACTTCGAACGCGGCTGGGGCGGCGCCAACCAGGGGGCAGCTAGCGGCAGATCAGCCGAAAGCCGGTGAAGTCGGCCGTGAACTCCGCGTCCACCAGGTCCACGGCATGGATGCCGGCCATCGACCCGGTGAAACGGAGCCTGGACCCGTGGTCGTCGGAGAGCCTGCCGAAGTCCAAGAGCCCTCCGACCGGCACCCGCACCCCGCCCCGCACCCACCAGAATCGCGCCTCGGCCCCGTCGGTCGTCACGCCCAGCGTCACCGGAGCGCCCGCGTCGACGTCCACCACGGCCACCGTCCGGGTGCCGGCCTCGTCACGCTCCACGAGCCGTAGCACGGTACGGCCTTCGCCCCGCCACTGCTGCCCGCGCTGCTCTTCGCCCTCGGGCTCCGCCCAGGTCAGGTCCAGGCTCAGATACGCCTCCGCGTCGTACCGCAGCACCAGCCCCGCGGCCTGTGTGAAGGTGTCCGGCCGCGCCTCCACGGTGACCTCGGCCTCCGCGCGGTGCTCCGTGATCCGCTGGGCCAGCAGGCTGTGCGCCCATCGCGACTCGGGCCCGTGCCGGCCGCGCAGCCGGATCCAGCCCGGACGGCTCGTGGCGTCCGCCCAGGACGGGTCGGGGGCCGCACGCAGAGTGCTCCACGGCCAGCCCAACAGACTGTCGGGGTGGGCCAGTGGGCGTGGTGACGGCTCGGGAGGGGAGTCGGTGGGCGGAGCCGGCAGCGGCTCGGGACGGGTCGGTACGTCGACCTCGACGGCCGGATGCCAACCCCCGTGCGGCAGCCTCGGCCAGCCGTCCTCGTCCCAAGCCACCGCCTGGACCGCCGTCTCCCGGCCCAGCGTGCAGCGCGGGCCCTGCGGCGTCCGTACCGGGCGGGCCGTCAGATGGCTGAGCACCCACTGCCCGCCCGGAGTCTGCACCAGTTCGCCGTGCCCGGCCTTCTGCAACGGCAGCGACGCGTCGTCGCGCGAGGTCAGCAGGGGCCGGTCGTCGAGTTCGTACGGGCCGGTGAGCGCGTGAGCGCGGGCCACCCGCACTCCGTGCTCGAAGCCCGTGCCGCCCTCCGCCAGCACCAGGTAGTACCAGCCCTCCCGCCACAGCAGCTTCGGGCCCTCGACGAGACGTTCGTGCTGCAGCAGCAGATGGGTGTCACCGACCGGGTTCAGCGTCTCCCGGTCCAGCTCGGTCAGGACGATCCCGGCGAACCGGCGTCCGCCCGGTCGGTGGTCGTTCTGCAGGTTGAGCAGCCACAGCCGGCCCTCGTGGTGGAAGAGCGCGGGGTCGAAGCCATGGCTCCTGACCCGTCGCGGGGCCGTCCACCTGCCGCTCACCTCGGTGGCCGTGCTGACGTAGGTGTCGGTGTCGAAGTACGGCGTCCCCACCGACCGGACGACCGAGTACACCACCCAGAACCGCTCACCGTCCCAGCTCAGCGACGGCGCCCAGATGCCGCCCGAGTCCGGCACCCCGGCCAGCGAGTCGCCTGGAGCGGCGCCGCGCACATGACCTGCGTACTCCCAGTGGGCCAGGTCCCGCGAACGGTGCAGGGGGATGGTCGGAAACCACTCGAAGGAACTCGTCGCCACGTAGTACCAGTCGCCGACCCGGACCAGTGAGGGGTCGGGGGCGAAGCCGCGGATGACGGGGTTGTGCAGCACCGTCACTTCAAGGCTCCCGGGAGGACGGTCACTTGAGGGCCCCCAGCGTGACTCCGGTCCGCCAGTAGCGGCGCATCGCCACCATCATGATCGCCATCGGCACGATGGACAGCAGCGCGCCGGTCAGCACCAGACTGGTCAGGTCGACCCCGGACTCGAGACGCTTGCCGGACCAGTTGTACAGGCCGATGTTGAGGGTCCAGTTGTTCTCGCCGCGCAGGACGGTCAGCGGCAGGAAGAAGGCGTTCCAGGTGTTGACGAAGGCCAGCAGGAAGACGGTCGCCCCGCCCGTGGTCATCATCCGCAGCACGATGCTGAAGAAGATCCGGAGCTCACCGGCGCCGTCGATACGGGCCGCCTCCAGCAGCTCGTACGGGATCGTGGCCTCGGTGTAGACCTTCGCGAGGTACACGCTGAACGGGTTGATCAGACAGGGGATCAGCATCGCCCAGGGCGTGTCCACCATGCCGATCTGCGAGAACAGCAGATACAGCGGCAGCGTGAGCAGCGCGATCGGGATCAGGAACGAGCCGACCACACACGCGAACACCAGGTTCCGGCCCGGGAACTGGAAGCGGGCGAGACCGTAACCCGTGGCGAGGGCGAGCAGGGTGCCGCCGAGCGAGCCGACCCCTGCGTACAGGAGGGAGTTGGCGGTCCAGCGCAGGAAGATGCCGTGCTCGTAGGTGAACAGCTGGCGCAGGTTGCCCCACAGGTGCCAGCCGGAGAACCACAGGCCGTTGCTCTGGTAGAGGCCGACGCGGTCCTTGGTGGCGGCGACGATCAGCCACCAGACCGGGAAGAGGCTGTAGACACTGGCCAGGCTGAGGCCGATCAGGAGAAACCGCTGGCCGCCGCGTGAACGGGCCGCCGGGTCGGGGCGGTTGAGGCGCCGTACGGCATGGGGCTCGGTGCGCTCTTCGGTGAGCGTCATCAGTCCGCCTCCTTTGCGGTCAGCCGGTAGAAGAGGAAGGAGGTGACGCCGAGGATGAGGGCGAGCAGCACCGACAGGGCGGCGGCGTAGTGGTAGTCGCCGGCGTTGAACGCCTGGTTGTAGATGATCATGATGGGGGTGAAGCTGTCGCTGACCGTCTGCGGGGTGATGTTCCGGAACAGCGCGGGTTCGTTGAAGATCTGCAGCATCTGGATGATCGACAGCATGCCGGTCAGCACCAACGCCCCCCGTACGAACGGGACTTTGATGCTGACCGCGATCCGTCCCTCGGAGGCGCCGTCGAGCCGCGCCGCCTCGAACAGCTCACGCGGGACGCCCTGCAGCGCCGAGTAGATGATCACCATGTTGTAGCCGATGCCGTGCCAGGTGAGCAGATTGCCGATGGACGGCCACACCATCGACGGCGCGAAGAAGTTCCAGTCGAAGCCGAACACCTTGCCCAGCGGGGTCAGCGGACCGACGTCCGGGCTGTACAGGTTGATCCACACGAGCGCGGCCACCACACCGGGGATCATGTACGGCACCAGGAGCAGGATCCGGAACCGGCCGGCGGCCTTGGAGGCCAGCATGTCCAGGAACAGCGCCAGTACGAGGCTGATCAGCAGCATCACCGGGATCTGCACGCAGGCGAACAGCACCACCCGCAGCACCGAGCCCATGAACGCCGAGTCCGTCAGGCCGTGCTGGTAGTTGTCCAGCCCGGCGAACCTCTCCGTCGAGCCGCCGAGGCCGAGCCCGGACTGCTGTTCGCGGTAGAGCGACTGGTAGACCGCGTAGCCGATCGGGAGCAGATACAGGAAGACGAAGCCGAGCTGGAAGGGCACCGTGAAGGCGGCCCCCTTCCAGCGCAGTGAGCGAATCATCGGTTCTCGACCCCGGCCTCTAGCCCTTGACGCTGATGCCGCGGGACTTCAGGTCCTTGACCGTCCAGTCCTGCATGTGCGCCAGCAGATCGGTGACCTTCTCCTCCTTGTTGACGACCTTCGCCCAGCCGGCCTGCATCTCGGTGAACATGGCGGTCCAGTCCGGCCCGAAGGTCCAGTCCGTGGTGATGGTGTTCAGGCTGTCGGTGACCACCTTCTGCGCGGGCCGGTAGTTCTTGCCGAGCAGTTTGTCGGAGATGGCCTCACCGACGTACGCGTCGGAGTCGGCCAGCGCCGGCATCACGCCGTTGCCGGTCGTCGGGCTCGCCATGGTCTTCACCGCGTCGGTGTCGGTGGACATCCACAGCGCGGCCTCCGCGGCCTGCTGGACGTCCTTGCACTGCTTGGTCACCAGCGTCACGCTGCCGGTCAGATTGGTGCCGGCCGGTGTCTTGGCGGCCTCGCCCTGGTACGCCGGCCACGGCGACAGCGCCCACTTGCCGAAGGACCTGGTGAAGTTCTGCACCATGCCGGCCATCTGCCAGGTGGAGATCTGCCGGGTCGCGGTGCCGCCGTTGTCGTAGTTGCGCTGCACGGCCGCGTAGTCGGCGAAGGACAGCTTCGAGTTGAGGTCGTTGTCGATGATCTCCTGGATCACCTTCGCGGCCTTGAGGGTGCCCACGTCCTGGAAGTCGACCTTCCAGGAGTTGCCGTCGATCGCGTACCAGTGGGCCCCGGCCTGCATGGCGAGCACCTCCAGGGTGCTCGGGTCCTCACCGGCATAGTTGGTGATCTTGATGCCGTGCTTCTTCAGGACCTTGCCCGCGGCGATGAAGTCGTCCCAGGTGGCAGGGGGCTTGATGCCGTACTTGTCGAAGATGTCGGTGCGGTAGATCGTGAAGTCGGGCGCGGAGCTGGTCGGGACGCCGTAGCTCTTGCCCTGCACCTGTGCGCTCGCCCAGGAACCGGCGTTGAACTTGTCCTTGCTCGACGAGACGTACCGGCTGATGTCGGCGAGCGCGCCCTGCGAGACCCAACTGGTCACGTACTCGGCGGTGTTCTGCACCAGGCAGGGTGCGTTGCCCGCCTTGACCGCGTTGGTCAGCTGCTTCTGCATGGTGAGCTGGTCGGTGACCTTGGTGTACTTGAGCTTGATGTCCTTGTGCGAGGCGTTGAACGCCTTGGCGACGGCTTCCTGACCGTTGGCCCAGCCCCAGAAGGGGAGGGTGACCGGGCCCGACGACTTGGTGCCGTCCCCGGAGTCCGATCCGCCGCAGGCGGAGAGCAGACCTGTGAGTGCGAGTCCCGCGACAGCGGCGTGGGCGAACCTTCTCCGGGGGCTGGTGAAGTTCATCTGACCGTGTTCCTTCGGAAGTTGGGCGTCTGGAGACAAGAAGGCGGCGGCTCGGTGCAGGCCGGGAACGGCGGCCGGAATCCGTCGGCTCGCGGCTGAGGGGGGTCGGCCAAGCGGAAGCTGTAGTAAACGGTTGCTGCGAAGGTAGGCCGACAGGTCCGGATGGAGCAAGGGGCGTGCGCGAACTTGTTGCGTCAGACTGAGAAAAGCGCTGGTAGGCGACGGAAACCGGTTACGAAACGATCGCTTCGAGGGCGGCCCATCAACGCCTGGTGACGGGCGGCTGTACCGAGTTTCGTACGACGACATGGGTGCCGAGCACGAGATGGTCGCCGTCGGTGCCCTTGCGGCGGCCCGCGCCGCCCTCGCGCCGGTCGGCCACCGCCCGCAGGGCCACCCGGCCCATTTCCTCGTACGGCACATGCACGGTGGTCAGTTGAGGCGTGAGCTGGGAAGCGAGCGGGATGTCGTCGTAGCCGACGATGGAGACGTCCTCCGGCACGCGCAGGCCCGCCGCGCGCAGGGCCTGCATGGCGCCCGCGGCGACCACGTCCGTCCCCGCGAGCACGGCCGTGAAGTCCGGCGTCTCGTGCAGGGCTGTCTCGACGGCGCTGTACCCGTGCTCGTCGTCGTACGGGCCGTGCCGCACCATGCCCGGGTCGAAGGGCACGCCGTACGCCTCGAAGGCCCGCTCGGCGCCCCTCAACCGGCCCTGCGCCGTGGTGAGTTCGGCGGGACCGGGCAGCACCAGGACCCTGCGGTGGCCGGCCGACAGCAGATGGCTGGCCATCGCGTAGGCGCCGCCCTCGTTGTCGTAGTCGACCGTGGTGGCCGGGACGTCGCCCTCCAGGGGCGGCCTGCCCACCAGGACGAGATGCGAGCCCGCCGCGTCCAGGGAACGGGCGAAGCGGGCCATGCGCAACTGGTACTCGTCGTAGTCGTAGGCGCCGCCGAGCAGCACCACCGCGGCCACGCCCTGCTGGCGCATCATGTTGACCAGCGCGAGCTCCCGTTCGGGGTCGTCTCCGGTGGTGCCGACCAGGGAGAGCCAGCCGCGCAGCGCGGCGGCGCCCTCGACACCCCTCGCCACATGGGCGAACGCGGCGCCGGTGATGTTGTTGATGAGGATGGCGACCGTCGGGGTGCCGCCGCCGGCGAGGGAGCGGGCGTGCGCGTTGGTGACGTAGTCCAGGTCCCGGACTACCTTCATCACCCGGCGGCGCAGGTCCTCCGAGACGGGATAGTTCCCGGACAGGACGCGGGAGACGCTCGCGACGGAGACCCCCGCCCGCTCCGCCACATCACGAATGGTGGCCCGTCCGACGTCCCCGGCCGCCTTGCGCTGACTCACCGTTGCGGCTCCTTCACCTCAAGAACTTCCCTTGCCGGACGCCGAGCGGGTGCGCCCCTGGGCGGGCCGGGCGAGGTCTGCTGCGGTTCGGCCGCGCCCCGAAGGGGCGCGGGGCCGTATCCACAGCGGCTCCGCCGCGGGGCGCGACCCGCCACGACGACGCCGCAGACGGTCGACAGCACATCCCCCCGCGACGGAGCCGCACATCCGCACGGCCCGCGGAGCGCGCCTTGCGGAAACCGTATCCCATCGTTTCTCCGGCATGCAGGGCTGTGGACAACCGGCGGGAGCCCTGCTGCCCGAACCCCGGCGCAGCCGCGGGCACCGCTCCTCACGCGACCCGGGCCAGGTCCGAGTGCCGTACCTCGTGGGCCGGCGGCAGGCCCGCGACCAGGCGTTCCAGTTCCTCCACGACGATACGGCCGAGACGTTCCAGCTCGTTGCCGAGCGAGCCGGCGATGTGCGGGGTGAGGAAGACGTTCGGTAGGCGGTAGAGCGGGGATCCGGCGGGCAGCGGCTCCGGTTCGGTGACGTCGAGGATCGCGTGCAGCCGCCCGGAGACCAGCTCGTCGGTGAGTGCGTCGGGGTCGACGAGGGCGCCGCGCGAGGTGTTGATCAGGACGCCGCCGTCCCGGATCAGCGCGAGCCGGCCGGCATCCAGCATGCGGTAGGTCTCGGGGATGTCGGGGGCGTGCAGCGACACGATGTCGCTGTGCCGCAACAGGTCCTCCAGCGGCAGGAGTTCGGCACCGAGGGAGGCGGCCGTGGCGGGGCTGACATAGGGGTCGTGCAGCAGGAGCGTGAAGTCGAACGGCCGCAGCAGCTCCAGCAGCCGGCGGCCCACGCGTGAGGCCCCGATGATCCCGATCCGGCGGCCGACGTTGCCGGTGTGCGCGGTCTCCGCGTCGGTCGGGTAGGCGTGGCTGGTGCGGAAGCGCTCGCGGTGGGTGAAGGTGTCCTTCCCGGCGAGCAGGATCATCGCGAGGGTGTACTCCGCGACCGGCAGGGCATTGCCCGTCACCGCGCTGGACACAGTGATCCCGCGCTCCCACAGGGCCTCGCCGACCAGCGAACGGACCGAGCCCGCGGCATGCAGGACGGTGCGCAGCCGGGGCGCCGCGGCCAGCACCCCGGCGTCGAGGCCGGGGCAGCCCCACCCGGTGATCAGCACCTCCGTCCGGGCGAGGGCCTCCGCGGCCGCCGGGTCGGCGAAGTCCCGTACGACGAACCCGGGGTCGAGGTCGGACGCCTGCTTCAGCCGTGCCATGAGCGGCGGGGGGAACAGCAGCGGGAGGTGCGCCGGATCCATCGCGAACACGGCCCTCGGCGGCTGGAAGTTTGGCATGGCTCTCCTGAACGCTGGACGAGTCGCTGGGCGGGATGGAAACAGTTTCAGAAAGCGCCTTCTACCGTAGATCTGTGGTGAAGCGGTGGTCAATCGCCGGGAAGAGTGGCGTGTGGACGTCCTTCTCCGGCGAGGTGCGGACCTTGATCCTGCTCTGGGGTGAAATCGGTTACTGCGATTTCCCGAGCGGGGTCGCGCCGCGGATCCGGTACTGACAACCGGTTGCCGTCCTGACCGGCACCGTAGCCACTCCCACCCCCTGCACACAGCGAACCCACTGTTTTCGAAAGTTCGCGATGTCTCTTGACGTGCCGTGCTCTCCGACGGAAGCTCCGTGACACCGCGCAGCAACCGGTTCCCGAAACATGCGCACGTCGCATTCATTCCCGTCGCGTGCCCCGACTCCCGTCATCCATCTCAGCGAAGAGAGTGGGTAGTTCATGCACTCCCAGGCCGGCGCTGCCGCAAGCCGCCGCCGCTTTCTCGCCCTCTCGGCAGCCGGTGCCGCGGCCGGCGGCGGCGAGAGCATCACGGTGACGGCCGAGCTCACCGACCTCGACCCGACGCTGATCCGGCAGGCCCACAAGGAGCTGGGCATCCGGATCACCGTGGTGAAGAACGACATCACCGGGCTGATCGCGATGCTCACCAGCGGCGACGCGCCGGATCTGGTGCGTGGCGCCGACGCGCTCGACGCGCCGTACTTCGCAGCCCGCGGCGTGGCCGAGAACCTGGACCCGTACTTCGCCAGGTCCACCGTCCTCACGGTCGACGACCTGGCCCCGGCCAACGACCTGTGGCGCTACGACGGGAAGACGCCGGGCAAGGGGCCCCGCTACCGCATGGCGAAGGACTTCTCCCAGGACGCGATGTTCTGGTACGACACCTCGCTCTTCGACAAGGCGGGCGTCGCCCACCTGCCTCATCTTCGCGAAGCTCGGCATGGTCGGCACCTACTGGCCCTGGGTGCTGTGGGGGCCGGCGGCCGCACCCTGTCTGGTCTTCCTGTTCCGGCAGTTCTTCGCCGGCATGCCGCGGGAGCTGGAGGAGGCCGCGATCGTCGACGGCTGCGGCTACGGCGGGACCTTCTGGCGGATCTTCCTGCCGCAGACCTGGCCGGTCCCGACCGCGAGCTTCGTGATCACCTTCACCCGGAGCTGGGGCGACTTCATCGCGCCCATGCTGCTCCTGCCCGGCGACCGCACCCCACACTCCGTCGCCATCATGGCCTCGTACGTCAACGGCAACGGACTGCCGGTGAACAACCTCCTGGCCGCCGGTTCCGTGACGTACGTCGTCCCGATCCTCTTGATCTTCCTCGTCGCCCAGCGCGGTTTCGTGGCCGGGACGTCCACGACCGGCCTCAAGCAGCCCCCTTGTCGACCCTTTGCAAGGAGTCACGCATGAACATGGCCTTGTCCCGCCGCACCGCCCTCCAGACGGCCGGCGCCACCGTCCTCGCCGCCGGCCTCACCAACCTGACCGCCACGGCGGCCCGTGCCGACGGGGCGAGCGACAACTCGGCGCCCAAGCTGGTCACTTACCCCCGCCCGGCCACCATGCCGACCAACACCAGCTTCAAGGTGCGGGTGCGGACCGCTCCCGAAGGCGACTGGCAGACGCTCGACATCTACCGTCCGCAGCTGGAGGAGATCAACCCGACCACAGGATCCGGCAAGGTCTACAACACCTCGATGGTGTACTTCGACTTCCAGGGTTCCGTCGAGATCGAGGTCACCTACCTCAAGGGCGGCACCACCAAGACCCGGGTGAGACCGGACTCGCTGGGCATCAAGCCCGAACTCGGCGGCGACACCCTGGTGTTCACGCTCCACGAGCCGAAGGACGTCGTCGTCCAGATCAACGACGAGATCTTCGACTGTCTGCACGTCATCACCAACCACATCTGCGCCGACCCGCCCTCGGCGGACGACCCGGACGTCATCTACTTCGGCCCCGGTGTGCACACCGTCACCGGCAACGTCCTCACTGTCCCCAGCGGCAAGACCGTGTACCTCGCGGGCGGCGCCGTCCTGCAGGCGCAGGTGTTCTTCAAGAACGTCGAGAAGGCCGCGCTCACCGGCCGCGGCATGCTCAACGCCGGCCCCGGCGGCATCCTCTGCGAGGGCAGCAGGAACATCCGCGTCGAGGACGTCATCATCATGAACCCGAACGGCTACGCGGGCACCTTCGGCATGAGCGAGAACGTCCACGTCAAGAAGGCGCGTTCCTTCAGCTCGAAGGGCAATGGAGACGGTTTCGACGTCTTCTCCTCGACCGGGATCGTCTTCGACGGCTGTTTCATGCGCACCTCCGACGACTGCTTCGCCATCTACTGCCACCGCTGGGACTACTACGGCGACACCCGCGACATCACCATCCAGAACTGCACCCTGTGGGCCGATGTCGCGCACCCGGTCAACGTGGGCACGCACGGCAACACCGACAACCCGGAGACGCTCGAGAACCTGGTCATCAGGAACATCGACGTCCTCGACCACCGCGAGCCCCAGATGAACTACCAGGGCTGCATCGCGCTCAACCCCGGCGACTCGAACCTGATCAGGAACGTGCGGATCGAGGACGTCCGCATCGAGGACTTCCGCTGGGGCCAGGTCATCTACATGAAGGTGATGTTCAACCCGAAGTACAACACGTCGGTGGGCCGCGGCATCCAGGACGTCTACGTCAAAAACCTCAGCTACACGGGCACGCACGCCAACCCGTCGCTGTTCCTCGGCTACGACGCCGATCACGCCATCGACAACGTCACCTTCGAGAACCTGGTGATCAACGGCATCGTCGTCGCCGACTCGATGAAGAAGCCGAAGTGGTACTACACCACCGACGAGATCCAGTGGTACTACAACGAGCACGTGACGAACCTGAGGTTCCTCACGACCGCCGAGGCCGAGGCGGCCACCGCGTCATGAGCACCTACGCGACCAGCCGCCGGGGCTTCCTCGGCGGCGCGGCGGCCCTGCTGCTGGCGTCGGGCACGAGCGGGCTGCTCGTGCCGACCGCCGCCCGGGCCGCCGACCGTAACGACACCGGCACCAGAGCCTTCGCCCACCCCGGCCTGCTGCACACCGCCGACGACCTGACCCGTATGAAGGCCGCCGTCGCCGCCAGACAGTCCCCCGTCTACGACGGCTACCTGGCGTTCGCGGGGCACGCCCGCTCCTCGGCCTCGTACACCGTCCAGAACACGGGCCAGATCACCTCCTGGGGCCGCGGCCCCACCAACTTCCAGAACCAGGCCGTCGCCGACTCGGCCGCCGCCTACCAGAACGCCCTCATGTGGGCCGTCACCGGCGACCGGGCGAACGCCGACAAGGCCCGCGACATCCTGGGCGCCTGGTCGGCGTCCCTGACGGCGATCACCGGCGCCGACGGTCCGCTCGGCGCCGGGCTGCAGGCCTTCAAGTTCGTCAACGCGGCCGAACTCCTGCGCCACACCGGTTACGACGGCTGGTCGGACGCGGACATCGCCCGCTGCGAACGCTCCTTCCTCGACGTCTGGTATCCCGCCGTCTCCGGCTACATGCTCTACGCCAACGGCAACTGGGACCTGACCGCCCTGCAGACCATCCTGGCCATCGGCGTGTTCTGCGAGGAGCCCGTGCTCTTCGAGGACGCCCTGCGCTGCGCAGCGGCAGGCGCCGGAAACGGCAGCATCCCGCACCGCATCGTCACCGTCGCGGGCCAGGGCCAGGAGGCCGGCCGCGACCAGGGCCACGAACAGCTCGCCGTCGGCCTGACCGGCGACATCGCCCAGGTCGCCTGGAACCAGGGCATCGACCTGTGGGGCTTCGAGAACAACCGCATCCTCGCCAACTTCGAGTACGCCGCCCGCTACAACCTCGGCGGCGACGTCCCCTTCACCCCCGACCTCGACCGCACCGGCAAGTACATCAAGAAGACGGTTTCCGCGACCGCGCGCGGCAACCTGCCGCCGATCTACGAGATGGCCTACGCCCACTACGCCGGCGTCCGCGGCCTCGACACCCCGTACACCAGGGCCGCCGTCTTCCGCGGCACCGGCGGCGCCCGCGTCGTCGAGAGCAGCAACGACGACCTGCCCGGCTGGGGCACCTTCGCCTACGCGGGCGCGACGGCCCCCGTGGCCACGGTGCCGACGGCCCCGGCGGGCGTCACCGCGGTCGGCGCCGGCAGGTCCGTCACCGTGAGCTGGCTGCCGTCCGCGTGGGCGAGCACGTACACCGTCCGCCGTGCCGGCAAGCCCGAGGGCCCGTACGAGGACATCGCCACCGGCCTCGACAAGCCGACGTACAACGACACCGACGGTCGCCCGGGCCGGACGTACCACTACACGGTCCTCGCCTCCAACTCGCGGGGTCGCAGCGGAAATTCACGCACCGTCTCCGCCGCTGCCGGCCTCCCCGCCCCCTGGTCCACCCAGGACCTGGGCGATGTGAAGATCCCCGGTTCGGCCGCGTTCGACGGCGAGCGCTTCGTGCTGGAGGCGAGCGGCACCGCCGACACCTATCGCCTCGCGTACCTCCCGCTGCCGGGCGACGGGACGGTCAGCGCGCGGATCGTATGGCCGCTCAGCTCGCAGTACTCCAAGATCGGCGTCACCCTGCGCGACTCGCTCGACGCGGCCGCGGCGCACGCATCCATGCTGATCCAGGGGCTGCCGCTGCACACCTGGAGCGGTGTGTGGAGCGTGCGGCCGTCGACGGGAGCGGACATCTCCGCCACCGGCAGCACCCCCGTGCCGCCGACCCAGCAGGACGCCATCACCACCAACGCCGCCTTCCCGATCTCCAGCCTCGGCACCCTCCCTCAGTCCGCGACCCCGCTGGAGGCCCCGTACGTCGAAGGCGCGGGCGACGGCTACCGGCTGCGGGCGCCGTACTGGGTTCGGGTGACCCGCAAGGGCCGCCGGTGCACCGGTGCGATCTCCCCGGACGGCATCCGCTGGACCGAAGTCGGCTCCACCGAGGTCGAGTTGGGGCGTACCGCGTACGCCGGTCTCGTCCTCACCTCCTGCCTCGGCGTCGACGAGGACTACGCCGAGACCGGCACCGGAGCCTTCGACAACGTCACGGTGGCGTCGGGCTCCGCCGAGGTGTGGTCGGCCCCGCGTCCGGCCGGTGTGGCCACCGGCCTCACGGCGACCGCCGGCGCCGACGCCGACGCCGTCGAGCTGGCCTGGACCGACCCGGACCTCTCCGCCCGCTACAAGGTGCTGCGCTCCACCGACGCCGACGGCCCGTACCGCACCATCGCCACCGGCATCGGCCCCGTCGGCTTCGGCACCCGCATCCGGTACGCCGACTCCACCGGGACGCCCGGCACGACGTACCACTACGTCGTCGCGAAGACGAACGCCGGCGGCCGCGGCCCGCTCCCGGCGCCGTCGGCGGCAGTCATGCCCACCCCTGCGACACCTCAACTCATCTCTCCCGCCACGGCATTCGCGAACCAGGGTGTCCCCTTCCGGCACCTCCTGCGGGCCTCGCACGAGCCCATACGCTTCACCGCCGACGGGCTCCCCGACGGCCTGCGTGTCGACAGACGCACCGGCCTGATCTGCGGCACCCCCAACGAGACCGGTGAATTCACCGTCACCACCACGGCGGGCAACGCCGCGGGCGACGGCACCGGCACCCTCGCCCTCACGGTCGGCACACCCCCACCCGACCCGTGGACCTACGGCGACCTCGGCGACGTGGTCCTCGACGACCGTGCCTATGGGACCTTCGGCGTGGTCGCGATCCGCACGCCGGGCAGCACCTCGTACGACGGCGGGGCCTTCACCGTCCGCGGCGCGGGCGTCGACCTGACCGTCAACAACCAAGGGATGACAGGGCAGTTCGTACGACATCCCGCCACCGGCGACTGTACGGTCACCGCCCGGCTGGTCTCCCGCAGCGGAGCCACCGCCGACCGGGTGGGCCTGCTGATGGCCAAGTCGCTGTCACCGTTCGACCAGGCCGCCGGAGTGATCGTCACCGGCGGGACCTCCGCGCAGCTGATGCTGCGCAGGACCGTGGCCGGTGCCTCCGCGTTGTCCGGCACCGCGACCGTCACTTCCATCGGGCTGTCCCTGCTGCTGCGGCTGAAGCGCACCGGGACCGCCTTCGCCGCAGCGGTTTCCAGCGATGACGGCGCCACCTGGACCGCCCTCGCCTCCGGCGAGATCCCCGGCTTCGGTGACGCCCCCTTCCACGTGGGCCTGGTGGTCTGCTCGCGCAGCCCACTGGCCCTCGGTACCGCCCGGTTCGAAGAGGTGAGCATCACCCCCGACTGATCCCCCCACGGATTGGAGTCGCACACCATGAGCCGCATCTCCCCCCACCAGAGCCCCGAACAGGGCGAGTTGAGTCGCCGCGGTCTGCTGAGGGCCGCGGGCGGTCTCACCGCCGCACTCGCCCTCGGGGGCTCCGCGGCCGCGCTGGCGGACACCGCCGCCGTCGCGGCACCGGCGACCTTCACCCACCCCGGCATGCTCCACAACGCCGGAGACATCAACCGCGCCAAGGTCAAGGTCGCCGCGAAGGCCGACCCCTGGCTGTCCGGCTGGAACAGGCTCACCGCCAACTCCCACTCGCAGTCCACCTGGACGCCCGACCCGCAGGCCACGGTCATCCGCGGCGGCACGGGCGAGAACTACGGCATCCTCTACAACGACATCGCCGCCGCCTACCAGAACGCCCTGCGCTGGGTGGTCGGCGGCACGGCCGCCAACGGCGACACCGCGGCGAAGATCCTCAACGCCTGGTCGTCCACCCTGACCACCCTCACCGGCGACGCCGACCGGTTCCTCGCGGCCGGCATCTACGGCTGGGAGTTCTGCCAGGCGGCCGAGTTGATGCGCGGCTACGCGGGCTTCGACCTCGCCGCGTTCCAGAAAATGATGGTCGACGTCTTCTACCCGCTCAACAACAGCTTCCTGACCAACCACAACGACGCCTGCATCACCAACTACTGGGCCAACTGGGACCTGTGCAACATGGCCTCGATCATGGCCATCGGGATTCTCACCGAGGATGCGGCCAAGTACGACCAGGCCGTCACGTACTTCAAGTCCGGTGCAGGAAACGGTTCCCTCGCGCACGCGGTCCCGTACCTGTACACCGACTCCGACGGCTACGCCCTCGGCCAGTGGCAGGAGTCCGGCCGCGACCAGGGCCACACCATCATGGGCATGGGACAGATGGGCGCCCTCTGCGAGATGGCCTGGAACCAGGGCGACGACCTGTACTCGTACGACGACCGGCGCTTCATGAAGGCCGCCCAGTACGTCGCCAAGTACAACATCGGCCAGGACGTGCCCTACACCACCTACACCTGGGGCACCGGACAGAACTGCGCCCAGTCCTCCCAGACGGTGATCGGCTCCGGCTCCCGCGGCCAGCTCCGCCCGGTGTGGGCCATGCTCCACTTCCACTACAACCGGCGCCTGTACCTCGACGACAAGTACATCTCGGCCATCTACTACGACCTCGTCGCCCCCGAAGGCGGGGGAGGTGACTACGGCTCCACCAGCGGCGGCTACGACCAGCTCGGCTTCGGCACCCTGATGTACGCCAAGTAGCCGCCGAATCGCGCTCTGCACCGGAATACCGGGGCGATCTGTGGTGCTCTGGTGTTACCGGTGCAGTGGCGCGGTGAGGAGGCTGGTGGTCGTATGACGGCAGCAGTCCAGGCAGACCCGGTGGTGAGCACGCCGTACGGAGCCGTACGCGGCCGGTACGAGCACGGCATCGCGGTGTTCCGCGGCATCCCGTACGCCGCGCCCCCCTTCGGCCCCCACAGGTTCCGGCCGCCGGTACCGCCCGAGCCCTGGGACGGCGTGCGCGACGCGGGCGCGTACGGGCCGACGCCGCCGAAGCCGCCGTACTCCGAGGCTTTCGAGAAGTACCTGTCCGACCCGGTGATCCCGGGTGACGACTGCCTCAATCTGAACGTGTGGACGCCGGAGCCGGGCCCGGGGGCCCGGCTCCCGGTCCTTGTGTGGCTGCACGGCGGCGCCCTGACCAGGGGATCCTCCGCTGTGCCCGTGTACGACGGGCGGAACTTCGCCCGGGACGGCGTCGTCCTCGTCTCGGTCAACTACCGGCTGGGAGTCGAGGGCTACGGACTGTTCCCGGACGCCCCCGCCAACCCCGGCCTGCGCGACCAGCTCGCCGCCCTGCGGTGGGTGCACGAGTCGATCACCGCCTTCGGCGGCGACCCCGACCGGATCACCGTCGCCGGGCAGTCCGCGGGGGCGATCAGCATCGGCGCCCTGCTGGCCGCCCCGCAGGCGCAGGGGCTGGTACGGCGGGCGGTCCTGCAGAGCGGGCCGCCCGAGGCGTTCGAACGGGACAAGGTACGGCGCATGGTGCGCCGCATGGCGACCCGGCTGAAGATCCCCGCCACCGCCGCGGCCTTCGCCGACGTCGACCGCGAACTGCTCCTGCGCACCCAGGCCGACGTGGGCAAACTCAGCAGCCCGGTGCTCGGCGGCCCTTCCTTCGGCATCGTCGTCGACGGCGACCTGGTGCCGCGCGACCCCCTGGAGGCGCTCATCGACGGCGACGCGGCGCACGGGGTCGACCTGATGATGGGCTGGACCAGCGACGAGTACCGCCTCTGGCTCGTCCCCGGCGGTCTCCTGGAACGCGTCGATCACTTGGGCGCGGTCGCCCTCGCCGGCGCCATGGCCCGCTGCCACTGCAACACCGAGGTACCCCGCGGCTACCGCACCCTGCACCCCGAGGCCGGCACCGCCGAGATCGTCGGCCAGATGGTCACCGACCACCTGCTGCGCCTCCCGCTGCACCACCTGGCCGACGCCCGCCCCGGCACCTCGTACGTGTACGAGTTCGCCTGGCCCTCCAACCTCCCCGACCTCGGCGCCTGCCACGCCCTGGAGCTCGGCTTCGTCTTCGACACCGGCGACGTACCGGAATCCCGCAAACTCGCAGGTGAGGGCGCGCCTCAGAAGCTGGCCGACGCCATGCACGCGGCGTGGGTGCGGTTCGCGGCCGACGGGAACCCAGGCTGGGAGCCCTGGGACGCCTCGCATCCGGTGCGGATCTTCGACGCGGGCGAGCCACGCACCGTCCACGGGCCGCGGGACGCCGAGATCGCCCTGTGGACCGCCGACGCCCTCAGGACTGCGCCCTCCACACCGGCAGCGGTCCCGGTCGACGGCTCGCCCGTGCGCAGCACGGAACTGCGGTCCGTCGTACGGCGGCTGCGGCTGCCCGGCTCGGTCCGCCGGCAGTGACCACCGGAGGCGGCTACTGCCGAAGTGCCGCCACCGAGTCCCGCACCACCACATGCGTCCCCAGCAGCAGATGCTCGTCCGCAGACTCCGGGGTGCGCTCCAGGGCGGTGCGCACGGCGAGACGGCCCAGTTCCTCGTACGGGACGTGGACCGTGGTCAGCGCGGGGTGCAGGTCGCGGGCGAAGGGGATGTCGTCGTAGCCGGCCAGGGAGACATCGCCGGGGACGTCCAGGCCCGCTTCGTGCAGCGCGGTCAGGGCGCCGGCCGCGACCATGTCGGTGGCGGCGACCACCGCCGTGAACTCCAGCCCCTCCTTGAGGGCTTGGCGCATCAGCCGGTGGCCCGTGTCACGGGTGAAGTCGCCGTGGAGGAGCAGCGCCGGGTCCGGCTCCAGGCCGCGGGCGCGAAGGGCGGCGAGACAGCCGCGCTCACGTCCCTGGGCCGTCGTGTGGTCCGGTTTCCCGCCGAGGAACAGAATCCGCCGGTGGCCCCGGGAGAGCACATGGGCGACCAGGGCGTAGGCGCCGCCCTCGTTGTCGTACTCGATGGCCGTCACCGGAGCCCCGGGCCCGAGCGGCGGCCGTCCGCACAGCACCAGCCGCGACCCCGCCGACGCCAGCGAGTCGGCCATACGGCGGGTGCGCTCACGGTACTCGGCCGTGTCGGCGGCCCCGCCCACCAGGATCACGGCGGCGGCGCGCTGGGCCCGCATCATCTCGACGAACTCCAGTTCGTGCCGCACATCCCCCTCCGTGCTGCACACCAGGCACAGATGCCCGAGCCGGGTCGCCTCGCGCTCCACCCCGTACGCCATGTGCGCGAACGACGGTCCGGTGATGTCCTCCAGCACAAAGGCAAGCGTGGGCGTCCCCACCCCGGCGACCGCCTTGGCCCGCGCATCGGCGACGTAGTCCATCTCCCGCACGGCCCGCATCACCCGCGCCCGCGTCGCCGCGCTCACCGGATACACCCCGCCCAGCACCCGCGACACGGTCGACGCGGAAACCCCCGCCCGGGCCGCCACATCCCGAATGGTGCTCCGCCCGAGGTCCTGGCTCTTCCTGGTCATCGGCAACCGGTTCCCATGCGCTGAGGCTAGCGCCCCGAAAGGGGCGCGGGACAGTGTCAATTTGCGGCTCCGCCGCGTGGGCGCGAGCAACCACGAACAAGCCGCGGTCGCGAGACAACAGAACCCCTACGGCGAGAAGGCGCAGGCTCAGCCGCGCAACGCCCCGGCAATCCCCGCGATGGCCTCCGGCCCCACCCGGCAACAACCACCGATCAGCCGCGCCCCGGAGGCACGCCACCCGGATACCTGTTCGGCGGCGAAGGAAGAGCTCCCCGCCCAGGTGCGACCCTCCGCATCCCAGGCCTCCCCACTATTGGGGTAAACGACGACCGGTTTGCCAGTGACCCGGACGGCAGTCCGCACCGCCCCGTCCACGTCCTGAGGCGCACAGCAGTTCACGCCCACAGCGATCACCTCGTCCGCCTCGGCCGCAAGACCGAACGCCTCCTCCAGCGGCTGCCCGGCCCGAGTCCGACCACCCTCCACGGTGTACGAAAGCCAGGCGGGGACGCCAAGTCCGCGCACCCCCCGCAGCAGCGCCGCCGCCTCGTCGGCGTCCGGCACCGTCTCCAGCGCCAGTACGTCAGGACGGGCAGCGGCCAGCACCTCCAGCCGGGGCCGGTGGAAGCGCTCCAGCTCGTCGACGGTCAGCCCGTACCGCCCCCGGTACTCGGAGCCGTCCGCGAGCATCGCCCCGTACGGACCGACCGACGCGGCCACCCACAGCGGCCGCGTGACCCCCTTCGCCTGCGCCCGCCGCGCCGCCTCGCGGGCCAACTCCACGCTCAGGGCGAGCAGTTCGGCGGCCTTCTCCCGTCCGATCCCACGCCCCGCGAACCCCTCGAACGTGGCCTGGTAGCTCGACGTGATCGCCACGTCCGCACCCGCCTCGTAGTACGCGAGGTGTGCCTCGGTGATCGCCTCGGGCCGCTCGGCGAGCAGCCGCGCCGACCACAGCTCGTCGCTCAGGTCGTGCCCGGCGGACTCGAGCTGGTTGGACATGCCGCCGTCGAGCACGACGGTTCCGGTGGCGAGGGCCTCGGCGAGGGAGGAAGGGGTGTCGCTGGTCATGGGAAGACGCTAGCCGAAGGGGCCGGTGACGACCGTTCATGTCCATCACGTGAACGGATCGCCCAGCATGTGGGACGCCGGGTTACGATCACGCACCCCCCGTTCCCCTCTGCACGGAAAGCACCATGAAGCGGGAACCGGCGGGGGAGACGCCCGCGCCGTCCGTGTGAGGCGACACGGCGCCCGCTAACCGTGCGCCGCATGCCGTCCACCCTTCCGCCCGCGGCTGACCGCCGGCACCACCAGCCCCACGAGCAGCCCCGCCGCCAGCACGTACGGCCACCAACCGAGGCCGCTGTTGGCGGTGGAGACCGCCGCCGCACCGGACGATGCCGTGTCCGGGTGGGCGGCGGTCGGGGAGTGACTCCCGTCGGTCGCGGTCAGGGTGACGTCATTGCCGTCGCCGCCGCGGTAACTGATTCGGTACGTGGTGTCGGCGAGCTTCAGCCGTGTACCTTCCGCCAGCCCCTTGAAGGCGCCGGTGGTCCTCGACTTCCCCGAGTGCTCGATGACGGTGATCGCAGCGGCCGGTCTCGCCCCGGCGGCCGACAGGTCGAGGTCTCCGGCCAGCCGGACCGACGATCCCGTCACCTTCAACGGCTCGGCACCCAGGACGAGTTCACCCTTCGCGCTCTGCGTGTAGCTGCCGGAGACCGTGACCCCGCCCGCCACCACACCGTCGTTGGTCACGGCTCCCTTCACGGTGCCCTTGCCGGTCAGCGTGGTGGCCACGTGCAGTCCGGACGGCCCGGGGTCGAGCCGCGAGCCCGTCGAGTTGAGTCTGATCGCCTTGCTGTGGACGAGGGTCGCGCCGGAGCGCAGCGCCAGGGTGCCCTTCTCGACCGTCGTCGTGCCGGTGTACGTCACCCCGCTTCCCGTCAGGGTCGCCGTGGCGGCCCCGGTCTGCGTCAGCGATCCGCTGCCGCTGATGCGGGACAGGGCCAGGGCCTTGCTCGTGTTGTTCAGCACCAGTGAGCCGTCGTCGACCACCTTGTAGAGGTCGCCCTTGGTGTAGAGCCCACCGTCCCCGCCCGGCTTGCCGCTGCCCA
This sequence comes from Streptomyces longisporus, assembly GCF_039532765.1. NCBI lineage: Bacteria > Bacillati > Actinomycetota > Actinomycetes > Kitasatosporales > Streptomycetaceae > Streptomyces > Streptomyces longisporus. The sequence goes on from NZ_BAAASG010000009.1 coordinate 437,577, forward strand.
GTCGCAGTACCGCGCCCTTCTCGACCGTCGTCGAGCCGTTGTAGTACTGGACGGCGGCGAAGGTCACGTCGTTGCCCTTCGTCCCCTTGACGACGATGTCCCCGGCGCCGGGCGCGGCCAGCGTGTCGTGGAACCTGCCGCCGCCGATGGGGGCGCCCAGCGTCACCGGCCCGTCGTAGTCGAACGTGAGCAGCGAACGGGAGCGCGCCGCGAGCAAGTTGATGTAAACGGTCTCTGCCGTGCCCGGCATGAAGATCTTGTCGGTCGTGCCGTCGCCCCACTGGACGTTCGCGCCCTTGATGTTGGTGCCGCGCTTGTTGACGTTCTTGTGCGCGGGCGTCCAGTTCAGGGACGGGTCGCTGAGTGAGGGGTCGGTGTCACCGCCCTGGTTCGACCAGCTGTACTGGCCGGTCAGGATCACCTTGCTGCCGGGCCGGGACTGGACGTTGATGTCACTGCCGTACTCGCGCTGGTAGAAGTCCATGCCCATGGTGACGGTCTGACCCAAAGGCGTGTCCACGGTCCAGGTGCCCTGGTTGAGGACCTTGCGCACGTTCGGCAGCGACGTGGCGAACTCCGGCGCGCCGGCGTTGAGCTGCGTGCCGTTGTCGATCACTCCCGAGAAGGAGTGGGTGCCCGACAGGGCCCAGCTGCCCCACAGGAAGCGGGGCTGTGTGATCAGGCCCGAGCCGCTGATCGTGCCCAGGTTGTAGGCGCTCGTCAGCGACAGCCGCAGCGTGCCGTCGACCCGGATGTTGTCCTGGTTGAGCCGGAACGCCGGGGTGTTGTACGGGAAGTGCCCGATCAGCCCGGTCGTCCCGCCGTCGCCGTACTGCAGGGTCGCGCCCCGCTCGACGGTGATCGCGGGCGGATCGGCGTCGGCCGTGGTGACGTACGGGTGGTTGCCGCCCTGGATGTTCACGGACTGCCGCTGGCGGGATCTCGGCAGCGTGAAGTCGCTGTCCTTGGTGAGGACCAGCGTCCCGCCGCCGCGGACCGTGAGCGTGCCCTCGCCGCGGAACACCCCGTCGTACGTCGTGGTCCCGGACGGCACGGTGACCACGGCGTCGCCGGTGAGCGTCACGTCCTGGTCGGCGAGCACGTCGGCGGTGATGTCACGGGTGCCGGCGGCCGCCGCGGGGGGAGCGGTGGAGAGCAGGGCGGCGACGGCCGCGAGGGCTCCGGCGACGGCTGCTGTCTGGTGGATATGGCTGCGCACATCACAGGAGACGGGCCGGGAGGGCAGCCGATAACAGAAAAACCGCCGGACGGCCGAAATTGGGTAAGCGCTGTCTGTCGGTCACGTCAGACCCGTTGACCTCCTTGTTCCACACCCTTACCTTTTCGGCGTTCGTAATCACAGATGTTGTTCGCTACCTCGAACGTCCCCTTGAGAGGCAGCCGCATGAGCCGCAACAACGACCTGCCCCAAGTCCCCAGCCGCCGCCTGATGCTGAAGGGAGCCGCCCTGGCCGCGGGCGCCCTGGCGGCCACCCCCGCCGCGGCCACCGCCGCACCGACCGCGAAGGCGGCCCCGTTCGTGAACCCGCTCGTCCGTCAGCGCGCCGACCCCTACATCCACCGCCACGCCGACGGCCACTACTACTTCACGGCCACCGTCCCCGAGTACGACCGCATCATCCTGCGCCGCTCCCGCACCCTGAACGGCCTTGCGACCGCCGCCGAGTCCGTCATCTGGACCAAGCACGCCACGGGAGTCATGGGCGCGCACATCTGGGCGCCGGAGATCCACCGCATCGGCGGCAAGTGGTACATCTACTTCGCCTCCGCGCCCGCCGAGAGCGTCTGGGACATCCGCATCTGGGTCCTGGAGAACGCCGGCCCCGACCCCTTCAAGGGGGCGTGGGTGGAGAAGGGCCAGGTGAAGACCGCCTGGGAGACCTTCTCCCTGGACGCCACCACCTTCAGCCACCGCGGCACCCGCTATCTCGTCTGGGCCCAGCACGAGCCCGGCATGGACAACAACACCGCCCTGTGGCTGTCGAAGATGGCGAACCCCTGGACCCTGACCGGCCCCCAAGTGCGGCTCTCCACACCGGAGTACGACTGGGAGACCATCGGCTACAAGGTCAACGAAGGCCCCGCCGTACTCGCCCGCAACGGCCGCCTCTTCCTCTCCTACTCGGCCAGCGCCACCGACTACCACTACTGCATGGGCCTGCTGACAGCGGATGCGAACGCCGACCTGATGGACCCCGCCAACTGGTCCAAGTCGCCGACGCCCGTCTTCACCAGCAACGACACCACCAAGCAGTACGGCCCAGGCCACAACTGCTTCACGGTCGCCGAGGACGGCCGCAGCGACGTCCTCGTCTACCACGCCCGCCAGTACAAGGAGATCACCGGCGACCCCCTGAACGACCCCAACCGCCACACCCGGATCCAGAAGCTGGGCTGGAACCAGGACGGCACCCCCCACTTCGGTGTCCCCGTGGCCGACACGGTCGCCGGCTCCGCGAAGGAGAGTGCGTGACATGAGACGTGCGTACGCGGTACTGCTCGCCCTCTGCCTCGCCCTGTTCGGCGCCCTCGCCACCGCCGGCCCCGCGCAGGCCGCCGCCCAGACCGTCCCCAACGGCGTCCAGTTCGCCGACACCTCGGGCAACCCGGTCCACGCCCACGGCGGCGGCGTCATCAAGGTCGGCTCGTACTACTACTGGTTCGGCGAGGACCGCAACAGCGACAACACCTTCAGGTACGTGGATGCCTACCGCTCCACCGACCTGAAGAACTGGGAGTTCCGGAACCACGTCCTGACCCAGTCGTCCGCCGCCGAGCTGGGCACCGCCTACATCGAGCGCCCGAAGGTCATCTACAACGCCTCCACCGGCAAGTTCGTGATGTGGATGCACAAGGAGAACGGCGTCGACTACAGCCAGGCCCGCGCGGCCGTCGCCGTCTCCGACACCGTCGATGGCAACTACACCTACCAGGGCAGCTTCCAGCCGCTCGGGCAGTACATGTCCCGGGACATCACCACGTTCGTCGACACCGACGGCACCGCCTACATGGTCTCGGCCGCCAACGAGAACTACGACCTGCACATCTACAGGCTCACCGCCGACTACACCGGCATCGCCTCGCTGGTCGCGAACCCTTGGCCGGGCGGCCACCGCGAGGCTCCCGCGCTGTTCAAGCGGGGCGGCGTCTACTTCATGCTGACTTCGGCGGCCACCGGCTGGAACCCCAACCAGCAGCAGTACGCCACCGCCACCAGCATCTCCGGCCCGTGGACCTCGATGACGAACGTCGGCGACTCCACCGCCTACGGCTCGCAGACCGCGTACGTCCTTCCCATCCAGGGGACTTCGGGCACCTCATACCTCTACATGGGCGACCGCTGGGGCAACTCCTTCGGCGGCACGGTCAACGACTCCCGGTACGTCTGGCTGCCGCTGACCTTCCCGAGCTCCACCTCGATGGCCATGTCCTGGTCGCCGGAGCTCACCGTCGACACGGCCGCCGGGACCGTCACCGGCACCAGCGCCACCTACCACACGCTGATCGCGCGGCACAGCGGCAAGTGCGCCGACGTCACCAGTCAGTCGCTGTGGCAGGGCGCCCAGATCAAGCAGTACGACTGCAACGGCGGCAACAACCAGAAGTACTGGTTCAAGTCGCTCGGCAGCGGCTACTACCAGCTGGTGGTCAGGAACAGCTCCCTGTGCGTGCAGGAGAACGCGAGCACGGTCACCCAGGAGAACTGCAGCGGCTCGGCCACCACCCAGCAGTGGTCGCTGACCACCTCGGGCTCCTACGTCAACGTCACGTCCCGCGCGAGCGGCCAGTGCCTGGACGTGTCCGGCGCGTCCACCGCCAACTCCGCCGCGATCATCACGTACACCTGCAACGGAGGCACCAACCAGCAGTGGACGCGCGGGACCTGACGTCAGACCAGGAGATCGATGGCGTCGATCGCGGTGCCCGCACTGAGGAAGGACGTCGTCCCCGAACCGCTCACCACGTTGATCTTCAGCACGTTGTACCGGCTGGTGTCGGAGAGCCAGGCACTCGCCGGAACGCTGTAGGCGAAGGTGTAGTTGTTGCCCCGGTACGAGCCGACGGTCAGCGACCTGGTGCTCGGCTGGCCGGGCGGCGAGGGGATCGACGAGGTCCAGTCGTTGACGCTGATCTGCGGCCGTCCGTTGGCGTAGGCCGTCGTCACACCGATGCGCAGGGTGTGCGCGGCGGCGGCCTGCGCGGCCGTCAGCCTGAAGTAGACGAGGATGCCGCTGTTGACGTCCTTCCAGAGGTAGCAGGGGAAGGTGGAGGTCTCCGTCCCGCTGCCGATGACCACGTTGCCGGTCCAGGACGCGGCCCGGCTGTCGGACGGATGCGCGTACGTCATCAGGTCCGCGTTCTTGAACCCGCTGGGCGAGCCGTTCCAGTCCCCGATGCGCCAGATCGCGCTCGCGTTGCCGGGGTCGTTCGACGAGGGGATCGCGACGGTGTTGAGAGTGGTCGTGCCGCCCGCGGTGACCGTCACCGAGGCGGTGTGGACGGCCAGTTCACCCTTGAAGACGGTCAGGGTGTACGTCCCCGGGAGCACCCCGGGGATGGCGAAGTAGCCGTCCGAGGAGCGGGCCGGACCCCAGTACTGCGCGGCCGGGTTGGCGAGTCCGACGGTGTACGGGAACGCCGTGTTCCGACCGGTGATCCCGACGCCGGTGACCTTGCCGCGGCCGCTCGCCGCGACGTAACCGGAGATGCCGAGCGAGTCCGCCCAGGAGGTGGTGAGGTTGGCGTGGTACAGCGCGGAGGAGGGCGCGCCGCCGTCCGTGAAGGCGATGACGTACGGGCCCTGGAGGCCGAAGCGCTGGGCCTCGGTCTGGTTCTCGCCGTAGTAGAGGATCTCGTACAGGCCGCCGCCGTCGGCGCTCTGGTGGCGCAGCAGGGAGCGGTAGAAGGGGCCGCCGGAGGCCTTCTCGTGGTTGGAGCGGACCACGTACAGGCCGACGCTCCCCGTCGACCAGCCGATGTAGTCGTAGTCGATGACCCGGAGCTTCGAGTAGTGCTTGGAGCGGGTCTGGCCGTCGGACTTCTCGAAGACGTCCGACGCCTCGACGGTGGTGGGCGCGTAGGTGTACGAGTCGGGCTCGTCGTTGAGGAACATGCCTGCCTTGACGCGCACGATGTAGCGGGTGGCGCTGACCGAGTCGTCGGCCTTGTTGGTCCACAGGTAGACGTTGTTCTCGCCGCTACGGGCCGCGTAGTAGTGCTTGAGGGTGCCGTGGGCGACGGAGATCAGGATCGTCGAGGCGGACTGCTTGATCGTCACCGTGGAGGTGCCGAGGCCCGACTCGATGTGCGAGTTCTTGCCGCCGTAGCCCTGGTACTCGGTGCCCCTGTAGACCAGCGAGGTCAGGTCGCCGTTGGTCTTGCTGACCTTGAAGACCAGGCTCGCGCCGGTGTCGACGACGTAGTTCGAGCCGTCGTCGGAGTAGCCGAAGCCCGCTGCCGACGCCGGGACGGCGAGCGGCCCGGCGAGGGCGGCCGTCCCGGCGGCAGCGGCGGAACCGAGGACGAAGGTGCGGCGGCCGACCGGTCTGTTCGCGGTCTCGGACATGGGGGGTGCCTCCTCCGGAAGCCGTGTGGGGGTGGTGCGAGTGGTTGTGAGGGTGGCAGTTGAATCGATTTCGCGAAAGGGCTTTCACTCGTCGGAGGTTGGCAATCTTGTGAAATCGGCTCAAGGTCTAGAAAGCGCTTGTGCAGAGCGGTACGGTCCCTGCCGCCAGGCCCTGTCGACCGGTCGTTTCCTGGGAGGGACCCGCGAATGAGACGTTTCAAGCTCGCCCTGCTGGCGGCGCTGACCCTCAGCGCCGGCCTGACGGCCGCACCGGCCCGGGCCCACGAGGGGCCCCGCCCCCTCGGCATCGAGAACTGCACCGCCGGCGCCTGCCACTTCGACGTACCGCCCGGCACGTACGACGTGAAGGTCCTCCTCGGCGGCGAGGCCGCGTCCAGCACGAGCATCAGTGGCGAGGCGCGCCGTTCCCTGCTGCCCGAGACACCCGCGGCGGCCGGTGAGCGGGTCGCCCGCAGCTTCACGGTGAACGTGCGCACACCGGAGGGCGAGCCGACGGGACCGGACGGAACTCCCGGTCTGGATCTGGCGGTCGGCGGCTCGGCCCCCGCGCTCGCCGGCATCAGCGTCACACCCGCCCGGCACGCCCGCCAGATCCTTCTGGTCGGCGACTCCACGGTCTGCGACCAGCCCGCCGCCCCGTACTCCGGCTGGGGTCAGCAGCTGCCGCAGTACCTCCGCAAGGGCCTGTCCGTCGCCAACTACGCGGACTCCGGCGAGAGTACGGTGACGTATCTGCGGAACCCGCAGCTCTGGGCCACCGTCCAGCCGCTGATCCGCCCCGGCGACCTGGTCCTGATCCAGCTCGCCCACAATGACAAGACCACGGACGAGGCGACGTACCGGGCCAACTTGGAGACACTGGTGGCAGGTGTACGGGAGAAGGGCGGCGAACCGGTGCTCGTGACCCCCGTCGTGCGGCGCTGGTTCAATGCCGACGGCACTTTGAACAACAACACCGCACTGCTGGTCAACAGCCTCGGAGTGGACCATCCTGCTGTCATCCGCTCGGTCGCCGCGGCGCAGCACGTGCCACTCGTCGACCTGACGGCCGAGACGAAGGCGCTGGTGGAGTCCCTGGGCGTCGAAGGCTCCAAGGCGATCTACCTCTACAACGAGAAGAAGGACAACACCCACACCTCCGTCCACGGCGCCACGGTGTACGCGGGACTTGTCCGCGACGCACTTGTCGCCCAGCATCTGGTACCGGAGGGACTGGTGCGGGTGGGATGAACTCCTGGGGCGTCTCGACCGGAACCGGGGCGCCCCAGGTCCCACCCTTCGTCCGTCGCCGCAGCTCCTGGAAGAGAACCGATGCACCTGCCTGCCGAGGACCGCACCGTCAGTCCGCACACCGGCTGCACCCGGGCCCACTGGGAGGCGGCCGCGGACGCCCTGCTGGCCGCGGTCGAGCCGTACGCCGCGGAGGGCGGCGCGCTCTACCACCTCCCCGGCGACCGCACGAGCTGGTCCGGCCGGCTCTCCGACGGCCTGGAGGGCTACGCCCGTACGCTGCTCGCCGCGGCCTTCCGCCGCGACGAGACCGCGCTGCAGCGCTACGCCGACGGGCTCGCGGCCGGTGTCGCGGGCGTCTGGCCGCGGATCGAGGACCGCAGCCAGCCCCTGGTCGAGGCGGCCTCGATCGCCCTCGCGCTGCGGCTGACCCGCCCGCTGCTGTGGGACCGCCTGGACGACGGCGTACGACAGCGGGCGGCCGCCTGGCTGGGGGACGCGCTGACCGCCGAAGCGTGGCCGTGCAACTGGGAGTTGTTCCCGGTGACGGTGGGCGGATTCCTCGCCGAAATCGGTTACGAGACAGAGGCGTCCCGCAAGGCCGTCGACCGGGGCCTGGAGCGCATAGAGGCCTGGTACGTCGGCGACGGCTGGTACACCGACGGCGACGGCCGCAAGTTCGACTACTACAACGGCTGGGCCATGCACCTGTACCCGGTGCTGCACGCCTGGCTGGCGCGGGACACCGCACTGCTCGACCTGTACGGGGGCAGACTCTCCCGCCATCTCGACGACTACGCCCGGCTGTTCGGCGGCGACGGCGCCCCGATGCACCAGGGCCGCTCGCTCACCTACCGCTTCGCGACGACGGCCCCGCTGTGGCTGGGCGCGCTGACGGGACACACTCCGCTGCCGCCGGGGCAGACGCGGCGGCTGGCCTCGGGGGCCCTGAAGTACTTCCTGGAGCGAGGCGCGCTGGACTCCCGCGGCCTGCTCACCCTCGGCTGGCACGGCCCCGACCCGGCCGTACTGCAGGGCTATTCGGGTCCCGCCTCCCCGTACTGGGCGAGCAAGGGCTTCCTCGGCCTGCTCCTGCCGCCGGACCACCCGGTGTGGACGGCGACGGAGGAGCCGGGCCCGGCGGAGCGCTCCGACGCCCTCACCCCGGTCGCGGCCCCCAACTGGCTCCTGCAGTCCACGCGTTCGGACGGTGTGGTCCGCCTCCACAACCACGGCAGCGAGGACGTCCGCTACGACCCGTACTACACGCGCCTCGCCTACTCGACGGCGACAAAGCCCTCTTCGTCGTACGACAACAGCGTGATCGTCGGCGGCGATCCGAGCCGCACGGAGATCGAACCGTTGGGCGTGGGCGACGGGTGGGTGGCCTCGCGGCACACGGCGGGCGGGGGAGCGCGGGTGACCAGCGTCGTGCTGGCGCGCGGGGCCGTGGAGGTACGGGCTCAGCTGGTCACGGGTGCCGAGCCGGGGACGGCGGTGCGGGTGACCGGGTGGGCGGCGGCAGGAGGGCTGCGGGCCGAGCTGTCGCCGGCCGTCGGACTCTCCGACGAGCTCACCGGGGTCTGCGGCGAGGGCGACAGCCTGTTCGTCGCTCTGGTGAGGCTCACCGGTGAGGAGGATCCCGTGCCACTGGGGGAGACGGTGAGCGTACGCGCAGATGCCGCCGGGGAGTTGACGGTGTGTTGGAGTGAGGGGCCCGAGATGCGCGTCCTGTTCGGTGGAGCCCGCGACGAGGTCGTCGTGGAGGAGAGCCTTCCGGCCGGGTGACGGAGTGGTGGCGGCGCGCGGGGCCGAACCCGCGCGCCGCCCGGCCGTGTCCACGCACCTCACCGGTTCGTGCGCCGGGAGCGCCGCCCCGGGTCCGCCTGCCCGCCGGACGTCATCCAGCGCCCGGGCGGGCACAAGGCCGTGTCCCGCCTCGTCCTCGCCGGACCCTGCGACCACGCGCCGGCCGGTCCGCCACTGGGTGCGGCAGTGGTGGCCGGACGGCCTCATCTGCCCGGACCGCTGTGGCGGACACCGTTGTTCGCCCTGACCGACCGCCGGCGTCAGCCGCCGAGCACGGGCAGGGTGAGGCCGCAGTCGACGGGCTTCGCGTGGGCGGGATCGAGGGCATTGCGCACCAGTTGGGCGGCGTTGGAGTCGTAGGCGATCGAAACGTGTTCGGAGAGGTCCTGGCGGCAGATGTCCTGGATCGTGATGTTCTTGACGGTCGCGCCCGGTCCCGGGGTCAGGAACTGGTGCGTGTACGGGGTGACGACCTCGTCGAACCTGGTGGCGATGACGGTGTAGGAGACGCCCGGCTGTGTGTCCCCGTCCCGGTCCAGGGTCTTGTTCACCTCCGAGCCGACCATCTGGTCCGCGTACGCCTGGCCGAGGACGAGGGAAACGGGCTGGTTGAGGCCCAGCTTGGTGGTCAGTGTGCCGAGGCCGGAGGCGGTCGTGCCGTGGTTGGAGGGCGCCAGTCCGATGAGGCTGTGCACCTTGTTCCGCTTCGGGTGCGCGGGATTGGTGCCGCCCTCGAACCGCAGGTACCAGCGGGGCGTCAGACCACCCCCCTGGGAATGCCCGACGAGGTCGACCTGTTCGGCCCCGGTGGCCTGCAGCACGCGGTCGACGTAGGCGGCGATCTGCCGGGCGGAGTCCGGGACGTGCGCGGTTGCCTTGATGGGGCTGCCGGGTGCACCGCCGTAGTCGACGGCGAAGACGCAGTAGCCCTGCTGCTTCAGATACGGCGACAGCAGGCCCCAGTTGAGACGGGCGTTCGCCCAGGTCCCGTGCACCAGGACGACCGGGCGCGGATGCTCGCGCGTGGGCTTGCAGTTCCAGTCGTCGGCCCCGGGCGGCGCCGCGTCGGGGTTGACGAGTCCGCCGACCGCCGCCGCGGGCAGGGCGAGGAGGTTGCGCGGCGGTGTCGGGGGAGCGGGGCTGTCGGCCGCGACCGCAGCCCCCTGCTGCCCCACGGCCAGCGTCAGGGCGAGCCCCGCACAGAGCGCCGCCCACTTGGCGCGCCGCCGGCCCGACCGCCTCCGGGAAACCATCCGATCCGACATCGGGCCCTCCTCGTCTCAGGCCGGCCGAGCGCCGACGCCGAGATGATCGAGGAGCGGCCCGCATGCGGTGGGCGACAGCCGCGCGCGACACCCCTCATGGAGCAGCCCGTTTTCACCCGTTCACCTGCCCCGGCCGCCTTCGGCGGGAACAGTCCGGCCGGGGCAGAAACGACATGGTCGACCACGTCCTCGAACCGGGCGCCACCTGGACGACCCTTGACGGCAGGCCCGCCCACGTCGACGACCGCATCGACACCCCGCACAAGGCGATCCGCCGGGTCGCCGCTCACCTCGCGAGCCGGAGGCCCGGCTGGCGGGTGAGAAGCCGCAGCCGGACCACTGGCACGCCTCCGCCACGACGACCGAGGCGGACCGCCCTCTTCACCCCGGCAGACCGCGACGAGGCACGCAGCCGCCGCGCCCGCATCCGGGCGAACCGTCTCGGCTCCCTCACCGACGACCGGCTCGACCACTCGCCCGGCGAAGACCGGAGCCTTGGCGAATCAGCCCCGCACCTCAAGGGACCGGCGTACTGCGCCGACTCGGTGGGCGGCCTCTCATGACCCGGCTCACAGCGCTCGGCGGTGAGTCATTGGTAGAGTGGGGTCTTTCGTGGGTATCAGACCCTTTGGACTCATCTCCGGCGAGGGACCGAGGAACCATGGACATGGACATCCCCGGCGACAAGCGACTGGCGGCTGCCGTCGTCATGGACGACGAGGGCCGGGTGCTCCTGGTCCGCCGCAGTGAGACGGAGAAGTTCCTGCCCCGAGTGTGGGGCGTCCCCTGCGGCAAGCTCGATCCGGACGAGAGTGCCCGGGACGGCGCGCTGCGGGAGCTGAAGGAGGAGACGGGGCTCCTCGGGGAGGTCGTCCGCAAGGTCGGCGAGTCGTCCTTCGTCAGCGAGTACCGAGGGCACGAGATCAAGAACTGGCAGGAGAACTTCCTGGTCAGGCCATTGAGTCAGCAGATCACCCTCCCTCGGCCCGACCAGTCCTACGCCTGGCTCGCGCGCTCCGAGCTCACCACGGTCGAGATCGACGAGTACAACCTCGACATCGTGGACCAGGCCTTCATGAACTCATGAACTCATGAACTCCTGAGCAGCTCGGCGAGCCCGCTCAGCGCTGCCAGATAGTCGTCCCTCTCCAGCGGCACCTTCGGTACGGCGCCCGGATGCGGGCCCGCCGCGGTGAACACGTCGGTGTGCCGGCGTCGTCCGTTCCCCGTCTCCAGGAACAGCGTCACCGTGGGTACGTCCGTGTCGCACCAGGCGCGGTGCAGGGTGTGCGCGGGCAGGGCGTAGGCGCTGCCCGCCGCGTACTGCCCCACATGCGTCATCCGCAGCCGCGCCGGACCGGCCGGCTCCAGCAGCCAGTCCGCCGAACCCTCCTTCAGCGACTCCTCGTACCGGGCGGCCGGGATGCCGCCCCCGCCGCCTTCCACGTCGTACAACTCCATGGCGAGCCTCCCGCGCACGACATAAGAGGCGAGTGCGGAACGATGGTTGTGGATGTCCTCCTTGCCGATCGCGCCGGCACCCGGATGCCACAGATGGGCGCGGAGCATGAGCCGCGGTCCGCCGTCGATCAGCAGCAGCTTGTCGAAGCCGAGAACGTGCCGGTACGAGAGCCGGGCGCACGCTTCCGGATCGCCCTCCCCGGAGGCCAGCTCGGCGATCAGCTCCAACAGCCGCTCGGGGCAGCCGAGTTCGGCGACGACGGAGCGGGCCGCGGCGACCCGCTCGTGTTCGGGCAGTTCACCGTCCAGCGTCCCGGCCAGCAGTCGTCGCGCCGCCAGAACCTGCCGACCGCCCATGCACACATACCTCCGCGCTCACTGCTCCCGGGGTTACCGCTTCCGGTTCATTCTTCCGGTCGATACATCCATACGGCATGTGCCCGCAGCGCCGAAAGGCCTTGGTAGGTCATCCACATGGGATGCCGCAGCTCACTGCCGTCGGTGCGGCCCCAGGACCAGATCCCGTCCGTCTGCCCGGCCCACACGGCGGCCGCCGCGCCGTCCAGCCGCTCCCGCCACGCCTCCTCCAGCCCGTCCTGCGACGCGACCTCGCGGGCACCCGGGGTCATCAGCGCGCGCAGCACCCAGGAGGCGGTGAAGTGCCGTACGTTCAGCACCTCGTGGCGCTCGGGGTCGTCGGTGCGGGGGCGGCGCACCTCCTCGCGCAGGTTCCGCAGGTCCGGGCAGCGGCTGTGGGCCGCGCCCGCGCAGGCCAGCAGCCAGCGCACGCCGTCCTCGCGGGCGGAGCGGACGCCCGCGCCCTCGGGTTCGTCCAGCACCCGGGCGGCCCGGTCGAGGGCCACCACCGCCTGCGCGGTGTGCAGTGCGGAGGGCATGCCGTACGGCGGGTCGAGACGGTAGCTCCAGCAGCGCAGATGCTCACGGCGCGGGTCGCTGATCGCGCCGTCGGCCAGGGCCTCGCGCAGCACGGGCAGTACGGCCGAGTCGGGCGCGGCGCGCAGCAGCCCGCGCAGCACGGTCGTCACCACGTGGGTCGACTCCCGCCCGGCGCGGTCGTGTTCGTGGGTGAAGCCGGCCGCGCAGCGGCCCACCTCCTCCGCCAGCCGCTCGCCGGACGCCCCCGCCCGGGCCAGCGCACCCAGCACCAGCGCGGTGACCTCGGGCCGTGGCTCCGAGCCCTGCGACCGTGCGGACCAGCCTCCGGCGGGCAGCCGCAGCCGCCACAGCGTGTCCACGAGGTCCCCGGTGCGCAGCCGTCCGTCGGGCACGCCGAAGTCGAGCATGATGTGCAGGCCGTACGCGGTGCCGACGGAGGTGGGGCGGGGCGGGCTGCTCTCGCCGAGGGAGTGCGACCAGCCGGTGAGCCGCCCGCGGGCCGGGTCGTCGACAACGCACACCTTGTCGACGAGCGTGCCGTAGGCGGCGGTGAAGACCTGCGGGAGCGGGCCCTGCGCGGAGGGTGCCGCGGCGACGGGGGCGGTGGTGGGGGGCCGGGAGGGTCCGGCCGCGGCCCGGGCCCTGAGCAGTGCCGCCGCGAGCCAGGCGGCCACGCCGGTCCCGATCCCGCTGACCCCTGAGATCAGGTATTTGGCGGCCTCTCCGCCGAGGGAGCCGGGCAGCACCCCGAACAGGAACTGGAACACGGCATACCCGGCGGCGGCGCAGCCGAGGCTGCCCAGCCAGCCGACGAACCGTGCGGCCTCGCTCGGCCCGCCGGGTTCCGGTGCGGTGCCGTCCGATCTCAAGGGACCGCGTCCCAGCTGCTGTTGAGACAAGGCACGCTCCCTCCCCCGAAGCTTCCAGTCTAAGTGGTCAGCGGGACAGGTGTGCCGCCACCTCCGAGCAGCGTCTCGGCGAGCAGCTCGGCGAACACGACGGGATGCTCGGCCACACCGACATGGCCGCCGGGGAACTCGACGAAGCGGCTCCCGTTGCCGCTGTACTCGGCGAGCAACAGCGCGGTGCGATGGAGGAGTTGACCACGGGAGTCGGCTCCCGCGGCGAGGGTGAGGCGGGCGGCGGAGGCGGTGAGCGCAGGGAGGTCGGGGACGTACGAGGTGAACTGCCGCAGTACATGGGCGAGGAAGAGGGCCATCGGGATGCCCAACTCCTCGTCACGGGAGAGGGGTTCGCCCGACAGGCTCCCCTCCGGCTCCTGTCCCGTCAGTACGGCGCCCAGACTGACGGCGGCCGCTTGCAGCCCGGCAGCGCGATAAGTGTCGTACACCTCCTGGAACATGGCTTGCTGTCGTATCCCGTCCGGGAGCACCCCCACGCACGGCGGCTCGTGCGCCACGACGTGCCGCAGCCGCTCGGGGTGCCGGGCGAGCAGGTCGAGGACGGGGATACCGCCGGAACTGGTCCCGAAGACGTATGCGGACTCGCCCTCCGTAAGGGCCTCGTCGAGGACGCGGCGCGCCCCGTCGCTCCACTCCTCCACCCGCTGGTCGCCGACGGGTTGGCCGAGCCGTCCGTGGGCCAGCCCGAGGGGGTCGTACGTCACGACGGTGAAGCGGTCGGCGAGCACGTCCGTCAGCGGGGCGAATCCCATGGGATGCCCGGCCCCACCCGGGACGATCAGCAGGACGGGCCCCTTGCCGCGTACGTCGTAGTGCAGGTCCTCAGCCATTGCTCTGCTCCTCGCTGTTCTTCTCGCTGCTCGTCTCCCGGGGCCAGTTCTCGAGCGTCACATGCAGGGCGTCGACGGCCTTGTCCCAGGACTTCTGTACCTCGCGTGCGGCGCCGAAGCCGCCGGTGGCCTCCAGGGCGCAGTAGCCGTGGAAGGTGCTGCGCAACAGGCGGACGGCATCGGTGAGATCGGGCTCCTCGAGGCCGTAGGCGCGGAGCATGCCGTAGGTGATCTCGGCGGTGCGGCGGAAGTCCGGGGAGGCGGCGATCAGCGCCTGGTCCATCCGGATCTGGGTGGCGGCGTACCGCCCGGGCCGCTCCAGCGCGTACTCCCGGTAGGCGCCTGCGAAGGCGGCCAGCGCGTCCTTTCCGGCACGTCCGGCGACCGCGACGGCGATGCGGTCGATCAGCTCGGCGCCCGCGAACAGCGCGAGGCGGGTGCGCAGGTCGTCGAGGTTCCTGACGTGCGAGTAGAGGCTCGCGTCCTTCACACCGAAGTGGCGGGCCAGGGCGGACAGGGTGACGTTCTCGAAGCCGACCTCGTCGGCGAGGTCGGCTGCCGCCGCGACGATGCGGGCGGGGGTCAGGCCGGCTCTGACCATGGATGCAGTTCCTTCCTAGGGGCCCTAGGAAGGAACCTAGTACGCCCAGCTACTTCTCGGCGACCGAATTACCGCCCGTGTCACAGGCGGCCGGGCTGTCTCGTCCCAGGTCTCGAAGCAAGGCTTCGGAATCAGTTCGGAATCAGGTCCGGAATCACGTTCGGGATCAGGAAGGTGAGGGTCATGCGGGTGTTCGTGGCGGGCGGGAGCGGGGTCTTGGGGCGGCGGCTGGTGGGGCAGTTGGTGGCCCGGGGGCATCAGGTGACGGCCACGACGACGAGTCCGGCCAAGCTGGACATGCTGAGGCGGCTGGGTGCCGAAGGGGTCGTGATGGACGGGCTGGATGCGGTGTCGGTAGGCCAGGCGGTGGCGGGGGCCCGGCCGGACGTGATCGTGCATCAGATGACGGGCCTGTCCGAAGTGCACGGCGGCAAGCCCGACATGAGGAGGGCCGAGCGGTTCTTCGCCACCACCAACCGGCTCCGTACCGAGGGGATCGACCATCTGCTGGCCGCCGCCGAGGCGACCGGTGTCTCCCACGTCGTCGCGCAGAGCCACGCCAGCTTCAACGGGAGCCGCCAGGGCGGCTGGGTCAAGACCGAGGAGGACCCGCTGCAGATGGTGGAGGGCACCAAGGCGCTCGGTCACCTCGAGGACGCGGTCGTCAGGGCCGGCGGCGCGGCCCTGCGCTACGGCGCGTTCTACGGGCCGGGCGCCAACGACGATCAGGTCGAGATGGTGCGCAGGCGGATGTTCCCGCTCGTCGGGGGCGGCACCGGCTACACCTCGTGGGTGCATCTCGACGACGCGGCGAGCGCCACCGTCCTGGCCGTGGAGCAGAAGGCCAGGGGCGTCTTCAACATCGTCGACGACGAGCCGGCGCCGGTCGGTGAGTGGCTGCCGTATCTCGCGCGGTGTGCCGGGGCCAGGCCGCCGCGGCGGCTCCCGGCCTGGCTGGCACGGCTGCTGGCCGGGGAGATGGTGGTCGGCATGATGACCGAGGGCCGCGGCTTCTCCAACGCCAAGGCGAGGCGGGAACTGGGCTGGGAACCGCGGTACCCGTCGTGGCGCCAGGGGTTCCGTGAAGAGCTGGTGTGATCACCGCCGCCGCTGGACGGCGTCGAGTTCCCCGACCGCCGCCCGTACGTGCTCCGGTTCCCGCCCGGCGCCGACGCACCGCCACACGGGCCGCCCGTCCGCCTCGCCCAGGTGCATCCCGAGGTCGTGCACGGTGCACACCGGCCAGGCCTGCCACAGGCACTCGGTGACGGTGTCCTGCGCCGCCTCGGCGACGGCGGCCAGGGCGGCGAGAGGCTCCTCGCGGCGTGAGTCGGGGTAGCCCTGCCAGAGCGGGTTGCCCCACCACTCCCCGTTCGGCAGGGTGACGTACACGTCCTCCGGCTCGCCCTCCTCCCAGTGCGGCAGGGCCATCAGCCGCAGCGGCTCCCGTTCCGGCAGGGTCGCGGCAACGTCCCGGTTGATCAGGGCGAGGGCCTCGTCCAGCACGGGGTACTCGCCGGGCTGGACCTGGCGGGGCGCGGGTTCCTCGAAGGGCGCGTACATGTCCCCATCCTCCGTGGCGGGCCGCACCCCGCACGTACGAATGTGACCTACGGCACACCGCTAAAGGGGCGCACCAAGTCGCGTTCGCGCAAACGGCGTTCGAAGTTCTTCGCTTTCGGTGGATGCGCAGTTCGGCGGGGGTGGCGCATGAGGCGCGAGGGTCGGCGGACCGTGGCGGTGCGCGGCTGTGAATTCGCCGCTGGCCAACCGTCAGCGGAAAGTTACCCTCCGTTAGAAAGATCTGTTCGAAGGACTGCACGTTTTCCGGGTCGCGTCCGGTTGTCTGTTTCCCAGAGCAACGAGGCTCTAGGTGCCAGGCCCGTCCAGTGCGGGGGACCGGGCGGTAACGGCACTGTCTGAAAGAGAAGGAAAACAGTCACTGTGAACTACGACGTAGTCAGCCTCGTGCTGGCCTTCGCCGCCGTGGCGCGCTCGTACGCGCCCGACGTGTGGTTCTTAGTGCGGCGTCTGCTCGGCGCCGGAGTCCGCGTCGGGGCCCTCGCCCTGAGTGAACAGCAGCCTCCCCCCGCTCCGACACCCCCCGCCCCGGCCTCCTGGACCGAAGGAGGCCACCGATGACCGGCCCGCAACCCGACCCCGCAGGACGCACGAGGCGCAGTTCCGACTTCGTCATGCCGCCCGAGTTCTGGGACTTCCACGCCCGCTACGACCGCGCGTGCTTCGAGTACAGCCGCATCCACCTCGGCGGCAACGCCCTCGCAGCCCGTCGGCTGGTCAACCGCACCTTCCTGTACCTGGCCACCATCTGGCCCCGCCTGGAGGCCATGGAGAATCCCGGTGCCTACGCCTGGGCCCTGTTCAAGCAGCGGGTCCACGGCGAACTCACCGCCCAGGGCCGCAGCCCGGCCACGACCGAGACCCTGGCCTTCGCGCGGGCCATCCGTGCGGCCAGCGCGCCCCTGCTCGGCGCCTTCCGCAGCGCCTTCCAGGCCGAGTACGGAGAGGAGATCGCCGAACTAGAGGAAGGGCTGGGCCTGTTCCGCCAGATGTCACGGCTGAGTGAGCGCCAGTTCGACGTGATCCTGCTGCGTGACGTGCTCGAGTTCGACACCAGGGACACGGCGCTGATCATGGGCATCCGTGAGGCCACCGTCCGGTCCACCCGGCGCACCGCGATCCACCGGCTCGCGACCGCCATGGGCTACCGGACCGAGAACGCCCCGGACACCGCCGACGACGAGAAGGAGTGACCCACCCGTGAACCGCACCCCGCGCAGCATCGAGGAGGCCCTGCGCCGTTCCCGCGTCTTCCAGGGCGAGTACGGCTACGCCGACCTGGAAGCCGCCCGGCACGACCTCGCGCGTGATCTGCACGAGCTGCGCTGGATGCGGTTCCTCAACACCGCCGCGCACTGCGGCCACACCGCCGGGACCAACCCGTTCCCGGCCGCCCTGCACGAACAGGCGGCGCACGATCTGCGCCTGCTGTGCCGCGGCACCGTCCACCACCACGGTGCCGCCGGCCGCATCACCGCCTTCGACGCCGAACGCGACCCCGACGGCGCCCTCACCTTCGCCTGTCTGCTGTACCTCGCCGACCAGGAGGAGGGCGCCCAGTTCTGGTGGCGCTACACCGCGGGCGCCGGCAGCGTCACCGCCGCCCTGTGCCTGTATCTGCTCCATCTGCGTCGCGGTGACATGCGTGACGCGCAGCACTGGGCCGGCCAGATCCACCGCCTCAACAGTCTCGACTGGACCAGCTACACGCCCGTACCGCACCACGCCGACACCACCCCGCACACCTGCGACGGCCCGGGCGTCCGCTACACGCTGCCTCCCGTGCCGCCGGCCGTCTCCGAACGCGCGGTCAAGGACGCGGTCGACGAGCTGGAGGCACCCTGCGACGGAGGCCTCGGCCCCGTCCCGCAGCCCATCCCCGCGCTCGCCGACCACTGGGACGAGCTGGTCACCGCGTGAACGGCGGCCGAGCGTGGCTCAGACGTCCGGGGGCGTCCGACCGCCGCGAGCCCGGGAGCAGCACACCCGACACCGCACCCGCGGCTCCCCGACCCCTTTGGCGGCAACGGGACTTCGGTGTCTTCTGGGCCGCCCAGACCCTGTCCGTCCTCGGTGACTCCTTCGCCCTGGTCGCCCTGCCTCTGCTGGTCCTCCAGGCCACGGGGTCGGTCGCCCGAATGGGTCTGCTGACGGCGGTGGGCACGGCCGCCGCCGTCCTCGCGGCGGTGTTCGCCGGGGTCGTGGTGGACCGTGCCGACCGCCGCAGACTCCTCATCGCCTGCGACCTCGTAAGGATGCTGCTGTACGGGCTGATCCCCGCCGTATGGCTGTTCGGGCCGCAGCTGTGGCTGCTGTACGTGGTGCTGCCGCTGTGCGAGGCCGTCGGCACGTTCTTCGCCGTCGGCTATGTCACCGTCGTGCGCAGCCTGGTGGGCGGCGACCGGCTGACGGAGGCCAACGGCCGCCTGAACGCCACGGCCGCCGGGGCCGGGGTGCTGGGACCGCTGGGTGCGGGACTCGTCGCCGCCTGGACCGGGCCGGCCGCCGCCGTCGGCGTGGACGCGGCGAGCTTCGGGGTGTCGGCGGCCTGCATGCTCCTCGTACGCTTCCGCGCGCGCCCCGCCGACGAGAGCCCGGCCGAGCGCACCGGCCTCCGGCGGGACCTGCGCACCGGGGTGTCGTTCCTCTACGGTCACCCGGTCCTGCGCTCCCTGACCGCCCTTCTCTTCGTCTTCAGCTTCCTCACCCTCGGCCTGACCGACCTGGTCATCTACCACCTCAAACACGACCTCGGCCACGACGACGGCACGGTCGGCACCGTCATGGCCTGCGGCGCGCTCGGCACCATCACCGGCTCCCTGCTGGTCGCCCGGATCCGGCGCCGGCTCGGCTTCGGGCGGACCTGGACGGGCGCGGTCGCGGTGTGCGGACTGGCCTTCGCCGGCCTGGGCTGGGCGCGGGACGTACGCGTGGTGGCCGCCCTGGGCGCCACCTTCCTGGCCTGCATCGCCGTCGCGGGCACCTGCTCCATGTCCCTGCGACAGGAGATCACCCCCGAGCCCCTGCTCGGCCGTGTCACCTCAGCCTTCTGGACCCTCCACTACTCCGCGGCCCCGATCGGCGCGGCCGTCCTCACCTGGTCGGCGGAGCAGCAGGGGACGGCCCCCGTGGGTGTGGTGGCGGGCGGCTGCTGCGTACTGATCGCGATCGCGGCCCTGTTCACGCCGATACGACGGTCGGGGCGCGGCGGCTGACCGGCGTACGGGCGGGCGCATACGGTGGCTCAGGTGCCGGGGGGCACCGCCACCCATCTCACCAGCACGGCCGCACAGATCCCCGCCACGATCAGCGCCGCCGGCGCCACGCGCAGGCTCGTGGCCTCCGCCAGCAGGCCCACGGCCGGGCCCGCCAGCAGAAAGCCGGGCCACTGGCCGATGGTGATCACCGAGACACCCTCGCCCGCCGGGACGTCCGGCTGTCGGCCCGCCAGGGCGATCGCCGCCGGGAGCACACACGCGACGCCCAGGCCGACGACGACGAACCCGGCGACGGCGAGCCACACGTCGGGGTGTACGACGACCACCGTCACGCCCGCCGCCACCGTCAGCAGCGAGACGCGCAGGAAGGCCCGCCGGCCCAGCCGTGCCACGCAACGGTCGCCCATCAGCCGCCCCGCGAGGATCGCCACCGAGAACGAGGTGTACGTCGCCGCGCCCAGCGCCGCCCCCTCGCCCAGGTAGTCCGCCGTGTACACCGAACTCCACTGGGACGCGGCCCCCTCGACGAAGGAACCCAGGAAGGCGATGGCGGCGAGCAGGACCAACTGAGGGGTGAACCGGTTGCGCAGCGGCCGCCGTTGTTCCTTCTCGACCGCCGCGTCCTGCGGCAGCCCGGCACCGAGGACCAGGAGCAGCGCCCCCAGGACACCACTGCTGATCGCCATCTGAACGCCCGGTGCGATGTCCGCGGCCGCGGCGAGTGTGCCGAGGGCACCGCCCGCCAGCACGCCCACGCTGTAGCAGGCGTGGAAGCCGGACATCAAAGGACGGCCCTGGACGCGTTCCACCGCGACCGCGAGCGCGTTGACCGGCGTCGCAAGGAATGTCGCGCCGACTCCCCACACCGTCAGACCGAGCACCAGGGCCGGGACGGACGAAGCCCCGGCCAGCACGGGCCCGTTGAGCAGGACGACCGACGCGGCCGCCAGGGCGAGCAGCCGCGTGCTCACCCGCCCGATCAGCATGGTGATCAGGGCGATCGCGACCAGGTCACCGGCCGCCGAGGAACTGCTCAGCAGCCCCCAGCGGGCCGTGTCCACCCCGACCTGGTCCCGGATCGCCGGGATCCGGGCCATCCAACCGCCTTGCGTACCCCCGAGGATGACGAACACGAGACGCACCGCGAGGCGGGCCCGTAAGTCGGCGGACGGCGTCGCGATCGACGTCATCCGTTCACCCCCGTGTAGTGGTTCAGGCTCCAGCGCCACAGCAGCCGTGCCCCGAGGTAGGCGAGCACGCCCAGCAGCGGGGAGGCCGCTGCCAGCCAGTAGGGGACGCCCGTGTCGTGTCCGTGTCCGGTGAGGACCGCGGCCGGGAAGTAGGCGACGAACGCGAGCGGCAGGCCGAAGGTGAGGAATCCGCCCACCGCCTTGGGCAGCACGTTCAGCGGATAGCTGCCGAAGGTGCCGAGCAGCTCCTCCAGCCAGCGGCCCCAGTAGTCCGCGGCCGGGAAACGGAGCGCGGCGCAGGCGACCGCCGTGAACAGGGCGGCCTCCAGCAGCATGGCGCCGAGCAGACAGGCGACGAGATACGTGATCCGCCCCGCCGTCCAGTCGAGGTGGCTGCGGGACAGGGCGCCGACCATCAGACCGACGGCGACCGTCAGGTCACCGAAGGCGTTGGTGGGGAAGAACTCCAGCTGCACCTGCCGGTGGACCGGGATCGGCCGCAGCAGATAGATGTCGATCTTCCCCTCCTGGACGAACCGGCCCAGCTGGTGCACCCGGCCCAGGCACAGCACGAACAGCCCGTGGGCCAGCATCCGCGTCGCCGGGATCAGCAGCACCTCCGAGCTGTCCCAGCCGCCCATCCCGGTGAACCGGGTCAGCAGCACGGTCGCGAACACGATCACCGACACCTGCCAGATCGCGCCGATCGCGATGTTCAGCAGGAACTCGATGCGGTACTCCATCTGGGCGCGAATGTTCAGACGTGTGATGCGCCAGGCGATCCGGACGGCATTCACAGTCATCAGCCCCCTTGGGAGACGACCCGGTGGGCGGCCCGCCGCCACAGGAACCGGGTGAGGAAGAAGAGCAGGACGACCCAGACGGCCTGGATCGCCAACTGCCCGCCCGCGTCGGACAGTCGGATCCGGCCCACGTACAGGGACAGAGGCACGCTGAGCGTCGCCTGGAAGGGCAGGAAGGTGCTCATGGCGCGGAACCAGCCGGGGAAGAACCACAGCGGGGCGTACACCCCCGACAGCAGGTTCTGCGCGAAGAGCAGGATGAGCATCGCGGAGGTGTTGCGGATGGTCCAGAAGCACAGCTGGTCCAGGAGCAGCATCACGAAGTACAGGACCAGCTGCCCGAGCAGCAGGCTGACCACGAACACCCCCGCCACCGCCGCCGACCCGGGCGGCTCGATCACCCCGGCCGCGAGACACACCGCGTATCCGGCGAGCGCCCACGCGGCCCCGTAGACCTGCTCGCCGAGGGCGCGCAGCGCGTGGTAGCGGGCGGGCGGCAGCGGACGCAGATACCAGTAGACGATGGTGCCGAAGTGCATGTGCTGCAGAACCGTGTCCCGGCCCGCGTACTGGTCCAGCTCCCGCAGCCGGGAGGCGAGTACGGCCAGCACGGCGTAGGTGATGGCCTGCTCGCGGGTCATGCCGGCCGTGGCGCCGGAATGGGCGTACAGGCCGCTCCACAGGGACGCCACCAGGACCACCTGGACGACCAGCCTGACCAGGACGGCCGTCATCCGGGGCGGGGCGTGCAGCTCGCCGAGCGGGGTGACACGGGCGGCCCGCCACGCGTGCAGAACGGCCATGTCAGACCCCTTCCGCCGCGGGCTCCGCATGCGCGTACGCGGCCCGCATCACGTCCTCCAGGTCCGCCTCGTCGATGGCGATGCCGGTCACCTCGTACCGCTCTATGACCGCCTTGAGCGCCTGGTGGACCGTGGGAGCCTCGGGTCCGTCCGGGCCGAACACCACCTGCGGGCCGTCCTGCCGCAGCAGGGCGATGCCCGGCGGCGGTACGACGTCGGTGTGGCCGTCGGCGAGCGTCGCCCGCACCTGCCAGGTCGAGCCGAACTTGCGGCGGATCTCGTCGAGGGAGCCGTCCAGGACCAGCCGCCCGTGGTTGATCAGGACGACCCGCTCGGCGAGCCGCTCGACCTCCGTCATGTCGTGCGTCGTCAGCAGCACCGTACGGCCGCGCTGCTCCACCTGGTGGCGCAGGAACTCGCGGACCTGCTCCTTGACCACCACGTCCATGCCGATGGTCGGCTCGTCGAGGAAGACGACCGGCGGGTCGTGCAGCAGCGCGGCGGCCAGGTCGCAGCGCACCCGCTGGCCGAGGGAGAGATGGCGTACACGGGTGTCCCAGAAGGCGGACAGTTCGAGGATGTCGTCGAACTCCCGCAGCCGGGCGGCGTGTTCGGCATCCGGCACGTCGTAGATGTCCCGCAGGATCGAGAACGACTCCCGCACCGGCAGGTCCCACCACAGCTGGGTGCGCTGCCCGAACACGGCGCCGATGTTGCGGGCGTTGCGCTCCCGCTCCTCGTACGGCACCACGCCCGCCACCCGGGCCTCGCCGGAGGTGGGCGTGAGGATGCCGGTGAGCATCTTGATGGTGGTGGACTTGCCGGCGCCGTTCGGGCCCAGCAGGGCGAGGAGTTCGCCCGGCGCCACGTCGAAACTGATGTCGGAGACGGCGTGCTTGACGGCCCGCTCCGGGTTGACGAGCGATCTGAGCGCGCCGATGAAACCCGGGCGGCGCACGGTGGTGTGGAAGGAGCGGGAGAGGGAGCGGACCTCGATACTGCCGATCACTCGATGAACCTCCGGGTGAGCTGGATCAGCCAGACGGTCACCGCGAGCGAGGCGGCGGAGAGCGCGGTCAGCAGCCAGGGGACGGCGTGGATGCCCGAGGCCTCGATGCCCGCCCCCAGCAGCGGGGGAGCCGCCACTCCGCCGATCATCGACGCGGCGATGACCCAGGCACCGGCGCGCCTCGCCTGGGGAAGCGCCCTGTTCAGCCAGGGCAGTCCGGTCGGGAAGACCGGCGCGATGAACAACCCAACACCGGCGTAGGCCACCGGCGCCACTCCTTTTACACGTGCCAGCAGCAGACACACCGTCATGCCGGCCGCGCAGATCGTCAGGATTCGCTCGGGGGAGTACTTCAGGGTGATCGGCACGACGAGGAAACGGCCCGCCGTCATCATCAGCCAGTACCCGGAGGTGGCCGAGGCGGCCACGGTCGCGCTGTAGCCCACGGTCTCCAGATGGGTGGGCTCCCAGCCGCCCACACCTGCCTCCACGCCGACGTTCAGGATGTACAGGGCGAGGAAGCCGACGAGGATGCGGGGAAGGCCGCCCGACGATCCGGGTTCCTGCTCCTTCTCCAACGGCTCGACCGGGCGCGTCCGTACGCCGCTCGATCCCAGCGGGACGAGCACCGCGGCCAGCACCGCACACGCCCCGAAGGCGTACGCGTACGCGTCCGGACCCAGCCAGGCCACCACCGCGGGGCCGAGCACCGCCCCGATGCCGAAGTGGGCGTTGAGCACGTTCAGCATGGCCGTGGAACGGTCGCCGAAGCCGACCGCGAACAGCTGGTTGAGGCCGTAGTCGATGCCGCCGAAGCCGAGGCCGCCGAGGAAGGCGGCGGCGAGCGCGAGGGGCCAGTCCGGGGCGAGCGCGAAGCCCGCACCGCCCAGCGCCATCAGGCCGTAGCTCGCTGCCAAGAGCGCCCTGTTGCTGATCCGCGAGTGGATCGCGTTGAAGGCCAGGACGCCCGCGACACCGCCCGTGAAGTGCAGGCTCAGACCGAGCCCGGCACCGGACGGGGACAGGCCGAACTCCGCGCGCAGGCCCGGCACCGCCGGGCCGTACAGCGCCTGGAGCATGCCGATGAGGACGAAGCCGAGGCAGGAAGCGACCGCGGCCGGCCGGCCGAAGAGCCGGTCGGCCGCGGGGGACCGTATGCCCGTTTCCGTCAACTGATCTCCGAGAACACGAAGGAGAACTCGGCCGGCTCGGCGCGCAGGGCGTACTGCGGCAGCACACCCGGGCCGCAGGACCCGGTGCCGATGCCGTGCAGCGCGTGGTCGAGGTTGACCCAGACCGTGTCACCGGGGGTGAGGTCGGTGCGGTGCGAGGCTGCGTCCAGCTGTTCGGTGGTCCAGCGCCGGGCGCTGAAGGAGAACTCCGGGTCGCCCTCGATGCGCAGCCCGCCGATCTCCGCCCAGCGGACGTCGGCGCGGGCGCCGTTCTCCTGCGGGCGGAGGTACGGCGTCTGCAGACCGTCGACCGTGGACTCCCAACGGCCGAGCTGAGAGGCCGACTTGGTGTCCGCGTACCCCTCACCGGGGCCGCCGCCGAACCAGCGCACACGGTCGGCGCTCGCGTCCAGCCCGAAGCGGACGCCGAGCCGCGGCAGCGGCACCGTCCACTCACCCTCCGGGCCCACCGAGACCGTCAGCTTCAGCCGGTTGCCGTCGGACGTCCAGCGGTACACGGTCGCCAGACCGAACTCCCAGGCGGCGGGGGCCACCCTGGTCCGCACGGTCAGCGCATCGTCGCCGATCTCCACGCCGTCCAGCCGGTGCCGCATGCGGTGCAGGCCGTACTTGCGCCACAGCTCCGCGAAGCTGGTGCCGGTCACCCATTCGGCGCCCTCGTCGTTGTCGGTGGTCGCCCGCCACACGTCGAGGCGCAGACCGTTCACCGCGACCCCGCCGATGGTCCTCAGCGCACCGGTACGGGCGTCGAAGGAGGCCGGGCCCAGGGTGATGACACGCTCGCCGAGGACCGGCCCGTCGGTCGCCGCGACCTTCGGCGACTGTCGAGCGGACACCGCGAACTGCCCCCACGCCACCGGATGGCCCTTGGGCGCCCACGCCGTGTCGGTCGCGAGCGAGGCCCGCACCGTCCACTGCGTCTCGCCGCCACTGCCGTCGGCGGGCGGCTCGGGCAGCTTCACCTCGCCCGACTCGCCCGGGGCGAGCGCGGGCACCGACAGGGAGCCCGACTCGACGGTCTCGCCGTCCACTTGGTAGGACCACTCGAACGCGAAGGCGGACAGGTCGGCGAAGTCCTGCTTGTTCGTCACCCGCACAGTGCCCGCAAAGCCTCCCCCAAACTCCGTTTGGGGGGACCCCCAGCCCTCGATGCCCACCGGCTCGACGACCTTCTTGAACTCCAGGAGCCCCGGCGACGGGGTCCGGTCCGGGAACAGCAGTCCGTCGCAGACGAAGTTCCCGTCGTGCAGCTCCTCGCCGAAGTCGCCGCCGTAGGCGTAACCCAGCTCGGGGTGGGTGATGCCGTGGTCGATCCACTCCCACACGAAGGCGCCCTGGAGCCGCTCGTACGTCTCGAACAGCCGCTGGTAGTCGGCGAGTCCGCCGGGGCCGTTGCCCATGGCGTGCGCGTACTCGCAGAGGATGAAGGGGAGCCCGCGCCGCTTGTGCGTGCCTCCGTCCAGCTCCTGGCCGATCTGCTCGACCTCGGCGTGGGAGGCGTACATCCGCGAGTACATGTCCGTGTCACGGGAGTTCCAGTCGCCCTCGTAGTGTACGAGGCGCGAGGCGTCCCGGCCGTGGATCCACTCGGCCATGGCGGTGAGGCCGCGCCCGGTGCCGGCCTCGTTGCCCAGCGACCAGATGACGACCGACGGGTGGTTCTTGTCCCGCTCGACCATGCGGGCCGCGCGGTCGAGGAGGGCCGGGGTCCAGCGGTCGTCGTCGACCGGGTTGTCCCGCCAGGCCTGCTCGGTGAAGCCGTGGGTCTCAAGGTCGCACTCGTCGATGACCCACAGACCGTACTCGTCGCACAGGTCGAGGAAGGCCGGGTGCGGCGGGTAGTGGGAGGTGCGGACGGCGTTGACGTTGTGCCGCTTCATCAGCAGCACGTCCTCGCGCATGGTCTCCAGGTCCAGGGCACGGCCCTTGTCGGGGTGCCACTCGTGGCGGTTGACGCCCTTGAAGAGGACCGCCTTGCCGTTGACCTTGATCAGACCGTCCTCGAGGACGACGGTCCGGAAGCCGATGCGCAGCGGGACGCGCTCGCCCTCGGTCACCAGCTCGCCGTCGTACAGCTTCGGCGTCTCGGCCGTCCATGCCTGGACCGGGACCGTCACCGGTTCGCCCGTGGCGACATCGATGTCCAGGGCGGGCACGGTCACCCGCCCGTCCACGTCGGAGTCGACGAGCAGGGTGCCCTCGCCCGTGACGTGGTCGTAGGAGGCGTGCACGAAGAAGTCGGCGGCGCTGCCCGCCGGGCGGTGCAGCAGCGTCACATCACGGAAGATGCCGGGCAGCCACCACTGGTCCTGGTCCTCCAGGTAGGAGCCCGCGGACCACTGGTGCACGCGTACGGCGAGCACGTTGCCGCTCGGCTTCAGCAGGTGCCCGACCGCGAACTCGTGCTGCAGCCGGGAGCCCTTGAACTCGCCGATGTCCGTGCCGTTCAGCCAGACGCGGGCGCAGGACTCGACGCCGTCGAAGCGGATGACGGCCCCGCCGTCGGTCGGCCAGTCCGCGGGCAGGTCGAAGACGCGCAGATGGTCGCCGGTCGGGTTCTCCGTCGGGACGTGCGGCGGGTCGACCGGGAAGGGGTAGAGGTGGTTGGTGTAGATGGGCAGGCCGAAGGCGCCGTCGCCCTGGAGGACCCAGTGGCCGGGGACCGTGACCTCGGGCCAGCCGCCGGCGTCGAACCCGGGCTCGGCGAACGAGTCGTCCTCGGCGTCGATGGTCGGCGATACGCGCAGGCGCCAACTGCCGTTCAGTGACAGGGACTTGGCGTCCGAAGACGCGTACCAGGCGCGAGGCGGGAGGGCGCCGCTGCCGGGGGAGACGTCCTCGACGTAGTCGATGGCCGTGGTGCGGGAAGTCATCGGTCTCCAGGTCTCGGGATTGCGGGTGTCAGCCCTTGATGCCGGTCTGCGCGATCCCCTGGACCAGCCAGCGCTGGAGGAAGAGGAACACGAAGATCAGGGGCAGGATGGAGATGGCGGTGGCCATGAAGATCAGATGGAAGTTCACGGTCTGGTTGGTCATGAAGGAGGACAGCGCGATCTGGACGGTCCAGGAGCTCGGGTCCTGGCCGATCACCAGCGGCCACAGGAAGGAGTTCCAGGCGCTGATGAACGTGATCGTGGCGATCGCCGCGAAGAAGTTCAGCGAGTTGGGCACGACGATCCGCCAGTACGCGCCCCAGTAGCCGAGCCCGTCCACGCGTGCCGCCTCCTCCAGCTCCTTCGGGAATCCGAGGAAGTACTGCCGGAAAAGGAAGCAGGTGAAACCGCTGAACAGACCCGGAATGATCAGACCGCGGTAGGTGTCCACCCATCCGAGGGACGAGACCAGCACGAAGCTGGGCACGAAGGTGACGGCCGTCGGGACCATCAGGGTCGCCAGGACCGCGTAGAAGACCTTGTTGGCGTGCTTGTACGGGATGCGGGCCAGGCCGTAGCCGGCCAGGGAGCAGACCAGGAGGGTGCCGAAGGTGGTCAGGACGGCGACCACCAGTGAGTTGATCATGGAGCGGCCGAAGTCGACCGTGGGGTCGTCGAACAGCTCGGAGATGTTGCCCCATTGGAAGGAGGGCAGCACCTTCCAGTTCTCGCCGGTGATCTCCAGGTCCGTGGAGAGGGAGTTGCGGACGATCAGGTAGAACGGGATCAGGAAGAGCAGCGCGGCGACGCCGACGGCGATGTACAGCCCCGTGTTGCCGAAGACGCCGCGGCCCTTCTTGCGCTGCTTGCCGATCTGCGGTGCGGTGGTGGTCACTTGGACTCGTCCCCCCTTCCGAAGCCCATGAACTTGCCCTGGATCAGGGTGACGAGGCAGATGAGCAGCGACAGGATGACCGCGCCAGCGCTGCCGGCGCCGTAATCCTGGCTGGTGCCGAGGGCCGATTTGTAGAGCACCATGAGCGGTGTCTGGGCCCAGGTCGCCTTCTGTCCGATGATGTTGAAGAACTCGTCGAACGCCTGGTACGCGGCGATGAGCAGCAGCAGGATCACCGCGGTCGAGGTGGCGCGCAGCTGCGGCAGCGTGATGTACCGGAAGGTCTGCCAGCCCTTCTTCGCGCCGTCGATGGCGGCGGCCTCGTACAGCTCGGTCGGGATGTTCTGCAGCGCCGCCAGGAAGAGGATCATGTAGAAGCCGGACTGGATCCACAGCCGCAGGGTCACGATGACCAGCCAGTACCAGGGCGGGGTGGGGTTGGACATCCAGGCGATGGTGTCGGCGCCGAACCAGCCGATGACCGTGTTCGCGAGGCCGAAGCGGACGCCGCTGAAGATGGACATCTTCCAGATCAGGGCGGCGGCCACGTAGGAGACGGCCGTCGGCAGGAAGAACACCGAGCGGAAGAACGCCCGCATGAACCGCAGCCGGTTGACCAGCAGCGCGAGCCCGAGCGACAGCGCCCAGGTGGTCGGCACGATGAACGCGGCGAACACGGTGAACGTCACCAGCGAGCCGGGAAACTCGCTGTTGGTCAGGATCTGCTTGTAGTTGTCGAAACCGATGAAATGGCTCGGCGTGACGGTGTAGCGGGCGTCGAAGAAGCTGAGCCAGATGCTCCAGACGATCGGCACGAAGACGAAGATCGCCAGGCCGATCAGGAAGGGCCCGGTGAAGAGCCAGAAGTTGACGGTGGCGTTGCCCCGCAGGCCCCGCCGCGGCCGGGCCGGGGAGGCCTTGGCCGGGGCGGGCTGGGCGACCCCGCGTGCGGTGGTGGTCGACATGTCGTGGTCTTCCCGGCGGCCTATCCGAACAGCTTCTTGAGCTCGACGTTGACCTTCTTGTCGCAGGTGTCGAGCGCCGCCTCGGGGTTGCCGTTCTTACGGACGGAGGACGCGATGACGTCGGCGAACGCGGTCTGCATCGTCTGGTCGTAGGCGATGTTGTCGAAGTGGCCGTAGTCGGTGAAGAGCTTGACGCCCTCGGCGGGCAGGCCCGACTTGAGCTTGTCGGCCTTGTTGGCGATCGAGGTGCGCGGCGGGATGTGGAAGCCGTACGAGGTGGCCCAGTCCTCCTGGTACTGCGTCTGGTCGATCCACAGCCACTTCACGTATTCCTTGGCCGCTTCGACGTTCTTGCCCTTGGCGTTGACGAAGATCGACCAGCCGCCGTTGTAGACGGACAGCTTGCCCGCGCTGCCGATCTTCGGGAACGGGAAGATGCCGAGGTCGTCGCCGAGTGCCTTCTGCATGGCCGGCATGGACCACATGCCGCCCCACTGGATGGCGCACAGACCCTGGTTGAGCGAGGAGGGGTCCCAGAAGTCGGTCGGGGCGTCGATGAGCACATTGCCGCTGGTCCACAGCGTGCGAAGCTTCTTGAGGCCCTCGACGACACCGTCCGTGTGGTAGGCGATCTCGTTCTTCTCGTTGATGGTGTCGGCGCCGGCGGACCAGATGATGGGGTTCTGGATCGCGCTGAAGTCGTTGCCGAGGAAGACGCCCTTGACCTTGCTGGTGGTGAGCTTGGCGGCGGCCTCGATCAGCTCGTCGAGCGTGGTCGGGACGTCGACCTTCGCCTTCTCCAGCATCGACTTGCGGTAGTAGAAGAACTGCGGGTCGTCGATCATCCGGATCCCGTAGATCTTCCCGTCGACCGTGTGGGACTTGATGTCGTTCGGGTTGAAGTCGCTCTTGACCGGGTCGATGAGGTCGGTCAGGTCCGCCACCTGGCCGCTCTTGACGAGCTGCAGCTGGGGGTGGAACTCGAACACGTCGGGCGCCTTCGAGGTGAGCAGCGCCGCGAAGAGCGCGGACTCGAAGTTGTTGCCCGTGATCCAGTTGGTGCTGACATTGGCCTTCTTGTAGGCCGCCGCGTACCGCTTGAGGGCCTGCTCCGTGCCCGCCTCGCCGTAGGCGTGGAAGTACTGGGTGAGCGGCGTGCCCGAACCGGACCCGCCCGACCCGCCCCCACGCCCGTTGTTGCTGCCGCACGCGGCCAGCGTGCCGGCGGCGGCCATGCCCGCGGCGGCCCGGAATATGGACCGACGGGAGAAGTTGCTGTTGCTCATTGCCGACATGCTGACGTCCTTGTCTCGATTGCGGCTGCGGCTCCACGGCTCCAGCGCACCTGGCTGCTACGTGGCTCGAATTGCGTTGTGGTGCGGGGACGTTAACCTTCGGCTAAGGCTTCGGCAAGGGGTTGGACGAAGTCTGTTCGAAGCGTTAAATCCGGTTCGGAATCCCGAACATGGGGGTGGAGCGGGGGTGAGGGCCACCGGGTCAGGGTGTGGCCGGCGGCCCTCGGTACAGGGGGACTAGGCCTTGTTCCAGACCTCGTTGGTGCCGCCGTTGCAGCTGTACAGGATCACTTTGCTGCCGTCGGCGGTCGCCTGTCCGCTGACGTCCAGGCACTTGCCGGACGCCTCGCTGAGGATCTGGCCGTTGGCGTTCAGCAGCCAGCGCTGGCTTGCGTCACCGGTGAAGTCGGCGGTCGTCGTCAGGCCCGAACTCCCGGCCGTGAGATAGCCGTTCGGGCCCTTGAGGGCGCCCTTGCCGTCGTACGACCACGACTGCTCGGTCCCGCCCGTGCACGTGCTGATGGCGGCCCCGGTCGCGCCGGCGGTCAGGCACTTGCCGGACTGCTTGCCCTGCAGCGCACCCGTGATCGCCGAGCTGCCGTGGCCCTTCTGGTCGAAGACGTACGTCGTGATGGACCGGGCCGCGAGGGTCGTGGACGCCGTGCCGCCGCTCACCGTGGGCCTCGCGATGTTCGCCCAGTCCTCGGTGGCCGAGGTCCGCACGGCCTGCGCGGCCCGCACCGGCGTCTTGTTGTTGAAGTGCAAACTCAGCGGTGTGTCGGTGGAGTTGTGGTTGTTGACCACCACCACCCACTTGCCGTTCCGGTCGTACGACGACACCTCGACGCCGTCCGGCGCCCCGGTCACGTTGTGCGCGACCGAACCCGGCCTCACGAACCTGCTGTACTGGCCGAGCGCGTAGTACCGCTTGGTGAAGTACAGCTTCTGGTTGCCGTTGGTCGCGTAGCCGGGGTCGTAGTAGATCAGGCCGTCGTTCCAGCCCGTGTCGTTGCGCTCGGTGGGGGAGGTGCCGTAGCCGCTGGCCAGGGCCACCCACCACTGGAACGCCGAGTCGTGCGCGCTCGCGAAGTCCTTGTAGATGATCCGCGACATCAGCAAGGCGTTGTCGATGGTGGGGTCGTACTCCTGGTTCCAGCCCGTGCCG
Source organism: Streptomyces longisporus (assembly GCF_039532765.1). Classification (NCBI taxonomy): domain Bacteria; kingdom Bacillati; phylum Actinomycetota; class Actinomycetes; order Kitasatosporales; family Streptomycetaceae; genus Streptomyces; species Streptomyces longisporus. Next base: position 469,191 of record NZ_BAAASG010000009.1, read on the forward strand.
CCCTTGCCGAAGCAGCAGATCTCGGTGGCCCAGGACTTCTTGCCGACCGTCCTCGACGTCTCGTAGACGTTGCCCAGCTGGCCGTCATTCGGGTTGTCGTAGGTGTGGTCGGCGAGCGCGGACACGTACTGTGCGGTCCCCGGCTGCGAGATCCACTGCGGCAGCTCGTCGACGAACTGGGTGGTCTTGCTGGACTCGTCGGCGATGATCGACGTCCGCTGCTTGCGGGCCCGCTGCTCCGCGCCCAAGGCGCGCACGATGTCGTCGCGTTGGTCGACGGTGACCTGCATGCCCTCCTGGCCGCAGTCCCCGAAGTCGTTGTCGGGTTCGTTGAACGGACTGATGTAGTCCAGGTTCACGCCCTCCTTGGCGAAGTGGTCGGTCACGTCCGCCACGTACTTGGCGAAGTCCGGCTCGCTGCCCGCCTTCAACTGGCCGCCGCAGCTCTGGCCGTTGGTCGTCCACCGCGCGGGCGCGCTGTTGACGAAGCCGATCAGGTCCTTGACGCCGTACTTCGCGGCGTACTTCAGGAACGTACGGCCGCCTTTGTCACTGCTCCAGTTGTACGAGCCGTCGGGGCCCAGGAAGTCCTGGGCGGCGCGGGCCGGGGTGGTGACCGCGACGCCGCCACCGCCGATGTTGTAGCGGTACGAGGAGAGCGCGAGGCCCTGCTGGGAGAACAGCAGACCGGCGACCCGGGCCTGCACCTCGGGCTTGAAGTGCTGCAGATCGTTGACCCACCAGGCGCCCGACGCACCGATGTCGTCGATGGTCTGGGCGGCGTGCGGGGAGACCTCGGCCGCCGTGGGGGTGGCGGCCGAGGAGGGCGGGGCGGATATCAGGGGGCCCGCGACGGCGAGCGCGGCTGCGGCCGTCAACAGGGCGGATCTACGGGGGTGGGGGTGAGTCATGTGCATCCCTTCCGTCGTCATGAAGGTGGTGCGGTACGGCTCCTCGCGGGGGTGGTGCGTTTCGCATTCCTCTGCCCGACGGACTGCAGCGCGCCTTCCAGCGCGAACGTCGCCGCACCCAGGCACGCCGGGTCGGTGGGGATCGGGGAGAGGACGATCTCGGTGGCGGCCATCGGCCGCGGCAGCGCGTGCCGGGCGACGGCCTCGCGCACCTCCGTGACCAGGGGCTCGCCGAGGGCGGCCGCGACCCAGCTGCTGAGCACGACCACTTCGGGGTTGAACAGGTTGACCAGGTCGGCGATGCCGGCGCCGAGGTAACGGGCGGTGTCCCGGACCACCTTGACCGCCACCGGGTCGTGCTCGCGCATCCCCCGGGCCAGCGCGGCGATGGTGGCCGTCTGGTCCTCCGGATGCAGCAGCGGGCTGCCGGGGCTCAACTCCCGCAGGTTCAGCATGATTCCGGGCGCTCCGACATACGTCTCCACACAGCCGTGGTTGCCGCAGTGGCACAGCCGGCCGTCCAGGACGATCGTGTTGTGGCCCCACTCGCCGGCGCTGTTGCTGATCCCGCGGTGCAGCCCGCCGCCCAGGACGAGCCCGGCGCCCACGCCGGTCCCGAGGGTGACCACGACGGCGTCCCCGCGCCCGCGGGCGGCCCCGAACCACAGCTCGGCGACCGCGACGGCACGCAGCGGGTTGTCCAGGTACAGGGGGTAGGCGATGTGCTCGGAGAGCAGGTCGAGCAGCGGCACGTCGTGCCAGTCCCAGTTCGGCGCGTACTCCGCGACACCGGTGGCGCGGTCCACCTGCCCCGGCACGCTCACGCCCACGCCCAGCACCCGCGCACCCTCGATGCCGGCCTGCGTGACCACCGAGCCGACGGCGGCGGCGACATGGCCGACCAGCTGCTCGGGGAGGCTCTCGCCGGGGTGGACGTCCTCCTCGGCGCGGGCGAGGACGTTCAGCGCCAGGTCGAACAGTTCGACATGGACGTACGTCTCCGCGATGTCGACGCCGATCAACGCGCCCCCCGACGCATTGACCGCCACGAGACCCCGGGGGCGGCCGCCCGCCGAGTCCTCGAACCCGACCTCGGTGATCATCCGCAGATCGAGCAGCTCGCCGACGAGCGTGGCGACCGTCGCAAGACTCAGTCCGGTGGCGGCCGCCAGCTCCTGCCGGGAGGTGGGAGACGCGGCGATGATCTGGCGCAGCACCTCGTAGCGGTTCGCGGTGCGGATGTCACGTGATGTGCGCTTCAAAACTCGCCCCCGGTTCTTTCAGGCCAGGCGCACCGGGCACGTCGGCACCGGCGCTGCGCAAGGCTATGGCCTGCGGGGGACTTTCGACAAGGGGTTAGGAAAGGGGGTTTATAAAGCCCTTCGCGGTTCAGTCTCCCAGCACGGTCCGCACGAAGGGGTTGGCGAATTTTCCGTCCCCGTCCAGCGCCCGCGCAAGCGCCCGGAAGTCGGCCAGCCGGGGGTAGCGGCCGCGCAGCACCGTTGCAGGCGTGGTGAAGACCTTGCCCCAGTGCGGACGGGCGTCGAACGGGTCGAGTGCCTCCTCCAGCCGCCGCACCACCGGCAGCACGGCCTGTGTGTCCTCGACCCAGGTGAAGTGCGCCGCCACGGTGTCCCGCCCGTACGCCGGGCTCAGCCACTGCCGGTCGGCGGCGACCGTGCGTATCTCGCAGGTCTGCAGCACGGGGGCCACCGTGGCCCGGATCCCGTCGAGGGCGTGCAGCACGTCGACGGCGTGCTGCCTCGGCAGCAGATACTCCGACTGCAGCTCGGCCCCGCTGCTCGGCGTGAACTCCGCCCGGAAGTGCGGCAACCGCTCGTGCCACGGCCCGGGCACCCCGAACTGTTCGGTGCAGTTCACGGCCGGCATCCCCGGCACGGGGTGCAGCTTCTCGGTGGCGGGCGCGGCCCACGGGAAGTCCGGGAGCGGCTGGTCGGTGCGCCGCTTGAGCCACACCTGCCGGAAGCCGGGCTCCCGCCAGTCGGTGAACAGGCTCACGCTGTACGCCGCCGAAGCGATCGTCCCGAACGTCTGCGGGTCCAGACCGGCGAGGGGGAGTTCGGTGAACACATGCTGCTCGACCTCGAAGGCCGGCTCCAGGTCGAGGGCCAGGGCGACCACGACGCCGAGCGCGCCCAGCGAGGTGACCGCGCCGTCGAAGCGTGCGTCGCCCCGCCCGATCCGCACCGTGTCGCCGTCGGCCGTGACCAGCTCCACCTCGCGCACCGGTGCCGCCAGCGATCCGTTGGTCACCCCCGAGCCGTGGGTGCCGGTCGCCACCGAACCGGCGACGGAGATGTGCGGCAGGGACGCCATGTTGGGCAGCGCGAGCCCGTGCGTGTGCACCACGCGGGCCAGTTCCGCGTACCGGACGCCGCCCGAGACCCGTACCGTGCGGGCCGTGGTGTCCACGTCGATCACCGGCGGCAGTCCGGCGATCGAGAGCAGGGTGCCCTCGGGGCCCGGCTCGGCGATCTCGTTGAAGGAGTGGCCGCTGCCCAGGACGCGGACCTTCGCGCTGCCGGCCACGAGGGTCCTCAGCGCGTCGAGCGAGTGGGGGCGGTGCAACTCCTTTGCCGCATAGGTGATGTTGCCTGCCCAGTTGGTGACCGTTTCCGTCATTCCCTGTCGTCCCTCCCGCGAGTGCGTGTGCATTGACCCTCTCATCTGCCGCGACCTACCGTGGAGAGCGTTTTCTACAACTTCCTCGCCGAAGCCGGAGGGCCCACGCCTTGCCCGAGCGTCCCCAGGCTCTGTTCGCCATGACCGCCGAGAACCTGCCGCTCGTCTTCCCCGCAAGGGTCCTCGCGCGACTGCGCGAGGCGGTGGACATCGATCCGGACCTGATCGCCGAGGACTTCGCCGGGCCGCGCGTCCGGGAGGTGCTCGCGCGCACCGAGATCCTGGTCACCGGCTGGGGCTGCCCCCGCCTGGACGCCGGCGTCCTCGACGCGGCCCCGAAACTGCGCGCGGTCCTGCACTCGGCGGGCTCGGTGAAGGGTTTCACCACGCCCGAGGTCTGGCGGCGCGGCATCGCGGTCTCCTCGGCCGCCGCGGCCAACGCGCTGCCGGTCGCCGAGTACACGCTCGCGATGATCCTGCTCGCCGGGAAGGACCTCCTGGGCGCCCGGGAACGCCTGCGCACCACACGGGCCCACCCCGGCTGGGGTGTCGTCCCCGGCATCGGCAACCACGGCCGCCGTGTCGGCGTGATCGGCGCCTCCCGCATCGGCCGCCGCGTCATCGAGTTGCTGGCCCCCTTCGACCTGCGGGTGAGCCTCACCGACCCGTATGTCACCGAGCCGCGAGCTGCCGAACTCGGCGTGGTGCTCCTGCCGTTGGACGACCTTCTGCGCACCTCGCACATCGTCACGATCCACGCGCCCGAGACCCCTCAGACCCACCACCTGATCGGGCGCAGGGAACTCGCCCTGATGCCGGACGGGGCGACCCTGATCAACACCGCGCGCGGCGGCCTCGTCGACCACGAGGCCCTGGTCGACGAGGTCCGCACCGGCCGTCTGAACGCCGTCCTCGACGTCACCGACCCCGAGCCCCTCCCCGCGGACTCCCCCCTCTACGACCTCCCGGGCGCCTTCGTCACCCCGCACCTCGCGGGCTCCCAGGGCAACGAGCTGTCCCGCCTCGGCATGACGGTCGCGGAGGAAGCCGCACGTCTACTGGCCGGTGGGGAGCCGGCCCATCCGGTCGACCCCCGGGCGCTGGAGCGGGAAGCGTGACACTGCGGAATTCGTAGCTCAACACCTGTATGACTTGGCTATCCGTAAATATCTGGCGCAGTGGCTGCGATATCAGTAGCGTCCATGCGTATGACGCTCGAACCGCTCCCCGAGACCCCCCTCACCCGACACCGCCGTCTGCGCGAGCAGGGCAGCCTCGACCGGGCCGATCTCGACGCCATCCTCGACGCGGGGTTCGTCTGTCATCTGGGTGTGGTGGTCGAGGGGCGGTCGCTGGTCGTGCCCACGGTCTACGGGCGGGACGAGCGGCAGCTGTACCTCCACGGCTCGGTCGCCAGCCGCAGCCTCGCCGGCGGCACCCCGGTCTGTGTCACCGTCACGCACGTGGACGGCCTGGTCCTCGCCCGCTCGGTCTTCGAGCACGGCGTCAACTACCGCAGCGCGATGATCCACGGCGAGGCCCGCAAGGTCACCGACCCCGAGGAGAAGCTGGAGGGCCTGCGCCGGCTCACCGAGCACGCGGCGCCGGGCCAGTGGTCGTACGCCCGGCTGCCCAACCGCAGGGAACTCGCGGCCACCACCCTGCTCGCCCTGTCCCTCGAAGAGGCCTCGGTCAAGATCCGCACGGGCGCCCCCGACGACGGCGACGGACCCGACGCGCAGCTGGGCCTGTGGGCCGGAACCCTCCCGCTGACCTCGGCCTGGGGCACCCCCGTCCCCGACCCGCTGCTTTCACCGGGCATGCCCGTACCAGGGCACATCGCGCGGCGCGGGGGGACCCGGCACGGCTGACGCGGGTCCCAGGGCATACCGTGAGGAGTCGAACGCCTGAGCCGGAAGGAGAGTCGGGATGGGCAGCCGTACCGCACTGGTCGAGGATCTGATGGAGCGTTTCCCGCATGTCCCGCGGGAAGCCGTCTTCAAGGAGGACCTGCTGCGTGGAGGCGTGGCCTTCGACCCGTCCGCGCTCAGCGACAACGAGTCCGGCGAGGTCAAGCCGAAGTCGTACTTCATCTTCTCCTTCGACCACGGCACCCTGCCGGAACTGGGCGAGGCCGCGCTGAGGCGTCCCCCGGAGGAGATCATCCTCACCGGCGGCCCCTACGACCTGCGCCGTACCGTCGTCTCCGTGCGAGTGAACCCCACCTCGCCCTACCGCGTCGCCGCCGACGACGAGGGGGTGCTCGGGCTCTACCTCGACGGCAAGCGCATCGCGGACGTGGGTGTGCCGCCGATGCCGGAGTACTACCGGCACACCCTGTCCAACGGGAAGTCGGTCATGGAGGTGGCCCCGACCATCCAGTGGGGCTATCTGATCTACCTGACCGTCTTCCGGGTCTGCCAGTACTTCGGCGCCAAGGAGGAGTGCCAGTACTGCGACATCAACCACAACTGGCGCCAGCACAAGGCGGCCGGGCGGCCGTACACCGGTGTGAAGGACGTCGACGAGGTCCTGGAGGCGCTGGAGATCATCAACCGTTACGACACGGCGAAGGCCTCGACCGCCTACACCCTCACCGGCGGCGCCATCACCTCCAGGCTCCAGGGCCGTGACGAGGCCGACTTCTACGGCATGTACGCCAAGGCCATCGAGGACCACTTCCCGGGCCGCTGGATCGGCAAGGTCGTCGCCCAGGCGCTGCCCAAGGACGACGTGCAGCGGTTCAAGGACTACGGCGTGCAGATCTACCACCCCAACTACGAGGTGTGGGACGAGTATCTGTTCAAGATGTACTGCCCGGGCAAGGAGCGCTACGTCGGCCGCGACGAGTGGCACAGGCGGATCCTCGACTCGGCGGAGATCTTCGGCGCGCGCAATGTCATCCCCAACTTCGTGGCGGGCGTGGAGATGGCCGAGCCCTTCGGGTTCAAGACGGTCGACGAGGCCATCGAGTCCACCACCGAGGGCCTGCGCTTCTTCATGTCGCACGGCATCACGCCCCGCTTCACCACCTGGTGCCCCGAGCCCACCACCCCGCTCGGCAAGGCCAACCCGCAGGGTGCCCCGCTGGAGTACCACATCCGGTTGCTGCAGGCCTATCGCCAGACGATGGACGACTTCGGCCTCTCCTCCCCGCCCGGATACGGCCCGCCCGGACCCGGCCGCGCGGTGTTCTCCGTCAGCTCGTTCATGGACAGTCTCCCGGCGCAGGAGGCGGCCGAGGTGTGAGTGACGGACGGGGGCCTTGAGTAAAAACGGGTCCCCGTCCGTACATGAGGCCGGAGTTGTGTCCTCCGGCCGGTTCACGGGTTCTGCCAGGGCAACTGAACACAGCGCTTGTCAGTTGTGTCGAAAACGTGAAAGGCTCCTGTCCTGCCGCGAGGTTCCCCCCAACTCCTTCGCCGAAATTGGTGAGTTGACCTCGCTTGTGGATGCAGGAGACTCATGCCCGACCTGCCGAACCCGAAGGACGCCGCCGAAGCCGCGCTGTTCTCCGAGTGCTGGGACGCGGTGCTTTCCTACGCCGATCTGTGCACGGCCGGCGCCACCGCGGCCACTCAGCTGGCCACGGAGGCGTTCGCGCTCGGTATCCGCGAGGTCCGCGCCGCCGAGACCGGGGGCGCCCGGAGCAACGGCCGCCGCTCGCCCCGGCTCCCCGTGATCCCCCTGTTGCTCACCGCCGTACGCACCACGGCGGCCGCCTGGGAGGCCGACGGACAGGGCCAGGACCTCGATCCCGATCTGCGTCTGTGGCTCAACTCGGAGAAGGCCGCCCGCTATACCGGCCCCCCGCTGCGCCGCCCGATCGCCCTGCGCGGTCTGCGCGACCTCCAGGAGGCGGATGCGGCGCTGCTGTGGCTGTCCGAGGTGGAGTCGTTGCCCCGGTCCGTGGTGGCCCGCCGGCTCGGCCTCGACCCGGCCCTCGTCGGCGAGGAACTCGACCAGGTGCGGGGCCTGTTCAGGGACCGCTGCCACCGCAACCACCTCGACACGCCGATGGACGCGCGGTGCCGCAGCTATGCGCGCCTCCTCGACGCGATCACCAGGTCGCCCGCCGCCGACATCCCGCCGGACCTCTCTCGGCACCTCGCCACCTGCGTGGACTGCGCGGAGGCCGCCGCCTGTCTGCGTCCCCAGGGCGGCGGGCTGCCCGCGGCCCTCGCCGGCGGTGTCATCGGCTGGGGCGGCCTCGCCTATCTGGAGCGCCGCCGCCGGGCCGCCGAGGTGCGCCTCGGTGTGGGGCGACCGGAGGCGGCAGATGGGCAGAGCGGTGAACCGAAGGCCGTCATCGACCGCGCACGTGTCGTCCGGGGCGGGCTGCTGGTGGCCGCCGTCATGGTGTCGCTGCTGGCGCTGGCCACGTCGATGATGCCGTTCGGCGGCAGCGACAACGAGGCCGCCGGCAGCGACGCACCGACCGACAGCAGCCCGGTGGCGGCCCCGCGCCCGTCCCTGCCGTCGGCCACCCCGACACCGAAGAGCGCCTCCCCGAGCCCCTCCGCCACCCCGACGAAACCCGAGGGGGCCAAGCACTCCGACCCGGAACCCCAGGGCACCTCCGACACCACGCAGAGCAGCGCCCCGGATCCCGGCACCAGCGCGCCCGCCACCTGCAAGGTCGCCTACCACCTGGACACCCAGTGGACCGACGGCTTCCAGGCCACGGTCACCGTCACCACCGCCGCCGCCCTCGACACCTGGCGCGTCGCCTGGTCCTTCCGGGACGGCCAGAAGGTCGGCCAGATGTGGGACGCGAGCGTCTCCCAGAACGGCTCCCGGGTCACCGCGACCGCCGCCGACTACAACAAGGCCGTCCCCGCACACGGCAAGATCACCTTCGGCTTCCTCGGATCCTGGCAGGGCAGGAACTCCTCTCCGTACGACTTCACCCTCAACGGGCTGGACTGCGCGAAGAGTTGATCTCGTACGGCCTCTGACAGGCGCCGCGACCGGGTGAACCCGACAGGGTCACCCGGTCGTTCGACGACGCTCGGTCAGCAGCCCGACTTGTAGAAGTACTTGCTGACCGACGGGTCGTTCATGTTCGCCTTCGTGATGGCGACCATGTCGGTGCCGATCGACTTCTGGACGCTCTTGCCCTCGAAGGCGGCCGCCAGCTGGTCGACGGCCTCCCTGCCGATCGCCGCCGGGTCCTGGGCGACGAGGACCTGCAGCGTGCCGGCCTTGAGCGAGGCCACCTCGTCGGGTTCGGCGTCGAAGGCGGCGACCTTCACCGCGCCCTGCTTGCCGGCCTGCTTGAGGCCGGTGGCGATGCCCTGGCCGGTGTTGGTGTTGCCCGCGAAGACACCGCCCAGGTCGGGGTGGGCCGCCAGCGTCGACTGGATCTGCGAGGCGGCCGTCGCCGGCAGGTCGTTGTCGTAGAGCGTGGGCAGCATCTTGATCTTGGGGTACTTCTTCATCTCCTCCGTGAACCCCTTGATCCGGGCGTCGGTCGTGGAGACACCGGGCTTGACGCTGATCACGATGGCCGAGCCCTTCTCACCCATCAGCTTGGCGAGCGCGTCGGCGGCGACCCGGCCGCCCTTCTCGTTGTCCGAGGAGATACGGGTGATGCCGATCGAGTCGTCGGTGACCGTGGTGTCGACCAGCGCGACCTTGGTGCCCGCCGACTGGATCTGCTTGAGCGACGGCGTGAGCGCGCTGGTGTCCACCGGCGAGATCATCAGCCCGTCCGGCCGGGAGGCCGCCACCGAGTCCAGGAGCGGCCGCTGCACCGACACGTCCCACTGCGCGGAACCGTCCGCGCTGAAGTCCATGCCCTTGGCCCTGGCCTCCGTCTGCGCCGCGCAGGTCATGGTGATGTAGAAGGGATCGCTCTTCACGCCGGTGATCAGCCGCACCTTCTTGTGCGCGGCCCCACCCGACGACCCCGACCCGCCACCGCTGGACGAACTGCACGCGGCGGCCCCGGTGAGGGCCAGTACGGTGCCCGCGGCGACCAGTGCGCTGCGCCTGCTGCGAATGCTCAACATCGAGACATCTCCTTAAGCTTGCTCTCGGGTCTTCCTGCGCATCTGGTCGACGTAGACGGCCGCGACGAGCACCACGCCCACCGCGACGTCCTGCCAGTACTGCTGAACGCCGATGACGATCAGCCCGGTGGTGAGCACGGCCGGGATGAACACACCGATCACGGTGCCCAGCACCGAGCCGCGCCCGCCGAAGAGGCTGGTGCCGCCGAGCACCACGGCCGTGATCACCTTCAGGTTGTCGGTGGAGTGCCCGGCGATCGACGTGGTGCCGTACGAGGCCAGCCACATCACCGCGCCGAGCCCGGCCAGCAGGCCCATCAGCCCGTACACCTTCACCAGGTGCCGGCCGACTCCGATTCCCGCACGCCGTACGGCGGTCGGATTGGAGCCGATCGCCAAGGTGTGCGTGCCGAACTTCGTCGCGCCCAGCACCAGCCCGAACACGGCCGTCACCACCGCGGCCAGGACCACCATCCAGGGAATGCCGAGCACCTTGCCGAAGCCGAGGCTGTTCTGCAGATGCGTGGCCGCCGCACCCGCCGGGTCCTGGCCGCCGGTGGCGAGTTCGGCGATCCCCAGCGCCGCTCCCAGACCGCCGAGCGTCACGATCAGCGGCGGCACCTTCCCGGTCGCCACCACCGCGCCCTGCAGCACACCCCAACCGGCCCCCACCGCAAGGGCGATGACCGCACAGACCGCGACCGTGCCCCAGCCGGCGTCCGGCCCGCCGTGGTGGATGTTGTACTCGCCGGCGGCCACCGCGGACAGCACCAGCACCGAACCGATCGACAGATCGATCCCCGCCGTGATGATCACGAAGGTCATGCCGACGCCCAGCACCAGATAGATGGCCGCGTTCACGGCGATCTGCGTGAGGTCGTACTGCGTGAAGAACTTGCCCGGTGCGGCGATGGTGAAGAACAGAACCAGCACCACGAGGATCACGAAGGTCCACAGTTCGCTGATCCCGGCCGCCCGCCGCAGCCAGTCGGGTACGGTCCTGCCCGCACCGTCCGGCGCGGGCGGGGCCTGCTGCTGTGCCGCGGCCGGCCGGACTTCCTTGCTGTCGGCGGTCATCGCCCGTCCTCCGCTTTCCTCAAGGACCCGTTCTGCGGGGCCGGTTCGTCCAGCGAGCCGGTCATGGCCCCGACCAGTTCCTCGATCGTCGTGTCCGCCGCGGTGAACGAGGCGACCCGGCGCCCGAGCCGCAGCACCTCCACCCGGTCCGAGACCGAAAGCACCTCGGGCATGTTGTGACTGATCAGCACGACACAGATGCCCCGGTCGGCGACCCTGCGCACGGTCTCCAGGACCCGGGCGCGCTGCACCACCCCAAGAGCGGCCGTCGGCTCGTCCATGAAGATGACCTTGTTCGCGAACGCGACCGCACGCGCCACGGCCACCGACTGCCGTTGACCGCCGGACAACGTTGTCACGGGAGCGGTCACATCTTTCAGTTCCACGCCCAGCTCCGCGAACGCCTTGACCGCCTCCCGTCGCATCGCGGGCCGGTCGAGCACCCCCAGGCGGCCGAGCAGCCCGCCGCGCACGACCTCCCTGCCCAGATACAGATTGGCCGCCGCATCCAGATCCGGAGCGAGCGACAGATCCTGGTAGACGGTCTCAAGTCCGTGCCGCTGAGCCTCCATCGGGCCGCTGAACCGAACCGGCCGCCCCTCCACGCGCACTTCGCCCTCGTCGGGTGCGAGCACTCCCGACAGGACGTTCACCAGAGTCGACTTTCCTGCGCCGTTGTCGCCGATCAGGGCGACGACCTCGCCCGCGTACGCCGTGAAGTCGGCGCCCTGCAGCGCCTGGACGTGACCGAAACGCTTGACCACGCCGTGCGCCGCGAGAAGTGGTTCCCTTGCAGAGGCCATGTTGTGCCTTCGCGTTGGTATCGTTAACAGTTCGTCGATTCTGGGAGCCCCATGGGTGGGCGTCAAGGGTCGTGTGTGACCTGTTCCCAAGAGGTTGCACAGCGGCCCGGAGCTGCCCGCCCGACTGCCGAGGAGGACTGCGGCGTGGTCGGCCGCCCCACGATGAAGGACGTCGCCGCCGAGGCGGGCGTCAGCGCGATGACGGTGTCCCGGGTGGTCAACGGCGCGGGGAGCGTGGCACCGCGGACCGCCGCGAGAGTCGAGGCCGCCGTCCGCAAACTGGGCTACCAGCGCGACGAGCTGGCACGTCAGCTGCGCCGCGCGGACCAACCCAGCCGGACGATAGGCCTGTTGGTCGACAACGTTGCCGATCCCTTCATGGCCGCCGTCGCCTCCGCCGCCGAGGACGTCGCCCGCCGCCGCGGCAGCGTGGTGCTGATCGGCTCCAGCCGCGCCGACCCGCGCCGCGAGCGCGAGGTCGTCGCCGCCTTCACCGCCCGCCGGGTCGACGGCCTCATCCTCACCCCGGCCGCGGGCAGCCACCGTTTCCTGCGCCCGGCCCAGGCGCAGGGCACCAAGATCGTGTGCGTGGACCGGGCGGCACCCGGCCTGGACGCGGACGCCGTGGTGGTGGACAACCGCGCCGCGGTCGAGGAGGCCGTACGGCACCTGATCGCGCACGGCCACCGCCGTATCGGCTACCTCGGTGGCCGGCAGGACATCTGGACCAACGGCGAGCGCCACCAGGGCTACCGGACGGCACTTCAGGGCGCGGGCATCGCCGCCGACCCCGGGCTCGTCCGGCACGGTCTGCGCTCGGCGCCGTCCGTCGTCGAGGCCGTCACGGCCCTGCTCGCCTCCGCCGAGCCGCCCACCGCCCTGCTCGCCGACAACGAGCACCTCGCCTTCGGCGCGCTGACCGTCCTGCCGCCCCGGATCGCCTTCATCGCTTTCGACGACTTCCCGCTGGCCGAGCGGCTGACACCGCCCGTCACCGTCATCGCCCAGGATCCCGTCGCACTCGCCACCACGGCCGCCCACCTCCTGTTCGCCCGCATCCAGGGGGACACCTCGCCGCCCCGCACCCTCGTCATGCCGACGGAACTGATCAGACGGGGGTCGGGGGAGGTGCCGGGGCCCTACGCCGGACGGAGGGACTGAGCGGTTCCTCGAATATTCCGTGGCGCCCGGCGGACGTACCGCTCTAGGGTGAGCGGGCGTGGAGCGGTGGCCGGTGGCCGCCGCTGTCGAACGAGTGCGGAACCGGGAGGTGTTGACCGATGGCTGTCTTTGCGACGAGCGCTGCCCGCATCCAGATCATCAAGTCCACCTCCGTGGCCGTCGGCTGACCTCAACTCCTTTCGCCGAGGCCACCCTTGTGAAGGGTCACCCTTGACTTCCAGCTCGGCTTCCCCTGTTTTCTCCGCCCTCGCTCCCTACGGCTGGGACGAGGCATGGGCGGACGCGTTCGCCCCCCACGAGCCCGAGGGGCTCCTGCCCGGACGTGTGATCCGGGTCGACCGCGGCCAGTGCGACGTCGTCACCGCCGACGGCGTCCTGCGGGCCGACACCGCGTTCGTCACCCCGCACGACCCGATGCGGGTCGTGTGCACCGGCGACTGGGTCGCCGTCGAACCCGGCGGCAATCCGCGCTACGTACGGACGTATCTGCCGCGCCGTACCGCCTTCGTGCGCTCCACCTCCTCCAAGCGGTCCGAGGGGCAGATCCTCGCCGCCAACGTCGACCACGCGATCGTCGCCGTGTCCCTGGCCGTCGAACTCGACCTCGGGCGCATCGAACGCTTCCTGGCCCTGGCCTGGGAGAGCGCCGCCTAATACAGCGCAGCCCTCACCTGCACAGATGCCGTTTGGAGCGGCCGGATCTGTGTTGTAGGAGGGAAATATGGCGAAGCAGAAGGTGGCAGAGGAGTTCCGGGACGCGACTCCCGAGGAAGTGGCGGGCAAGCGGCCGGACGACCTGGCTGATCTCTACCTCCGCCGTAGCAAGAAGCGGGAAACGGTCGAGACGCTCAAGCAGCACGCCCGCGACCTCCGCCGAGAGATGGACCGGCAGGGACTCACTGTGCGCAAGGTGTGGCTGGAGCAGCGCAGCGCCTCCAAGGCACATGTTCGGCGCGTGAAGCTCGAAGGTGCGATGGACGCGGTCATCGCCGGCGAGGTCAAGACGCTGGCGGTGTGGAAGACGGACCGTTTCGATCGACGAGGTATGGCTGCAATTGGCAGCGCCCTGGACGAATTCGATCGGCGCAGGGCTCGCCTCTACGTCCTTCAGGAGAACCTGGACTCCAGCCAACAGGGCACCCGCATCGTCTTCGCCATCTTGGCTGAGCGGGCTCGCGAGGAGATCAAGGACCTCACCCTGCGGGTGACCACAGGTAAGACCGCCGCACGTACGGCGGGAAAGTGGCCAGGAGGTCGAACACCGTACGGCGTCCGGTCGCCCAAGGGATCGGGGCGGATAGAGCCGGATCCGTCCGAATACCCCCATGCGCGGCGGATCGCAGATGCCCTCTTGCTCGGGCGCTCGGCGATGCGCGTGGCGCACATGCTCAACGGTGAGGGAATCAAGACCCGCGATGGCGCCCGCTGGGATGCGCGTGCGATCACCCGCATGGTCCGCTCTACCGCTTGGGCTGGCCTTCTACCGGAGAAGAACAGGCTGTACGACGAGTTCGACCAGCCGCTGGACATCTGGGTGCCCACGGATGAACCGGTTCGGGACGTTGAGGGGAACCCGGTGGTCATCGGGAAAGGCGTCGTGACGCCGGGGGAGCGCTTGCGGATTCTTGCTCTGATCGACGAACGTGTCGCCAAGGTCGGAGGAGGGTCGCGAGGAAGGCGCCCGCACACCACGTTCTTGGGCGGTGTCCTTACTTGCCCGCGCTGCAAGGGGTCGATGACTGGTAGCGGCGGTAATCGAGGCCGCATGTACAGGTGCCGCACGCGCACTGTGCACGGTAAGGACGTGTGCGCCGGCGTGGTGGTTCGAGCAGAGCGGATAGACGCAGCCGTCGAAGCGATGTGGCTGAGTCACGTCTCTGCACTCGAGTACGAGATCCTGGCCTTGACGCCATCGTCCGGCGCTGGACTGTCCTCCACGACGTCGAGAGGGAAACGCGAAGGAAGGACGTCATGGCCGCGCTCGATGCCGCCAAGGCCCGTCGCCACAAGCTGGAGCACGATTTCTACGTCGAGGGAACGCTGGCCGAGGACCGATTCAAGCTCGTGTCTGCTGAGCAGACATCGGTTATAGACACGCTCGAAAGCGAAGCTGCGGAGCTCGCGCGAGAAGCCGACCTGTCGATCTTCTTCGCAGACGGACAGGCCCTGGCGGAAGCTTGGCAGGAGTCGACGATGACGGACCGGCGCATGCTGCTCGGATGCGTTCTGAAGTCCCTGACGATCACTCCAGCTCGCCGTCAAGGGGACCACACCCCGATCATGGACAGGATCGTTCCTGAATGGGTGGCGTGATGCGTTTGCGTGCAGGTTGCGGGGGCGAATCCCGAAGGCGGCCGGTGGACGGCTCAGGCCAGACGCAGCTGACATGAGCCTTCCATTGGCTGGGGGAACAGAACCCGGCGTATAGCCCGACTCGTCTGCTTTTACGGTCCTGACCTGGCGTTTTCCCGGGGTCAGGACCGTTAGGCGTCGTGGTGGGCGTGCCCGGCTGACCTGGGGTGTTCCCGGCAGTTCCCGCGAGTTTGTGCAATGGATGTGCAATGGGGGATCGGCTGGCGGGGGCGTTGTGCCTCGTGGGGCAGGGTGCCGGGTGACCGGTGCTGCGCAGGTTCGAGCCCCCGGCGGGGGACACAGAACATGGGAACGAGGGAAGCCGCCGGTCGGGGGTGGGCAGCTGGTGATCCAGACGGTCGTCCAGCTGAAGCGGTAAGCCGATGTCGCTTGGCCGCAGGTTCGAGTCCCGGGCAGGAGCCACAAAACTTGGCTGGTCGTGCACACGGCGCTGACCTGCGCACTTATGCCACAGTGAGAGTGGAGGGGCGATCCCGGTTGGTACCGGTCGGCCGGGTGACGGGTCGGTGAAGCGTCACCGTGACCGCGACGCAGCCGCAGAAGAACCGGTTCCTCACCGTCTACCCCAACGAGCTGGCGGTGCCGAACGCCTCCAACCTGCACTTCAGGGCAGGCGAGACCGTGCCGAACCTGGCGTTGGTCGCCGACTCCGGTCTGATGATCGGCGTCTACGACCACAGCAGCGGCACCGTGGAGGTCATTGTGGACGAAGAGGGCTACTACATCGCCCGCAGACCTGGGCAAACTGACAGCAGCAACTCAGCGGGCCCCGCCGGACCTCCCGATCCGGCGGGGCCCGAAGCCGCCTGGGTGCGGATGAAGATGGGGCCTCGATCTCCGCGATGAGGATGGGCAGCACGGCGTGGTCGTGCTCGACAGCGGAGGCGGTCATCCGCATCGTGATGCCGTCGTCCGGCGCGGCCGGCCCGGCAGGGGAGCGGGGGTCGGGGATCTCCACGGCGGCGGCGTGGCAGCGGGCGTGTTCGTACCGCACGTGCGCGACGTGACTGCCGATCTGTACGACGATGTTGGTCGGCTCGTCCGGGGCGATCTTCTTCTCGCAGGCAGGCCCGGGTCTCGTACGGGACCCGGGCCTGCTCGCGGAGCTCTGTCGTGCCGTTCAACGCCTCTGGAGCGCAGCCGGGGTGGCAGTGACGTGGGGCTGGACGAAGGCCTACGCCAGCTGTTCGCCTGGGCGTGCTCGTCGCCGGTCAGGACCCACAGCGGCTGGTCCTTTTCATGGCGGGGCGCCGGGACGACGAAGTTTCAGGGGTCCAACCAGCTCGGAGGCCCTCTCTTGCTCCGCAGACCCTTTCGACGAACGGGTGCCGCCGGAGTCACGCCACGGCGACGGCGAGTTCCGCCAGGTCCTCGCGTTGGCAGATCTCCGCGATCTGTCCGGGGTGGATGAGCGAGCCGTCGGGGTTCGCGCTCAGCTCGGTGATTACCTGTTTTCAATGGTCTTGGGCGGCCGAGGGGCAGAAGGCAGTGGGAAAGCGAGCAAGATCGCCCTGATCCAGGAGCGGGTGCTGCTGCGCCCGCTGGCTTCACGTGAACAGTGCCGGATGGTGGCGTACTGCAGCGAACAGGACGGAAACTTAGAAAAGAGCACCACAATCCGACCTGGCGCTTCCTGTCGCTGTCGTGGAGGTGGCCATGCGCATCGGCATTCATCTCGGCCCCCTCTACGCAAGCACGAGTACGCGGCGGCGCAGCTCCAAGGGTTCCGGATGCGGGCCGCTCCTCATCTTCTTCCTTGTCGCGCTCGTCTACGTCGGCCCGATCGGTGCGGCGGTCAACGGGCACGGGCGGCCGTCCCCCTCGGCATCGTGGGTGCTGTCCTGGTGTACGGAACCACGCTGCTCTGGATCGCGGGAAAGATCATCCAGGCTCGCCAGCAGAGCGCGGCATCACGCCGTGGCCCCTCGGCCGCACAGGGCTCAATGACTCCCAGACCCCCGGTCAACAGAGTGGGAAAACCCGTCCCGACCGGCCCCCTGCCCTATCTCACCGCCAGGCCCGGGACGTACATCCTCAGCTCCGGCGGTGTGCACATCAGTGACGCCGGTCTGGCTGGTCACGAGGACCTGTCTGTAGGCAAATTCGTGCTGTTCAGAGAGGGAGTGCAACAGCCATCCCGCCCTGCAGAGGTGGTGACGCGTGACGTCGAACGCGGCTGGTGGGGCCTGCGCTTCCGAGACTGAGATGACGGTGGCCTGCCGGGCAATCGATCCTTGATCCCTCCGCTGGGCGGCAGTGCACTGGCCGACTTTCGTCGCCGGTCGTAGCGTGGAGCCATGGCCAGGCCGGGCAACGCTGCCCTTCCCTTCAAGCCGCGGATGAGCAGAGCGGGCAGCGTACTCTGGGCGCTGGTGCCCCTGCTCACCGTTGGCCTGGGAACGATGGTCATCCTCGGGTGGGCCGCGTGGCGATTGCGGTCCCGTGCTCTCGCCCTCGCCTCTGCAGTGGCATTGATCGTCACGGTTGTTGCGTTGGCCCTCACCAGCGCGCCCGCAGATTCAGGGCGGAGCAGCGCCGGGGGAGGGCTGATCGTCGTCGTGCTGATCGGCGGCGGCCTCGTGGTGACTTTCGGGGTGCGCAGCAGACTCGTCGACCCCGACCGCACAATGGTGAGGACCACGTCCGGCAGCGACCGCGCGGCCGTTGAAGCGGCGATGGAACGACGAGCCCGGCGCGCCGAAGCCCGGTGCATCCTCGAACGTGATCCCGCGCTCGCCCGCGAGCTTGGGATCGGCCGCCCCGATCTGCCACGTCGCTTCGACGACGGCGGCTTGGTCGACGTCAACCATGTGCCGCTGGCGGTGCTCCTCGACCTGCCCGGATTCACCCGAGAGCTCGCAGAACGCGTAATCCAGGTCCGCAACCAGCAGGGCCTCTTCACCTACCTCGAAGAGCTCAGTGTCTACGCCGAGCTGCCCGCCTCGCTGATCGACGAACTCGCAGAGCGGTTCGTCCTCCTCTCCTAGCCCCGGACTTCGCGGGTCACCGTTCCAGGCAGCAAGTCGGTCGGGCCGACGCCGTGCGCGGTCTGAACCCGCCCGCATACCCGATTGCTGTGGCCGGTGCGCCTGGCGGCGGGGCGTTCGCGGGTGCTGAGGCCGCCTCTGCGGTCGGCTTGTGTGCGTGGCAGGATCCCCGCACCCACCCACGGTCTCGTGGCGTGCCGACCTGCCGACGGGACGTAGGCGCGGGCCGACGGCAGGCGCAGCCGAACCCGACACCCCGCCGGAACCGGACTGTTCTCCGCGGTGTATCAGGGGCTCGTCGCGGCCAGCTTCGGGGCGGGTGGTCGTCGGCTGCCGGGCGAGCCGCCGGGCGCCCCACCTGAGTTCTCCCCGGCAACGTGCTCCAACCGCATGCACGGCTCGGCTGCCCGTGCTCCTCCCAATCAATTGGGTGCGGTTGGCGATTGCGCCGTGAGCCGGTCGGATAGGGCCTGCCGTACCTCCAGCGCCGGATCACTCGCGAGAAGCGCTTGTCGATCCGGCGTCAGAGGGACGATGCTGGCGCCGAGGACGCGGACTTGCGGATCGGGGTGGGAGAGCATGCCGGTGGTCTGGACAGCGGCGTCGGGTGCGCCGTGAGCGAGATCGTGCATTGCGATCGCGCCCAACTTCCGCACCTCCGCGTCCGGATCGCGCATCAGTGCCGCACTTGAGGCCATCACTTCGTCAGCGAACGCGGTCTCCTGTGCCGCGAGTGGGGACTGGCGATCGCGCTGCTGGATGAACGCGTCCGTCGCGAGTACCAAGGCCATCCCGGGCAGATGCGTGATGCCCAGATTCAGGCGGCCTCGGCTGAACGCGCCGCTGGCCTCCAACGTGAGCCGGTCGAACTCCGGGAGCCCCGGGTTACGGCTGACGATCAGCATCCGGTCAGTGATGTCGAACAGGACCGGCCCGGGCAGGTGGAAGGCCAGAGCGCGCAGTGCGTCGATCGCCTGAATACGCGACGGTGACGTGTCGTGGGTGTCCTCGGCCATGGCGAGCAGGTGTCGTGCGATGGCCTCAGCCAGGGCGGGCAGCGGCCCTGAAGCGAGGAGAGCCGCTTGGTCGGGCCCCGTGGCCGTCTGAATAGCCGCCTGGTCAGGTATGTGCTGTGCGGTGGGCTGACCATAGACCTGGGTACTGCTTGTATCGGCCGGGGGATTCAGCTGGATCTGCAGCACGACGCGGCCAGCGGGCTGGGCCTGGTCGGGACCTAGATCGTCGGGGGAGACGTCGATGAGGGTGTCTGCCTTGAGCAGCGCTTTGAGGAAGTCGACGGTTTCGGTGGCCTGGGTGGGGTCACAACGTTGCGAGGGATGTCCACGGGGCGGCGCAGCAGCGCGGCGCAGGCTTGACGGGCTGCGGTCTGGACCGCGGGCGTGTCCTCGAGCCAGTGCGCGAGGACACGCAGGGCGTCCCGGTCGCCGTCCTCGGCGCGGGAGCGCACGATGCCCAGTAAGGGCTCGCGTGCCTGCTCGGGGATCTCGAGCATCAGGGGCCACAGGTTGAAAGGCGGCACTGGCAGCGCCAGCAAGGAGTCCAGCATCTGGGCGATTTCGGGGCGTTGTGGTTCCACGGGCCCAGTAGGCCTGGATGAGGAGGTTCGCGACGACGGGGGCGACCACCACCCAAGAGGCAGGCGCGGGGGTAGCGGTGGCTGGCCTGGCCAGAGCGAGGATGGTGTCCACGGCACTCTCGGGGATGCGCCGTCCGAACGCCGCCACAGCATTCAGAGCTTGGCGCTCGGGAGCGGGATCTGCATGGGGAGCTGCCCACACCGTGGCTGCATGCTCCAAGAGCTGGCGCACCGACTCGGGGACCACAGTGTCGGGCAGGGCGGCTGCCTGCGCTTTCATGACCGCGATGCTCGCGGCCTGGCGGTGACGCACCGGGGAGTTGAGCCAGTTGGTGACGTCGAACGGCCGCGGCAGCGCGCGCACCGCCGCGGCGGCTTTGTCTCCGGCCCCTGCCTCCAGGTAGTAGTGCGTGGCTGCGAGGTGGTGACCGCCGGTGCTGAGCACATCGCCCAACAGCGCTTGTGCGCTGGCTTCCTCGCGTCGGTCGCCGGACAGTCGCGCCTCCCACAGGTACCGGCGGACGTCTCCGAGTGCATCGGGCAGGCGACCGTGGTGGGCCGCTTCCAGCGCGGACAGTGCCGGGTCAAGAGCTGCCGCCAGCAGCCGCTTGCGATCGGGCAGGCCGCCGGTGGCGCCGTTCGGTCCGCCAAGCGGCCGGCCCTGGTCGATGGCCAGGTACTGCAGCGACCGCATCGCTCCCCGGGCGTCGCCATACAGTTGCTCCTCGCTGCTGGCCAGCACGGCCTGCCGCCACAGGTTCTCCGCCTGCTCGCCATCACCGCGTGCCGCGAAGGCGTAGGCGGCTCGGGACGCCACCAGCGCGCGGGCTCCGCGGAACCGCCCGGCCGCCGCAGCACGGACTAGCTGCTGCCATGACCGCTCGAGCTCCTCGCGTGTGCCTTCAAGGGGCACGGCGGCGTCGGCGTAAGCGCAGCGCAGCCGCGCCCGGATCACCGGATCACGGTGGTCGGCGGACGCCGCGAGCGACCGAAGCCGCGCCAACAGCCCGTCGGTGTCCGCGTCCAGCGGCGACAAGACGGGCCGTGCAGGAATCCAGTCATACAAGCCGTCGACGATGGCCTACTCGATCACCAGACAGCACAGCAAGGCGGCATGCTCGTCGCCAGCAGCAGCCAGGGCCTCGAGCGCCGGCACCGGGGCAGCCAGCTGGCTTCCGTGCTCGGACCAGCCGTCGACCGCAGCCAGAACTGTTGCCGTGGCGGGTGCCGAATTCCCCAGCTGGCCCGCAGTCCTTTCCAAATCCATGCGGACGAACGCGGCTGCCGTGTGGTCGGCAGTGGAGATCGCCGTCAGCGTCAACTTGACCAGGATGGAAAACGCACCCGACAGATCACCGCCCGACAGCAAGTTCCGCGCCTGGCGACGGTAAATCGCTGCCGAGTGCACCGGGAAGCCGCCTGCCTGCAGACCGTCGGCGACGAGCCCCAGCAGGTGCGCCGCATCCAGCGGGGTCCGCTCCTCCTGCGCGACAGCGTCGGCCTGGAGCGCGTCCAGGCCGAGTACCTCGGCGGGGTCATCGACCAGGCCCAAGGCTTCGGGTGCGATCTGTGCCGCGGGGGAAGGTGTGAATCCACAGAACGCCTCGGCCCAGTGTGGTCCGAACACCGCGAACACGAGATGGTGGGCATCGCGCAGGGCGCGGCTGAGCGCTTCCGCACCCCAACCCTCGATCACGAGATCGCCGGCGTACTCGTTCTGCAACTTGGCCAGCGCATCCACGGTGGCAGTGTCGTTCTCGGTCTGCGCCGACGTCACTACGACGAACCTGTAAGGGTCGAACCGCCGGGAGTCTCCCTGGAAGTTCGGGCCCCTGACGGGTCCGGCGTACGTCTCGACGGCCTCCCGGAGCTGCGCTTCCGTAATCTGCTGGTAGCGCTTGACCTGGTAGAGGGAGCGGCGCTGGGACGGCTCCCGCTCGACGATGTCCAGGCCGTGCTGCTTCTGCCCGCGCCGTCCGTAGAACTGCACACCCAGGTTGTGCCGCCGACTGACCACCTCGGCGACGACCCGCTCGAACACCTCGGGATCCAGCTCGTTGAACGGCAACAGGGCAGGGTTCTGGATCGGCGGCGGCAAGGGGCCGGACTGCCTGTGGCGGGTCAGCTGCGCCAGTGTCAGTTCTTCTGCCAGGTCGTCGCTGGCGTTCGCGGACATCCGCCCAGTATGGCGGCCACCGGCGACGGCACACGCCGCGCGACCAGCCGCTCACCAAGGAGTCGCCTGCAGCAAAGCGAGTTCGCCGAAGCAGAGCCAGAGGGGTGTGACGTCGACTTGCGATCCGGGGATCAAAGTAGGCCGTCGCGGGGCCCGGCGGAGGTGTGCCGGGTGCCGGTCGGCAGCACGAAGCTGTGTGAGCAACGAAGGCTGATTGCGGGGGGGCTCGGGGTCCGGCTGGGCGGGCGTGGCACGGGTGGATCTCATCTGATGCCAACTGGCGTGTGGCGTCGGTGATCCCCGCTAGGGTTCACATCTCGTCCACAATTTGCTCTCGGCGGGGGTCGTGTTTGTGTCGTGGATTGCCGCTCGTCGTGCTTCGGACCCGGCTCGGATCGGGCGCTTCCGGGTGGTCGGCGTGCTGGGCGCGGGTGGGATGGGCACCGTGTACGCCGCGGTCGGGGAGCGGGGCGAGCGGGTAGCGGTGAAGGCCGTGCACGCAGGGCAGGCCGCGGATCACCAGTTCCGGGCCCGATTCAGGCGCGAGGTGCAGGTGCTGCGGCGGGTGTCGGGTCCGTGTCTGGTGCCGCTGCTGGAGGCCGATCCCGAGGCGGAGATCCCGTGGCTGGCGACGGCCTACGTACCCGGCTTGACGCTCGCAGAGCACACTGCGGCGCACGGGCCGCTGGCCGGGATCCAGCTGCACCTGTTCGCCGCGGGGACGGCCGGGGCGCTCGCGGCCGTGCACGCCGCCGGGGTGGTCCACCGCGACCTGAAACCCGCGAATGTGATCCTGGCCCCCGACGGGCCGCGGGTGCTGGACTTCGGAATCGCCCACGTCGCCGACGGCACCGCCGTCACCCGTACCGGCATGCTCACCGGGACACCGGGCTGGCTGAGCCCCGAGTACTACCGGGACGGCACCGCCGGGCCGCCAGGGGATGTCTTTGCCTGGGGTGCGCTGCTCGCCTTCGCGGCCACCGGCCGCCACCCCTTCGGCACCGGCAATGCCGAGGCCGTCGCCTTCCGCGTCCTCAGCGCCGAGCCGGACCTCGACGGTGTCCCCGACGACATGCTCAGCCTCGTGACGGCGTGCCTCGCCAAAGACCCCGGCCATCGGCCGTCGTCCGCCGCCGTGGCGCACAAGACCGCCGAGCTGCTCGGCGAGCAGGCGACTCAGGTCCTCGGGGATGTCCACGACAGGCCGACCGAGTTCCCGAACCTGATCGCAGAGCAGTGGCACCCCCCGACCGTCGAAGACCCCGCCTGGCTGGCTTCCGCAACACGCCCTCCGCACGGGCGCGCCCGGCTCATCGTCGTCGCGGCCGCCGTATTTGCCGCGGCCGCCACAGGGACCTGGTTCGCGCTGGCCCCAGGCCACGCCTCAGCGCGCGCCACCCACTCCCCGCAGCCCGTCGCGGCCCGCTCCACTCCTGGCGCCACACCTGCTGCGACCACGTCATCTCTCGCCCGTTCAGCCGTTGCCGAGTCGCAGCCCCCGACTGCCGCGGCGTCGTCCGCGCCGACGCAGACCCAGGTGATCACCCTCAGTCCCTGGTCCCCAGGCGGCACCCCGGCAACCGGCATCACCATCACCGACCGCGCCAGCGGCTCCTGCTTCGGGACCGCCGAATCCACGATGCGTACGGATGCCTGGCGCTGCACCGCCGGCGACCGGATCCTCGACCCGTGTTTCTCCCCGGACTCCGATCCCTCGGACATCAGTGCGCTGTGCCTGGACGGAGCCCCCGACCGCATGGTCGAACTGTCGGTCCCCGAGGGCTTTCCTGGCAACAACGACCACATGCCGGGCGGACCCGACATCGAACCGATCAGCGTCGTCCTGGCCAACGGCGCCCGCTGCTCGTTCGCCGGTGGCGGCACCGCGACGCTCGCGGGACAGCGCCTGAACTACGGCTGCGACAACGGCGGCTACTTGTACGGCTACCCGAACAAGACCGCTGCAGTGTGGACCATCTCCTATGCCGCCCCCGGCAGCGGAGCCAGCGTCTCGACGCCGATCACCACCGTCTACCAGTAGCGCGCCGACGGCCACGCCGCTGAAGCGGCGGATGGCCGACTTGGCCACCGCTGCGGCCGCTGGTGGCCGCAGACGAAACTGCGGAAAGCTCGGCGGCCGGGGCGGCGATCAAGGTCTACATTTTAGACCGCGAGCGGATCATCGGCCCTGGCGGGGGAGATCGAGTACATGCGGTCGAGTACGCCTGGCTGGAGGAGATCCGCGACGTTCGCCTCTGCGCCTACCGGTTCGACTTCACGCCCTTCCGTCCCATCGGGGAGCCCGTCCCGCGTGCCCATGTGGCGGACGAAACTGTCGAGCCGCTGGGGTCGCCAGAGCCCGTCGGTGACCTGCTTGCCCTGTACGCCGAGGCTGGCAGCCAGCTGCGGGTTCTGGACGTCCTGTGGCCGTTCTCCAGACTGCCGCATGTCTGATGAGACATGCGGCCTCATGAGTGCCGGGGAACAGGTCCGCGAATGAACAGCACGGCCAAGTGGTCCCGGATCCGGATCGCCAGGCTGTCCCGGGGGAGTGCGGTCCGCGCCACCCGTGCCGTCTGCCGGCACGTCAGCCGGTCCTCGCTGGCCGAAACGAGATCGCTGACCTCTTTCCGTCACGACGTCGGCCCCGAGAACCAGATTCGAGGCTGACGAGATCACGCGCCGGAGACTTGACCAACAGGGTCACAAGCTGGCGAACTGATGTAAGATCAAGGATGGAATTGAGTAAGATTTCGCTAAAGTTATCCATCGTGAAAGCATGAAGAACCATGAGCAGGGTCGCCCGAAGGGAGAGCGGGTGGCAACTTGTGCACTCTTGCTCCACATTTGCAGCACTTCGTCCCCGTCTCATCGTGAACTAAGTGCGCAGGTTCCATGACCTTCCCGTGGTGATCGCCACATTGTTTCCGGGCTTACGCCGTTTTAGGGTCTCGCTCGACCACTTATTTTCGCTTTACAACTGTATACACGGGGGCTGTAGATGCTTTTTCGTCATG
>NZ_BAAASG010000010.1:0-235763 GCF_039532765.1 Streptomyces longisporus
ATAAGCCCGGCCGTTCACAGCGTCCTCGCTGTGTATTTCAAAGGAACCTCGCCACCAGGAAAAACTTCCCGGTGTCGGGGTATCAACATATCTGGCGTTGATTTTTGGCACGCTGTTGAGTTCTCAAGGAACGGACGCTTCCTTTGTACTCACCCTCTCGGGCTTTCCTCCGGGCGCTTCCCTTCGGTCTTGCGTTTCCGACTCTATCAGACCGTTTCCGGTCCCGATTTCCTCGGTGCTTTCCAGGTTCCCGCTTTCGCGTTTCCCTTTCCGGCGGTTCCGACTTTATCAGAAGTTTTGAGCCGGACTGACCGGCCGCTCATTTCCGATTCATCGGGAGTGGCTTCTTCGAAATCGATGTTTCCGAGAAGCAGGCAGATACTCACTGCTGCCGACCGGACTAGATCCAGTTCCAGGCAACTGTTCGAATCTACCTCCCCGCTTGGGCCGTGTCAACGGCTCCTGCGGGGCGAAGGAGAGACTAACAGGTCGGGAGGCCCGGCCGCACATCAGGCGGCTGTCGGGACCGTGGCGCTGCGCTCCGCTGCCTCGACGTCACCTGTCTCCCCGGCACGGGCCGCTCGGCCGCCCAGGACGAAGACGTACACGAGGAAGGCGAGTTCTGCAGCGACCCCGATGCCTATTCGGGCCCACGTGGGCAGGCCAGAAGGGGTGACGAAACCTTCGATGGCGCCTGAGACGAAGAGGACGAGAGCGAGACCGATCGCCATGCCCACAGCGGCACGGCCCTCCTCTGCGAGGGCCGTGCGGCGGGAGCGGGGGCCCGGGTCTATGAGGGTCCAGCCGAGGCGGAGGCCGGTTCCGGCGGCCACGAAGACGGCGGTCAGTTCGAGCAGGCCGTGCGGGAGGACCAGGCCGAGGAAGGTGTCGAGTCGGCCGGCCGAGGACATCAGCCCGAAGCCGACGCCGAGGTTGATCATGTTCTGGAGGAGGATCCAGAGGACGGGCAAGCCGAGGAAGACGCCCAGGATCAGGCACTGAGCGGCGGCCCAGGCGTTGTTCGTCCAGACCTGGGCGGCGAAGGACGCCGCAGGATGGCTCGAGTAGTACGTCTCGTACTGTCCCCCTGGGCGGGTGAGTTCACGCAGCTCGCTCGGGGCCGCAATCGTGGCCTGCACCTCGGGGTGGGTGCCTATCCACCAGCCCAGAAGGACAGCGACGACGGTGGAAACAAGCGCAGTGGGGACCCACCAACGGCGCGATCTGTAGACCGCAGCAGGGAATCCCTGCGTCAGGAAGCGGGTGATGTCTCGCCAGGAGGCGCGTCGGGTACCTGTGACTGCGCTACGCGCGCGTGCCACGAGCTGGCTGAGGCGTCCGGTCAGCTGGGGGTCAGGGGCGCTGGACTGGATCAGAGAGAGGTGCGTGGCCGTGCGCTGGTAGAGCACGACGAGTTCGTCGGCCTCAGCGCCGGTGAGACGGCGTTGACGTCTGAGGAGGGCGTCGAGGCGATCCCATTCGGCTCGGTGGGCGGTGACGAAGACGTCGAGGTCCATCGGTTTGCCTGCTCCTCGGCTGTTCGTCGGCGGCTCGTCCTGGGGTCAGCTTTTCGTACTGCGGCGCGATGCGCCCTCAGCTTGGCAGACTGGCCGTTCACGGGGCAGGCCAGGGGAAGGACTACGGGCGTGAGTGAGCTTGTGACGGGCGAGGCGGTGGCGCTGGAGTTGCGCCCCGCGAGGCTGCCCAGCAGAGCACTTGCAGTACTGCTCGATCTGACCGTGGCCATGCTCGTCTACGTGGTCCTGACCATCGCTCTCGTCGCTGCCACGGCGTCGCTGGATGACGCGGCGCAGATCGCGGTGTCGATCGCGACCTCCGTTCTGGTGTTGGTGGGCGCGCCGATCGCGGTCGAGACGCTCAGCCATGGGCGGTCGCTCGGAAAGCTGGCGTGCGGGTTGCGGGTGGTGCGGGACGACGGCGGGCCGATCCGGTTCCGGCATGCGCTGGTTCGGGGTGGGATCGGTGTGGTCGAGATCCTGATGACGTTCGGGGTCGTCGCCTGCATCGCATCCCTTGTGTCGGCTCGCGGGCGCCGGCTCGGCGACGTGTTCGCCGGGACTCTCGTCGTTCGGGAAAGGGTGCCTGTGGTGCGGACGGGTTTTCTGCCTCCGCCCCCGCCCTGGCTGGCCGGGAGGTTCTCGGGGCTTGATCTGTCTGCGGTTCCCGACGGACTGTGGCTCGCCGTCCGTCAGTATCTGTCGCGCATGCAGCAGCTGGATCCGCAAGTGGGTTGGGCGATGGCGGAGCGGCTCGCATCGGACCTCTCGGCGCGTACGGGTACGCCGGTTCCCCAGGGGGTTCCACCGGCGGCGTATCTGGCGGGTGTGATGCAGGAGCGGCAAGCCCGGGAGGCGCGACGGGCCTTCGCGAATGGAGCCGCGGTCGGGGGCCCTGCTGCGGGTGGCGTGCACCCGGCTGATGCCCCGGGCTCCTACGAGCCCCCGGCCGGATTCCCTCCGGTGGCGGCTCCGCCGACTGCTCATGTGGCGCAGACGGCTCCGGCGCACGAGACCGTGCAGACCGCCCAGCCGGATGAACCGTCGAGTGACCGGCCAGCGGGCGGAACCACCGGGTCCACCAGCTTCGTCCCGCCGGCGTAGGCCCTTCGCGGCCGCCGGGCCGCCCGGATCAGGCAGGTACGTCCGCGCGTTTCCCTTGCACCGCTTCGGCGAACGTCTCGCTCAGGCGAATGTGGACGGCGGCGATTCGAGGTCTTCGAGCTCGATGCCGGGCGCGGCGAGCACCACGTCGCCGGCGATGTGGACGACGTGCTGCTCACCCGTGTCCAGGGCTGTGACCTGGTACTCGTCCACGGTCAGGCGGGCGTTGTCAGTGGCGTGTGTTTCTCTGTTCACCAAGGCCCAGGACTGGTCCACGGTGCGCGGGGCAAGGACGGGGTCCGTGAAGGCGACGAGGCGTACGCGAGTTGCTGTGGCGGAAGGGGTGAGGCGCAGGAGACGGGTGGTGGCGATGAGAAACGCTGGGGATGTGCCGGTGAAGGCGTGGGCGCGGACGTTGCCTTCGGCGGCATGGGCTCCGGTGGGGTCCGTCCGGACCCAGGTGACGCCGTCGAGGGCGGCACCGCGGACCTGCCAGCCCGCGGCATGCAGCTCGAGGCGGATGGGGCGGCCCAGCTCGTCGAGGGCGAGGTCGACGGAACCCTGCTGATCGCCCGCGGGGGTGGTGAGTTGGGAGACATAACGCCAGCCGGAAGGTCCGGGGGCGCAGTGGAAGTGCTCTTCTGCGAGGGGGGTGTGATCGTGCGGATCGTGGAGCGAATAGCGGCCGCGGGGCATGGGGGTCCTGGGTCTTGACGGGCTGGTCCGGCCGACGGGCCGCAGAGCCAAAGGGGCAGGCCCCCGACACGGGGGTGCGGGGGCCTGCCTCGGAGGAACTGCTGCTGGTGAGCGCGTCAGCGCACCGACACGCTCACCATCGGCTGAGCCGAGCCGCTCAGTAGCGGTAGTGGTCCGGCTTGTACGGGCCCTCGACGTCGACGCCGATGTACGCCGCCTGCTCCGGGCGCAGCGTGGTCAGCTTCACGCCGAGGGCGTCCAGGTGGAGGCGGGCGACCTTCTCGTCGAGGTGCTTGGGCAGCGTGTACACGCCGGTCGGGTACTCGTCCGGCTTGGTGAACAGCTCGATCTGGGCCAGGGTCTGGTCCGCGAAGGAGTTGGACATCACGAACGAGGGGTGGCCGGTGGCGTTGCCCAGGTTCAGCAGACGGCCCTCGGACAGGATGATGATCACCTTGCCGTCGGGGAAGGTCCAGGTGTGGACCTGCGGCTTGACCTCGTCCTTCACGATGCCCGGGATCTTGGCGAGGCCGGCCATGTCGATCTCGTTGTCGAAGTGACCGATGTTGCCGACGATCGCCTGGTGCTTCATCTTGGCCATGTCCGAGGCCATGATGATGTCCTTGTTGCCGGTCGTGGTGATGAAGATGTCGGCCTTGTCGACGACCTCGTCGAGGGTGGTGACCTGGTAGCCGTCCATCGCCGCCTGCAGGGCGCAGATCGGGTCGATCTCGGTGACGATGACGCGGGCGCCCTGTCCGCGCAGGGACTCCGCGCAGCCCTTGCCCACGTCGCCGTAGCCGCAGACGACCGCGGTCTTGCCGCCGATGAGGACGTCGGTGGCGCGGTTGATGCCGTCGATCAGGGAGTGCCGGCAGCCGTACTTGTTGTCGAACTTCGACTTGGTGACGGCGTCGTTGACGTTGATCGCCGGGAAGAGGAGGACACCGTCGCGCTGCATCTCGTACAGGCGGTGCACACCGGTCGTGGTCTCCTCGGTCACGCCGCGGATCTCCGAGGCGAGCTGGGTCCACTTCTGCGAGCCGTTGGTGATGGTGCGGTGCAGGAGTTCGAGGATGACGCGGTGCTCGTCGGACTCGGCGGTGTCGACGGAGGGGACCTTGCCGTCCTTCTCGTACTCGACGCCCTTGTGGACCAGGAGGGTGGCGTCACCGCCGTCGTCCAGGATCATGTTGGGGCCGCCGGTGGGGCTGTCCGGCCAGGTCAGCGCCTGCTCCGTGCACCACCAGTACTCCTCCAGGGTCTCGCCCTTCCAGGCGAAGACCGGGACGCCCTGCGGGTTCTCGGGCGTGCCGTTCGGGCCGACGGCGATGGCGGCGGCCGCGTGGTCCTGGGTGGAGAAGATGTTGCAGGAGGCCCAGCGGACCTGCGCGCCGAGGGCGACCAGGGTCTCGATGAGCACGGCGGTCTGCACGGTCATGTGCAGGGAGCCGGTGACACGGGCGCCGGCCAGCGGCTGGGTCTCGGCGTACTCCTTGCGGATCGCCATCAGGCCGGGCATCTCGTGCTCGGCGAGGGTGATCTCCTTGCGGCCGAAGTCGGCCAGGGAGAGGTCGGCGACCTTGAAGTCCTGTCGGTTGTCGACAGTCGTCATTGCGAGCTGCTCCTCGGGATTGGGTCGAGGGTGGGTACGGCTGGTCTGCGCGGCGGCGGGCACAGGGGTGCCCGAGAAGAGGACACAGGCATGCCCGCGTACGCGCAGCGCAGTCCGTCGGAGGCCCTCTCTCCCTCGGTCGGTCCGCGGTGGGACCGCCCGACC
This sequence comes from Streptomyces longisporus, assembly GCF_039532765.1. Taxonomy (NCBI): domain Bacteria; kingdom Bacillati; phylum Actinomycetota; class Actinomycetes; order Kitasatosporales; family Streptomycetaceae; genus Streptomyces; species Streptomyces longisporus. Next base: position 5,098 of record NZ_BAAASG010000010.1, read on the forward strand.
GCCATCAGCAGCGACGTCTGGCTCGGTTCCAAGCTACACCGGCCGCCGGGGCGGCCCCAGTCCGCCTTCCAACACATCGCGCCGAGAGGCCCGTGCGCCGGGTGCGGCAGCCAGGGGTCGCAGGGCGATAACAGGACACCTACGAACGGGAGAACAGGGGCAGCAGACCAGGCCGACCAGGGACTTTCGCGTCTTTGAGCAGGGCCGCAGACGTTTCGCGCCACAAAGGCGTCAGGAGATCGAGGCGGCTGAGGCTCGTCGCGGACAAGGGTGTGGAACCGGCGCCGACCGCACCGGCTGGATCAGCCGCCCAGTGGTGAACAGGGCCTCCGTCGCCAGGGTCCGGGTCCGCCACAGCCGGTTCACAGCGGGCGGCTAGCCTCTGCGCGGCGCGGATGTTCCGTGTGGGGAGGGAGTGGCGATGCGCAGGGCGCGGAAGCTCGGGATCTGGGCGGGGGTGCTGGGGTCGCTGGGTGTCGTGCTGGTGGTTGTGGCGCTGGCAAGCCTGTGGACGGGTTACCACGGGACCACGGTGGCCAGCGACAGCATGTCGCCGACGTACACGCAGGGGCAGCAGCTGGTGTACGAGCGCATGGACGGGACCGGGGTGCGGCGGGGCGACGTCGTGCTGTACTCGGCGCCGGAGCGCTACCAGGGCGCCGTCGTCATGCAGCGCGTCATCCGAGTCGGTGGCGATCACATCGTCTGCTGCACGGGGGAAGACCAGGGTGAGCGGCTCCTCGTGAACGGAAAGCCGCTCGACGAGCCCTACCTGGCGGGCGGTACCGCCGAGGGGACCAACCAGAAGTACGACGTGCGGGTTCCCGAGGGCCGGCTCTTCGTGCTCGGTGATCATCGGTCGAACTCGCGGGACTCGCGGGCCTTTCCCGACGATCATGGAGGCACGGTCCCGGTGAGCGCGGTCCAGGGTCGTGTGACGGACGACTACACCGGGGCGGCCCTGCTCGGGGTGGCCGCGCTGGTGGGTGGCCTGATCGCGCTCACCGGGCTCGGACTGGGGATCGCGGCGGTGGCCGTACGGAAGCGGGTCGTCGTGCCCCCGCCTCCGCCCTGGGCCGTACAGGTATGACGAGGGGGCGTGCGGCGAAGTGGTGTCAGTGGCCGGCGGGGTGGGACGCCGGTCCGCCGGGCGTGGCCTCGCGGTCGGGGCCCTTGGCGGCCTCGGCCTCGCTGTAGATGTCCGGCTCGAGGTAGATGACGCGGGCGATGGGGACGGCGGCGCGGATGCGGGCCTCGGCGGCGTTGATGGCGGAGGCGACCTCCGCGGCCGTGTCGTCGTGCTGGACTGCGATCTTGGCGGCGATCAGCAGTTCCTCGGGGCCGAGGTGGAGCGTGCGCATGTGGATGATGCCGGTGACCGTGTCGCCGTCGACGACGGCCGCCTCGATCTGCTTGACCTCGTCGACCCCGGCGGCCTCGCCGAGGAGGAGGGACTTGGTCTCGGCGGCAAGGACGAGGGCGATCAGGACGAGCAGGATGCCGATGCAGACCGTGCCGATGCCGTCCCAGACCCCGTCGCCGGTGAGCAGGGCGAGGCCCACGCCGCCGAGTGCGAGGACGAGACCGATGAGCGCGCCGAAGTCCTCCAGGAGGACCACGGGCAGCTCGGGTGCCTTGGCGCGGCGGATGAACTGCGACCAGGACAGCGTGCCGCGCAGCTCGTTGGACTCCTTGATGGCCGTCTTGAAGGAGTAGCCCTCGGCGATGATCGCGAAGACCAGGACGCCCACCGGCCAGTACCAGTGCTCCACCTCGTGCGGGTGGCGGATCTTCTCGTAGCCCTCGTAGATGGCGAACATGCCGCCGACCGAGAAGAGGACGATGGAGACCAGGAAGGCGTAGATGTACCGCTCGCGGCCGTAGCCGAAGGGGTGCTGCGGGGTCGCCTCGCGCTGGGCCTTCTTGCCGCCGATCAGCAGCAGGAACTGGTTGCCCGAGTCGGCGAGCGAGTGGACGCCCTCGGCGAGCATCGACGAGGAACCGCTGAACGCGAACGCCACGAACTTCGATGCCGCGATCGCGAGGTTGGCGCCGAGTGCCGCCACGATCGCCCTGGTGCCGCCTGACGCGCTCATCTGTCCGGGTTGTCCCTTCGCCTTCGTACGTACGCCGTCCGGGGCCCCGCCTCGTCGCGGCTTTGCCCGTCCTTTGCCGGTGGGCCATTCTTGCAGCCCTGCCCGACGACGGCGCGTCAGGTATCCACAGCTCCGGTCATACGATCACAGTGGCCCGGAAGACCGTACCCGCTCCCGACACCTCGGCCTTCTCGCCCGCCGGGACGAAGACCGACTGGCCGGGGCGCAGTTCGTGTTCGCCCGCCTGCACGGAACCGGCCGTGCAGAGCAGGATCTGCGGGGTGGCGCGGGTCAGGTCGTGGGCGGAACCGCCCTCGGGCAGGACGTAGCGCGACAGCCGGAACTCGTCGATCGGGGTCTCGTAGACCTCCTCGCCGTCCGGGGACGCCTCGGGGCGCAGCACGCCCGGGTCGCTCGCCTCGAAGCGGACGATGCGCAGGAGTTCGGGGACGTCGACGTGCTTGGGGGTCAGGCCGCAGCGCAGGACGTTGTCGGAGTTGGCCATGATCTCGACGCCGAGACCGTTCAGGTACGCGTGCGGGATGCCTGCCCCGAGGAAGAGGGCCTCGCCGGGCTGCAGACGTACGTGGTTGAGGAGCATCGCGGCGATGACGCCCGGGTCGCCCGGGTAGTGGTGCGCGATGTCCGCGTAGGGCGCGTAGTCGCCGCCGAGGTGGGTGCAGGCGGCCGCGGCTTCGGCGACCGTGTGGTGCATCTCCTCGGGGTCGGCGGTGAGGATCGCCGTGAGGACCTCGCGCAGGGCGGCGTCCTCGGGGTGGGCGTGCAGCAGGTCGACGTACGGCTTGAGGGAGTCGACGCCGAGGCCGTCGAGGAGGGCGGCCGCCCGGAGCGGGTCGCGGAAGCCGCAGAGGCCGTCGAACTCGGTGAGCGCGCAGATCAGTTCGGGCTTGTGGTTGGCGTCCTTGTAGTTGCGGTGCGGGGCGTCGACAGGGATGTTCCGGCGCTCCTCGTCCTCGTAACCCTCCTTCGCCTGCGCCAGGTTGGGGTGCACCTGGAGGGAGAGCGGGGCGCCGGCCGCGAGGATCTTGAGGAGGAAGGGCAGACGGGGGCCGAACTTGGCGACGGCGGCCGGGCCGAGCTCCTTCTCCGGATCCGCGTCGACGACCTCGACGAGCGTGCCGCGTCCGGTGCGCGAGGGGGCGCCGGGGTGGGCGCCCATCCACATCTCCGCCTGCGGTTCACCGGTCGGTTCGACACCGAGCAGGTGCGGGATCGCTGTGGTCGAACCCCAGGCGTAGGGACGGATGGTGTTGTCGAGGCGGTCCATGCTGTGTCTTCGTCTCCGTACGTACGCCGCGCTCGGCGGGCGCTGGTCAGTAAGCGCGGGGTGCGCGGGTCAACGTCAGGCCCCCGAGGCGAGCGCCAGGTAAACGGCGGCGAAATCCGTGATGGCGATCAGTTCGGCGAGGGTCTCCAGTTCGCCGCCGGGTTCCGGTTCCAGTTCGCTGATCGGCGTGTCGTGGCTGAGGGCCAGTTCACGGGCGGCCGGTGCGGCGGTGAGGCCCTCGATAGGGCGGTCGCGGAGCAGCACCACGCGCGCGTGCAGGGCGGGTGCTTCCTCCACGCGGTCGCGGAAGAAGTCGTCCGGGTCGGCGCTGGCGGCGAGCGGGCCGGCCAGCAGGGCGCTGTGTGCGGCGAGTGCCTCGGGGAGTTCGGCGACGACCGCAGGGCGGCCGGAGAGCTCGGCGAGGGCGGCTGCGAAACGCCGTCCCGCCGGGCCTGCCGAGACGCCCTCGGTCCATACGACGGGCAGCGCGTCGGAGAGTTCGGCGGCGAGCGTCTTGGCGGGGTTGCTGTAGGTCGCGATGGCGGGGCCGCAGCGCTCGGCGATGTGGTCGAGACGGTCGGCGATCTTCTCGACGGCCTCCGGTGGGGCGGTGACCAGGCCGGCACGGTCGAGAAGGGCGAGGAGGGGTGTGAGCAGCGCCCACAGGACGCCGGGGGCGGAGGCGGCGAGTTCCTGTTCGTCCTGCTCGTACGGGGCTGTCGCCATCGGTACGAAGAGGCCGTGGGCGCCTTCCACCGCCTCGTTGAGCGGGGTGCGGGCGGGGGCGACGGCGACGACCGTGCAGCCGCGGCGGTAGGCCGCCTCGGCGAGCAGGGACAGGCCCGGTTCGGTGCCGTCGGGGGTGGTGATCAGGAGCAGGTCGACGCTGCCGGCCCAGCCCGGGAGTTCCCAGCGCAGGGCACCCGCGGCGGGGGCGACGCCGGTGGGGGCGAGGCGGATGACGGGGCTGCCGGGGCCGGCGAGCGTGCCGAGGAGGTCGGCGGCGCAGATCGCTGCGGCGCCGGGGCCCGCGATGAGGACCGCGCGGGGGCGGCCGTCGGGCTTGAGGTCGTTCACGCCGGCCTCTGCGGCGTGCCGGGCGGCTGTGCGGACGCGGGCGCCTGCCTCGGCGGCGCCGCGTAGCAGGCCGCGGCGGTCGGCCTCCGAGAGGGCCTCGGGAGTGTCGAGCAGCGATTCGTCGAGCATGGGCGGCAGCCTCCGATCGCCGGGGGTTCTTTGTGTGCGCCGGGGTTGTGCGCGCGGCGGGGGCTTGTTGTGCGGGTGCCCTTTTGCGCGGTGCCTCATTGCGCGGGTGCCTTATTGCGCGCCGGCTTTTGCGGGTGCCTTCTTGCGCGGGTGGCGGGGCTCGGCGTTACGCGGGGCGGCGGGCCTCGTCGACGAGCAGGACGGGGATGCCGTCGCGGATGGGGTAGGCCAGGCCGCAGTCCTTGCCCGTGCAGATCAGCTCGGTTTCCTGCTCGTTGGCTTCCTGCTCCTTGAGGGGGGCGTGGCAGGCCGGGCAGGCGAGGATCTCCAGGAGGCCGGCTTCGAGCGGCATGGGTGTTTCCCTTCGGGGGCGCGCGAGTGCGTGTGCGGATGTGCCTGGTCAGCGTACCGCCGTGGGGAGCGGGGTGCCGGGGTTGGGACGGGGTCGGGTCGGGTTGCTGCGGGAGGGGTCGCCCCCGCCGCCCCCGCCCGTTCCCGTACCCAGGGGTGCTGCCCCTTCGACCCCGCCAGGGGGCTCCGCCCCCTGGCGGCCGCATCGGCCTGAACGGCCTCGTCCTCAAACGCCGGACGGGCTGAATCGGTCAGGCTCGGATGATGGTCAGGGCCTCGTCCCGGATCTTTGTCATGGTGGCCTCGTCCCTTGCCTCCGCGTTCAGGCGGAGCAGGGGTTCCGTGTTGGAGGGGCGGACGTTGAACCACCAGTCGGTGGAGGTGACCGTCAGGCCGTCGAGTTCGTCGAGGGTGACGTCCTCGCGGGCGCCGTACGCCGCCTTGATGGCCGCCAGGCGGTCGGCCTGGTCGGCGACCGTTGAGTTGATCTCGCCGGAGCCGACGTAGCGGTCGTACTCGGCGGTCAGGGCGGAGAGCGGGCCCTCCTGGCCGCCGAGGGCCGCGAGGACGTGGAGGGCGGCCAGCATGCCCGTGTCGGCGTTCCAGAAGTCCTTGAAGTAGTAGTGCGCCGAGTGTTCGCCGCCGAAGATCGCGCCCGACTTCGCCATCTCGGCCTTGATGAAGGAGTGGCCGACTCGGGTACGGGCCGGGGTGCCGCCGTGTTCGCGCACCACCTCGGGGACCGACCAGGAGGTGATCAGGTTGTGGATGATCACGCCCTTGCCGCCGTTCCTGGCCAGCTCGCGCGCGGCCACCAGGGCCGTGATGGCGGACGGCGAGACCGGGTCGCCGTGCTCGTCGACGACGAAGCAGCGGTCCGCGTCGCCGTCGAAGGCGAGGCCCAGGTCGGCGGACTCCTCGCGTACGCGCTGCTGCAGGTCGACGAGGTTCGCCGGGTCCAGCGGGTTCGCCTCGTGGTTCGGGAACGTGCCGTCCAGTTCGAAGTACATGGGTACGACGGTCAGGGGCAGGCCGGCGAGGACCGTGGGGACGGTGTGGCCGCCCATGCCGTTGCCCGCGTCGACGACGACCTTCAGGGGGCGGATGGAGGTCAGATCGACGAGGGAGCGCAGGTGGGCCGCGTAGTCCGACAACGTGTCGCGCGAGGTGATGGTTCCCGGCTCGGCGACCGGCTCGGGGGCGCCCGCCTCGCTCCACTGCTCGGCCAGTTCGCGGATCCGGGACAGGCCCGTGTCCTGGCCCACCGGCGCGGCACCCGCGCGGCACAGCTTGATGCCGTTGTACTGCGCCGGATTGTGCGAGGCCGTGAACATCGCGCCCGGCAGGTTCAGGGCGCCCGAGGCGTAGTACAGCTGGTCGGTCGAGCACAGGCCGATCTCGGTCACGTCGACGCCCTGTGCGGCCGCCCCGCGCGCGAAGGCACGCGACAGGCCCGGCGACGACGGCCGCATGTCGTGGCCGATCACGATCGCGTCCGCCCCGGTCACCTGGACGAAGGCCGCACCGAAGAGCTCGGCCAGCGACTCGTCCCACTGGTCCGGGACCACCCCGCGTACGTCGTACGCCTTCACGATCTGCGACAGATCAGCAGCCACGGCCAACCCTCCTGAAGTCCTATCGGTCGCCTCAAACTACCCGTACCGTCTGACCGTGCGTCGTGCGGTCTCGGAGTGGGCTTCCAGCCGTAGCCTCAGGTCAGAGCCGGGTGAGAAACCGGGAAGGACCGGGGCAGGATCCGGGAAGAGCCGGGGCAGGATCCGGAACGGTCAGGCATGATCCAGAACGGTCAGAATCCAGAACCGTCAGGGCAGCATCCAGTCCAGGACCGGTGAGCTCTGGCCCATCACGATCAGGCACATCACCAGCAGCAGGCCCGCGCTCCAGGTCAGCACCTTGCGCAGCAGATCTCCCTCGCGGCCCCGTGAGGCCCACGGCCGCGCAGACGATGGTGAGGTTCTGCGGCAAGATCATCCTGCCGAGGACACCGCCCGAGCTGTTGGCGGCGGCCAGGAGTTCGGGCGACAGACCGGACTCGCGGGCCGTGGTCACCTGGAGCGCTCCGAAGAGCGCATTGGCGGAGGTGTCCGAGCCGGAGACCGCCACCCGAACCAGCCCAGGACGGGTGACAGGAAGGCCGGTCCGGCTCCCGCCGCCGCCACGAAGTGCCGATGGTGCCCGCCTGCCCGGAGAGGTTCATGACGTACGCGAGCGCCGGCACGGACGTCACGGTCAGGATCGCGAACCTCAGATCGTGCACGGTCGCCAGCCACTCCTTGACCGCCACGCGTGCGTGCACACGGAGCACGACCGCCGTGCAGACCCCGGCGAGCAGGACGAGCGTGCCGCCGGTCGACACGATCGGCCAGATGAAGACATTGCCGCCGACGGGTTTCCCGCCCGCCCTGCGACATCGAGGAACGGCCAGTCGTACGTCTGCGTCGCCCGGGCCGACCAGTCCTTGACCGCCGGGATCTGCGCGACGGAGAAGACCGCGACGATGAACGCGTACGGGGCTTAGGGCGCGCAGGACTTCGGCCGCGGCTCCTCCTCGTCCAGTTCCTTGCTGCGCACGCCGGTCAGCACGGACGCGCGTACCGACTCGGTGGCGGGCACGCGGGCGTGCGGTACGGCGACCAGGGTGCCCGCGCCCACCAAGGAGGCACCGATGTGGGCGAGTTGCGGCGGAGACGTAGTCGGAGGCGGCGAACTGGGCGACGGCGAAGGCGACTCCGCACACCAGGGCGGGCACCCAGGTCTCGCGCAGGCCGCGCCGCCCGTCCACCAGCCAGACCAGGACGAGCCGGCACCAGCAGTGCCAGCAGCGGGGTTTGACGCCCCACCACGGAGTCCAGCGGCAGCCCCGTCACCTGCGCGAGTGTCACGACCGGTGTGCCCATCGCCCCGAAGGCGACCGGCGCCGTGTTGGCGACGAGTGCGACGAGCGCGACGCGCACGGGGTCGAAGCCGAGGGCGACGAGCATCACGGAGCGGATCGCGCCGGCGCACCGAATCCGGCGAGGACCTCCAGAAGCGCGCCGAAGCAAAGCGCGACCGCGAGCGCCTGGATGCGCGGGTCGTCCGACCGCGGTCCGCAGGAGCGGCGCAGGATGTCGAAGTGCCGGGTGCGGACCGTCATCCGGTAGACCCACAGGGCGTTGACCACGATCCACAGGATGGGGAGGAGCCCGAGGCGGCCCCCTGGGCGGCGCTGGAGAGCGTCTGGTCGAGCGGCATGCGTAGGGAGCCAGGCGACCAGAACGGCCGCCAGAAGCCCCGTCAGGCCCGCCAGGTGTGCCTTCATGCGCGCCCCGCCGGGCAGGATCAGGACGATCAGCAGGGGCAGGGCCGCAACGAGGGCGGACAGGCCGAGCGAGTCGGCGACGGGTTCCAGTTCCTGGACGTACACGGGCGCCTCCCCGATTCCGGCATGCGGAAAGCGATTTCCCTCCGGACCCATCACCGGAACGATCGTGTCCGCGCCAAATGCACGTCAATGAGTGTGCCCACTGGGCGGAACGGGGGACGGGAAGCGCAGCTCAGTTGTCCGGCGAGCGCAGTACCCGCAGATGCCCGCGCCGCGCGACCTCCATCGGGTCCGCCGTGCGCGCCCCGCCACCGCCGGCGCCCGCCGCCCGCTCCTGGGGGCGGGCCGCCTCGCGCACCGCGTTGGCAAGCGCTTCCAGGTCGTCACCGCTGGGGCGGGCCGGAGCGGAGCCGTCGAGCAGTCGGACGACCTCCCAGCCACGCGGGGCGGTGAGGCGCTCGGAGTGCTCGGCGCACAGGTCGTAGCAGTGGGGTTCGGCGTAGGTGGCGAGCGGGCCGAGGACCGCGGTCGAGTCGGCGTAGACGTACGTCAGCGTCGCGACGGCGGGACGGCCGCAAGCGGTGCGCGAACAGCGACGTACAGGGCTCACGACGTTGGACGGTACCGCACTCTTGAGCGGGCCGCGACGACTCTCCCCCAGGTCACCCCACCGTGTCGTACTGTGAAACACCCCACACCCCTTCCCTGGAACACCCGGCTGACCTGCACGGACACACATTCACAGGGCCTTGCGCGCCTCTTCGCCCGATCAACACACCGTACAAACACCGTCAATTGCCCCAAGATCGTCGGTCTCGTAGAGATACGGAAACGAGCCCAACCTTGGCTGGAATGGTCATCCTGCGACAGGCCCACCAGGGGCGTCCGAGGCGCTCGGGCCGGCCGCGTGGGGCACGGCGTGCGGTCCCGGCGGGGACTACGCTTCACCAGTGATGGACAACCCCGTACCGCACCGTGCCGCCCGCCCCGGGCCCCGCCGTCGTGATCGCCACGGCCGGGGCATGCGCGGCCCGATCGCGCCGCCCCAGGTGCCGCTCGCCGCGAGCCGTGCCGAGGCGTTCGCGGATCTGGTGCAGGACTCCGTGGAGCGGCTGGAGCGGCGGTGGCCGCAGCTCGCCGAGATCGACTTCCTCGTCCTCGAGGTGCCGCGTCTGGACGGTCCGGCCGAGGCCTGGAGCGACGAGGCAGTGCCGCTGGGCGGCACGATCCCCTCCCGGGAGGGGCGGCCCGCACGGGTGGTCGTGTATCGGCGGCCGGTGGAGATCCGCACGAAGGGGCGGGACGAGCGGGCCGCTCTGGTGCACGAGGTCGTCGTCGAGCAGGTGGCCGAGTTGCTGGGGCTTACTCCGGAGACGGTGGATCCGCGGTATGGCGAGGACTGAGCCGGCGTTCACTGGGGGCCGCCGCCCCCAGACCCCCGCTCTCGGCCTGAACGGCCTCGTCCTCAAATGCCGGACGGGCTGAAAACAACTACCGCTGCAGTACCGACAGGTCCTGGTCCGCCTCCGGTACCGCCACCGTTCCGCGGTCGTCCGGCAGGGTCTGGACCGTGAGGCCCGGGACTCCCTCGACCGTCGCCGCCAGGGTGCGTGCCGCGTAGACCGGGCCGCCGGACAGGGGCTCGACCGTCAGGGCGTAGGTGCCCTGGAGGCCGCTCGGGACGGGGGCGGCGATGTCCTGGGTGGTGCCGGCCTTGATCGTGTACGTCTTCGAGACCGCGGTGCCGCCGTCGCTGCCCGCGGACGCGGTGACCTTCACCTGGGCGGTGCGGGTGGGTGCGGTGAGGGACAGCGTGGTGCCCTTTGCGCTGTTGTCGGCGGACGTCGCGCGCGTGCCCACCGGGCTGGTGGCCGGGATGAACGCCGTCTCCTGCTTGTCGCCCTTGCCCCGTACGACACGCAGCGCGGCGACCACCGGTACGGACTTGTCGGTGGGCGTGAGGACCAGGGAGCCGGCCTCGCCGCGGGTGACGGGGCCGAGGTCGACGGCGGTGGTCATACCGGCCTTCACATGCAGCGTCTCGTTCCCGGCGGGCGTGATCCGACCGGACGGCGAGGCGAGCCGCACCTTCAGGTCGGCGTCCGCGTCGCCGGGCGTGAAGGCGATCAGACGCACGTCCGTGGCGTCCTTGGGGATGCCGGGCAGGACGAGGCTGCCCGCCGGGTCCGTGGACGCGGCCAGCCAGTCGCCGCCGACCTTGTCGTCGAGGGCCTGCACGGCGGCGCCCACGCGTCCGCTGCGGACGTTCACGTGCACGGTGAGGTCGGTCTGCTTCTCGTCGGTGAGCGTGGACAGCAGGACCGGGTCGCTGGAGTGCGGTGCGACGGTGATGCCCTCCCCCACGGTCGACTTGAGGGCGCCGTCCTTGCCGTAGAGCTCGATGTCGACGACGGCGGCGGAGTCGTCCGGGTTGGTGAGGTGCACGTAGTCGGTGCGGGCGGCGTCCGTGCTGGCGCCCGGGAACCAGAACTCGGTGTCCGGCGCGGTGCAGTTGACGCCCTGGAGGCCGCGTCCGCTGCCCGCGGCGACCTCGGTGGTCTCCTGCACCGCCCAGCCGGGCGCGAACCTGCCCTCGGCGGTGCCGACGAACGCGGGTGTGTCGGCACCGGAGGTGTCGCCCGTGACGGGCTTGCCAGGCTCCTTGGGCGTGAGGACCTGCTTGCCGGTCGTCGGCTTGCCGGCCTTCTTCTTGCTGCCCTTTTTGCTGTCCTTCTTGCCGCCCGTCTTGCCGCCGGCGCCCGCCGCGTCGGCCGACTGCTCGGTGGCGGACTGCAGTTGGGCCGTGCCGTCACTTCCCGTGCCCTTCGTGACGGGCGTGAAGGACGTGTACGACGTGTCGGCGAGGTCCGAGGTGCTGGGCTGCGGGCACAGCAACGTGGTGCGTTCCACGGGCAGTTCGGCGGCCGCCTTGGCGGTGTCCGCGCCGGAGGCGCCCGGCCCGGTGAGCGAGGCGAAGCCCGTGATGGCGGCGAGCGCGGCCGTGCCGGCGATCAGGGAGAGGGTGGTGCGGTTCACTGCTGACTCCCGTCGGGACGCTCAGGGGCGGGCGGGTTCGGCTGCGCCGGGTCGTACGCCGGGTCGTAGCCCTGCTGGTACGACGGGTCGTACGCGGTCTGGTCGTACGACCCCTGGGAGGTGCCTCCGTACGCGTACGGGTCGTACTGGCCGCCCTGGTACGGGTCCGCCTGGTACGTCTGGTCGTAGCTGCCCGCCGGGTACTGCTGGGTGCCCTGGTACTGCTCGTTGCCATAGCCGCCGTAGTCGGCGCCCTGGTAGCCGGCCGCGTCCCAGTCGCCGTAGGACTGCTGGTGCGGGACCGCCACCGGTGTCTCCTCCGCAGGAGGAGACGGGAACTCCTCGCTCTGGCCCGTCTCTTCGGTCTCGGCCTCCGCCTGGGCCCGCAGGCGGCGGGCGCGGCGGCCCTCACCGGCGACGGCCTCGGCGGGTACGGCCGGTTCCTCGGGAAGGTCGTCGTCGACGTCGCGGCGCCGGCCGGGCAGGGCCAGGACGACCAGGACGACGGCCAGGAAGCCCTGCGCCCACAGCCAGGCGGTGTGGGTGATCGGGTCGTCGAAGGTGACGTCCAGCTTGCCGCCGGAGGCGGGGAGCTGGAAGCCCTGGGCCCAGCCGTCGACGGTGGTGCGGGTGAGCGGCCTGCCGTCCAGGGTGGCCGTCCAGCCCTCGGAGGCGGTGTCGGCCAGGCGCAGGACGCGGGCGCCGGATCCGGACGGGACCGTGGTGTGGATCTCGACGGGTCCGGCGGCGACGGGTTGCGCCGTACCGGAGCCGGAGGCGGGAACGAGGGTGGCGCGCGCGACCTCCTGGTCGACCCGCCACAGGGCGCTGCCGCCCTGCTGGCTCAGCCGGGAGAGGCCGGGAGTGGCGTCGAGGACGCGGGTGACCTCGCGGGGTGCGCCCTTGCGGACGAGGACGTAGCGGACGGCGAACTTGCCGAGCTGGTCGGCCTGGTCCGCGCCGGAGCCGGCGACGAGGTTGGCGACGACCTTGTCGAGCCTTGCGTTCTCGCCGTCGGCCGCGGCGCTCTCGGCGTCGCCGAGCCGGGCGCCGGAGCCGCGCACCAGGGTGTAGCCGACGCGGGCCGTGGAGTCGCTGTCGAGCACGAGCGTGCGTGCCTGGTCCTGGGTGCCGCTCTCCTCGGCGACGAACGCGGGGACCTGCACCGGGTCCTGCCGCTCGACCGGTCCGTCGGCGCCGCGGATCATCCAGCCGAAGGCGATGACCAGCGGGCCCGCGAGCGCGGCGAAGGCTATGAGTGCGGCGACGGGCTGGCGCCAGCCGAAACTCTGCTCGGCCACACGCGCGCGTGCACCCTCGGCGCCGAGGACGGCGGCGGTCAGCAGGGCGAGGCCGTAGACGAGGGTTGCCGGGCCGGCCCAGGTCGAGCGGTTGGACAGGACCGCGAAGACGAGACCCACCAGGGCGACCGCCCAGGCCGTCCAGATTCCGAACTGACGCTCCGAGCGCAGCAGGGCGGCCAGCGCGGCCAGGACGATGCCGATGAGCATCAGCCCGCTGGCCGTGCCCGGGCCGCCGGGGCTCATGCCGAGCAGATCGAGGGCGGAGGCGGCCGAGGGGCCGTAGTCGAGCCCGGCCTCCTTGAAGAACCCGAGCGGGAGCAACGACAGCGACCAGGGGGCGAGGACCAGCAGCGGCGTGCCGAGCTGGGCAAGGAAGCGCAGGCCGTGGGCGGTGATGTCGGTGCGCCGCACGGCGAGCGGCGCGAGGCCGAGGACCAGCGCGACGGGCCACACGATGGGCGTGAACGCCGTGGTGATCGTCAGCAGCAGCGTGTACGCCCAGGTGGCGCGCCAGCTGCCGGGTGTGCCCGACGTGTTCGCGAGGCCGCTGGCCGCGATGCCCGCGCGTGCGATGAGCGGCAGCAGCACGGCCAGTACGGCGGTGCCGATGCGGCCGCCCGCGAGCGCGCCCGTGGCGGCCGGCAGGAAGGCATAGACGACGGCGGCCCATGCGCGCAGCAGACGCGACTCGACGAGCGGGCGGGAGGCGAAGTACGCGGTGACGCCGGCCAGCGGCACCGAGCACACGAGCAGGACCGTGACCGCCAGTCCGGTCGAGCCGAACAGCACGGAGGCGAGCATCGCCACGATCGCGAGGTACGGCGGCGCGGACGGGGTGCCGCCGGCGCCCACGGCGTGCCAGGAGTCGAGATAGCGCGACCAGAGCTCGCCGGAGTCGGCCGGGGCGGGCAGCAGGGCGCCGCCCGCGAGCGCGCCGCCGCCGAGCAGGGCGCGGCAGGCGACCAGCGAGACGAACAGCAGCACCAGGAAGAGCATCGGACCTGGCTTGCGGCCGATGCGCTTGAGGCGGGCGAACTGCTCGATCTCCAGGAAATCGGCGTCGTCGCCGCCGGGCCCGGACTCGACCGCGCCGCCGTGCCGTCCGGCGCCGGAGGTCACCTCGGGGTCGGAGCGGCCGACGAGATCGCCCGCGGCCTGCTCGACGGTGGCCCGTATGGTCGCGCCGGGCGGCGGGAACAGGGCGCGCAGTTCGCCCTTGTCGATCTGCGGCCGGCCGCGCCTGCGCCGTCCGGCGATGATCCGCTCGGGGCGCAGCAGCGTGCCCAGCAGGCCGCGGATCTCGTCGACGGCCTGCCCGGGGACCTTGCCGACGAGGTAGGCGACGGTCCGCACGAGCGTGCCGAGCACGAGGCGCACCAGCACCCAGGGCAGCGCGGCCGTACGCGTGTTGACCAGGAGGGTGTAGACGGCTCCGGCCTTGTCGACCTTGTGCGGGGAGGCGACGGTACGGCCCGAGCAGTCGACGGTGCGGCGCTCGCGGGAGGCCGCCTCGGCGTGTCGTACGACCGCCTCGGGGGCGACGAGGACACGGTGGCCGGCGGCGGTGGCGCGCCAGCACAGGTCGACGTCGTCACGCATCAGCGGCAGCCGGTTGTCGAAGCCGCCGAGCTGCTCGAAGACGTCGCGCCTGATCAGCATGCCGGCGGTGGACACCGACAGCACGGCACGGACATGGTCGTGCTGGCCCTGGTCCTGTTCGCGGCGGTCCAGGCCGGTCCAGCGGCGGCCGGAGTTGGCGATGGTGACGCCGACCTCCAGGAGCTGGCGGCGGTCGTACCAGCCGCGGAGCTTGGGGCCCACGACGGCCACGTCGTCCCGGCCGAGTTCGAGTTCGTTCTCCACGACGCGCAGCAGCTGGGCCAGGGCATCGGGTTCGGGGGCGCAGTCGTCGTGCAGCAGCCACAGCCACTGGACCGGCTCGCCGTGCGGGAGTTCCGGCATGTCGTACGCGTCGTCGCGCCAGCTGCGGGTGGCCGGGTCCCAGCCGCTGGGCCGCCTCAGATAGGGCAGCTCGTCGGGGGTCAGGACGGGTGCGCTGCGTTCCGCCTCCTCGACGGCCTGGCCGAAGCCGGTGCGCCGGGCGAGGTGCAGCACGCGGTCGGCGCCGAGGGCGTCGGTGAGCAGCTGGGCGGAGTCGTCCGCGCTGCCGGTGTCGGCGGCCACGGCGTACTGGACGGGGCGCTCCTGGCCGAGCAGCCCGGCGAGCGCGTCGGGCAGCCAGCGGGCGCCGTCGTGGGAGACGACGACCGCCGTCACCACGTGACGCGGAAACTCTGGTGTGGCAGCGAGGTCTTGGTGGGCTGCCGTGTGGCTGTGCACGGACATCGAGGTACGGGCCCCGGTTCGGTGGACTGCGGTGGACGTCTGTGCCCTCTGGGGGCAGCGAGGCGTCTCGGACGAGCGACCACACTATCGGCTGGGCATAACGGCGGCCCGCCGCCTGTGGACAACTCCACCTGCGACGGGCCGTTCGAATGTTTTGCGGTCACGTGAGGGCGTCGGCCGCCCGGTCAGATTGCGGCCTTCTTCAGACGGCGTCGTTCACGCTCGGACAGTCCGCCCCAGATGCCGAAGCGCTCGTCGTTGGCGAGGGCGTATTCGAGGCACTCGGAGCGGACTTCACAGGCCAGGCAGACCTTCTTGGCCTCACGGGTGGAGCCGCCCTTCTCGGGGAAGAAGGACTCGGGGTCGGTCTGGGCGCACAGCGCGCGCTCCTGCCAGCCGAGTTCCTCGTCCGCGTCGTCGACCAGCAGTTGCTGCACCAGCTCGGTCATGTGCGCCCCTCGTCTGTCTTTCGCGTCCCCGTGATGTAGCCGTTACCGATTCCGGCTGAACGACACGAGTGAAATTACAAGTGTGCTGCTCCGGGCGAGTCAAGCCGAGATCTGCTATTGAGCCCCTTATTCACTCTGCGGAACCAAGGCCATGCGGAAAGTGTTCAAATCGGCATAAACCTTGACATGCAGACGAGGCCCGGAAGGGCCTTCGACCCCGAGCAGAGCCTGTACGGGGAAGGACGCCCGCAGATCCGATCTCGTTCCACGCGCACCTCGAAGCAAACCGGATCACAGTCGGATCACAGGACCGCAACGAGGTTTGAGCGCCATGTGTCCCGGGTGACGCATGCACAAACCTTTCGCCTCCGACATGAACCGGATGAGGTGAACCATGTCCCACATGCCGGGCGTCGAGTTGACAGTGAGGGTGTGAACCGCTGTCCTTGTGGGCATGCTCGCGAACTTGGCGCTCACCTCGACCCGCACCGCCGGGTCCCACGGTGCTGCCCGCGCTCGCTGTAGCTGTTGTTGCTGTGCCAGCTGTTGAGCCACACCTGCTCCGGCTGTAGGCCCTGTCGTCCGTGACGGGGCTCCCGTTCCCTCTGACCTTCTTTCACTGAGGAACCACGCACCCCTTATGAACAGCGACAACGACCTCCAGATCGCCGGCGACATCCTCGAAGTGCAGCACCTGCTGCAGCCCCCGCGCGAGCACCCGGCCACCGTCGCCGAGTTCGTGGGCCTGGCCCGGTCCATCGCCGCCGACCGCTCCCAGTGGGAGCACCTCGTCGAGTACGACGCGACGACGCGCTGGTACCACCGGCTGCGCACGGGACCGGGCTACGAGGTGTGGCTGCTGTCCTGGGTGCCCGGTCAGGGCAGCGGGCTGCACGACCACGGCCGCTCCTCCGGTGTGCTGACCGTCCTGGAGGGCACGCTGACCGAGCGGACCGAGCGGGGCACGCGCGCGTTGGGCGCGGGCGCGCAGCGGGTGTTCGCTCCGGGGTATGTGCACGAGGTCGTCAACGACGCGCTGGAGCCGGCGGTCAGTCTGCACGTGTACTACCCGGGCCTGACGGAGATGCCGATGCACTCCACGTGCACGGCGGCCCCTGCCACTTACGACGAGGTGGACGTCGTAACCGCCTGACGCGTTGTCGTACCCGCCTGTAAGACTTGGCCCATGCGCATTGTGGTTCTGGCAGGCGGCATCGGTGGTGCCCGGTTCCTGCGCGGTCTGAAGCAGGCCGTGCCGGACGCGGACATCACCGTCATCGGCAACACCGGGGACGACATTCACCTCTTCGGACTCAAGGTCTGCCCGGACCTCGACACGGTGATGTACACGCTCGGCGGCGGTATCAACGAGGAGCAGGGCTGGGGGCGGGCCGAGGAGACCTTCCACCTCAAGGAGGAGCTCGCGGCGTACGGCGTGGGTCCGGAGTGGTTCGGGCTCGGCGACCGGGACTTCGCCACGCACATCGTGCGGACGCAGATGATCGGCGCCGGGTATCCGCTGAGCGCGGTGACGGAGGCGTTGTGCGACCGGTGGAAGCCGGGCGTACGGCTGATTCCCATGACGGACGACCGGGTCGAGACCCATGTGGCCGTCGAGGTCGACGGTGAGCGCAAGGCGGTGCACTTCCAGGAGTACTGGGTGCGGCTGCGGGCCTCGGTGCCGGCCGAGGCGGTCGTGCCCGTCGGGGCGGAACAGGCGAAGCCGGCGCCGGGTGTGCTGGAGGCGATCGCGGAGGCGGACGTGGTGCTGTTCCCGCCGTCGAACCCGGTCGTCTCCGTGGGCACGATCCTCGCCGTGCCCGGTATCCGGGAGGCGATCGCCGATGCCGGGGTGCCCGTCGTCGGCCTCTCCCCCATCGTCGGGGACGCGCCCGTGCGGGGCATGGCGGACAAGGTGCTGGCGGCGGTCGGCGTGGAGTCGACGGCCGCGGCGGTGGCCGAGCACTACGGCTCGGGTCTGCTCGACGGCTGGCTCGTCGACACCGTGGACGCGGGGGTCGTGGACCGGGTCGAAGCCGCCGGGATCCGGTGCCGGGCCGTACCGCTGATGATGACCGACATCGAGGCGACCGCCCGGATGGCACGTGAGGCACTGGCGCTGGCGGAGGAGGTGCGGGTGCCGTGAGCGGCATTTCCGAGGGCACGGGCGCGCGCGGCGACGGGGACGGCGGGTATCGGGTCTGGGCCGTGGGCGGGATTCCCGAGGTCGTGCCGGGGGACGACCTCGCCAAGTTGATCGCCGCCGCCGAGCCGGGACTGGTCGACGGGGATGTGTTGCTCGTCACCTCGAAGATCGTGTCCAAGGCGGAGGGACGGGTCTTGGAGGCGGCCGACCGGGAGGCCGCGATCGATGCCGAGACCGTGCGGGTCGTGGCGCGGCGCGGGGCCCTGCGGATCGTCGAGAACCGGCAGGGGCTGGTGATGGCCGCGGCGGGGGTCGACGCCTCCAACACCCCGTCCGGCACGGTGCTGTTGCTTCCCGAGGATCCCGACGCGTCCGCCCGGGCGATCCGGGAGGGGCTGCGGGGCGCCCTGGGCGTCAACGTCGGGGTCGTCGTCACCGACACCTTCGGGCGACCGTGGCGCTCGGGGCTCACGGACGTCGCGATCGGCGCCGCCGGGGTGCATGTGCTCGACGATCTGCGCGGGGGCGCGGACGCGTACGGCAATCCGCTCAGCGCGACGGTCGTGGCGACGGCGGACGAGTTGGCCGCCGCCGGTGATCTGGTCAAGGGCAAGACCGCCAGGCTGCCCGTCGCCGTCGTACGCGGGCTGCCGCACGTGGTGACGCAGGGCGACGGAGAGGGGGCGCGGGCCATGGTGCGCGGCGGGCGCGACGACATGTTCCGGCTGGGGACGTCCGAGGCGATCCGGACGGCGGTGACCCAGCGGCGCACCGTGCGGGCCTTCACGGACGAGCCCGTCGATCCCGGTGCCGTACGGCGGGCGGTCGCCGCGGCCGTGACCGCCCCGGCGCCGCATCACACGACGCCGTGGCGGTTCGTGCTGCTGGAGTCGCAGGACGCGCGGACCGGGTTGCTGGACGCCATGCGCGATGCCTGGATCGCCGATCTGCGGCGGGACGGGAAGAGCGAGGAGTCCATCGCCAAGCGGGTGCGGCGGGGGGATGTGCTGCGGAATGCGCCGTATCTGGTGGTGCCGTGTCTGGTGATGGACGGGTCGCACACGTACGGGGACGCTCGGCGGGACGGGGCGGAGCGGGAGATGTTCGTCGTCGCCGCGGGGGCCGGGGTGCAGAACTTCTTGGTTGCGCTGGCCGGGGAGCGGTTGGGGTCCGCATGGGTTTCCTCGACGATGTTCTGCCGGGATGTGGTGCGGGAGGTTCTGGGGCTGCCTGGGGACTGGGATCCGATGGGGGCGGTGGCTGTGGGGCATGCGGCGGAGGAGCCGCGGGCTCGGCCTGAGCGGGACGCTGCGGCGTTCATTGCGGTGCGGTGACGCGCCGCTGGGTGCGCCGAATGCCTACGGTTCGGGGTTGTCCGGGTTTCGTGCGCGGCTGCGGGTGAGTGGGGGCTTGTCGCGCAGTTCCCCGCGCCCCTTGAAAGCACGCACCAGTGCTTGTACGTACCGCCTAGTCTCGTAGGGCATCCCCGATACCCCCAGGAACTCAGCTGTGGCAGGACGGTTCTCTCCCCGGCCCACGCGTACGACCGTGCGCGGTGGGCATGTCGTGGTGCCCGGAGGTGTGCCGCGGCAGGCCAGTGCGCCCGGGCGGGTGCGGACCGTCGTACCGGACGGGCCGCTTGATCTCGGGCTGGTGCTGGGGCCGCTTCGGCGTGGTGGCGGGGATCCGACGTTTCGGGCCATGCCGGACGGGTCTGTCTGGCGGGCCAGTCTGACTCCCGGGGGGCCCGGGACCCTGCGGGTCTCCGTGTGCGGGGGTGAGGTCCGTGGGGAGGCCTGGGGGCCCGGGGCCGAATGGTTGCTGGAGCAGTTGCCGGAGCTGCTGGGGGGTGCGGACGAGCCCGATGCGTTCGTGCCGCGGCACCGGCTGGTGGCGCACACCGCGCATCGGCGGCCGGGGCTGCGGCTGACGCGGACCGGGCTGGTGCTGGAGTCGCTGATCCCGTCGGTTCTGGAGCAGAAGGTCACGACCCAGGAGGCGTACCGGGCGTGGCGGCTGCTCGTACGGAAGTTCGGGGAGCCGGCGCCTGGGCCCGCTGCGGGCGGGCGGCTGTGGGTGATGCCCGGACCGCGGACCTGGGCGTTGATTCCGTCGTGGGAGTGGCACCGGGCCGGGGTCGACAACAAGCGGGCGTCGACGATTCTGCGAGCCGTGAAGGTCGCTGCGCGGCTGGAGGAGGCGGTCGGGATGGAGCCGGCGGCGGCGCAGGCGCGGTTGGAGGTCGTGCCGGGGATCGGGCCGTGGACGTCGGCGGAGACCGTGCAGCGCAGTCATGGGGCGCCGGATGCGGTGACCGTCGGGGATCTGCATCTGCCGGGCATTGTGGGGTGGGCGCTTGCCGGGGACCGGGATGCGGATGATGCGGCGATGCTGGAGTTGTTGGAGCCGTATGCCGGGCAGCGGCATCGGGCTGCGCGGTTCATTCTGCTGAGCGGGCGTACGCCGGCGCGGCGGATGCCGAAGATGCCGAAGACTGACATTGGGCGGTTGTAGGGGCCCCGGGGCTGGGCGGGGCGCCCGCGCCGGCGGGTGCCGCCGACTCAGTGGGCGTACACCGGCGCGGCGGATGCCGACGACCGACTTCGGGCGGTCGTAGGGGCCCCGGGATTGGGCTGCCCGCGCAGGCGGGTGGCGCCAACTCAGTAGGCGTACACCGGCGCGGCGGATGCCGACGACCGGCTTCGGGCGGTCGACGGGGACCCGGGACTGGGCTGGCTGGGCAGGGCGCCCGCGCCGGTGGGTGCCGCCGACTCAGTGGGCGTACACCGGCGCGGCGGATGCCGACGACCGGCTTCGGGCGGTCGTCGGGGACCCGGAGCTGGAGCTGGGCCGGGGCTGGGTGCGCTTGCCAGCGCTTGGGGGGTGCCGCCTGCGCCCACCCGTGCCGCCCTAGGCGGCACGACTGCCCGCAGGCTAGGGGGGCCATGAGGGTCGCAGCACGCCCGCCCGCGGGCTAGCGGGGCTCCCAGGCTCCAGCGCAACGCGCCCGCCGGCTACGGGGGCTGCGCGGCCCGCAACACAACCCGCACGCAGGCCACCCGGGGCTCCCAGGCCGCAGCGCAACGCGCCCGCCGGCTACGGGGGCTACGCGGCACGCAACACAACCCGCACGCAGGCCACCGGGGTCTCGCAGGCCGCAGCAAGATGCGCCCGCAGGCCAGCGGGGCTTGTGGCCCGCAGCACGGGACGCCTCGGGACTACCGGGCACTACACAGACCGCGGCGCAGCGCGCCCCCAGGCCAGCGGGGCTTGTGGCCCGCAGCACGGGACGCCCCCGGACTACCAGGCGCTGCACAGATCGCGGGACGACACGCCCGCGACTGAGGGCTGTGCGGCCCGTAACACAGCCGGGCCGCAGGCCACCGGGGGCCCGTAGACGGGAGCGCGGCGCGCCCGCGGGCTACCCGGCGCTGCACCGGCCGCCGCACAGCACGCCCGGGCTACAGGGCGCTGCACAGCCCACGGCGCAGCCCGGCCCGCAGGGCCGCGCAGCGTGGTCGCAGGCTGTGGGCGCGGCCGTGCGGGTGCCCTTGGGGGCCCTACTGGTCCGAAGAGAAGCGGAGCGACGCTGCTGGGATCTGGGCGTCGCACCAGACTCGTACGCCGGTACGTAGTTCGTTGTCGGCGCCGATGACGGCGCCGTCGCCGATGACTGTGCCGGTGAGGACGGAGCGTTCGCCGACACGGGCTCGGGTGCCGATGAGGGAGTCGGTGATGACGGCGCCCGGTTCGATGACGGCGCCGGGGAGGATGGTCGAGCCGAAGACCCGCGCGCCCTCCGCCACGAACGCGCCCTCGCCCACCACGGTGCCGCCCGTGAGCTTGGCGTCGGCGGCGACCCTCGCCGTCGGCAGGATCAGGCGGTCGCCGCAGCGGCCGGGGACGGCCGGGGACGGAGCGCGGCCCAGGACGAGGTCGGCGGAGCCGCGGACGAAGGCCGCCGGGGTGCCGAGGTCCAGCCAGTACGTCGAGTCGACCATGCCCTGGAGGTGGGCCCCGGCCGCCAGCAGGTCGGGGAAGGTCTCTCGTTCGACCGAGACCGGGCGGCCCGCGGGGATGGTGTCGATGACCGAGCGGCGGAAGACGTACGCCCCCGCGTTGATCTGGTCGGTGACGATCTCCTCGGGGGTCTGCGGCTTCTCCAGGAAGGCCAGGACACGGCCGGTGTCGTCCGTGGGGACCAGGCCGTAGGCGCGCGGGTCGGTGACCTTGGTGAGGTGCAGGGAGACGTCGGCGCCCGTCTTCTGGTGGGTGTCGACCAGGGCACGGATGTTCAGGCCGGTGAGGATGTCGCCGTTGAAGACGAGGACCGGGTCGTCGGGGCCCGAGTGGAGGCGGGACGCGACGTTGCGGATGGCGCCGCCCGTGCCGAGGGGCTCCTCCTCCGTCACGTACTCGATGTGCAGGCCCAGCGACGAGCCGTCGCCGAAGTACGGTTCGAAGACCTCGGCGAGGTAGGACGTGGCGAGGACGATGTGGTCCACGCCCGCCGCTCTCGCTCTCGCCAGCTGGTGGGTGAGGAACGGGACGCCGGCCGCGCGGACCATGGGCTTCGGCGTGTGGACCGTGAGGGGGCGCAACCGCGTGCCCTTGCCGCCGACCAGGAGGATCGCTTCTGTCACCTGTCGTCTCTGCTTCCTGCCGGGACCGGCCGAACTTTCTTTCGACCGGCCAGTTTATGCAGACCGTCGTGTGGTGATGTGGATGGCCGTTGCGGTGTCCCGCGTTCCGCCCGGTGCCCCGCTATGACGTAAATAACGCTTCCGTGCCCGACTCCTTTGCGAGAACCGGCGGTCGCTCAGCGGCGGCCCTGGTAGTGCGCCGCGGTGGAGCGGATCGTGCCGAGCTTTCGGTAGAGCTGCCAGCCCGGGCATGCCGTGGGGTAGCCGTCGCGGTGGCCGGAGATCACATTCATGCGCACGTTCTTACCCTTTCGGTAGAGATTGCCACCGCTGGACTTCAGATATGTCTTTCCGCGCGGATTGGCCCCGTAGAGGCCCAGTTTCCAGGCCGTGAGCCGGGCGATGGCCTTCAGGACGGCCGCGGGCGGCTTGGTCTTGCTGAAGTTGCCGATGACGGCGATGCCCATGCTGTTGTTGTTGAAACCGAGGGTGTGGGCGCCCCTGACCGCCTTCGCCACTCCCCCGGCGCGGCCCTCGTAGATGGTCCCGCACTTGTCGACGAGGAAGTTGTAGCCGATGTCGCGCCAGCCCATGCTCACGACGTGGTAGCGGTAGATGGCACGGATGACGGAGGCGGCCTGCGAACAGCGGTAGGTGTTGCCGGACGACGTGTGGTGCACGAACGCCGCCTTGACCTTCTTCGTGTAGGCGAACCCCCTCTCGCGCAGATCCTCGTCCGCGCCCCAGCCCCGGCGGGTGACGATGCGGGGGCGGGGCCCGATGTGCGGCTTCTTGCGCTGACCGGCCGTCAACTCGTGCCCGCGCAGCGTCCGCATCTCCCGCACGGTCGCCGACCTGCTCAGCGCGGGGATCACGGTGGCGCCGAGCGGGACGAGATCGGCGTTGGCGGTGGACGAGGCCAGGGCCTCGGCCGACTCGGAGTTGCCGGTCCCGGTGCCGGGAGGTCCGGCCTGGCTGCCGTGCGGCACGAGCGGCGCCGTACTCCGCATCGGAACCTCGTCGCCGCCGTCGTCCGGGCCGCCGGGGTCCACGAGTTGCAGACGCAGGCCCGAGGGAAGGGCGGCCGGTGCCGGAACGGCGCGGGTGCTGCGGGCGTGGCCTTCGGTACGGGGTCCGCCCTCGGCCCGGACCCGGACCTCCACCCCGTCCGAGTCGCCCACCCACAGCGGTGCGGTGGAGCCGCGGACCCGGCCCGGGGCGCCCTCGGCGGTGCCGGGGTCGGCCGCGTCGTCGTTGTGGGTCTCCAGGCCGCGCCAGCCGGACCAGACGCCGTTGCCGGCCGCGCGGGTGCGGACCTGGACCTGGCCGTGCAGTTCGGTGTCCGGGTTGTCCCAGATGACGCCGACCATCGAGAAGTGCCGTACGTCCCGGCGGGTCAGTCCCTGCTCCACGAGGGCCGTCGAGGCCGTGGAGCCGAGGGCGCGGGTGAGGGGAGTCAACGGGGCGAGCGGCAGCGACTGGGTGCTGCC
Source organism: Streptomyces longisporus (assembly GCF_039532765.1). Lineage (NCBI taxonomy): Bacteria > Bacillati > Actinomycetota > Actinomycetes > Kitasatosporales > Streptomycetaceae > Streptomyces > Streptomyces longisporus. The sequence continues at coordinate 28,778 of NZ_BAAASG010000010.1, forward strand.
GTGGACGTCGGGCCGCGCGGGCGCCGGCGCGGATCCTGCGCCGGCGAGCGCGGCCCTCGCCGTCGCCACGGGGACGGGCAGAGTCAGCGGAAGGGCGAGGGCGGCCGCGCAGGCGACGCCGATCGAAGAGGCGATCGAGGAGGCAAGGAATCCACGCATGCTCCTGATCTTGGACATAGTCATACATATCTGTCCATACCGGATTTGACGGGCCGTCGGATTTCGTTCCTCCGAACCGGTGGCCCCACCGGGGGGTGCGCGAGTGGTCGTCCGCGTACCCTTGCGCGGGTGAACGCCACCGACCGCACCCCTGCCGACCTGCTGCGTTCCGCGCTCGCCGCGGACCCCGGACGCCCCCTGGTGACCTTCTACGACGACGCCACGGGCGAACGTGTCGAACTCTCTGTGGCCACCTTCGCCAATTGGGTGGCCAAGACCGCCAATCTCCTCCAGGGCGACCTCTCCGCGGCCCCCGGTGACCGGGTCGCACTGTTGCTGCCCGCGCACTGGCAGACCGCGGTGTGGCTGCTGGCGTGTGCGTCGGTGGGGGCGGTCGCCGATGTCGGCGGGGATCCGGCGGCGGCCGATGTGGTGGTGAGCGGGCCGGACACGCTGTCCGCCGCGCGGGCCTGCCGTGGGGAGCGGGTCGCGCTCGCCCTGCGGCCGCTGGGTGGCCGCTTTCCGCAGGTGCCGGAAGGCTTCGCCGACTACGCCGTGGAGGTGCCGGGCCAGGGGGACCGGTTCGTGCCGTTCGCGGCGGTGGATCCCGACGAGGCCGGGCTGATCGTGGCCGGGCGGGAGTTCAGCGGGGCGGAGGTGGTCGAGCGGGCTCGGGCGGAGGCGGCGGGGCTGGGCCTCACCGGGCCGGGGGCGCGGATTCTCTCCGGATTGCCCTACGACACCTGGGAGGGGCTGAATGCCGGGTTGTACGGGCCGCTTGCCGGCGGGGGGTCCGTGGTGTTGTGCCGGCATCTGGAGCAGCTGGGGGAAGAGGCGCTGGCCAAGCGGGTCGAGAGTGAGCGGGTGAGCGTGGTGCGCCGCTGAGCGGGGGTGGTGGCGGTTGTTTGGCGTGTGCGGCTTCGTCGTGGCTTGTCGCGCCCACGCGGCGGAGCCGCAAATCGACACAGCCCCGCGCCCCTCAAGGGCCGCTGCAGTCACCCGGGTGGGCCAGCACCGCACGACCGCGCCGCCCTCGCCGGGTCATGGTCGTAGGAACTGCACTTTCAAGTGCATGTTCGTACGCCGTGAGGGGGTGGAGGATGGCCTTGGGAGGTCGGCGGCGGCGGTGGGTGCGGTTCGGGGGGCTGGCGGTCGGTGTCGTGGTGGTGGGGGCCGTCGCCGGTGGGGTGGTGGTGTACGCGAAGCTCGACGGGAACATCAGGGCCGACGATGCGGCCGCCCGGGAGCTCGCCCGGTACGAGAAGGAGCGGCCCACCTCGCTCGTCAAGGGTGCGCAGAACATCCTGCTGATCGGGTCGGACACGCGGGCCGGGGACGGGAACGCCCGGTACGGGCGGGACTCGGGGACCGAGCGGTCCGACACGACGATCCTGCTGCATCTGTCCGCGGGGCGGCACGCCGCCACCGCGATCTCGCTGCCCCGTGACCTGATGGTGGACATCCCGGCCTGTCTGCGGTCCGACGGGAACCGCTCCGAGCCGATGTTCGCGATGTTCAACTCCGCCTTCGAGACCGGTGGTTCGGCCTGCACCATCCGTACCGTGGAGAAGCTGACGGACATCCGCATCGACCACCACATCGTCCTCGACTTCCACGGCTTCAAGGAGATGGTCGACGCGGTCGACGGCGTCCAGGTGTGCCTGAAGAAGCCGATCGACGACAAGGCGGCCAAGCTGAGGCTGCCCGCCGGACGGGTCACGCTCGACGGTGAGCAGGCCCTCGGGTACGTGCGCGCCCGCAAGTCCCTCGGCGACGGCAGCGACACCGACCGGATGGACCGTCAGCAGCGGTTCCTCGGGGCGCTCGTCAACAAGGTCCAGAGCAACGACGTACTGCTGAACCCGGTGAAGCTCTATCCCGTGCTGGACGCCGCCACCTCGTCGCTCACCACCGACCCCGGGCTGGCGAGTCTGCGTGAGCTGTATCAACTCGTGCGCGGGCTGCGCGACATCCCCACGAAAGCGGTGCAATTCCTCACGGTTCCGCGGGAGTCGTACGTCTACGACGCCAATCGCGACCAGCTCGTGGAGCCGGAGGCGGAGAGGTTGTTCGAACGGGTGCGCAGGGACGCGCCGTTGGCGGTCGCGCCGGAAGTTCCACGGGATTCCGACGCAAAGAGCCGTAATTCGGCCATGGATGGCGAGCGGAACTCGTACGGGTATTCGGGCGGGGATTCATATGAGCAGTCGCACGACTACGGCGCGTACGGGCGCGGCAACGCGAAGTCAGGCGGAAAGCGGTCCGGCGGGGCTCCGGGGGGCAGTTCACCCGCGCCGACGTTCCGCGGGAACACCGCCGACGAGGACAGCTGCGGGTAGGCGAGCAGCAACGCGACGAACAGCCGTCCCAAGAAAACCCAAAGAAATGGGCGGATTGCCCAGTTGTAGGGGCGTGGAATTTGTCACCGACGTCGCTCCACGCTGAACTGGCCGGATAGTGTGAGCGATCCGGTGCACCGGTCCGCCAGGTCCTTCCTGGGGTCGCGCACTGTGTGACCGAGACCCGAGCGTCTTTGAGGGGGAAGGCGCCGCGTGGCCCAAACGGAGGATTCGGAAACCGTGGACGCGCAAAGCCGTGGGCGGGCGGAGAACATCGACCCCGCAGACCAGTGGGTGCTCAATCCGAACACCGGCGAATACGAACTGCGACTGGCTCCTTCCGCACCGCAATCGGCGGTCCCCAGGCCGCGTAGATCCGCTCCCCGTGGCGCGGACGGCGCGGGGCGCGGGCGTACGGCGAACCCGCAGGCCCCGGGGCGCGGGGTGCCGCCGCAAAGGCGCCGCCGTGGTGCGCCCGAGGAGCCGCCGCCGGGGCGGCGCGGCCGTCGGCCGGTGCAGAAGAAGTCGAAGGCGAAGAAGGTCCTGCTGTGGACCGGCGGCACCATGGCGTTCGTGCTGGTCGCCACGGCCGGCGCCGGGTACCTCTACATCAAGCACCTCAACGACAACATCACGTCCGTCTCCGACGACGGCGCGAGCACCGGCGGCTTCAGCAAGGGCAAGGCGATCAACATCCTGCTGATCGGCACCGACAAGCGCACCGGCAAGGGCAACGACGAGTACGGCGACAAGAACAGCGTCGGTCACGCCGACACCACGATCCTGCTGCACGTCTCCAAGGACCGCTCGAACGCGACGGCGCTGAGCATCCCGCGCGACCTGATCACCGACATCCCGGACTGCCCGACCACCCAGGCCGACGGCTCCAAGAAGGTCATCGCGGGCACCAGCAACGTCCGCTTCAACACCAGCCTCGGCCAGGACGACCGAACGCCCAGCTGTGTCGCACGCACCGTCACGGAGCTGACCGGCATCAAGCCGGACAACTTCATGGTGGCCGACTTCAACGCGGTCAAGACGCTGACCAGCGCGGTGGGCGGCGTCGATGTCTGCCTCGGCAAGGACATCAACGACCCCAAGTCGCATCTGAACCTGAAGAAGGGCATGCGGCACATCGAGGGCGAGACCGCACTCGCCTTCGTGCGCACCCGGCACGCGGTGGGCTTCGGCGGTGACCTGAGCCGGATCACATTGCAGCAGCAGTTCCTCAGCGCGCTGATGCGCAAGCTGAAGTCGAACGACACGCTCACCGACCCGACGAAGATGATCAGGGTCGCCGAGGCGGGCACCAAGGCGCTGACCGTCGACGCCAACCTCGACAGCATCGGCAAGCTGAAGGACCTGGGTCTGGAGCTGGGCAAGCTCAACCCGAAGAACCTGACGTTCACCACGGTGCCGGTGATCGACAACCCGGCCGAGAAGGTGCACGCGACGGTCGTCCTCAAGCCGGGCGCGGCCCAGCCGGTGTTCGACGCCATCAAGAACGACGTCTCCTTCACCGCGGTGAAGGAGAAGAAGAAGCAGGAGGCGGCCGCGGTGGCCGCCCGTCTCAAGGGCACCAAGTCGGCAGCCTCCGCGGTGCGGGTGCGGATCCTGAACGGTGGCGCCATCCCCGGCAGTGCGCAGGCGGAGCTCGAGTACCTGCAGAACCAGGCGGGCGTACTGAAGTCCGAGAACGCCGGCAACGCGGGCGTGCAGCTCGGCAAAACGACGCTGGAGTACGCCCCGGACCAGGCCGACCAGGCGCGCCGGCTGGCCGCCATCCTGGGCCTGTCCGGCTCGGCGATGAAGCCGGGCAAGAGCGTGATCAACTCCCAGGGTCTGCCGGCCATCACGCTGACCCTCGGCAAGGACTTCCCGGGCGCCGGGGACTCGTTCACCGCGGCGACCAAGGCGCCGGACGTGGACAAGACCACGGCCGACAAGGTTGAGTGCGCCAAGTAGTGACCTGACAGGCCTGTCGTACGTCTAACAGGGCGTACGACAGGCCTGATGCATGGGCGCAGGGTGGGGAGGACGGGGAGATGGCGCAGAGCAGCGTGCAGGGGGAAGGGACGTTCCGGGGCGTTCCGCACACTCGTGAACCCGAGCGGGACGGCGGCGGGCGCCGCGGCAGACCGGGCAGTGGCGGGCCGCGGCGGGGGCGCCGGGTGCTCAGATGGTCGGCGACCACGCTCTCGGTGCTGATACTCGGCACGGCCGGCGCCGGATACCTGTACTACCAGCACCTCAACGGCAACATCCAGAAGGGCGAGCGCAGCAGCGGCGACGCCAAGGCGCAGAAGACCGCGCCGAACGCCGCGGGGCAGACTCCGCTGAACATCCTGCTGATCGGCTCGGACAGCCGTAACTCCGACGAGAACGTGAGGCTCGGCGGCGCCAGGTACGACCGCGGCACCCCGCCGCTGGGCGATGTGCAGATGCTGATCCACCTCTCCGCGGACCGCAAGAGCGCCGCCATGGTGAGCATTCCGCGTGACACCCGGGTCGAGATCCCCAAGTGCAGGGACCCCAAGACCGGCACGACGTATCCCGAGACCAACAAGATCATCAACGAGTCGCTGGCCCGTGGCGGTGCCGGCTGCACGCTGGCCACCTGGGAGAAGCTGACCGGGGTCTACATCGACCACTGGATGACGATCGACTTCTCGGGTGTGGTGCGGATGGCCGACGCCATCGGCGGCGTCGACGTCTGTGTGAAGCAGAACGTGTGGGACCACCCGACGGCCCGCGTGCCCGGCGGATCAGGACTGAAGCTGACGGCCGGCACCCACAAGGTCCAGGGCGAGCAGGCTCTGCAGTGGCTGCGCACCCGGCACGCCTGGGGCAGCGACCTGATGCGGGCCAGGGCCCAGCACATGTACCTCAACTCGATGATCCGCACGCTGAAGAACCAGAACGTCTTCACCGACACCGGGCGGCTGACGGACCTCGCCGAGGCGGCCACGAAGTCCCTCAAGGTCTCCGAGGAGATCGGCACCGTCAAGAAGCTCTACGACCTGGGCATGCAGCTCAAGTCGGTGCCGACGGACCGCATCACCTCGGTGACGATGCCGAACGTCACGGACCCGCAGAACTCCGACCACGTCATACCGGACGGCGCCGGCGCCGCAAAGCTCTGGGAGATGCTCCGCGACGACATCCCCCTCGACAACAAGGGCAAGGCCTCGGACGCGAAGAAGACAACCGCCAAGGAAGAGGCCACCACGGCACCTTCGGCGCCGGACGGCGAGATCGGTGTCGTGGTGCAGAACGCCACCGGGACCTCCACCCTCGGCCCGGTCGTCGGACGCGCGGGCACGGTCGCGCAGGAGCTGGTGCAGCAGGGCTTCACCAAGGCGTCCAAGGACGCGACGGCGGGGCTCTCCGCGGACCGGACCGTCGTGCGCTACCCGAGCGCCGAACTGGAGGGCGACGCCCAGCGCATCGCCAAGTCCCTGGGGATTCCGCTGAGCTCGGTGCAGAAGTCGACGGACGTCTCCGGAGTCACGGTCGTCGTCGGCGCCGACTGGCGCACCGGCACGGCGTATCCGAAGCAGTCGAAGCCCAAGGCCGGCGACCTGCCCGGCAACACGGACGCCATCAACGGCTCGGACAAGAGTCAGTGCATGGACGTGTACGGACCGTATCGCTGGGTCTGATCTTCACCGATCCGCACAGCGAACTCCCAAGTGACTGCACAATGATGAGGCGCGCTCACGTCCGAGGGACTTCAGGGGGGCGGCGCGCCCTCTCATTCGCCTGATCCGGGGGGACGGGCAAGGGAGAGGTTCGGCATGTCCAGGGGTGGGAGGCAGGGAGTTGGGGCGGAGCAGTGTGCGCGGAAAGGTTTCCGCGGTCGAGGACACGATGTCCCTGACACCGCGGGACCCGGACGCGACGACCGAGCACGGCCGGCACGGCGGAGGCAGACGCAGAAAGGGCCCGGGCGGCGAGGGGAAGCGCCGCAGACGGCGCGTCCTGCGCTGGGCGGCGATCGTCCTGGCGGTGGTGATACTCGGCACGGCGGGGGCCGCTTATCTCTACTACCAGCACCTCAACGCCAACATCAGGAAGGATGCCCTCAACCTCGGCGACGAGAAGGACAGGGCGGCCGAGTCGAAGGCCAACGCGGCCGGCCAGACGCCGCTGAACATCCTGCTGATCGGCTCCGACGCCCGGGACTCCAAGGAGAACCAGAAGCTCGGCGGCGCCAAGGACACCTTCAACACCGCGCCACGCGCCGACGTGCAGATGCTGCTGCACGTCTCGGCGGACCGCACCAACATGTCGGTCGTCAGCATGCCGCGCGACACCCTCGTCGACATCCCCAAGTGCACGGACCCCGACAACGGCAAGGTCTACGGGGCACTCACCTCGGCGATCACCAACGACTCCCTGGGCCGCGGTGGTCCCGGCTGCACGGTGGCGACCTGGGAGAAGCTGACCGACATCCACATCGACCACTTCATGATGATCGACTTCGCGGGCGTGGTGTCCATGGCCGACGCCATCGGCGGCGTACCGGTCTGTGTGGACGCCAACGTGTACTCCAAGTCCTCCGACGGCCACGGCTCGGGCCTGAAGCTCAAGGAGGGCACCACGTACGTCAAGGGCGTCCAGGCCCTGCAGTGGCTGCGCACGCGGTACGGCTTCGAGGACAACACGGACATCGCCCGGGCCAAGGCCCAGCACCAGTACATGAACGCGATGGTCCGTCAGCTGCGCGAGAACGCCACGCTCGGCAACCCGAACGAGCTGCGCAAGCTCGCCGAGACGGCCACCAAGGCGCTGACCGTCGACAACGGCCTCGGCACGGTGGCGAAGCTGTACGACCTGAGCAAGGAGCTCAGGAAGGTCCCCACCAAGCGCATCACCATGACGACGATGCCCTGGCAGTACTCCACGACCAACAGCGGCCGGGTCGTGCCGAGGCCGGGTGACGCGGCGAAGCTGTTCCGGCTCGTCCGCGAGGACATCGCGCTGGACGGCAAGGGCAAGAAGAAGTCCGCCGGTGCGAAGGCCTCCTCGGACCCGGCCGCGGCGGACGACAAGATCGCCGTACAGGTGCAGAACGGCACCAGGTCCGGCACGCAGCCCGCGGTCTCCGGACGGGCGCGCACGATCGCGCAGCTGCTGGTCGGCAAGGGGTTCACCGAGGCGGTGGCGGACACCGCGACGGTCCTCAGCGAGGAGAAGACGGTGATCCGCTATCCCGGCGCGGACCTGGAGGGCGATGCTCAGCGCATCGCCAAGTCGCTGGGGGTTCCGCTGAGTTCGGTGCAGAAGTCGACCGCCGTCTCCGCGATCACACTGGTCGTCGGCGCCGACTGGCGCACCGGCACGACATACACGGCCCCGGAGGACGACGACAGGACGCCCTCGTCCGCGCAGGTCATCAACGGCTCGGACAAGAAGCAGTGCATGCACGTGAACCCGGGCTACACCTGGTAGCCCGGGCTCAACGGGAGGCTCCGCGGGCTCGGTTGGAGGCGAGCACCGCGGGGCGGCGGGAGGCGATGACCTTCTTCGCGAGCGCCTTGGGGCTGGTCAGGAAGCCCCAGCCCCAGGACATGTGCATGGTCGCGAGGGCGACCGGGATCTGCAGCCGTGCCTTCAGCGGGAGCCCCTTGCCCGCCGGCACGGACCCCAGGGCTATCGCCGCGAGGTAGCCGCCGGGGACCACGAAGCCCCAGGGCGTCAGGAGCGCGCCGACCACGAGGCCGGCCGCGATCGCGAGGACCGCCGTCGGCGGCGCGAGGTAGCGCAGGTTGATCGAGCCCTCGTGGTAGCGGGCGACGACGTGCCGCCAGCGGCCGTAGTCCTTGTACTGCTTGGCGAGGGCCCTGACCGACGGCCGCGGGCGGTACGACACCTTCAGCTCCGGCGAGAACCAGATCAGCCCGCCGGCCTCCCGGATGCGGAAGTTCAGCTCCCAGTCCTGGGCGCGGATGAACTCCTCGTTGTACCCGCCCTGCTGCTCCAGCGCCTCACGCCGGAACACCCCGAGATAGACGGTCTCGGCCGCCTGGGCCTCGCCACCGGTGTGGAAGGCTGCGTTGCCGACGCCGATCTTCGAGGTCATGGCGGCGGCGACCGCGTGCTCCCAGTCGTTCTCGCCCTCGGCGTGCATGATGCCGCCGACGTTCTGCGCGCCGGTCTCCTCCAGGAGCCGTACGGCCGTCGCGATGTAGTTCGGCGAGAGCATGCCGTGCCCGTCGACGCGGACGACGATCGGGTGCCGGGAGGCCTTGATCGCGGCGTTGAGGGCGGCGGGCGTACGCCCCGCCGGGTTGGGGACGGTGTGCACGCGCGGATCCGAGGCCACGAGCTCGGCGGCGATCTCGTCCGTGCGGTCCTTGGACGGACCGAGGGCGAGGACGACCTCCATCTCGCCGGCGTACTCCTGCGCGAGGATCGCTTGGACGGCTCCGCGCAGATGCCGCTCCTCGTCGAGGACAGGCATGATCACAGAAACGGCGGGGAGCGGCGCGTCGGGGTTGGCGTTCATCGCCCGTTACGTTACCGCGAACGGGGGACACCTTTGCGCCCCGCCGGGGCGGTGGCCCGGGCTTCAGATCGTATCGGCCTACGGTGCTCACGGTCCCACGTACGGCCGTCGCCCGGAGGTGTCCGCCTTGCCCACGCAGCCTCGGTCCGCCGCGCCCGCCCCTCCGCAGCGCCGGCCCCAGCCCGTGCGCACCCCGCCGCCGCGCGGGCCGCGACCGCCCGTGCCACGGAGGAAGCCGCGCTGGGTGATGCGGGCGGCGACGACCCTCTCGGTGGTCGTGCTCGCCTCCGCCGGGATCGGGCATGCCGTGGTGACCAGCCTGGACGCGGGTATCGCGCGCGTCGACCCGTTCAAGGACATGAAGAACCGCCCCAAGGCCGGTCACGGCATGAACGTCCTGCTGGTCGGCACCGACGGCCGCGACCGGATCAGCGACGAGGAGCGGCACCGCTACCACCTGGGCGGCGAGCCCTGCCACTGCACCGACACGATGATGATCGTGCACATCTCGGCGGACCGCGAGCGGGCGACCGTGGTGAGCCTGCCGCGCGACTCGTACGCCATGACGCCCACGCACACCGACCAGAAGACCGGGAAACGGATCCCCGGCCACCCCATCAAGATCAACGCGGCGTACGCGGAGGGCGGCCCGAACCTCACCGTCCAGACCGTCGAGGACATGACCCATGTGAAGATCGACCACTATCTGGAGGTCGACTTCACCAGCTTCATGAAGACGGTGGACGTGCTCGGCGGAGTCTCCGTCTGCACCGCCTTCCCCCTCAAGGACACCTACACCGGACTCGACCTGCCCGCCGGGACGCATGTCCTCAACGGCGGACAGGCCCTGCAGTTCGTGCGGGCCAGGCATGTCGACGCGGACTCCGACCTCGGCCGGATGAAGCGCCAGCAGCGGTTCCTGGCGGCGCTCATCGAGCGGGCCACCTCCTCCGGGATCCTGCTGAACCCGATGAAGTTCCGGGACGTGACACGGGCCGTGCTGGGGTCGGTGCGCGCGGACAAGGGTTTCGGCACGGACGAGTTGCTGGACCTCGGGCGGGCGATGCGCAACTTCTCCCCCTCGTCCTCCGAGTTCACGACCGTGCCCATCGGGCAGATGGGGTACGTCGTGCCGGGCGTCGGCGAGACGCTGAAATGGGACACGGCCAAGGCCGACCGTCTCTTCCAGTCGCTGCGCGACGACAAGCCGCTGGCCGCGCGCCCGTCCCGCCCCCAGCCGGTGCCGGTCGAGGTGGACCCGCAGCAGATCCACGTCCAGGTCGAGAACGGCACGGCCACGGAGGGGCTCGGCAAGCGCGTGGACGCCGCGCTGGCGGCGACGGGGTTTCGCACGACACGGGTGCCGGCGGACGCGGACGACCACGGCCTGAAGCGGACGGTCATCGTCTACGACCCCGGGTGGGACCGCTCCGCGAAAGCGCTGGCCACCGCGCTGCCGGGCAGCGAGCTGCGGGAGGTGCCGGGGCTCGGGCCGACGTTGAAGGTGATCGCGGGGGCCGACTTCAAGCAGGTGCGGCGGGTGCGGGCGGAGGCCGCGGACCAGGGGGAGCCCGGGGTGATGACGGGCGACCAGGAGATGTGCTCGTAACCCGAACGGCCCTGTGCCGCGATCCGTGACGGAATGTCGCGGGTCGCGCACTGTGCGGCATAAGGTGCGGATTATTGGCGTCCGCCCGATGGCGCGCGGGGCCCGGCAGGCGTAGGAACAGAAGGGCACGGGGCCCACCCCCGGGCCCCTCTGCCTCTCAGGAGGAGCCATGACCCAGCCCGGAACCATGACCGCCATGAGCAAGGAGATGCAGGACTGCGTCCAGGCGTGCATGTCCTGCCACAGCATCTGCGAGGAGACCATGAGCTCCTGCATGCAGATGGGCGGGCAGGCCCAGATGCAGATCATGCGTGCGCTCATGGACTGCTCCGAGACGACCCGCATGTGCGCGGACATGATGATGCGCCGCTCGCCGATGTCGGCCGAGATGTGCGCGATGTGCGCCAAGGCGTGCGACATGTGTGCGGAGGCGTGTATGAGCATGCCGGACGACAAGCAGATGATGCGGTGCGCGGAGGCGTGTCGGCGGTGTGCCGAGATGTGCCGTGCGATGTCGGGCGCCACGATGTGACGCCTGTCTGAGCGTGGATCAAGGGCACCCGCGCGGTGGGTGCCCTTGGTCATGTGCGAGGCGGCGCGTTGCGCGGCACCCGGCGTCGGTGCAGGCCGTGACGGGGGCGTGGCCCGGCGGTGCGGGGTGCAGGCCGGGGGCGGTGCGCGGCCCGGCGGTTCGGGGTGCCGCCTGCGCCCACCCGTGCCGCCCTAAGCGGCACGAATGCCCGCAGGCTACGGGAGCACGAGTGCCCCGGCCGCCACGGCGCCGCGGCTGCCCGCAGGGCTACGGGGACGGCGCGAACGCCCGCAGGGCTACGGGGGCGCGAGTGCCCGCGGGGCTACGGGGACGGCGCGAACGCCCGCAGGGCTACGGGGGCGCGAGTGCCCGCGGGGCTACGGGGACGGCGCACACGCCCACAGGGCAACGGGAGACGGCGCACGCCCACAGGACAACCGGAGACGGCGCACGCCCACAGGACAACGGGAGACAACGCACGCCCACAGGGCTGCGGAGACGGCGCGAGTGCCCGCAGGGCTGCGGAGGCGCGGGTGCCGCAGGGGGGCGGAGGCGCGGGTGCCGCAGGGGGGCGGAGGCGCGGGTGCCGCAGGGGGCGGGGGCGCGAGTGCCCGCAGGCTGCGGGGCTGTTATGTGAACAGCGGTTCGAGCGCCCGTTGCAGGTCTGCCGCCGTGTGGTAGTGGACCGGCTGCATTCCCAGGGCTGCCGCCGCCTCGGTGTTTTCCTCGGTGTCGTCGATGAAGAGGCAGCGTTCGGGGCGGGTGCCCGCCAGGTCGGCTGCCAGGCGGTAGATGCGGGGGTCCGGCTTGGCGAGGCCTACGCGGGCGCTGTTGACGACCTCGTCCGCCAGGTCGGCGAGGCCGAGCGCGGTGAGGTCGTCCTCCAGGCGGACGGTGGCGTTGCTGACGAGGACGAGCGGCACCCGGGTGCGCGCCCGCCGCAGCAGCGAGACCACCGTCTCGTCGGCCGAGAAGGGCGACTCCAGCAGGGCCGTGCCCAGGTCCCAGGCCGTGGCCTGCGGGACCAGCCCGGCGAGGCCCTCGGCGATCGCCTGCACCCACTCCTGCAGGTCGACCCGGCCCAGCAGCACCGGCAGCCCGGTCTCCGGCGCGAAGGCGACCTTCGCGGTGGTGCCCTCGGCGAGCCCGGCGGCCCGCTCCAGGGCGTGCAGCCCGGAGGGGTCGTAGGACCGGATCACGTTGTCCACGTCGCAGAGCACCGCGTCGAACGGTGCTCTGCCAGGCCGCTCAGCCACCCGAGACCGTGACCTTCTGGTCGTTGTTCAGCTCGTCCACCAGCGTCTTGACCTTCGCCTTGTCCCAGACGAGGTTGCCGCCGACGGAGCCGGAGATCGGCATGTTCATCGACGTGCCGTCACCGCCGCTGACGCCCTTCATCGCCCAGAACATGGACGCCAGGTCCCACAGGCTCATGTCCTTGTCGACGGTGAGCGAGTCCAGACCCGCGCCCATCGTCGGGTACAGCTTGAAGGGGTTCATGACGGTTGACGGGGTGGCCACCTGGTGCGCCAGCGCGGAGAGGAACTTCTGCTGGTTCTTCGTGCGCTGCAGGTCGGAGGTGGCGAAGGCGTGCCGGGTACGGACGAAGGCGAGGGCCTGCTCGCCGTTCAGCGTCTGTGTGCCCGCCTTGAAGTCGGCGCCCGAGTACTTGTCCTTGAAGCCCTTGTCGATGGTGAGCGTGACACCGCCGACCGCGTCCACGATGTTCGCGAAGCCGGCGAAGCCGATCTCCACGTAGTGGTCGATGTGCAGGCCCATGTTGGCCTCGATCGTGCGGACGAGCAGCGTCGGCCCGTCCTCTGCGTACGTCGCGTTCAGCTTCGTCTGGCGGCCCGTGGCGGGGTAGGTCTTGCCGGAGGTCGACCCCTTGTAGGAGGGGATCGTCACGTTCGAGTCGCGGGGCAGCGATATCAGCGTGTCGCCGCTGCTGCCGACGTGCAGGATCATCATCGAGTCGGTCCGCTTGCCCTCCGCGGACCCGGTGTGCAGCTTCTGCTTCTGCGCGGAGGACAGCCCGGCCCGGCTGTCGGAGCCGACGATGAGGTAGTTCGTGCCGTCGCCCGAGGCCGGCCGGTCGATGACCGTGGACAGGTCGACGTCCCGGTGCAGCTTGCCGTCGGCCCAGAAGTACGTGGCGACCGACGTCACGGCCAGCACCGTGACCAGCGTGATCGCGGTCCACTTGATACGGCGCCGCCAGTTCGGCCGCGGCCGGTACGCGCCCTGGTCACCCGGGCCGCCCGGCCCTCCGCCGCCGGGCGAGCCGTAGACCTGGCCGGTGTTGTAGCCGCTGTCGTAGCCGTCGCCCGCGGTGTCGCCGCCGTACCCCTGGCCGTTGACGTACGAGGGCTGCTGGGGCACCCCGCCGCCGTACGGCGGGGCGGACGGGCCGGGGCCCCCGTACCCGCCCGAGGCAGGCCGGCGGACCTGCCGCATCGCGCGGGCACCCTCGGGGTGCGCGCTCGCGCTGCCGCGTCCGTACCGGTTGCGGTTGTCGTCGGACCATGCCTCGGGCCAATCGTTCATGGGGCCCAGTGTGCCGGGAGCAGCCATGCCCTTCACAAGGGTCGTAGGAAAATCAGGGCACGCCTGTTGCGAAGCCAACACAAAGTCCGCAGATGTGGCCTCGGCATAAGGTGGAGGCCATGACAGACCAGGCCCCCGCCACGGAATCGGACACCTCGGATATACCGGAGGTGCCTGGCAAGCCCACCTCGGCGTCCCGGACCACGCTCAGTCACATCATGACGCACAACGACACGAATCTGCTGGGCACGGTGCACGGCGGCGTGATCATGAAGCTGGTGGACGATGCGGCGGGCGCGGTGGCCGGCCGGCACAGCGGCGGCCCCGCCGTCACGGCGTCGATGGACGAGATGGCGTTCTTGGAGCCGGTCCGCGTCGGCGATCTGGTCCATGTGAAGGCGCAGGTCAACTGGACCGGCCGGACGTCGATGGAGGTCGGGGTCCGGGTCCTGGCCGAGCGCTGGAACGAGTCCACCCCGCCCACCCAGGTCGGCTCCGCCTATCTGGTCTTCGCCGCGGTGGACGCCGACGGCAAGCCCCGCCGGGTGCCGCCGGTGCTGCCGGAGACGGAGAAGGACCGGCGCCGCTACCAGGAGGCCCAGATCCGCCGCACCCATCGGCTGGCGCGGCGGCGGGCGATCGTGGAGCTGCGCGAGAAGCGGGCGGCGGAGGGCCTCGACGACTGAGCCGGAACACAGGATCGAGGCACACGCGGAACAGCCCCCGGCAGGACGCCGGGGGCTGTCGTGTGCGCGCAGGGGTGCTACGGCAGGTTCCGCGCCATCACGATGCGCTGGACCTGGTTGGTGCCCTCGTAGATCTGGGTGATCTTCGCGTCGCGCATCATGCGCTCCACCGGGTAGTCACGGGTGTAGCCGTACCCGCCGAGCAGCTGCACCGCGTCGGTGGTGACCTCCATGGCCACGTCCGAGGCGAAGCACTTGGCGGCGGCGCCCTGGAAGGTCAGGTCCTTGTCGCCGCGCTCCGAGGCGGCCGCGGCCTGGTAGGTGAGGGCGCGGGCGGCGGAGACCTTCATCGCCATGTCGGCGAGCATGAACTGGATGCCCTGGAAGTCGGCGATCGGCTTGCCGAACTGCTTGCGCTCCTGGACATAGCCCTTGGCGTAGTCGAGGGCGCCCTGCGCGACACCCAGCGCCTGGGCGGCGATCGTGATGCGGGTGTGGTCGAGGGTCTTCATCGCCGTGGCGAAGCCGGTGCCCTCCTCGCCGATCATGCGGTCGGCGGGGATGCGGACGTTGTCGAGGTAGACCTCGCGGGTCGGGGAGCCCTTGATGCCGAGCTTCTTCTCCGGGGCGCCGAAGGAGACGCCCTCGTCGGACTTCTCGACGACGAAGGCCGATATGCCCTTCGAGCGCTTGGACGGGTCGGTCACGGCCATCACCGTGTAGTACTCGGAGACACCGGCGTTGGTGATCCAGCGCTTGACGCCGTTGAGCACCCAGTGGTCGCCGTCGCGGACCGCCTTCGTCTTCATGCCGGCCGCGTCGGAGCCCGCGTCCGGCTCGGAGAGGCAGTACGAGAACATCGCGTCGCCCTTGGCGAGCGGGCCCATGTACTTCTTCTTCAGCTCCTCGGAGCCGGAGAGGATCACCGGGAGCGAGCCCAGCTTGTTGACGGCCGGGATCAGGGACGAGGAGACGCACACACGCGCGACCTCCTCGATCACGATGACCGTCGCCAGCGCGTCGGCGCCCGCGCCGCCGTACTCCTCGGGGACGTGCACCGCGTGCAGGTCGTTCGCGACGAGGGCCTCCAGGGCCTCCTGCGGGAAGCGGGCCTCCTCGTCCACGACGGCGGCGTACGGCGCGATCTTCGCCTCGGCCAGTGAACGGATCGCGTCGCGGAGCATGTCGTGCTCCTCGGACGGGCGGTACAGGTCGAAGTCAGCCGATCCGGCCAAGGTTTCTCACGCTCCAAGGACGCTTCTGACGCACTGTGGTGATGGCGCTAATTACCGTTAAGTAACTCAAATTTTAGGGGGCCGCCCACGGGAGTGATACGTGAGCTTGGCGACAGCGGGAAAAGTGCCCGGGGAACGGCCCGACTATGCTCGGCTCGGCACCCACCACGTCCCTCTCTGGAGCACCCATGGCCCTCAGGATCACCGTGATCGGCACCGGCTATCTCGGCGCGACGCACGCCGCCGCGATGGCCGAGCTGGGCTTCGAGGTGCTCGCCCTGGACGTCGTACCGGAGAAGATCGAGAAGCTGGCGCGGGGCGAGGCCCCGATGTTCGAGCCGGGCCTCGACGAGCTGCTGCGCAAGCACGTCGCCGGGATCGAGGGATCCACCGGGCGGCTGCGCGTCACCATGGACTGGGCCGAGGTGGGGGCCTTCGGCGACGTCCACTTCCTGTGCATCAACACCCCGCAGAAGCACGGCGAGTACGCCTGCGACATGTCGTACGTCGACTCCGCCTTCGC
Source organism: Streptomyces longisporus (assembly GCF_039532765.1). NCBI lineage: Bacteria > Bacillati > Actinomycetota > Actinomycetes > Kitasatosporales > Streptomycetaceae > Streptomyces > Streptomyces longisporus. The sequence continues at coordinate 44,919 of NZ_BAAASG010000010.1, forward strand.
CTCGCTCGCCCCGCATCTGACCGGGCCGGCCCTGGTCGTCGGCAAGTCGACCGTGCCGGTGGGGTCCGCCGACCGGCTGGCCCGCTTCCTCGCCGAGAACTCCCCGGCCGGCGAGGACGCCGAGCTGGCCTGGAACCCCGAGTTCCTGCGCGAGGGCTTCGCCGTCGACGACACCCTGCACCCCGACCGGATCGTGGTCGGCGTCCGCAGCGAGCGGGCGGAGAAGCTGCTGCGCGAGGTGTACGCGACGCCGCTCGCCGAGGGGACGCCGTTCGTCGTCACCGACTTCCCGACCGCCGAGCTGGTGAAGACCTCCGCGAACTCCTTCCTCGCCACCAAGATCTCCTTCATCAACGCGATGGCGGAGATGTGCGAGGCCTCCGGCGGCGACGTCACCAAGCTCGCCGAGGCGATCGGGTACGACGACCGGATCGGCAAGAAGTTCCTGCGGGCGGGCATCGGGTTCGGCGGCGGCTGTCTGCCCAAGGACATCCGGGCCTTCATGGCGCGCGCCGGTGAGCTCGGCGCCGACCAGGCGCTGACCTTCCTGCGCGAGATCGACTCGATCAACATGCGGCAGCGCGGGCAGATGGTGGAGCTGGCCCGGCAGGCGCTCGGCGGCGGGCCCTTCCTGGGCAAGCGGGTCGCGGTGCTCGGCGCCACCTTCAAGCCCGACTCGGACGACGTGCGCGACTCCCCCGCCCTGAACGTCGCCGGTCAGATCCACCTCCAGGGCGGCCAGGTCACCGTGTACGACCCGAAGGGCATGGACAACGCCCGCAAGGTCTTCCCGACACTGGGTTACGCCGACACGGCACTGGAGGCCGTGCGGGGCGCCGACGTGGTGCTGCATCTGACGGAGTGGCGGGAGTTCCGCGAGCTGGACCCGGCGCAGCTGGGCGAGGTGGCGGCGGCCCGGGTGATCCTGGACGGCCGCAACGCCCTCGACCCGGAGCTGTGGCGCACGGCGGGCTGGACGTACCGCGCGATGGGGCGCCCCACCGCCTAGGCGTCGCACGAACATGAACGACGCCGGTTCGGCCGAGGCTCAGTCGGCCGAACCGGCGTCTTGTTGCATTCTGCACCACCGGCGCGCGGCGGGGTCGCCGTTCTACTTCGCACGGTACCGGCGCATTTTCGCGCGTGCCCCGCACACCTGCATGGAGCACCAGCGGCCCCGGCCGGCCGGGCTGCGGTCGTAGTACGCCCAGTGGCAGGTGGACGACTCGCAGGCCTTCAGGCGCGGCCAGGTACCGGCGACGAGGGACTCGGCGACGGCGGCGGCGACGCGGGAGAGCAGGGGCTCCGCGTCGGCGGGTGCCAGGGCTGCCGAGCCGTCCGCGGGGTCGACGGTCAGGCGCAGGGGCGCCGAGGCCAGCAGCTCGCCCAGGGGGGTCACCGGGGCGTGCGGCGGATGACCGGCGTGGGCGAGCAGCACGGCGCGCAGTGACTCGCGCAGCTCGCGCGCGGCCGCCAGCTCGCCCTCCGCGAGACCGAACCGCGCCCGGCCGTCCGCCGTGTCCAGCGCGTCGGCCCCGGACTCGAGGTCCAGCGTGTTCACCAGGGACTCGACGAGGACCAGGCTCCCCGGCGCGGCCGATCTCTCACTCATGCTTGCGACGTTACCTCCAATGAGGCAGCATGCAGTAACCGTTACTGCATAACCCCATCTACAGGTAACGCAGGAGGAAGTCATGGCTCTCGCCAAACTGGGCGCCGTCGTCCTGGACTGTCCCGACCCGAGCGCACTGGCCGGGTTCTACGCCGGGGTACTGGGCGGCACCGTCGAGACGGAGGACGGCTGGGCGGACCTCACCACCCCCGACGGCCGGGCGCTGGCCTTCCAGGCCTCCCCCGGTTTCGTCGCCCCCGAGTGGCCCGCGCCCGACCACTCGCAGCAGTTCCACCTGGACCTGACGGTCGAGGACCTGGACGCGGCCGAGGCGGACGTGCTGGCGCTCGGCGCCAAGCCGCTGGACGCCGACGACCGCTCGCGCACCTGGCGGGTTTACGCGGATCCGGCCGGGCACCCGTTCTGTCTCTGCGCCTGCTGAACCGGGAGGACACCATGCCAGTGGCCCGCTTCCGCTCCGTCATGCTCGACTGCCCCGACCCGCAAGCACTCGCCCGCTTCTACGCGGGTGTCGCGGGCGGTACCCCCGAGGAGGAGGACCCCGACTGGGTCGTCCTGCACATCCCCGGCGGCCCCCGGCTCGCCTTCCAGCGGGCTCAGGGCCTCACCCCGCCCGAGTGGCCGCGTGCGGACCGCAACTCGCAGCAGTTCCACCTCGACTTCGACGCCGGGTCGACCTGGGAGGAGATCGACGCGGCGCACGAGAAGGTGCTGGCGCTGGGGGCGCGGCCGCTGGACCTGGAGGACCGGGAGAAGAAGGACTTCCAGGTGTACGCCGACCCGGCCGGGCATCCGTTCTGCCTGTGCCGGATCAGCGAACCGTAGACCGGCCGTCGGCCTGCGCGATCGTCGCCGTCGAGGGCTCCCTGCGCTCCTGGAGCGCGCGGGCCGTGAAGTCGGCCGTACGCAGCACGCGCTGCACGTTTCCCCAGGTCAGCAGGGCGACATCGGGTTCGGACCAGCCGCGGTCCAGAAGTTCGGCGATGAGGCGCGGGTAGCAGGAGGTGTCGCCCAGGTCCTGGGGGTGGGCGGTGCCCGCGTCGTAGGTGCCGGACAGGCCCACACAGTCCGGGCCCGCCACCTCGCGCACATGGTCGAGGTGGTCGGCGACGTCGCGGACGGACGGACCCGTCTGGTCCGGCGTCAGCGGCACCATGCACAGGCCCTTGGCGGCCCCCAGCCGGGTGAGCAGGTCGTCGGAGAGGTTGGCAGGGTGGGGGCGCAGCGTGGCGGAGGCGGAGCGGGTGAACAGGACCGGCGCCCTGGAGACCGCCAGGGTGCGGCGGACCGTGTCGGAGGAGGCACCGGAGAGGTCGGCGAGCACACCGAGCCGGTTCATCTCCCGCAGGACCTCCTCGCCGAACCGGGTGAGCCCGTCCTCGCTCGCCCAGGACACCCCGGACAGGGTGAGGACACGCAGGCCGAGGGTGTGCAGGGCGCGCAGGATGCCGAGGGAGTCGCCGAGCGCGGCGGCTTCGGCGGGGCCGAGCAGCACGGCGATACGGCCGCAGTTGTGGGCGTCGGTGGCCTGTCCGGCGGTGCAGACGAGGCGCAGCCCCTCGGGGTGGGCGCGCGCCACGATGTTCACGAGGTCCAGCTGCTCCAGGGTCACCGCGACGATCCGGTCGCCGTCGATGCCCTCCGGCAGGTGCAGCGACCCGAACAGCATGCCGACATGCCCCTCGTGCAGCCGTGGCACATCCGTCTCGACATCGCTCTCGCCGAGTTCCAGGTCGTACCAGGACAGATGCCTGAGGGCCCAGGGGAGCCCGTTGTAACCGTCGGCGACGGGATGGACGGCGAGGATGGCATGGGCGCGCTCCACGGGGTCGGCGCCCGGATCGGAGACGGGCTGGTAGGACCCGGCCTGGAAGGGGTCCGGCAGGCCGATGCCGTCAAGCTCCCCGATGGTCTGCAGTTCGTCGTCCTGGAGGTCTGCCATGGCGGGCTCCGTACGTCGTGAATCGTCCCCAAGGGGTACGGTCACCGTCGCACGGGGGCGCGGGGCGCTTCCTGATGAGTGGGGCGTTCGGGGGTACGGGACCCGGCTCAGCGCTCCTGAGCCGCCTCGATGACCTCGTCGGGCGGGGCGTACGGCTGCACCGACCACCCCGCCCCGGGCGGTCAGCCGTCCAGCGACTCGATCGTCGCGTTGGACGGCGGGCGGGTCGCCTGGAGCTCGCGGGCCACGTCCTCCGCCGCGCCCAGCACCCGTACCGAGTTCTGCCAGGTCAGCTTGGCCAGGTCGGGCTTCGACCAGCCGCGGTCCAGCAGCTCGGCGATCAGGTTCGGGTAGCCCGAGACGTCGTTCAGGCCGTCGGGGGTGAAGGCCGTGCCGTCGTAGTCGCCGCCGATGCCCAGGTGGTCGATGCCGGCGACCTCACGCATGTGGTCCAGGTGGTCGGCAACCGTGGAGACCGTGGCGACCGGGCGCGGGGTGCGCTCCTCGAAGGCGCGGTGCAGCTTCATCGCCTCGGGGGTCGTGTCGAGGTGGTGGAAGCCGTGGGTACGCAGGTTCTCGTCCGCGGCGGCCGTCCAGTCCACGGCCGCCTGGAGCACGAACTTCGGCACGAACGTCACCATCGCCACGCCGCCGTTCCCGGGCAGCCGCTCCAGCACGTCGTCCGGGATGTTGCGCGGGTGGTCGCAGACGGCCCGGGAGGAGGAGTGGGAGAAGATCACCGGCGCGGACGTGGCGTCCAGCGCGTCCCGCATCGTCGTCGCCGCGACGTGCGAGAGGTCGACCAGCATGCCGAGCCGGTTCATCTCCCGGACCACCTCGCGCCCGAAGGCCGTGAGCCCGCCAACATGGGGCTCGTCGGTCGCCGAGTCCGCCCACGGGTTGTTGTCGTTGTGGGTGAGCGTCATGTAGCGCACGCCCAGCCCGTACAGGCCGCGCAGCGTACCGAGCGAGCAGGCGATGGAGTGCCCGCCCTCCGCCCCCATGAGGGAGGCGATACGGCCGTCCCTGCGCGCCGCCTCCATGTCGGCGGCCGTCAGCGCCGGCGCCAGGTCCGCCGGGTAGCGCGCGAGCAACTGCCGTACGCAGTCGATCTGTTCGAGCGTCGCGGGCACCGCGTCCGGCAGATCGGAGCGGACGTACACCGACCAGTACTGCGCACCGACGCCGCCCTCGCGCAGGCGCGGGATGTCGGTGTGCAGATGGGCGTTCTGGTGTACGGCGATGTCGCGGGCGTCCAGGTCGTAGCGGACCTGCTTGCGCAGCGCCCAGGGCAGGTCGTTGTGGCCGTCGACGACCGGGAACTCGGCGAGCAGTTCCCTGGCCGCCGCCGACGAGGCGGAGGTCATCGCCGTCACTTCCGCGAGCCGAAGCCGAAGCCGCTGGACCCCTCGACCTTGGCGCGCAGGCGCTTGCCCTTCTCGGTGGCCTGGTCGTTCAGTTCCTGCTGGAACTCCCGCATGCGACCGAGCAGCTCCTCGTCCTGCGTGGCCAGGATGCGGGCCGCGAGCAGGCCCGCGTTGCGGGCGCCGGCGACGGACACGGTCGCGACGGGCACACCGGCCGGCATCTGCACGATCGACAGGAGGGAGTCCATGCCGTCCAGGTACTTCAGCGGCACCGGGACGCCGATGACCGGCAGCGGGGTGACGGAGGCGAGCATCCCGGGGAGGTGAGCGGCACCCCCGGCGCCCGCGATGATCACCTTGAGTCCCCGCTCGGCGGCCTGCTCGCCGTACGTGATCATCTCGCGCGGCATGCGATGCGCGGAGACGACGTCGACCTCGTAGTCGATCTCGAACTCGTCGAGGGCCTGGGCGGCGGCCTCCATGACGGGCCAGTCGGAGTCCGAACCCATGACGATGCCTACAACGGGGCTCATTCGGTGATCGTGCCTCTCAGGTAGCCGGCAGCGTGACGTGCGCGTTCGAGAACGTCGTCCAGGTCGTCGCCGTAGGTGTTGACGTGGCCCACCTTGCGGCCGGGCTTCACGTCCTTGCCGTACATGTGGATCTTCAGCTGCGGGTCGCGGGCCATGCAGTGCAGATACGCGGAGTACATGTCCGGGTAGTCGCCGCCCAGCACATTGACCATGACGGTCCATTTGGCGCGCGGGCGCGGGTCGCCGAGCGGGAGGTCGAGGACCGCGCGGACATGGTTGGCGAACTGCGAGGTCACGGCCCCGTCCTGGGTCCAGTGGCCGGAGTTGTGCGGGCGCATCGCGAGCTCGTTGACGAGGATGCGGCCGTCGCGGGTCTGGAACAGCTCGACGGCGAGATGGCCGACGACGTCCAGTTCCTTGGCGATGCGCAGCGCCATCTCCTCCGCCCGCAGGGCGAGGGCCTCCTCCAGCTCGGGAGCGGGCGCGATCACGGTGTCGCACACGCCGTTCACCTGCTGGGACTCGACGACCGGGTAGGCGACCGCCTGGCCGTGCGGGGAGCGCACGACGTTCGCCGCCAGCTCCCGTACGTAGTCGACCTTCTCCTCGGCGAGGACCGGGACGCCCGCGCGGAACGGGTCCTCGGCCTCGGTGACGTCGTCGACGACCCACACGCCCTTGCCGTCGTAGCCGCCGCGGACGGTCTTGAGGACGACGGGGAAGCCGTCGCCCTCCGCCGCGAAGGCGGCCACGTCCGCCGGATCGGTCACGATCCGGTGCCGCGGGCACGGCACACCGATCGCATCGAGCCGCGCGCGCATCACGCCCTTGTCCTGGGCGTGCACGAGCGCGTCGGGGCCCGGGCGCACGGGGATGCCGTCCGCCTCCAGCGCCCTGAGGTGCTCGGTGGGCACGTGTTCGTGATCGAAAGTGATCACATCGCAGCCCCTCGCGAACTCACGCAGCGTGTCGAGGTCGCGATAGTCGCCGATGACGACATCGCCGACGACCTGCGCCGCGGAGTCCTGAGGGGTGTCACTGAGAAGCTTGAACCTGATGCCGAGCGGGATGCCTGCCTCGTGTGTCATACGAGCGAGCTGGCCTCCGCCGACCATGCCGACTACCGGGAACGTCACGCCCCTAGGGTATCGGCCACGCCACGTCGGCCGGTTTCCGGCCTTTTCCACGGCCTCTTACTCCCGCCTTTCCGGGCTTTTCCTGTGCTCTTCCCCACCTCTATCCCGTCTGTGAACGCAACGACACGCGTTTGAGAAGGCGGGTGGTTAGCATGGCTGGGTTGACGAAACCGACCGAATGGGGGCCTGCACGGCCATGGGACATGGTTCCGCCGGGCTGCGAAGGCTCGCACACGAGGTAGCGAAGTTCGGTGCGGTGGGTGCCCTGGGCACCGTCGTGAACTTCGGAGTCTCCAATCTGCTCTGGCACCTCACGAGCCTGCAGGCCGTACGCGCCAACGTGATCGCCACCGTGGTCGCGATCGGCGTCAACTACCTGGGGTTCCGCTACTTCACCTACCGTGACCGCGACAAGAGCGCCCGGACGAAGGAGCTCTCCCTCTTCCTGGCCTTCAGCGCGGTCGGCCTGGTGATCGAGAACGGCATCCTGTACGCGGCCATCTACGGCTTCGGCTGGGACAGCTCGCTGCAGCGCAACATCTTCAAGGTCGTCGGCATCGGACTCGGCACGCTGTTCCGCTTCTGGTCGTACCGCTCGTGGGTGTTCAAGGCCCTGCCCGCCCACGAGGCCGTCGCCGACGCCGAATCGATCCTGGAAGAAGCCGAAATAGCCGAGGCCCGCCGACCCAAGCCCAAGGCGCGCGTCAGCTGATCGCTCCGCGGACTCTGCCGCGGGGCCGGCGTGCCGGCTGCGAGCCCGCCCCGGTGCACCGGACTTGACCAAGGCGCCGAGAGCCTGCCCGAAGCGCCCGTCCCACACGAGGTGAACCGCACCCCCACCGGGGGTTCCGGTCTCACCGGACCATCGGCTCCTCGTCCTCCGCCGGCGGCCGCTTCAGCGGCGTGCGGGACAGGAACAGGCCGAACACCGGCGGCTGGGTCTGCAGCATCTCCAGGCGGCCGCCGTCCGCCTCCGCCAGGTCCCGCGCCACCGCCAGCCCGATGCCCGTGGAGTTCCGTCCGCTGATCGTGCGCTCGAAGATCCGCGCACCGAGGTCGGCGGGCACGCCCGGTCCCTCGTCGGTGACCTCCACGACCGCCTGGTTGCCGGTCACGCGGGTCCGCAGCGCCACCGTGCCCCCGCCGTGCATCAGCGAGTTCTCGATCAACGCCGCCAGCACCTGCGCGACCGCGCCCGGTGTGCCGACCGCCTGCAGATGCCGTTTGCCGGAGCTGACGATCGCCCGCCCGGCCTGGCGGTAGGCGGGCCGCCACTCGGCGAGCTGCTGCTGGATGACCTCGTCGAGGTCGAAGGAGACGGCGTTGCCGGTGCGGGGGTCCCGGGAGTTGGTCAGCAGCCGCTCCACCACGTCCGTCAGCCGCTCGACCTGGGTGAGGGCGACATTGGCCTCCTCCTTCACCGTGTCCGGGTCGTCGGTGAGGGTGATCTCCTCCAGCCGCATCGACAGCGCGGTCAAAGGTGTGCGCAGCTGGTGGGAGGCGTCGGCGGCCAGGCGCCGCTCGGCGGTGAGCATCCGGCCGATGCGCTCGGCGGAGGAGTCCAGGACGTCCGCCACCCGGTCCAGCTCGGGAACGCCGTACCGCTTGTGGCGGGGCCGCGGGTCGCCGGATCCGAGTCGCTCGGCGGTCTCCGCGAGGTCGGTGAGGGGGGACGCGAGCCGGTTGGCCTGCCGGATCGCCAGCAGTACGGCGGCCACCACGGCGAGCAGCGCGACCAGCCCGATGATCAGCAGCGTGCGGCCGACCTCCCGGCTCACGGTCGAACGCGGCTCCTCGACGACGACCCGCTCGCCCTCCTCGCCGGTGGCCCGGCCGCGGATGACCTCGCCGTCGGGCTTGGTGCCGACCGCGATGGGCGACTGCCCCGGGATCTCGATCACGGCGTACCGCTCTCCCGTGACCTGCCCCTTCAGCACCTCCGCGCTGACCGTCCCGGCCCCGATGAGCCGGCTGTCCACGATGCTGGCCAGCCGCTGTGCCTCGGAGCTCACCCGCTCCTGGGCGCTGTTGCTGATGGTCCGCGTCTCGACGATGACGAGGGACACACCGAAGACGGCGATGACCACGAGCACGACGGCAAGCGTGGACTGGATGAGACGACGACGCACGAGGCCCTCCGGGCAGTGGCTTTACGACGACCAGTGTGCCTCGGGCGCCCTGCCGACTCCGAGCGGCTCCTGCCGGCTCTTCTCGAACTAGCTCTTCTCGAACCGGAAACCCACACCGCGCACGGTGGCGATGTACCGGGGGTTCGCCGCATCGTCGCCCAACTTCTTGCGCAGCCAGGAGATGTGCATGTCGAGGGTCTTCGTGGACGACCACCAGGTGGTGTCCCACACCTCGCGCATCAGCTGGTCCCGGGTGACGACCCGGCCCGCGTCCCGCACCAGCACCCGCAGCAGGTCGAACTCCTTGGCGGTGAGCTGGAGTTCCTCGTCCCCCATCCACGCCCGGTGCGACTCGACGTCGATCCGCACGCCGTGCGTGGCGGGCGGCTGCGCCGGCTCGGCCGCGCCGCGCCGCAGCAGGGCCCGGACCCGGGCGAGCAGTTCGGCGAGGCGGAACGGCTTGGTGACGTAGTCGTCGGCGCCCGCGTCGAGGCCGACGACGGTGTCCACCTCGTCGGCACGCGCGGTCAGGATGAGGATCGGCACGGTGTGGCCTTCGGCGCGCAGCCGGCGGGCGACCTCGAGGCCGTCCATGCCGGGCAGACCGAGGTCCAGCACGACCAGGTCGATGCCGCCGGCGTTTCCGGCGTCGAGCGCGGTGGGTCCGTCCTCGCGCACCTCGACCTCGTAACCTTCCCGGCGCAGGGCACGGGCCAGCGGCTCCGAGATGGACGCGTCGTCCTCGGCGAGCAGTACACGGGTCATGAGGTGATGGTAGTCCGCTCTTGACAGGTGCTGTGGTGTGATCGGCACCCGTGATTCTTACCTTCGGACACTCCGAAGCGAACCTGTGTCTGTGCGGTGCCATCGTCGAAGAGACCTTGGAAAAGGTGTGTATGGTTCCACCTCCGCCTGTGATCCCCGTCTCAAGTCCTTCCATATCCGGCACTGTCCTGCCGTATGGTGAAACAACGCCTGTAGCACTGCGGGGACCTTTGGCAACCACTTGACGCCGAAGGTCTCTTTTGTGTGCGGTAAACCCCCACCAGCACAGCAAGGAACGACCATGGCGTCCAGCCTGACGAAGGACTCGGTCCGCCCGGACACCCCCGGCTCCGAGAAGACCTTCTTCGGCCACCCTCGCGGACTGGCCACTCTCTTCATGACCGAGATGTGGGAGCGGTTCTCCTACTACGGCATGAGGGCCCTGCTCCCGCTCTACCTCGTGGCCCCGGGTGGCCTGCACCTGAACGCGGGCACGGCGACTGCGATCTACTCGGTGTACGTGTCGCTCGTGTACCTGCTTGCCCTGCCCGGCGGCTGGGTCGCGGACCGCTTCCTCGGCCCCCGCAAAACGGTCGCCGTCGCGGGTCTGATCATCATGCTCGGCCACCTGTGCCTTGCACTGCCCGCGGCTGCGAGCTTCTTCGTCGGCCTGGGTCTCGTCGCCATCGGTTCGGGTCTGCTCAAGGCCAACATCTCGACCATGGTCGGCCACCTCTACAAGGGTCCCGAGGACCCGCGCCGGGACGGCGGCTTCACGCTCTTCTACATCGGCATCAACATGGGTGCCTTCGTCGCGCCGTTCGCCATCGGCACCGTCGGTGAGAACGTCAACTGGCACCTGGGCTTTGCGATGGCCGCGCTCGGCATGGCGCTGGGTCTGGCCCAGTACCTGCTGGGCAGCCGCCACCTGAGCGAGCAGAGCAGCGTGGTCCCGACCCCGCTCACCGCCCAGGAGAAGGCAGCCACGCTGCGCAAGGGCCTGATCTGGCTGGCCGTCGCGGTCGTCTTCTACGGCCTCGTCGGCGGCACCGGCCACTTCACCCTCAACTGGGCGCTGATCCCGCTCACCGTCATCGGCCTGATCGTGCCGATCCTGGTCATCGGCCGGATGCTGCGGGACAAGGACCTGGAGCCGGCCGAGAAGTCGAAGGTGCGGGCGTACATCTGGTTCTTCGCCGCCGCCGCCGTCTTCTGGATGATCTACGACCAGGGTGGCTCGACCCTGTCGCTGTTCGCGAGCAGCTCGGCCAAGAACACGATTCTCGGCTGGGGCTTCCCGGTCTCCTGGTACCAGTCGGTCAACCCGGTCATGGTCATGACTCTGGCGCCGGTCTTCGCCTGGCTGTGGCTGTGGCTGAACCGGCGCGGCAAGGAGCCGAGCACGATCGTGAAGTTCGCCTCCGGTCTGATCCTGATCGGTGCGTCCTTCTTCGTCTTCCTCGCCCCGCTGTCGATCGCCGAGGGCGGCCACAAGGCCGCGGCGATGTGGCTGGCCGCGATCTACTTCGTGCAGACCGTCGGCGAGCTGACGCTGTCCCCGGTGGGTCTGTCCGTGACGACGAAGATGGCGCCGAGGAAGTACGCCTCCCAGATGATGGGCGTCTGGTTCCTCGCGGTCACCGCGGGCGACTCGATCACGGCCCTGCTGTCGAACCCGGCCGTCGGCGGGGTCAACCTCGACAAGACGGGCTTCGTCGCCCTGGAGGCGGTGCTCGCCGTGATCGCGGGTGTCGCGGTGTGGATGTTCCGCAACAAGGTCAACAAGCTGATGGGTGACGTGCACTGACACCTGCCCGAGGCGCTTCGGAGGGTCATCGCGCCATAGGGGCGTGGTGACCCTCCGGGCGTCAGAAGGAGCCTTGGCTGCCTCACCATGAAAAGCGCCCCTGGATTTCGTTTTGTTGATCATACGCTGCTAGGGCATGCGCCTGATTGTCTGTGCGTAACTGCATGACATATAGCCCTCCCCCAATAGCAAACAGGGGAGCACAATTGCACAAGAGGATCGCAGCAGCAGTGTCGACAAGCGTCTTGGGAGCCTCCCTGGCGGTGGCAGTCCCTGGTGACGCGTTTGCACTGGCTCCTGGAAAGTGTGAGGTCACTGCCCACTTGAAGCTGGGAAGGGCACAGGCGGTGTCCAAGTGCCAGCCTTTCATAGGGCCGAGCACCCAGCGTCGGGTGAATCACCACCGCGCCGTTATCAAATGCGCCAACATTCGAGCCACTGGCGGCACCGAGCACGACATCTATGTGACGCTCAACGGTCCTTGGAAGTATCCGGGGCAGACTTCAACGATTACCTGCCCCATCCGTTCTTCCCTCGCTGGATACTGGCAGCAAACCAATTAGCGTCTGCCTTCGTCGCACGGTGGGAGTGGCGGCCCTTCGATGAACTCGCCTGAACGCGTGCACCGTCGGGCCGCCACGGCGGCCATCCTTCCCGGACCTCAGCGAGTCCGTCGCCCGGGCATGAACGTGAACACCGCGCCGCCCAGCAGGACCGCCGTGCCCGCCACCAGGCCCAGTGCCTTCAGGGCGCCGTGGTCGCTGGAGCCGGTTTCGGCGAGGCCGCCCGTACCGCTGCTGCCGCTGCCGCTGCCGCTGCCGCTGCCGCCGGAAGTCGACGAACCGCCCGAGGCGCCGCTCGCCTGTTGTGTCGTGTCCAGGGTCAGGGAGACCTCGGTCCTGTCCGGCTTGCAGGTGGTCGTCGTGCCCAGGGCGTTGATCGTGAGGACGCCCGGGGACAGGGTCGACTTGCCGTCCGCGCCCGGCTTGTAGGTGCCCGTCAGGTCGGGGATCTCGATGGGTTCGCCGGACTTGATGTCCTTGGAGTTCGCCGGGCCCTCGACGTGCACCGTTCCCTTGTCGGCGCCGCCCAGGACCACCTCCATCGACGGCTTGACCGAGCCCTTGGGGATGTCGGCCGGGCTGTCCATCACGGACTTCCTGAACTGCACGGTGAGGTCGAAACTGCCGCCGTTCTTCCTGGCGTCGATCTGGATGGGCGAGGTCGCCTTCTTCTCACCGATGGGCGACTGGCAGGTGTACGGGATGTCGACCTGCTTGCCGGTGAAGTCGGTCTGACCGCTGCCGGTGCCGTCACTGGCGGACGCGGAGGCCGACGCGGACGGCGAGGCGGACTGGGAGGCCGAGTCCGTCGGCTCCGGCGTCGTGCTCGACGAGCTGCCGTCGCCGGGCGACACCTGGATCGTCGCCGCCTTCTGCACGGTCTCCTTCGGCGTGCACTTGGTGTCCGTCGACATGGCGTTGACGGTGTACGCGTCCGGCGTCAGCGTCACCTCGCCCGGCGCCGTCAGCTTCAGGCTGCCCTTCATGTCGGACAGCACCATGGCGCCGCCCTTGGGGATGGCCGGGTTCGTGCGCGTGCCCTGCATCGCGATGTCGGCGGCCTGCGCGCCGGCCGCCTTCAACACCCCGGACGGCTGCACCGAGTTGGCGGGCAGGTCGATGATGTCCGGGTTCTTGGAGGCGGCCTGGACGAACTTCCATACGACGTCCACCGTGTCGCCCACCTTGGCCGTGGCCGGCGCCGTGATCTCGACCTTCGTGGTGCCGTCGACGGGTGTGATGCCCGCGGGAGGCACGCAGTGCGTCGCGAACGACACCTCCGCGGCCTGCGCGGGTCCGGCGGCCAGGCCCAGCAGGATGCCTGCCGAGCCCAGTACCAGGGCGGCGCCCGCCGCACCCGCTCTCCCGCTGCCGACCGGTGTGACTCTCCTGCGCTTTCTCACGGGGGTCCCTTCCTGGTGGGAGTCGTAGGACTCGTCGGGCTGTCGTCGTGGTGCGGTGCGGAGAGCCGACCGGCCGTGCCCGGATCGGAGTCAGGGGTGAACCACGGCAGGGTCGAGTTCGAGGGGGGCTCCTGAGCCGTCCTGGGACTGAACCTCGGGATGCGCAGGGCCAGTTCGGGCAGGCGGAGTCCCCGGTGCCGGAGGCCGCCGGCGCGGCGCGGCCGTACCCGGTCCACGATCGCCATCCCGGCGCGGAACAGCGCGGCCGGCACGACCACGCAGACCAGCAGCCAGAACAGGGTCACGCCCCACGGGCGGCCCACGCCCCAGGGCTGCTCGGCGAGGACCTTGCCGCTGTACTTGAGGGAGACGGAATAGTCGCCGTGCGCCCCCGCCGTCAGCTCGACGGGGAGTTTGATCTCGGCCTTCCTGCCGGGTGCGATGGTGCCGCGCCACTCCTGGTCCTCCCACTGCGGGGCGAACACACCGTGGGAGGTGCCGAGTTGGAAGACCGGGTTCTTGATCGCGCCGGTGCCGGCGTTGCCGACGGTGAAGACCAGGGTGCGCGAGGGCGGCGCGCCGAACCAGGTGAGCAGGCCGCTCGACCCGTCGAGCCGGGTGTCCGTCAGCATCGACAGGCGCCCGCCGGACGGCTCGGCGGGCAGCGGTTCGACGGCGTGTCCGGCCACCTGGAAGACCGCGTCCGCCTGCGCCTTCGCACCCTCGACCGTTGCCACGTGCACCACACACGGGCACGGCACCGGCGGCTCGGCGACCGGCAGCTTCTTGCTGAAGGAGCCCTTGGCGTCGGTGGTGACGGCCCTTCCGTCCGAGTTGGCGCAGGAGTTGGTGCCGCCGATCACGCCCCGGGCCGGGGTCGCCTGGCCGCAGATCAGCATCATCAGCAGGGCGTTCGGCCGCCAGCGGCTTCCGCTGACGGTGATCGAACCGCCGGTGCCGGCCTGGGACGTGGAGAACCCGACGGTCGGCCCGTCCGCCGCAGCCGTGCCCGCCAGGGGCAGCAGGAGCAGCGCGAGCACCACCGGCAAGGCCGTGATCCGCAGCTTGCCGTTCACGTCACCGCTCCCGTCAACTCGACTTCCGTACGCGGGGATTCGACCGCCTCGCCGTCGCGGGTACGGCGCCTACGACCTCGTACGAGAAGCAGCGCGCCCCCCGCCACCGCCGCACCCGCGACCCCCGTCACCGCCCCCCACGGCACGAAGCGCGCCGCCACGCCGGCCGAGTCGTGCGCACCGCCCGCCGCCGTCACGGTCAGCCGGACGTCGACCGAGTCCAGGACGGGACGGTCGGGCCAGGGTTCGGCGAGACGAAGGCGCTGCCCGGGCCGGAGGCGGATCGGCAGCGCCCGCGGGGCCCGGTCGAGGACCGCCCCGAAGACGCCGTCGACATGCACGGCAAGGCTCGGAACAAGCACCGTCGTGCCGCGATTGACCAGGTCATACGTGATGCGACCACCCCGCACGGCCACATGCTCCACGGTCAGCGCGGACAGCACCGGCCCACCCACCCGCAGCCGCACCGGAACTTCAACCCGGCGGCCGTCCTGGTCACGGGCAACGATCTCGCCCCTGCGATCACCACGCGCACTCACCGCGAACGGCACGTCGGCCCGCGTACGGGCGCGCACCCGCACCCGCTCGGCGGCAAAGGCGACCGGAACCCCGCTGCCACTCAGCCGCACCGTGACCACCCGCCCACTCCGGTTGACCACGGACACCGCATCCTGCAGAACGGCCCCGGGCACACCCTCGGCGTAGAAGGCCGGGCGGGACCCGCCGGAGGGCATGATCGACCAGCCGTCGGCGGCCGAGGCCGCAGGGGCGGCAGCCATTACGAGCAGCAGGGACATGAGCAGGACACGGGCGGCAGATGTCATCCGGCGGCTCCAGTGGTCTTCACGCGGCGGTTGGGCAGCGCCCCGAAGGGGCGCGGGCTGTGTCGATTTGCGGCTCCGCCGCGTGGGCGCGACCAGCCACAGCGGCGCCGCGGCCGATCCGCGGCTCACCTCGGCACGGCCGACGAACCGTTACCGCCGGACCGCTTGATTCCTCCGCGTGATCCACAACGCCCCCGCCGCTCCGGCAAGGAGCACCGTGCCGCCAAGCGTCCCCAGCGCGACCGCCGAGTCATCAGGGCCGGTCTGCGGCAGGGAACCGCCGGAATCCGCCCCGCCCTGACCACCCCCGGCGGAGCCCCCCGCGGCCGTCACATCAAGACTGAGCGCCGGCCCCGGATTGTTCGACGGTGTGCACGTGGTCGTCGTACCGAGCGCCTTGATGGTGAGGACACCCGGCGTGAAGGTGACCTTCCCGGTCTTCTTCGGCGTGTACGTGCCCGTCAAGTCGTTGATCTTGATGGGGGTGTTGGCGGGGATC
Source organism: Streptomyces longisporus (assembly GCF_039532765.1). Lineage (NCBI taxonomy): Bacteria > Bacillati > Actinomycetota > Actinomycetes > Kitasatosporales > Streptomycetaceae > Streptomyces > Streptomyces longisporus. Next base: position 60,596 of record NZ_BAAASG010000010.1, read on the forward strand.
GCCGCCTGGTTGGCGGGCCCGGAGACGGACACCGTGCCGCTGTCGGCGCCGCCCAGCACGATGGTGGCGCTCGGGTTCATCGCGCCCTTGCCCAGTTCGACCGGGCTGGAGGAGACGCCCTTCTGCCACGACATGGTGAGCTTGTAGGCGCTGCCGCTCTTGACGCTCTTGATGTCGATGGGCGAGACGGCACTCTTGTTGCCGATCGGCGTCTTGCACTGGTAGTTGACGTCGACGACCGTGGCCTCGGCTGCGGGGGCGGCGAGCAGCACCGCCGAGCCGGCCAGGGCCGCGGCGGACGCGAGCGCGGCGGTTCGATTCCGGTACGACACGGTTCCGCTCCCTCTTCGAGTTCCTGACGGCACATCAGATTCGGCCGTCAAGGTACGCCCGGCGTCTTGAGGAGGGAAGAGAAGGTGCGCGCCGGAGTTGTGGGGATCCGGCGCACACAAGAGGGGGTTCGAGTGGAGGGGGTGACCGTGGGTAACCCCGAGCTAGTGCGCCCGCAGAACGTCCGGCGCCCCCCACCGCCGCAGCACCTCCGGCACCACCACCGCGCCGTCCGCCCGCTGGTGCTGCTCCAAGAGCGCGGGCAGCAGGCGGCTGGTGGCGAGGCCTGAGGCGTTGAGGGTGTGCAGGTAGGCCGGTTCCCTTACGCCGGAGCTCCCAGCTCCGCCCACACGGTCTTGCCGGTCACTCCCGGTGTCCGTACGACTCCCCAGTCCAGGCACAGTCGCTGCACGATGAACATGCCGTGCCCGCCGGGGCGGCCCGCGCGGTGCGGGGTGCGGGGTGCCGGCTGGCCGGCGCCCTTGTCCGAGACCTCGATGCGGATGACCTTGTTGTCGCAGGCGATCCACAGCTGGTCCGGGCCCTCGGCGTGCAGACAGGCGTTGGTGACCAGCTCGGAGACGACGAGCAGCACGTCCTCGGCGGCGGCCCGCTGGTCGGCCGTGGCGGCGGGCAGCCAGCCCCACGCGTACAGCGCCTGGCGGGTGAAGTCGCGGGCGAGCGGCACGACGCCGCTCTCGCCGTCGAAGCTCAGCCTGCGGGCCTGGCCGCCGCCCGCGGACGACTCGGGCGCAGCCGAGGACGGGGCCTCGTCGCCCTCGGACGCCCCGGAAGCGCCGCTCGGCTCCGGGCCGCGGTCGCCCGGCGAGTAAGGCCGGGTGGTGCTCATCAGCGCTTCACCTCACCGATTCACCGATTCACCAGTTCACGATTCAAAAGTCGGTACGTACCTCGACGGTGGATCCGCCGCTGTGCCGTCGGACATAGTGCTGCCGACATGTTCAGGATGTCCCTGCCGACAGGATGTCTCCTGCCCGACCGAACCGGCAGAACACCCCCCTATTCGGCCCGGAGGGCGCGACGCCCGGAAAAGGCCGGTCAGACAGGGGTGAGTGGGGCAGGACACGGGGTCGGGCGCGGCGGCCGGGCTCAGCCGGATTCCCCGGCCAGGGCCGCCTCGAGCGTGTCATGGACGGTGAAGACCGCTTCCGCCCCGGTGATCTCGAAGACGCGCGCCACCACGGGCTGCATCCCCGCGAGATGCACTCCGCCCCCCGCGGCCTCCGCCTTCAGACGTGCGCCGAGCAGCACGTTGAGTCCGGTGGAGTCGCAGAACTCCAACCGTGTGCAGTCCACCACCAGCCGGCTGAATCCCTTGGTGAGGCATTCCTCGAGGGGCTCACGCAACAGATCGGCGGTGTGGTGATCCAACTCACCCACCGGGGTCACTACGGCGCTGGAGCCCTCTTCCCTGACCTCCACCAGTAGCCGGCCAGACTGTGCGCTGCCGACCGTCCCGCGGTCCATGCCGTCTTTCTCCCGACGTCGTGGCTGCTGACTCACGCCCTCGAACACTACGCCTTCCTCACACTCTCCGACACCCGAACAACCGCACGCAAACGGACATATACCCACAGAACGCACTTGCGGCGGACGTGGGAAAGCGGGTAGGGCTAGTAGAGATACGTAACCGACCACGGCCGGCTTTGGAGGCGCCGCACACCGCAGTGCACGCACTGGCTTCGGCAGCCATATGCCGAGAACGATGGAGGACATCATGTCACCCCGGCTCGACGCATCGCATACCCAGGAGGCGACGTCGGCATCCCCTCCGGAACATCTGGATCCCATCGAGAGCATCGAGAGCAACGACCCAGACACGCTTGCCGGACTGGCAGGCCTTCCGGAGATCCCCCCGTACGACGAAGTGGGACCGGTAGACGCACGCGCGCTCTCCAAGACCCTCTTCGAGCGCCTCGAGTCCCTTGAGGAAGGCACGTACGAATACTCGTACGTCCGCAACACCCTCGTCGAGCTCAACCTCGCGCTGGTCAAGTTCGCCGCCTCCCGCTTCCGCTCACGGAGCGAGCCGATGGAGGACATCATCCAGGTCGGCACGATCGGCCTGATCAAGGCGATCGACCGGTTCGAACTGGCGCGGGGTGTCGAGTTCCCCACGTTCGCCATGCCGACCATCGTCGGCGAGATCAAGCGCTTCTTCCGCGACACCTCGTGGTCCGTGCGCGTCCCGCGCAGGCTGCAGGAGCTCCGGCTCGACCTGGCCAAGGCCGGTGACGAGCTGGCCCAGAAGCTCGACCGGGCCCCGACGGTCGCGGAGCTCGCCGAGCGCCTCGACCTGACGAAGGAAGAGGTCGTCGAGGGCATGGCGGCGTCGAACGCGTACACCGCCTCCTCGCTGGACGCGCAGCCCGAGGAGGACGACGCCGAGGGCGCGCTCGCGGACCGGATCGGCTACGAGGACCACGGACTCGAAGGCATCGAGTACGTCGAGTCGTTGAAGCCGCTGATCGCCGAACTCCCGCCCCGGGACCGGCAGATCCTCTCCCTGCGGTTCGTCGCGGGTCTTACCCAGTCCGAGATAGGCGAAGAACTCGGCATCTCGCAGATGCATGTGTCGCGGCTGCTGTCGCGGACGCTGATGCGGTTGCGCAAGGGCCTGACACTCGAGGAGTGACGGCCGAGGTATGACGGCCGAGGCCTGACGGTCTCCCCTGCCTCGCTTTCTGAGCGCGGTTCGTCCGGTTGCCGGGCGGGCCGCGCTCAGGCGTTCCCTGGGTTACCCACAGAAACTCTTTCCCCAGAGGTTTCCATCCATCACTATGGGCCCCCATACCCGCTGGTAGGTCAGAATCCCGGCGGGCTGCAAGGGCGCAAGGAGGCGGGCGGATGGCTCGGGCCGACGGGACCGACAACGGAGTCGAGACCGGGGGCGGCCGGGGGTCTGGGGGTGTCCCACAGACAGAGGTGCATGCGGGCGCGTCCGACGCGCGGCTGACCGAACTGCTGCGCACCAGCGCCCCGACCCTCTATCCGGCCCTGCAGGAACTCCGCGCCCGCCATCAGCCGTCGGTCCTCGGCTACGCCCGGCTGTGCACGACGAGCGAGTCCGCCGCACGGGACCTGGCCGCGCAGGCGTTCACCCTGGCGGCCCGGCAGACGGCACGCGGCACCGAACCCCTGGTCCCCCTCCGGCTCCACCTCCTGTTGCTGACCGGGCAATTGGCCGCCTCCTGGCCGGCCGCAGGGCGAGCCGGCGGTCTCGACCCGGGCCTGCTGCTCGCCTTGACCGCGGCGGGCTCCGACGTGCCCGTACCGCCCATGCTCACCGCCTTCCAGTCCCTTCCCTCCCGTGCCCAGGGCCTCGTCTGGTACGGCGTCGTGGAGCAGGAGGCGGCGGACAGGACGGCGACCTTCCTCGGCCTGACCCGCGAGGACGTGGGCCACGAGACCGCCTCCGCCCTCCAGGCCATGGCCCAGGCGTGTCTGCGTTCCCGGCTGGCCGCCTCGGCCGACCCGCGCTGCGGCAACTTCGGCCGGCTCATCGAGGAGTCGGTACGGCCGCACAACCCGCGCACCAGCGCCGACCTGCGGGCCCACATGGTGCACTGCGCCCACTGCACGACGGCGTACGAGGAACTGTCGGCCCTGCGCGACGCGCCACGCACCGCGCTGGCCGAGGGGCTGCTGCCGTGGGCGGGCAAGGCGTATGTCACGACGCCCGAGGAGGCGCCGCGCCCCAAACCCCGAGCGGACGACGCGCCGTGGCCTCCGTCCCGGCGCCTCCTGCTGACCTCGATCGCCGCCGGGGTGGCCCTGGCGCCCCTGATCGTCTTCCTGCTCTCCCAGGCCGGTTCGCCGTCCTCGCCGCCCCAGGAGGCGGCGGGCGCGGTGGGTACGCCGACGATCCCGGCGCAGGTCACGGTGACGGCGACGGTCTCCGCCGTCCCTTCCCCGTCGCCGTCACCGTCGACGAAGAGCAAGTCGCCGTCACCGACGCGGAGTTCCGCCCCGTCCAAGCGGCCCTCGAAGGCGCCTTCGAAGTCTCCGAAGCCCTCCCCCTCGCCCACGCACGCCCCGGACGGCACGTTCGCGCAGATCGTGAACGTCGCCACCGGCCGGTGCCTGGACGTCCGCGACGGCGACTTCCAGGACGGCACGGACGTCATCACGGCCCCCTGCTCCTCGTCCCGCACCCAGCGCTGGCGTTTCGACTCCGGGCGCGGGGTGGTGCAGTCCTTGGCCGACCCGGACTTCTGCCTGGACAGCCGGGGTGATGTGGACAGGGGCGTGGGCATCTGGGAGTGCGACTCGGTGTACAGCAGGAACGGCCAGAACCTCATGTTCATGGTCGACGCCGACGGTGTGATCCGGCCCGCGATCGCCATCGAGACGGCGTTGACCCCGTACGGGTACGACGGGCTGTCGCTGCGGCCGCTGGACGGCGGTGCCGAGCAGCGCTGGCGGGCGGGGGCCTCCTGACCGGGAAGGCCGGTCAGACTTCCCGGACGCCCCGCCGCCACACCCCGGTGACCAGCGGCACACCCGGCCGGTAGGCGAGGTGGACATGGCTCGGGGCGTCGAGGGTGATGAGGTCCGCGCGGGCTCCGGGGCTCAGGCGGCCGACGTCGTCCCGGCGCAGGGCCCGCGCGCCGCCCGCGGTGGCCGCCCAGACCGCCTCGTCCGGGGTCATCCCCATGTCCCGTACCGCGAGGGCGATGCAGAAGGGGACGGAGGAGGTGAAGGACGAGCCCGGGTTGCAGTCGGTGGACAGGGCGACGGTGGCGCCCGCGTCGAGGAGACGGCGGGCGTCCGGCCACTCGGCGCGGGTGGAGAACTCGGCACCGGGCAGCAGGGTGGCGACCGTGGCGCTGCCCGCGAGGGCGTCCACGTCCGCGTCCGTGAGGTGGGTGCAGTGGTCGGCGCTTGCGGCATCGAGCTCGACCGCCAGCTGCACGCCGGGGCCGTAGGAGAGCTGGTTGGCGTGGATGCGCGGGTGCAGGCCCCTGGCTTTGCCCGCGCTGAGGATCGCGCGGGCCTGGTCGCCGTCGAAGGCGCCCTTCTCGCAGAAGACGTCGATCCAACGGGCGTACGGCGCGCAGGCGTCGAGCATCTCGCCGGTGACCAGGGCGACATAGCCGGCGGGGTCGTCGGCGTAGTCGGGGGACACGATGTGGGCGCCGAGGTAGGTGACCTCGTCGGTGTGGGCGGCTGCGATGCGCAGGGCGCGGGACTCGTCCTCGGTGGTCAGGCCGTAGCCGGACTTCGTCTCGAAGGTCGTGGTGCCCTGGCGCAGGGCTTCGGCGAGGTACCGGGTGAGGTTGGCCTCCAGCTCCTCGTCGCTCGCGGCGCGGGTGGCGGCGACGGTGGTGCGGATGCCGCCCGCGCTGTACGACCGTCCGGACATCCGGGCGTTGAACTCCTGCGTCCGGTCGCCCGCGAAGACCAGGTGGGAGTGCGAGTCCACGAAGCCGGGGAGTACCGCCCGGCCGCCGGCGTCGACCCGGTTGTCAGTGGCGGGTGCTTTGCTTGATTCACCGGTCCACGCGATGCGGTCGCCGTCGACGACGAGCGCCGCGTCCTGGATCAGGCCCAGGGGGGAACCGTCACCGAGGGAGGGGTCGTTGGTGACCAGCGTGGCGATGTTGGTGATGACGGTGCTGCTCATCGTCGTGTCCTCGTGGGTGGCCGGACGGGGGATGGGGGTCAGCCGCGCAGGGCTTCGACGGCCTGTGCCAGGGCCTGCGGCACATCCGGTACGAGCGCGTGCGCGCCGTCGCGTACGACGTGCCGGCCGCCCACGATCGTGTGCCGTACGTCCGCTGCACTCGCGGCGAATACGGCGGTCTCGGCGCCGAGCCTGGGCAGCGGTCCCGCGGTCCTGACCGAGTCGAGCGCGATCGTCGTGAGGTCGGCGAGGGCGCCCTGTTCGATCCTGCCCGCCTCGTCCCAGCCGAGGGCGGCGTGACCGTCGGCGGAGGCCGCGCGCAGCAGTGCGGCGGCGGTCCAGTGGCCGCGGCTGCGGGTGCGCAGGCGCTCGTCGAGCTCCATCGCGCGGGCCTCTTCGAGCAGGTCGATGACGGCGTGGCTGTCGGAGCCGAGACTGAGCGGGGAGCCCTCGTTCTGCAGGGCGGCGGCTGGTCCGATGCCGTCCGCGAGGTCCCGCTCGGTCGTCGGGCACATGCAGGTGCCGGTGCCGGAGCCGCCGATGAGGGAGATGTCCTCGGCGGTGAGGTGGGTGTTGTGGACGCCGGTGGTGCGCGGGCCGAGCACCCCGTGCAGGGCGAGGAGCTGGGTCGGGGTGCAGCCGTGGACCTCCAGGCACGCCTCGTTCTCGGCGGTCTGCTCCGACAGGTGCACATGGAGCGGGGCCCGCCGCTCCTCGGCCCACCGCGCCACGGTCGCCAACTGGCCGGCGGGCACGGCCCGTACGGAGTGGATCGCCGCACCGATCCGCGCGTGATCGCGTTCCTTGAGAACTGAACAGCGTTCGGCCCAGGCCTCCGCGCTGCCGTCGGAGAAGCGCAGCTGGTGGGTGTTGGGCGGCTCGCCGCCGGGCCGGTTCGAGAGTCCGGAGGAGAGGTAGAGGGTGTCGAGGAGGGTGATACGGATACCGGCGTCGGCGGCGGCCGCGATGAGGGCCTCACCCATGGCGTTGGGGTCGGCGTAGGGGGTGCCGCCGCGTGCATGGTGGACGTAGTGGAACTCGCCGACCGAGGTGACTCCCGCCAGCGCCATCTCGGCGTACACGGCGCGGGCGAGCGCGTGGTAGGTCTCGGGGGTCAGCTTGTCGGCGACCGAGTACATGACCTCGCGCCAGGTCCAGAAGGTGCCGGAGCCGACCTGGACGGTGGAGCGCAGGGCGCGGTGGAAGGCGTGCGAGTGGGCGTTCGCCAGTCCCGGCAGCGTGAGTCCGCGCAGGATCTCGGCGCCGGGGGGCGGGGCGGGCACGCCGGTGCGGACGGCGGCGATGCGGCCGTCGGCGACGTCGAGGGCGACTCCCGGCTCGACGTGGGTGTCGAGCCAGGCGTGCTCCAGCCAGTACGTCCGCGTGTGGGGGTGCGTCACCTGCAGGCCAGCCCTTCCAGTACGTCGGCGAGTGCGAGCACCCCGGCCACGCAGTCGTCCTCGGCGGCGAACTCGGCCGGGGAGTGCGAGACACCCGTGGGGTTGCGCACGAACAGCATGGCGGTCGGGATGCTCCCGGAGAGGATTCCGGCGTCGTGTCCGGCACCGGTACCCAGGACGGGAACGGTGATGTCGGTGTCCTTGCCGAGGATGCGTGCCAGTTCGTCGCGCAGGGCGTGGTCGAACTCGACGACGGGCGTGAAGGACTCACGGACCACGTCGAGGTCGATGCCGTGTGCGGCGGCGTACTGGCGGGCCCCGTTCTCGATCCCGCCGACCACGGCGTCGAGGCGCTCCTGGTCCTCGGCGCGGGAGTCGAGCCAGCCGCGCACGAGCGAGGGGATGGCGTTGACGCCGTTCGGCTCGACGGCGATCTTGCCGAAGGTGGCGACGGCACCGGCGAGTTCGGCCTCCCGGCGGGCGGCGAGCACGGTCTCGGCGTACGACAGCATGGGGTCGCGCCGGTCGACGAGACGGGTCGTGCCGGCGTGGTTGGCCTCGCCCCGGAAGTCGAACCGCCAGCGGCCGTGCGGCCAGATGGCACTGGCGATGCCGACGCGGTCGCCGGACAGGTCGAGCGCCCGGCCCTGCTCGACGTGCAGCTCGACGAAGGCGCCGATCCGCCCGAGCCGCTCCGGGTCGGCGCCGATGGCGTCGGGGTCGTATCCGGCGGCCTCCATGGCCTTGGGCAGGCTGACCCCGTCCCCGTCGGTCAGCTTGTGGGCGTTCTCGACGGTGAGCTGCCCCGCGGTGAGCCGCGACCCGACACAGGCCAGCCCGAACCGGGCGCCCTCCTCGTCACCGAAGTTGACGATGGCCAGCGGCCTGCGGAACTCCACTCCCCTGCCGCGGAGTTCGTCGAGGGCGGCGAAGGAGGACACGACGCCCAGGGGCCCGTCGAAGGCACCTCCGTCGGGCACGGAGTCAAGATGCGACCCCGTGACGACGGCATCTCCGGCCGCCGGATCCCCGAGCCAGGCCCACTGATTCCCGTTCCGGTCGACCTCGTACGCCAACCCACGCCCCCGCGCCTGCTCCTTGAACCAGGCCCGACACTCCACATCGGCCCCGGTCCAGGCGAACCGCCGGTACCCACGCGACTCGGCGTGCCGCCCGATGGGAAGCAACTCGCTCCACATGGAATGGAACGAGCCACCACCGCCGGTCTGCGGGGCGCCGGCCCACCCATCAGGCTGCGGTTCCTCAGCCCGCCCAGGCTGTCGGGCCTCAGCCCGCCCACCGGACTGTGGGGCCTCAGCCCGCCCAGGCTGTCGGGCCTCAGCCCGCCCACCGGACTGTGGGGCCTCAGACCGCCCAGGCTGTCGGGCCTCAGCCCGCCCACCGGACTGTGAGGCCTCAGCCCGCCCAGGCTGCCGGGCCTCAGCCCGCCCACCGGACTGTGAGGCCTCAGCCCGCCCAGGCTGCCGGGCCTCAGCCCGCCCACCGGACTGTGGGGCCTCAGACCGCCCAGGCTGTGGGCAGTCGTTCCGCAGGGCGATGGGGGTCCCCCCGCTCGAACGAAGTTGAGAGTGGGGGCGGGTGGGCACAGCCGAACCCGCAGTCGGCGACGAGACCTCGGCCCCCGCCGGACGGTTGCCGCGCCGCTCATCTCCCGGAAGGGTCACGCGTCGTCACCCTCGCGCATCGGAACCCGCACACCCCGCTCGTCGGCGACCGACTCGGCGATGTCGTACCCGGCGTCGACATGCCGGATGACACCCATCCCGGGGTCGTTCGTCAGCACCCGCCGGATCTTCTCGCCCGCGAGCTTGGTGCCGTCGGCGACGGACACCTGCCCCGCGTGGATGGACCGCCCCATGCCCACACCGCCACCGTGGTGGATGGACACCCAGGACGCACCCGACGCCACGTTCACCATCGCGTTCAGCAGCGGCCAGTCGGCGATCGCGTCCGAGCCGTCGAGCATGGCCTCGGTCTCGCGGTACGGAGACGCCACGGACCCGCAGTCCAGATGATCCCGCCCGATGGCCAGCGGAGCCGCCAGCTCACCGGAGGCCACCATGTCGTTGAACCGCTCCCCGGCCTTGTCCCGCTCGCCGTAGCCGAGCCAGCAGATACGCGCGGGCAGACCCTGGAAGTGGACCCGCTCCCCCGCCATCTTGATCCAGCGCGCGAGGGACTCGTTCTCCGGGAAGAGATCCAGGATCGCCTTGTCGGTCTTCGCGATGTCGGACGCCTCACCCGACAGCGCGGCCCACCGGAAGGGCCCCTTGCCCTCACAGAACAGCGGCCGGATATACGCCGGCACAAAGCCGGGGAACGCGAACGCCCGCTCGTACCCGGCGAGTTGGGCCTCGCCACGGATCGAGTTGCCGTAGTCGAAGACCTCCGCACCGGCGTCCATGAAGCCGACCATCGCCTCGACGTGCTTCGCCATCGACTCCCGCGCGCGCACCGTGAACCCGGCGGGGTCCTTCGCCGCCGCGTCCGCCATGTCGTCGAAGTCGATGCCCAGCGGCAGATACGACAGCGGGTCATGGGCGGAGGTCTGGTCGGTGACGATGTCGATGGGGGCGGACTCGGCGAGCATGCGGGGCAGCAGTTCGGCGGCGTTGCCCAGCAGGCCGATGGAGAGCGGGCGGCGGGCGTCGCGGGCCTCGACCGCGAGCTGCAGGGCGTGCTCCAGGCTGTCGGCCCTGACGTCCAGGTACCGGTGCTCGATGCGGCGCTCGATGGCACGCGGGTCGCAGTCGATACAGATGGCGACGCCGTCGTTCATGGTCACGGCGAGGGGCTGGGCGCCGCCCATGCCGCCGAGGCCGGCCGTCAGCGTGATCGTCCCGGCGAGGGTGCCGTTGAACTTCTTCGCGGCGACGGCGGCGAAGGTCTCGTAGGTGCCCTGGAGGATGCCCTGGGTGCCGATGTAGATCCAGGAGCCGGCGGTCATCTGCCCGTACATGGTCAGGCCGAGGGCCTCCAGGCGGCGGAACTCCTCCCAGTTGGCCCAGTCGCCGACCAGGTTGGAGTTGGCGATGAGGACACGCGGGGCCCACTCATGGGTCTGCATCACGCCGACCGGGCGGCCGGACTGGACCAGCATGGTCTCGTCCTGCTTCAGCCCCTTCAGGGTCCGCACCATGGCGTCGAAGGAGCGCCAGTCGCGGGCGGCCTTGCCGGTGCCGCCGTAGACGACGAGCTTGTCGGGGTGCTCGGCGACCTCCGGGTCGAGGTTGTTCTGCAGCATCCGCAGGGCGGCTTCCTGCTGCCATCCCAGGGCGCTCAGTTCCGTGCCGCGCGGTGCTCGGACGGGGCGGGGTCCTGACATGGTCTGCCTCCTAGCGGATTGTTGCTGCCGTTATTCACATCCTGACGCCCTGAATAGAACTAGTCAATACATCCGCGGGCCAGCGTGCGCCCGCCGCAGATGTTTGGCTGGATGCACAGGGACGGACGGCGAGGAACGGGGGACGTCATGGACGGCAGGTACGGCAGGGACGGGGGCGGGGCCGAGCGGTCGGCCCGGCGCGACGAGGCGGTGCGGGCCGCCGTGGAGCAGGGGCTGCTGGGGCCCGGCACCCCCATCGTGGGCCTGCTCGACGTCACCGGCATCCGGGAGGCGGCCGCCGAGCTGCGGTCGGCGTTCGACGCGGTCACGGCGCCCGGCACCCCCGTGCTGCACGCCTTCGCGGTGAAGGCGACCCCGCTGGTGCCGGTGCTGCGGCTGCTGCACGCGGAGGGGGTCGGCGCGGAAGTGGCGAGCCCGGGTGAGCTGGCGCTGGCGCGGGCGGCGGGCGTGCCGCCGAACCGCACGGTCCTGGACTCGCCCGCGAAGACCCCGGCCGAGCTGCGGGAGGCACTGGCACTGGGCATCGCCGTCAACGCGGACAACCCGCAGGAGCTGGACCGCATCGACGCCCTCATGCGCTCGGCAAACAGCCGCTCCCCGCTCGGACTCCGGGTGAACCCGCAGGTCGGCGGTGGTTCCATCGAGGCGACCTCGACCGCGACGGCGACCTCGAAGTTCGGGGTGGCGCTGCGCGACGAGGGGGCGCGGGAGTGGGTCGTGCGGGCGTATGCGGACCGCCCGTGGTTGCGGCGGCTGCATGCGCACACCGGGTCGCAGGGCATTCCGCTCTCGCTGATGGTGCAGGGCGTGGCCGAGACGTATGCGCTCGCCGAGGAGATCAACCGGCGGCTCGGGCGCCCGCAGATCGACACCCTCGACATCGGCGGCGGGCTGCCGGTGAACTTCGGCTCGGACGACACGACACCGACGTACGCGCAGTACGCGCGGCTGCTGAGCGAGGCGGTGCCGGGGCTCTTCGACGGGCGGTACGGGCTGGTCACCGAGTTCGGGCGGTCGCTGCTGGCCAAGCACGGCACGGTGGTGGCCCGGGTGGAGTACGCCAAGAGCGCGGGCGGGCGGCCGGTCGCGGTCACGCACGCGGGTGTGCAGGTGGCGACGCGGACGGTGTACGTGCCGGGCACCTGGCCGCTCAGGATCGCCGCCTACGACGGCAAGGGGCGCCCCAAGGAGGGCCCGGCGGTCGTCCAGGACGTGGCGGGGCCGGCCTGCTTCTCGGGCGACCTGCTGGCGGAGGGGCGGGCGCTGCCGCCGCTGGAGCAGGGGGACTATGCGGCGGCACTGGACACGGGCGCGTACTACTTCGCGCACCACTATGCGTACAACTCCCTTGCGCGGCCCGGGATCTACGGCTTCGCGCCGGACGGGGCCGGGGGTATCGCCTTCGCGACCGTCCGGGAGCCGCAGAGTCTCGACGAGATCGTGGCCGAGTCGGGAGGGGCGCACGTGGACTCGCTCACCACCCTCCGGGCGCCTGACCCCCGTTGACGTGCGCCGGTGGATGTGATGGTCAACTACGTGTGAATCAAGGCAAGTTGACCCACCTTAGTCGTCCGGCGCATGTTCCACTGGAAAATGCCAGAACGCTCACCCCTCGCGCACACGTTGCGTAGTTTCGGCGTCACTCAGCCGAACCGCAGGCGGGAGGGGAGCCACGGTGCCCGGAATCGACGAGTGTCTGCTGGAAGCGATGCGACTGCCCGGTGCCCGGGGGGCCGCACTGATCGACTGGATGAGCGGGCTGGCCCTGGGCACCGTCGGCGAGTCGCCCGGCGGCGATCAGGAGGCGGCCGCGGTGGAGGCCGCCGAGATCGCCCGGCTCGCCGCCGAGCAGCGTGCCTTCGCGCCGGACGACGATCCCGGCGACGGGGCGGCCGCCGACGCGGATCCGCCGGTCGAGGACCTGATCGTCAGCAACCGGGACAGCTATCACGTGCTGCGGTTCGTGGGGGCCTCCTTCGACGGCAGCGTGTTCCTGCACCTGTGGCTGGCCCGCGCGGAGGGCAACCTGGCGCTGGCCCGCATCCGGCTGGGCGAGATGGCCGAACGGCTGGTGCTGGCATGACCGCCGTCCGGACGGCCGAACCCCCGCGTCTGCCCGTGCGCACCAAGACCGCGGCCGGCGAGCGGGGGTGGGGCGGTGTCTCCCCGATGCTGACCCGGCTCGCCGCCGAGCGGGCCACCGGCGTCCTGGTCCGCGAGCGCGGCACGCTCCACCTGGCCGAGGGCCAGGTCGTACACGCCGAGAGCCCGTCCGCACCCGGCCTTGGCACCCTCCTCACGGCCCACGGCACGCTCGCCCCCGAGACCTGGCAGCGGGCGCTCACGGCGGCGGACGACGGTCACGGCGTCACCGGCCACCTGGTCGAGGGCGGCCATCTCCCCTCCGGTGCCCTGGAGTTGTGCCAGCTGACGGCCCTGTACGACGCCGCTTACTTCGCCCTCGCCCCCAGCAGCACGCCCGGCCGCTTCCGCTACGGCAGCGCCCACCCGCTCGGCCCGGTCCACCCGGTCCCGGTGGCCGCCCTGGAGCACGAGACGCTGCGCCGCCGGGACCTCCTGCACCGCATCTGGCCGGACCCGAGGACGGACGAGGCCCCCCTGATCCGCGCGGACCCCGTGGCGGCCCCCGCCCTCACCCGCCGCCAGCGGACCGTGCTGAACCGGGTGAACGGCAAGCGCACGGCACCGGACATCGCCCGCGAACTGGGCCGTCCGGCCTTCCACACCCTGGTGGACGTGCGGCGGCTGGTGGCGGCAGGGGTCGTATCCCCGCTGCCAGGACCGGCACGGCCGAAGCCGGCCCCGCCGCCGTCCGCTGGGGGCGGCTCGCCACCGGCCGGCGGCCCCGAACAGCTGCCGCCCGATCCCCACACCGTCTTGCTGAAGAGGCTCAGGGATGCGCTGGAGGCCCTTTGACTGGTTCGAGAGGAGACACCGGATGGCTGCCGACCCCCACATCCTCGAGGAGCTGCGCCGTCTGAGGGCCCGCGTCCCCCAGCTCACCGGCGCCCTCGCGACCGGCCTCGACGGGCGCGTCCTCGCCCACGACACCCCGGGCGTCGAGCCGAACAGTATGGCCGCGCTCGTCGAGACCGCGCACGGCGCAGCGGTGAAGCTGGCGGACGCGACGGGACAGGGCGAGTTCCGCGAACTGCTCGTGCGGGGCGTCTACGGCTATGTGGCGACGTACGCGGCGGGCGGCGCGGCCGTGCTGACGCTGCTCGCCCAGGACCGCGTGAACCTCGGCCGGCTCCTCCTGGAGGGCCGCCGGGCGGCCGCCCGCATCGCCGAAATCGGCGACAGCCGTACGACACCCGCCCTCCGGAGCAGTCCGGCCGGGGAGGCCAAGGAGGCCAAACCGGAGACCAAACCGGCCGCCGCACGGACCAGAACCCCGCGCGCAGCACGCAGCACGACCGCCAACGCGCGCACCACCACGGAAAGTTGAGAGGAACCGAGGAGCACAGTCATGGCCAACACCGAAACCGCACTGAAAGAGGCGCTCGCCTCCATCGAGGGCGCCACCGGCGTCGCGCTCGTCGACTACACCAGCGGCATGGCGCTGGGCACGATGGGCGGCAGCAAGGCCTTCGACCTGAATGTCGCCGCCGCCGGCAACACCGATGTCGTCCGCGCCAAGATGCGCACCATGGAGCACCTCGGGCTGAAGGGCCAGATCGAGGACATCCTGATCACGCTGAGCGACCAGTACCACCTGATCCGCCTGATCAGCGGCCGCGGCGGCAACGGTCTCTTCCTGTACCTGGTGCTGGACGCCAAGAGGTCCAACCTGGCGATGGCCCGCCACCAGCTGAGGAAGATCGAGGAGGAGCTCGAGGTCTGACCGTCCGTCTCACCGGACGAGTGCAGCGGTGCGGCGCCGCGCTCCGCCCGGAGCCGCGTCGCCCGCCGCGATGCCCGTGCTGCGGTACGCCTTGACGGTTTTGCCGGCCGGGCGGCCGCCGTTCGCGGCGAGCCAGTCGACGCGCACCCACAGCAGGGCGTCGTCGGCCCGCTCGCGCCGCCCGAGCCAGGCGGCCTTCAGCCGCAGCCCGGTCCCGCACCCGGCGAGCAGCATGCCCCCGGCGGCGGGCACCGCGAACGAGCTGCCCACGGCCGCCGCGAACGCGAGCAGCAGCCACCAGCGGTGCCCGCGGCGCCAGTTGCGCACGCTCACCGCACGGTCCTGGAGCACGTCGTGCCTGCCGGCGCGGGCGGCCGCCCGGGCGAGCCCGGCGTACCGCTTGCGCCGCACGGTCGAGACGACCGCCACGGCGAGGACGAACAGCGCGGCTCCCGCCATCACGCCGATCCGCCGCCCGGTCAGCCCCGGCACCAGCAGCCCGACACCCGCAGCGAACACCCCGGCCCACCAAAGGGGTGCGGCTCCGGCCCGTACGACGACGGCCACCCGAGCCAGACCCTGGGCTCTGCCTTCTCCGCGTGCCACGTCCGTCTCCCGTCTCATGTCTGTGCGGCATCCGTGAGACGCACGCTAACGAGGCAACGTGAGACGAATCTGAAAACGTGGGCCACGTGGGCCTACTCCACGAACAGCCCCCGCGCCGCCGCCCGTGCGTCGAACTCCTCCAGTCGGGCCTGCGCGTCCGGCAGGTCGTCGCACATCGCCTCCAGCAGGACGCGCCCCAGCAGCATCGGAGCGCAGGCGGTGTCGAAGGCGAGGCCCGTGCCGACGGCGGCGGGCAACAGCAGGTCGGAGACCTTGGCGACCGGTGCGAAGGCCGAGTCGGCGACCGTCACCACCGTGAGACCGGCCTCCTTCGCGAAGGCCAGCGTGTCCACGACCTCGCGCGGGTGCCGGGGCAGCGCGAAGCACAGCAGCGCCGTCGCCCCGGCCCGTACGGCGGCCTCGATGCGGTCCTGGATCATCGTGCCGCCCTCGTTCAGCAGCCGTACGTCCGGGTGGACCTTGGCGGCGAAGTAGCCGAAGCCGTAGGCCTGGGAGGCGGCGGCGCGCAGCCCGAGGACGGGCAGCGGGCGGGAGGCCGCCAGCAGCCGGCCCGCCTTCTGCACGGGCCGTGGGTCGGCGAGCAGCTCCGCGAGGTGCCGGAGGTTCTCGATCTCGGCCTCCACGGCCTGCTGGTACTCGTTGTACGAGCCGGCGTCCGCGGCCTGTTCGGCGGGGGCGACCTCGCGCAGGTGCTTGCGCAGCGCCGGGTAGCCGTCGAAGCCGAGGGCGACGGCGAAGCGGGTCACGGACGGCTGGCTGACCCCGGCCAGTTCGGCCAGCTCCACGCTGGACAGGAACGGCACGTCGGCGGCGCGCCGCACCATGCTGTGCGCGATGCGCCGCTGGGTCGGCGTCAGCCGGTGCCCCTCGAAGAGCGCCTGCAGCCGCCCCGCCGGACTGTCCACCACGCTCAGCTCCCTCTCCGTGCTCATGACCCGCTCCCCCTCCAGATGTCCGTGAACCGGTCCAGCAGTGCGGCCGCCGCCGTCACGTCGTCCGTGAGCGGCCGGTCGGCCTGGTCGGCCGCCAGTACCGACTCGGCGAGCTCCAGTGCCCGGCCCACCGGGAGGTCCGGTTCGGGCCGCAGGTCGCGCTGGCGCAAGGCGCGTACGGCGGCGACCAGTTCGCAGCCCACGACGAGACGGTACGCGCGGCAGGCGCGCAGTGTCTGACGTGCGGCGAGCGAGGCGAAGCTGGCCTGTTCCTCGACGCCCCGGGAGAGTACAGCGTGCCCGAGCGAGGCGGGGGCGGAGAAGGCCCGCAGATCACCGAGGGCGGCCCCGGCGGCGTACTCGAGGATCATCACGCCGGAGGAGGCGGGCGCCTCGTCGGCGAGGAAGGGCCGCAGCCGGGTGAAGGCGGGCTCGTTGAGCGTGGACAGGCGTGAGGTCGACAGGCGGGCGACCTGGGTGAGGGACAGCCTGAAGTGGTCCAGGGCGAGGGCGAGTTGGGCCTGGTAGAAGCCGCCGTGGTGGTAGGCGGCCATGTCCTCGGGTGAGATCAGGGGGTTCTCGGCGGCCGCGTTGATCTCGATCGCCACGACCTCCTCCAGGTCGTCCGCCGCGTCCAGCGCGGGGCCGTGGATCTGGGGCAGACAGCGGAAGCCGTACGGGTCCTGGATCCGGCCGAGGGGAGGCGTGGGCCGGTCCGCGGCGCCGATCAGCTCCCGCATCCGGCGGGCGACCTCGCTGGAGCCCCGGTGCGGGCGGGCGGCGTGCACGGGGGCGGCGTACGCCTCGTGCGAGCCGTCGACGGCGAGCAGGGACAGGGCGGCGACGACCTGGGTGGCCTGCACGAGCCCGCGCAGTTCGTGCAGGGCGAGGGCGGACTGGCCGAGGGTGAGGGCGTTGCTGCTGATGAAGGCCAGTGCGTCGTTGTTGTCGAGCGGCTGGGGCTTGGGCGCGTTCGGCCCCCGCCAGGGGTGCTCCCCGGCGAGCGCGAGGCCCGCCTGGGCGAGGGCCGCGATGTCGCCGGTGCCGACCGAGCCGAACTCGTTGACGACCGGGTGCGCCCCGCTCTCCAGCGCCTCGCACAGCGCGGTGACGACGGTGGGCCTGAGGCCTGCGCCGCCCGCGAGGAGCTGGTTGGCGCGGACGGCGAGCATCGCCCGTACCTCCCGCGCGGGCAGTTCCTCGCCGATCGCGCCGGCATGGCTGCGCAGCAGCCTGAGGCCGTGCTCGGCGGCCGCCTCGGTGGGCACGTCCTCGTTCCGGTTGGCGCCCACGCCGGTCGAGCGGCCGTAGACGCGCCCGGTCGCGGCGATCTGCCGGGCGGCGTCCCAGGACTCCTCGACGCGCCGCATCGCCTCGCTCCCGGGGACGGGCCGCGCGGCCCCGTCGGCGAGGTGCACGACGTCCGCGACGCCGAGTCCGACCCCGTCGAGGACCACGAGTCCGGTGCCTCCGGAGAACGCCGCAGGCGGCGCGTCCACGATCCGAGACGACATAAGCCCCCAAGCTCCCCTCAGTCCGGACACTCGATCTTGCTCTTCGGTCATCCGTTACCTCGGATTAACACCAACCCGTTGACAACCTATTCAGCTACCAAGAACTCTGCATGACGTTATACAGTCGGGCAAGGGACAACTCATGATCCAGTTCGACGCGGTCCACAAGCGCTTCCCCAACGACACGACAGCAGTCCACGACCTCTCCCTGGAAATGACGGAAGGGGGCGTGACGGTCCGCGTCGGATCGTCCGGTTGCGGCAAGACGACCACCCTGCGGATGGTCAACCGCATGGTAGAGCCGACCTCCGGGACCATCCGGGTCGGCGGCCGGGACGTCACGCGGCAGGACGCCGCCGAGTTGCTGGAGACCGTCGGCCTCGCCGTCGACGCCGGCAAGCGCTATCCGCACCGGCTCTCCGGCGGCCGGCAGCTGGGGGTGCCCCCAGGCCCTCAAGGCACTGGGGGAGCGTGGGCGTGGCCCGCGCCCCGACGCGTACGCCAGGCAGCACGGACTCGTCCGATCAACGGATGAAGAGATCAAGAAGGGGTATCCGGGCGGCGATGATCTGACGACGAATCAACCAAGTGTCCTTAAACGGGCACTCAGGGTGACTGATCGCATGCATACGGTGAAGGTGCGCTGTCAGCACAACACCTGAGGATGCGTCATGGCCTCGAACCGCAGGGCCTTTCTCGCCGCCACCGCCGTCGGCGCGCTGGCCGCCGCCCCCGCGTCGGCGGCCCCCGCCGACCCCGACGCCCGGCCCCGCCCGCCCGTCACCGCCCGCTCCGCCCTCGCCGACCTGCTCGCCGGCAACCGGCGCTACGCCACCGGCAAGGCCCGCCACCCGCACGAGAGCAACGGGCGGCGGCACGCGCTGGCGGCCGGTCAGCACCCCTTCGCGGTGGTCGTCGGCTGCATCGACTCCCGGGTACCGCCGGAACTCGCCTTCGACCAGGGCCTCGGAGACCTGATCTGCATTAGGACGGCCGGCCAGGTGCTGGACGAGGCGGTGCTCGCCTCCATCCAGTACGGCGTCCAGGAACTGCACATCCCGCTGGTGCTGGTGCTCGGGCACGAGCGCTGCGGGGCGGTCGCGGCCACGCTGGACCACCTGCGCACGGACACCCCGGTTCCCGGCCATCTGGAGCTGCTGGTGGACGAGATCGCCCCGGCCGCCCTGCGCACCCGGCACCTGCCCGGCGACTGGGCCGAACACACCATGCGGGCCAACACGGTCTGGGTACGGGACGCGATCCGCGCCGACCCGGCCTTCACCTCGGCGCACATCACGGCGGCCCGCTTCGACCTCGACACCGGGCTGGTCTCGCTGCTGCCCTGAACCACCTGTCACCCCCCTCACGAAGAAGACCCATGAACCCCCCTCGTTCGGCCCTGTCCGTCCTGCCCTCCCTCGCCGACCTCCGCTCCATGACCCGCGCCCCGCGGCGCGACCTGCTCTGCGGCCTCACCGTCGCCGTCGTGGCCCTCCCCCTCGCCCTCGGTTTCGGGGTCACCTCCGGGCTCGGTGCCGCCTCCGGGCTGGTCACCGCGATCGTCGCCGGGTCGCTCGCCGCACTCTTCGGCGGCAGCGCACGCCAGGTCAGCGGCCCCACCGGCGCGATGACCGTCGTCCTCGTGCCGATCGTGCACCACTACGGCGCCGACGGCGTCCTCACCGTCGGCCTGCTGGCCGGGCTGATGCTGCTGGGGCTGGCCTTCGCCCGGGCCGGATCCGCCATGGCGTACGTGCCCGCGCCCGTGATCGCCGGCTTCACCCTCGGCATCGCGGCGGTGATCTCCCTGCAGCAGGTGCCGAACGCACTCGGCGTGCCGCTCCCGCACGGCGAGCAGGTCGCGGTCGTGGCGGCCCGGGCGGCCGAGGAGTTCGGGGCCGCCCCGCACTGGCCGGCCCTGCTGCTCGCCCTCGGCTCGGCGGCGCTGATGCTGGCGGGCGCCCGCTGGAAGCCCGGCGTGCCCTTCTCCCTCGCCGCGGTCGCCGCGGCGACGGTCGTGGCCGAGGCCCTGCACCTGCACGTCACCCGCATCGGCTCGCTCCCGCCCTCCCTGCCCGCGCCCTCCCTCGCCTTCCTCGACGTCACCCGCATCCCCTCCCTCATCGCGCCCGCAGCCGCGGTCGCCGCGCTGGCGGCCCTGGAGTCCCTCCTGTCCGCGTCCGTGGCCGACGGAATGCGCCCGGGCGAACGCCACAACCCCGGCAAGGAGCTCTTCGGGCAGGGCATCGCCAACCTCGCCGCCCCGCTCTTCGGCGGCGTCCCGGCGACAGGCGCGATCGCCCGCACCGCGGTCAACGTCCGCACCGGCGCCACCTCCCGCCTCGCCGCCCTCGCGCACGCCGTGATCCTGGCCGGGATCGTCGCGGTCGCCGCTCCGCTGGTGGGCCGTATCCCGCTGGCCGCGCTGGCGGGCGTCCTGCTCGCGACCGCCGTACGGATGGTGGAGACGGAAGCCGTACGGGCCATGGCCCGGGCGACCCACGGCGACGCGCTGGTCCTGGTCCTCACCGCGGCCTCGACGCTCGCCCTGGACCTGGTGCGGGCCGTACTGATCGGTCTCGGCGTCTCCGTCCTGCTGGCCCTGCGCGCGGCCGTCCGCGGCACCCGCCTCACGCCCGCCGCGGCCGACGAGGTACCCGGTGGGGCGGGCAGGGTGACGTACCGCTTCGACGGCCCGCTGTTGTTCGCCGCCGCCCAGCGCTTCCGCCGCAGCCTCGCCGACGTGCAGGGTGTCGCGGCCGTCGACCTGCGCCTGTCGGGCCTGACGGCGGTGGACGCGACCGGCGCGATGGCGCTGAAGGACGTGGTCGGCGAGCTGCGCGGCCGCGGTATCGAGGTCAGCATCAGCGGGGTCGGCCAGGACCACCGCAGAGTCCTGGAACCGTTCGGTGTCCTCCCGGTCAGCCCCAGCCCCGACAGGGGGGCTATCCCCAGTGCGGTGAGCGCCCCGGCTCCCTAACGTGGGTTCCCATGACGGGAATGGAGACGGGGATGGACGCGCGGGACGCCGAGCTCAAGAAGGAACTCAACGCCACCCTCCAGGCGCGCAGGGAACTCGGCGAGGAGTACGAGTCGGCGCTGGTCGACTCGTTCCTGGAGAAGGTCGACCAGCGCATCGACGGCGCGGTCGAGCGCCGGGTGCGCCGGCAGCTCGCCGAGCAGCAGATGGTGGTGGCCCGGGGCGCCCGGGCGCCGAAGCCGCCGACGGACTCCTGGGGCGAGCGCTTCGGCTTCGGCATCGTCTCGCTGGTCCTGGCGATCCCGCTGTCCGCGATCGGCGGCGGCATCGGCCATCTGGCCGGCCTGTTCATCACCTGGGCCGGCATCGTCGGCGTCAACGCCTTCCAGGCCGTCCGAGCCAACGCCGACCTCTTCGGCCGCCGTCGCCGTCCCGCCAAGGACGAGGACCGCTGGCAGGACTGACCTCACGCCTGCCGGGTCGGCAGCACCATGATCTGCCGCAGGTTGACGTGCCGAGGGCGGCTGCTGACGTAGGCCACGACATCGGCGACCTCCTCGGCCGACAGCGCACCCAGCGCCTCGACCATCCCCTCCACCTGCTCCTGCAGCGAATCGCTGTCGATGTGCTGCGCCAGCTCGGTCGCCGTCAGCCCGGGCTCGATGTTGGTGACGCGCACGTCACGGGGTCCGAACTCACCGCGCAGGGACTGCGAGAGATAGGTGACGGCGGCCTTGGTCGCCCCGTACACCGCGTAGTTGGGGAACGTGATGTGCGCGCCGACGGACGAGATGTTCACGAGGTCCGCGCTGCGGCCGTCCGCGGCCGCGCCCACCAGGTCGGCGGTGAAGGCGCGGATCACCCGCAGCACACCGCTGACATTGGTGTCGAGCATCCGCTGCCACTCGTCGACCCGTCCGTCGTCGACCGGGTTCGGCAGCATGACTCCGGCCGAGTTCACGACCAGGTCGACGGTCCCGTAGGCGGCATGGATCCGCTCGACGGCCGCGTCCACCGACCCGCCGTCGGTCACGTCGGCGACCACGGCGAGCGCCTGCCCGCCGTTCGCCCGGATCTTCTCCACGATCCCGTCCAGCCGCTCCCGGCGCCGGGCCAGCAACGCGACCCTGGCGCCCTGCGCGGCCAGCAGCACGGCGACGGCCTCGCCGATCCCGCTCGCGGCCCCGGTGACGACAGCGGTACGGCCGGCCAGGTTCTCGTACGACATGAGTGCTCCTTGGCAAGGAAATCGCCCGGGCGTTTCCCGGCGACGCCCACCACCCTGCGCCGCCCGGCGGGCCCTACCCAGGGATGAGCTTTTCCTGGGTCTGCCAGTACCAGGTTCGGATTCCGCCCCTCCCCTACGATCGAACCCATGGACGGGGACCTCGGAGATTTCCTGCGCTCGCGCCGCGCCCGCATCCGGCCCGAGGAGGTGGGGCTGGCCTCACACGGACGGCGCCGCGTGCCCGGCCTGCGCCGGGAGGAGGTGGCGCAGCTGGCGGGCGTCAGCGTCGACTACTACATCCGGCTGGAACAGGGCCGCGGTCCTGGGGGCCCCTCCCGGACGAAGTCCGGGGGAGTGTCGGACGCGGTACTGGACGCCATCGCGCGCGTCCTGCGGCTGGACGAGGAGGAGCACGCGTATCTGTACGCGGTTGCCCGTCCGCAGAAGAAGCGCGACCGGCGCCGGGCCGCGCCCCGGGTCCGCCCCGGCATCCAGGTGCTGCTCGACGGCATGGCGCACAACCCGGCGTTCGTCCTCGGGCCCGCCATGGACGTCCTGGCCTGGAACGCGCTCGCCGACGCCCTGATGGGCTTCAGCCGGATGCCGCCCGCCCGGCGCAACGTCGCCCGGCACCTGTTCCTGGACCCCGACGGCCGTAACGTCTACCCCGACTGGGCCGCGGTCGCCGCCCAGACCGTGGCCCATCTGCGGCTGAACGCGGGCGAGCGCCCCGACGACCCCGGCCTGCGCGACCTCGTCGGCGAGCTCTCCCTCAAGAGCGAGGACTTCCGCCGCCTGTGGGCCGACCACCAGGTCAAGGCGTGCATGTACGGCGTGAAGCACGTCCGGCACCCGGTCGCAGGCCTGCTGACCCTCCCGTACGAGTCCCTGTCACTCCCGTCGGAACCGGACCAGACGATCGTGGCGTACACCCCGGAACCGGGCTCGGAGACGGCGGAGAGGCTTGCCCTGCTGGGTAGTTGGACCACTACGGGCGCATAGCCCCGCAGAAAGAGATATGCGCGGGGACCGCCGCACCCCCGTTGCCGGGGGGCGGGACGACGGCGGTCCCCGCGAGGGACGCTGACCGGGTCAGGGCCGGGTCTCACGTCCGGGCGTCCATGGAGGTCCGGGAGCCGCTCCGGAGGTCCTTGGACGTTTCGGCGTCGGCCGGGGCGGGGAGCCGCTCCCGCCCTGCCGACACCCACCAATGTGCCGGATCCGTGTTAAGCGTGTGCTGCGTGGACGTGACGCGCTCGTACCACTTCGACGAAGTCCACCACTTCGGTAGGCAAACGGAAGTTCGCCTCCGGCACCCGCCGTTCACCGGACGTTTGCCGCTACTTCCCGCCCTTGGCGAGGAAGGCCAGCAGGTCCTGCCGGCTGACCACACCGGTCGGCTTCCCCTCGACGAGCACGATCGCCGCGTCCGCGGCGCCGAGCACGGACATCAGGTCGCCGACCGGTTCGCCGGAGCCGACCTGGGGCAGCGGGGCGGACATGTGCTTCTCCAGCGGGTCCTCCAGGGAGGCCCGCTTGGTGAACAGGGCGTCGAGCAGCTCGCGCTCCACGACCGAGCCCACGACCTCGGCTGCCATGACGTCCGGGTGGCCGGCGCCCGGCTTCACGATCGGCATCTGGGAGACGCCGTACTCGCGCAGCACCTCGATGGCCTGCCCGACCGTCTCGTCCGGGTGCATGTGGACGAGGGACGGGATGGCGCCGTGCACCTTGTCGCTGAGGACGTCGGCGACGCGGGCGCTCGGGCCCTCGTCCTCCAGGAAGCCGTAGTCGGCCATCCACTCGTCGTTGAAGATCTTGCTGAGGTACCCGCGCCCGCTGTCCGGCAGCAGCACCACCACGACGCCGTTCTCGTCCAGCCGCTCGGCGACCCGCAGGGCCGCCACGACCGCCATGCCGCAGGAGCCGCCGACGAGCAGCCCCTCCTCCTTGGCGAGCCGGCGGGTCATCTGGAACGAGTCCTTGTCGGACACCGCGACGATCTCGTCGGCGACGGTCCGGTCGTAGGCGGTGGGCCAGAAGTCCTCACCCACACCCTCCACGAGGTACGGCCGCCCGGAGCCGCCCGAGTAGACGGACCCCTCGGGGTCGGCGCCCACGACCTGGACGGCGCCGTCGCTGACGTCCTTGAGGTACCGCCCGGTGCCGGAGATGGTGCCGCCGGTGCCCACGCCCGCCACGAAGTGGGTGATCTTCCCCTCGGTCTGCTCCCACAGCTCGGGGCCGGTCGAGTGGTAGTGGGAGAGCGGGTTGTTGGGGTTGGAGTACTGGTCGGGCTTCCACGCGCCCGGCGTCTCACGCACCAGCCGGTCGGAGACGTTGTAGTACGAGTCCGGGTGCTCCGGGTCGACGGCCGTCGGGCAGACGACGACCTCCGCCCCGTACGCCCGCAGCACGTTGATCTTGTCGGTGCTCACCTTGTCGGGGCACACGAAGATGCACTTGTACCCCTTCTGCTGCGCCACGATGGCGAGGCCGACGCCGGTGTTCCCGCTGGTCGGCTCCACGATCGTCCCGCCGGGCTTGAGCGCGCCGCTCTCCTCCGCCGCCTCGATCATGCGCAGGGCGATGCGGTCCTTCACGGAGCCGCCGGGGTTGAAGTACTCGACCTTGGCCAGGACGGTCGCCCGGATGCCCTTGGTCACGCTGTTGAGCCTCACCAGCGGGGTGTTGCCGACGAGACTGATCATCGAGTCGTGGAAATGCACCGTTGTCTCCGGATGCTTGCAAAAGAAGTGGTCGTGATTGTCCCGCCAGCCTACGGCCCGGGGGAGCCGTTCACTCGCCGTTGAGATTGGCGAACGGCCGGTACGGGGCAAGGAGTGGATGTACGGCTACGAGGAGGTGGCGGCGGCGTATGACGAGCATGTCGAGGGCGAGGGTGGCCCGGCGGATCGCGGCCGGCGCGGCATACGGCGGCGGCGGGATCGGCCTGGCCGGCGCGGCCGCCGTCGGTCTGCTGCTGGCGGAGGTCCGGATGGCCAGGCGCCATGTGGGCAACGGCTCCGGCGGGCGCGTCCCCGTGGCGGACGGCCTGTACGGCACCACGTACGCCACCCCCGACGAACCGCCCCTGCGCCTGACGATGCTCGGTGACTCCACGGCGGCGGGCCAGGGCGTGCACCGGGCGAGCCAGACGCCGGGCGCGCTGCTGGCCTCCGGGCTGTCCGCGGTGGCGGAACGCCCGGTGGAACTCCACAACGTGGCCCTCCCGGGGGCCACGTCCGACGACCTGGACCGCCAGGTGGCGCTGGTGCTGGCGAATCCCGCGCTGGTGCCGGACATCTGCGTGATCATGATCGGCGCGAACGACGTCACCCATCGCATGCCGCCGACCCGTTCGGTCCGGCACCTCTCGGCGACGGTACGGCGGCTGCGGACGGCCGGGGCGGAGGTGGTGGTCGGCACCTGTCCCGACCTGGGCACGGTGGAGCGGGTCCAGCAGCCCCTGCGCTGGCTGGCCCGGCGGGCCTCCCGTCAGCTGGCGGCGGCCCAGACGATCGGCACGGTGGAACAGGGCGGGCGCACGGTGTCGCTGGGTGATCTGCTCGGCCCCGAATTCGAGGCGAACCCCCGGGAGCTCTTCGGCCCCGACAACTACCACCCCTCGGCCGAGGGGTACGCCACGGCGGCGATGGCGGTACTGCCGACGGTCTGCGCCGCCCTTGAACTGTGGCCGGCCGAGGAGGAGCGGCCCGACGTCACCCGCCGCGAAGGCTTCCTGCCGGTGGCCAAGGCGGCCGCGGAGGCCGCGTCGGAGGCGGGCACAGAGGTCACGGCAGCCATGCCGACGGGCCCGCGAGGGCCGTGGGCCCTGCTCAAGCGGCGGCGCCGCCGCCGGGTTCCGGAGCCGGAACGGGCCCCCATGCAACAGCCGTCCCAGTGATCTCGCCCCGTCCCGGGGGCCAGCCCCCGGACCCCCGCTCCTCAAACGCCGGAGGGGCTGTTTCTCAGCCCGTCCGGCGTTTGAGGACGAGGCCGTTCAGGCCGAAGCGGGGGTCTGGGGGCGGCAGCCCCCAGGGTCGGGACGGGAAGGGGCGGCGGGGGCGAAAAAAGCAAGCGCTTAGAAAATTGCGGCCAGGGTCACACGGCGACACCCGTGACCCAAGCCATACGTACGGGTAACTTCCCAGTCAGCCCTGCCCAACCCCCCGTAACGCCAATGGAGCCGTGATGCCCGAAGCCGTGATCGTCTCGACCGCCCGCTCCCCCATCGGCCGCGCCTTCAAGGGCTCCCTCAAGGATCTGCGCCCCGACGACCTCACCGCCACCATCATCCAGGCGGCCCTCGCCAAGATCCCCGAGCTGGACCCCCGCGACATCGACGACCTCCACCTCGGCTGCGGCCTCCCCGGCGGCGAGCAGGGCAACAACCTCGGCCGCATCGTCGCCGTACAGATGGGCATGGACCACCTCCCGGGCTGCACCGTCACCCGCTACTGCTCCTCCTCCCTGCAGACCAGCCGCATGGCCCTGCACGCCATCAAGGCCGGCGAGGGCGACGTCTTCATCTCGGCCGGTGTCGAGATGGTCTCCCGCTACGTCAAGGGCAACTCCGACAGCCTCCCCGACACGCACAACCCCCTCTTCGCCGAGGCCGAGGCCCGCACCGAGGCCGTCGCCCAGCAGGAGGGCACCACCTGGCACGACCCGCGCGAGGACGGCCTGGTCCCCGACCCCTACATCGCGATGGGCCAGACCGCGGAGAACCTGGCCCGCCTCAAGGGCATCACCCGCCAGGACATGGACGAGTTCGGCGTCCGCTCCCAGAACCTCGCCGAGGAAGCCATCAAGAACGGCTTCTGGGAGCGCGAGATCACCCCGGTCACCCTCCCCGACGGCACCGTCGTCTCCAAGGACGACGGCCCCCGCCCCGGCGTGACCATGGAGGGCGTGGCGGGCCTCAAGCCGGTCTTCCGCCCGGACGGCCTGGTCACCGCCGCCAACTGCTGTCCCCTCAACGACGGCGCCGCCGCGGTCGTCATCATGTCCGACACCAAGGCCCGCGAGCTCGGCCTCACCCCGCTCGCCCGCATCGTGTCGACCGGCGTCTCGGGCCTGTCCCCGGAGATCATGGGCCTCGGCCCGGTCGAGGCCTCGCAGCGGGCCCTGCGCCTGGCCGGCCTCACCATCGACGACATCGACCTGGTCGAGATCAACGAGGCGTTCGCCGCCCAGGTGATCCCCTCCTACCGCGACCTCGGCATCGACCTCGACAAGCTGAACGTCAACGGCGGCGCCATCGCCGTCGGCCACCCCTTCGGCATGACGGGCGCCCGTATCACGGGCACGCTCATCAACTCCCTCCAGTTCCACGACAAGCAGTTCGGCCTGGAGACGATGTGCGTCGGCGGCGGCCAGGGCATGGCGATGGTCATCGAACGCCTCAGCTGACGCCTGACCCCACCTCTCGGTAGTCAACTCGGCACCCACCGTGAGCCGATGGCCCGGAGTCCGGGAAACCCCGGCCCTCCGGGCCATTTTGTGATCCAATCTCCCCCAGGATGTGACCTATCTCCCTTAGAAGGGGGATTTACGCAGGTCAAGGCGGGCGCGCCACTAAACCCCGGACCGAAAGTCCTGCCCGTTTCGTGACGTTACGCACTGACAGCTGGTTAGTCCGCCCTTCAAGCTGATGTAGGAAGTCGGGGGTCGACTTTGAACCGGGAGTACGTCAGTGAGCGCCATGCCGATCACCTTGCTGGTCATCACGGCCGCCACGGGCGCCGTGGGCGTCGCCGTCCTGCGGACGCTCATGGTGTTGCGCCGTGAGGTCGCGGCACTGCACACCCAGCTCGCCGAGCACCGCACCGCCCGCGGTCTGGTGCCCGCCGCCCGCCCCTCCTCGGAGGCCGACGACATACGCGCCGCGGTGGCCGAGGCGCTCGCCGAGGAGCGTGAGCGCGAACTGGCCGAGGCGCGCGCCTTCTGGGCCGCCCAGGAGGCCCGTGACGCCTCCGACGCGCCCTCGCTGCTCGGCCTCGCGGACAGCGAGCTGTTCCTGCCCCGGCAGGCCGACTTCATGGGCCTGGAGCCGGTGAGCGAGCCGACCGCGGACGCCGACGAGTTCGCGGGGGACTCCCCCGAACTGGCCGCGGCCCGTCGCCGCCACCCCTCCCACCCGGACTTCGTCCCGGTCCAGTCACCGGTCGTGAACGACCACGAGCGCACGGTGGCCACCCTTGAGGAACTCGCCGCCTCCCGCGTGGAACTGGCCGACGTACGCCCGGGCCCGCTGGGCACCCTCGACGTCTACGTCTTCGCCGACGGCACCACCCTCTGCATGACCCCGGGCCACCGCGAAACGGCGGAACGTCTCGCCGCGGCCCTGCGCGCGGGTGAAACCCCGGTCCTGCTGGGCGGCTCGGGCATCTCGGGCGCGTACACGCTGACCTTCGAGTGCGGCGAGGAGAACGTCTACATCCTGGCGGACAGGGTCATAGCGTCCCTGTAGGGATCACACCCCGGCGCGTTTCTGCGCCTCCTCCACCAACCGCAGAGCTTCCTCCACCTGGCCCTCGTCGCTCAGCACGAGGGCCAAGTCATGTACGGCGACGGTGATTTGGTCGGCGGCGGCGAACATCCCGGCGTCGGGCATCTCCCGGGGCTCCGTCCCGGGTTCCTCCACGGCCTGGGCGCGCCGGGCCATCTCCCTGGCCAACTCCAGGGCCTCGGCGGCGGCGCCGCGCTGCAGCCGACTCTGAGGTGCGGCCCTCAGACGGTCGGCGAAGTGATCAACGGCACGAGTCAAGGGCGTCGTATCAACCACGGAGTGGAGCGTACGCGTCGCATCCCGACTGTTGCCAACGGGCGAACGCTCAGGCACGGTGACCTGAAGGACCGGCTTACATCCCCTTTGCGTCCGGAGGCGCCGATGTCCCAAGTCTTCTCCGAGGAGACCCATCGCAACCTGCTAGCCCGCATCCCCCACTGCACCGGCCGTGAGGTCTCCGACTGGCTTCGCGCCGTCGAGGAAGGCCCGGCTCTCTTCAACTTCGAGGAGAAGGTCAGCTGGCTCCGCCACGAGCACAATCTGGCGTACGGCCACGCCAAGGCGATTGTTCATGAGTACGACCTGAGGAGGGCCGCGCGCAAATTCCTCTAGCGCGCACTGGACGACGGCAAAGGGCCCCGGGTGGCCACGCGGCGGAAGCCGCATATGGTCAACGCCGGGGCCCTTTGTTGCTCACGGCCTGCTCACGACCGTCGGCGACTAGTTGTCGCTGTTGAGGATCGCGAGGATCCGCAGGAACTCCATGTAGATCCACACCAGCGTCAGCGTCAGACCGAAGGCCGCCAGCCACGCCTCGCCCTTCGGCGCGCCGTAGGCGATGCCGTCCTCGACCTGCTTGAAGTCCAGGGCGAGGAAGCAGGCGCCGAGGATGACGCCGACGACGCCGAAGAAGATGCCGAGCCCGCCACTGCGGAAGCCGAGGCCGTCACCGCCGCCGAAGACGGCGAACAGCATGTTCACCATCATCAGCAGCACGAAGCCGAGCGCGGCCGCCATCACGAAGCCGTAGAAGCGGCGGTTGACGCGGATCCAGCCGGCCTTGTAGGCGATCAGCACCGCGGCGAAGACCGCCATCGTGCCGATCACGGCCTGCATGGCCGCGCCGCTCGCGATGCGGTTGTCGACGATGCTGGAGACGACGCCGAGGAAGACACCCTCGAACGCGGCGTACGACAGGATCAGCGCCGGCGAGGCCGTCCGCTTGAAGGACTGGACGAACGCCAGGACCATGCCGATCAGCGCGGCGCCGATGCCGATGCCGTAGGACCGGCTGATGTGGGCGTCGTCGACCGGCAGCAGCGCCCAGGCAAGCGCGGCCGTCACGATCAGCGTGCCGAGCGTGGACGCCGTGCGCAGCACGACGTCGTCCATCGTCATCCGGCCGGTGGTGGCCGGCGCCTGCGGCGGGGCGCCCGACTGCAGGCCCTGCTGGGCGTAGGGGTTCTGCGCGTACGGGTTGCCGGTCGGCTGGGCGTACGGGTTGCCCTGTGTGGCGACGGCGGGGCCCCCGGCCTGCGGCGCGGCGTTGAAGCCCGCGTAGCCGTTGTCGCGGCTGAACCCCCGTCGCGAGAAGACCGGGTTTCTGCTCCTCATTGCACTCCTCCATGGCCGCCGTGCGCGGCCTTGAGCATCAAGGGTAATGGGTAGGCAAAGGATTGACCCTAGTGCTTGGGGAGGATCTTTCCCTCGTCGTGGTGCGCAACACGCTACGCGGATCCGTGATTCCCCTCACCGTGGGGCCCCATTCATGACCAAGCTGCGACATGGCCGGAACCCGTCGGAGATCAACTGCTTACGCCGTCCGTACGTCGGGCGCCCATACGTCAGTGCAGCGGGAAGCCCGTGTAGCCCTCGGCGAGGTCGGTCTCGGCCGCCCGCGAGGAGGCGATGCGTTCCAGCCGGGCGAGCTGCAGCCGGTCCTCGAAGGGCGTGGCGCCGGGGGCGCGGTGCAGCAGGGTGGTCATGTCGTACGAGAACCGCTCGGCCTGCCAGACGCGGCGCAGACAGGTCTCGGAGTAGGAGTCGAGCAGTTCCGCCGAACCGGTCTCCTTCTGATGGGTCAGGGCCCGCGCGAAGGTCACGACGTCCCCCACGGCCAGGTTCAGCCCCTTCGCTCCGGTCGGCGGCACGATGTGCGCCGCGTCCCCCGCGAGGAAGAGCCGGCCGTGGCGCATGGGCTCGTGGACGTACGACCGCATGGGGGTCACCGACTTCTGGGTGATGGGCCCGCGCTCCAGCCGCCAGCCGTCCTCGGTCTCGAACCGGCGCTCCAGCTCGGCCCAGATCTCCTCGTCCCCCCACTCCTCGGCGTCCGTGCCCTCGGGCACCTGGAGGTAGAGACGGGAGACGGACGGGGAGCGCATGGACAGCAGGGCGAAGCCGCGGTCGTGGCGGGCGTAGACGAGCTCCTCGTGCGAGGGCGGCACGTCGGCGAGGATGCCGAGCCAGCCGAAGGGGTACGTCCGCTCGAAGACCCGGGTGAGCTCGGCCGGGACCGCCTGCCGGGCCACGCCCCAGAAGCCGTCGCAGCCGACGACGTAGTCGCACTCCAGGACGTCCTCGCGGCCCTCGTGCCGGAACCGGACGGACGGGCTGCCGGTGTCCGCGCCCTCGACGGCCAGCGCCTCCGCCTCGAACAGCAGCAGGCCGCCCTCCTTGAGCTGCAGTGCGATGAGGTCCTTGCACACCTCGGTCTGCGCGTAGACCATCACGGACCGGCCGCCGGTGAGGGCGGGGAAGTCGACCCGGTGGCGCTTCTTCGCGTACCGCAGCTCGATGCCGTCGTGGCGCAGCCCCTCGCGGTCCATGCGCCCGGCGGCGCCGGCCGCGCGCAGCACGTCCACCGTGCCCTGCTCCAGGATCCCGGCGCGCTGGCGCTGCTCGACGTAGGCGCGGCCGCGGCTCTCGAGCACGACCGAGTCGATGCCGGCGTTGTGGAGCAGCCGGGCGAGGAGGAGACCGGCGGGGCCGGCTCCGATGATGCCGACGGTGGTGCGCATCCCTGCATCCTTTGGTCGTCGCGTCGGAGGCATTCGCTTTGTTCGTGCAGTGAAATTTAGTTCACCGAATTGCTGACGTGAGTTTCCGTCCGCTCGGGCCCGATGTCAACGGGTCCCGCGGTGAAGTCTTCAATGCAGGATGCAGGGATCGCCACGCATCGACGACATGGTGGTGCCCGGAGCCGGACTTGAACCGGCACGCCCGCGTAGGGGCAGCGAGGTTTAAGCTCGCCGTGTCTGCATTCCACCATCCGGGCAGGCCATGGGCTCCGCGTCGAGGTTCCGAGCCTATCGGGATACATCCCCCGAACAGCGGAACGGCGGACCGATGTTGTCTTATTTTATTGACGTCTGAGGGTGCATCAGCCCATGGAACGGGCCATCCGCACTTGCCAATAGCCTTGCGTGCGACGGTCGGCGGTGTATGCGGAATGACGGAATTTCACCGCCCGAACGAGGGTGCTCCACCGGTTCTCGACGGGGCGTTCGCCGGGGCCGCCGGAGCGCCGGGCGTCAGGGGTCCCCGTCATCCCCAGGTATGACACGGCGGACCCGGGTCCCTCCGAAGTCGCCCCCGGGAACCGGAACAGCGGCTGACTACACGGCAGACTCCGGCCACCACGATGGAACACGTCCCCTTCACGACGTCGTCCCACGAGGAGTTCCTGCCCGTGACCACCACACCCGTCGCCGACCGGTCGACCACCACCGTGGCCGCACGAGCCACGGATCTCTCGAAGATCTACGGACAGGGCGAGACCCAGGTGGTCGCCCTCGACCGGGTCTCCGTCGACTTCCGGCAGGCCGAGTTCACCGCGATCATGGGCCCCTCCGGGTCGGGCAAGTCCACGCTGATGCACTGTGTGGCCGGTCTCGACACCTTCTCCTCCGGCTCCGTGCGCATCGGCGAGACCGAGCTGGGCTCCCTGAAGGACAAGCAGCTCACGAAGTTGCGCCGGGACAAGATCGGCTTCATCTTCCAGGCGTTCAACCTGCTGCCGACGCTGACGGCCCTGGAGAACATCACCCTCCCGATGGACATCGCGGGCCGCAAGCCCGACCGGCAGTGGCTGGAGCGGGTCATCGACATGGTGGGGCTGCGGGACCGTCTCGGTCACCGCCCGGCCCAGCTCTCCGGCGGCCAGCAGCAGCGCGTCGCCGTGGCCCGTGCGCTCGCCTCCCGGCCGGACATCATCTTCGGCGACGAGCCGACCGGAAACCTCGACTCCCGCTCCGGCGCCGAGGTGCTGGGCTTCCTGCGCAACTCCGTAAGGGAGTTGGGGCAGACGGTGGTCATGGTGACCCACGACCCGGTGGCGGCGGCGTACGCGGACCGGGTGGTCTTCCTCGCGGACGGGCAGATCGTCGACCACATGCTGCAGCCGACGGCGGAATCGGTCCTGGACTTCATGAAGCAGTTCGACGCGAAGGGCCGCACCAGCTGATGTTCCGTACCGCCCTGCGCAACGTACTCGCGCACAAGGCCAGGCTGCTGATGACCGTGCTCGCCGTGATGCTCGGCGTCGCGTTCGTGTCGGGAACCCTGGTCTTCACCAACACCATCTCGGATGCCTACCAGAACAGTTCGGCCAAGGGCTTCGACCGGGTCGACGTGGCCGTGCAGGCCAAGTCCCAGGAGGACAAGGGCAACACCATCAGCAAGACGCCCGAGCTGACCCAGGCCATGCTCGACAGGAGCGCGAAGGTGCCGGGGGCCGCGTCCGCCGTCGGCGTCGTGAGCGGCTTCACCGCCATCGCCGACAAGGACGGCAAGCTCATCGGCGGCGGCTTCCAGTCGCAGGGCGGCAACTACTGGGGCGACAAGGACGCCCGGTACCCGCTGAAGTCCGGCAGCGCACCGCACGGCAGGGACCAGGTCGCCATCGACTCGGAGACCGCCAGGCGCGCCGGGTACAAGGTCGGCGACAAGGTCCGCCTGTCCGTGAACGGCCCGGTCCTGACCCCGACCGTCAGCGGCGTCTTCACGACCGACGACGGGAATGTCGCGGCGGGCGGCAGCCTCGCCCTCTTCGACACGGCCACCGCCCAGAAGCTCTTCGGCAAGCCGGGCACCTACGACGAGATCGATGTGAAGGCCGCCTCCGGCACCTCCCAGACCGCCCTGAAGGCCGGGCTGGACGACGCGCTCGGGACGAAGCTCGTCGAGACCACCACCGGCAAGAAGCTCGCCGCCGACCAGGCCGAGCAGATCTCCTCGTCGATGAGCGGGCTGAAGCAGGGCCTGCTGGTGTTCGCGGGTATCGCGCTGTTCGTCGGCACGTTCATCATCGCCAACACCTTCACCATGCTGGTCGCCCAGCGCACCAAGGAACTGGCCCTGCTGCGTGCCGTCGGCGCCTCCCGCCGCCAGGTCACCCGGTCCGTGCTGATCGAGGCCTTCGTGGTCGGAGTGGTCGCAGGCGTCACCGGGCTGGTCGCGGGCATCGGCATCGGAGCCGGACTGCGCTCCCTGATGACCACGCTGGGCGCCACCGTCCCGGACGGACCGCTGGTCGTCTCGCCCGGCACGGTCGCGAGCGCCCTCGCGGTGGGCGTCGTCATCACCATGCTGGCCGCCTGGCTGCCCGGCCGCCGGGCCGCGAAGATCCCGCCGGTCGCCGCGATGAGCAGCGTGCACGCGCAGGCGACCACCAAGTCGCTGGTGCTGCGCAACACGCTGGGCGCGCTGTTCGGTGCCGCGGGCGTCGCGACCGTCCTGGCGGCCACGACGATGGACGGCACGGACGGCCAGGCGCCCATGGGGCTCGGCGCGGTCCTGCTCATCATCGGCGTCTTCATCCTCACGCCGTTGCTGTCCCGCCCGCTGATCGCGGCCGCGGCCCCGGTGCTGCGCGTCTTCGGCGTCTCGGGCAAGCTGGCCCGGCAGAACTCGGTGCGCAACCCGCGCCGTACGGCCGCCACCGCCTCCGCGCTGATGATCGGGCTCACCCTCATCACCGGCATGACGGTGATGGCGGGCAGCCTGCAGAAGTCGATCGACAAGATGGCCTCGTCCGCCATCAAGGCCGACTACGTCGTCTCCATGGCGAACGGCAACGAGCTCTCCCCGGACGTCGACGACAAGCTGAACGCCACCGCCGGGGTGACCGCCACCAGCCCGCTGCGCAACGTCTATTCGCGCATCGACGGCACGGGCGAGTCCCTGACCGGTGTGAACGGCCCGGCGATCGCCGAGCTGACCGACCTGAAGGTGGACAACGGCACCTTCAAGGTGGGCGGCACACAGGTGACCGTCGACAAGGACACCGCCGAGTCCCACGGCTGGCAGGCGGGTTCGACCTTCACCGCGCACTACGAGGACGGCAAGTCCTCCCGTCTGACGGTCTCCGGGATCTACGAGGGCAACGACCTGATCCGGGGCATCCTGCTCGACAAGAACCTCGTCACCCCGCACATGACCGCCCCCGGCGACATGCGGGTCCTGGTCAGGACGGCGGACGGCGCCTCCGACACGACCAAGGACAAGCTGGTCAAGGCCCTCGGCACCAACCCGGCCATCAAGGTCCAGAGCAAGCAGGACCTGTCGAACGACATCGCGCAGATGTTCACCCTGATGCTGAACATGCTCTACGGCCTGCTGGCCATGGCGGTGATCGTCGCGGTCCTCGGTGTCATCAACACCCTGGCCATGTCGGTCTTCGAACGCTCGCAGGAGATCGGCATGCTCCGCGCGATCGGCCTGGACCGCAAGGGCATCAAGCGGATGGTCCGGCTGGAGTCCCTCGTCATCTCGCTCTTCGGCGGGGTGCTCGGCATCGGCCTGGGCGTGTTCTTCGGCTGGGCGGCCGGTGAACTCCTCGGCACCAAGATGGCGACGTACGAACTGGTCCTGCCCTGGGCCCGAATGGGCGTCTTCCTCCTGCTGGCGGCGACGGTCGGCGTCCTGGCGGCCCTGTGGCCGGCCCGCCGGGCGGCGCGGCTGAACATGCTGACGGCGATCAAGTCGGAGTAGCGGTACGACGCTCGGGGCCCCGTTCGCTCGCCGAACGGGGCCCCTTCGTGCGTACGGGACTCAGGCCCCCCAGGTGCGGGCGCGCAGCGGCATCCCGGACTCCCCGCCCTCGGGGGTCCGCACCGCCAGCACCTGGTTGACGCCGATGCGGTTGTGCTCGAAGGCGAGGGCGCAGGCGGCCATGTACAGCCGCCAGACGCGGGCGCGGCCGGGCCCGGCCAGCCGCATCGCGCGGGGCCAGTCGGCCTCCAGATTGGCCACCCAGCGGCGCAGGGTGAGCCCGTAGTGCTCCCGGATCGCCTCCACGTCACGGACCTCGAACCCGGCGCGCTCCAGCTGCCCGACGGTGCTGCCGAGGGGGGCGAGTTCACCGTCGGGGAAGACATAGGCGTCGATGAACTCGTCGACGCTGTAAGAGGATTCGTCGCACTGCGGGCGCCGTGCGATCTGGTGGTTGAGCAGCCGTCCGCCGGGCTTCAGGAGGCGGTACAGGTCCTCGGCGTACTCCAAGTACCTTTCGGCTCCCACGTGTTCGGCCATGCCGACGGAGGCGATGGCGTCGTAGGGCCCGTCGGGGACGTCCCGGTAGTCCTGCACCCGGATCTCGACCCGGTCGGTCAGCCCCTCGTCCGCGACGCGCTTTCGGGCGTACGCGGCCTGTTCCTGCGACAGGGTGATGCCGACGACGTTCACGCCGTACTCGCGGGCGGCGTGGATGGCCAGGGAACCCCAGCCGCAGCCGACGTCGAGCAGCCGCTGACCGGTCGTCAGGGAGAGCTTGCGGCAGATGAGTTCGAGCTTGTCGCGCTGGGCTTTCTCGAGGGTGGCGTCGGGGGCGGGCCAGTAGGCGCACGAGTAGACCATCGACGGGCCGAGGACGATCTCGTAGAAGTCGTTGCCGACGTCGTAGTGGTGGCTGATGGCGCGCCGGTCGCTGCGCTTGGTGTGCAGATGGGTGCGGGTCCGGCGGACCTCCTCGCGGGGCGGGGCCGGTGGCAGCGGGAGCCCGGCGACCTTCACCAGGCCGCGGGCGGCGGCGCGCACCTCGGGGTCGCGCACCATCTGCAGCAGGGTTCTGGTGTCCTCCCCGCGCTCCCACACGAGCTCCGACATCAGATCGAGGGCGGCGTAGAGGTCGCCCTCGATGTCCAGGTCCCCGGCGACCCAGGCGCGGGCGAGCCCCAGCTCCCCCGGCTTGAACAGGAGCCGTCGTACCGCCCGCCGATTCCGCACGACCAGCGCCGGTGCGCCCGGCGGCCCCGCCTGCGAACCGTCCCAGGCGCGGATGCGCACCGGGAGCGGGACCCCCAGCAACTGTTCGACGAGGCTCTTCAGCCGCTGCGCGGCTTCGGCCATGGCGCACACCTCCGTGACAGCACTCCCGGAATGTCCAACACCACGTATAAACAAAACGGGGTGTCTGCACAGTCCCCCGTGCGCGTTACATATTCCGCCCCGGAAACGCAGAAAGACCCCCCGCACCACGGACGGCGGGAGGTCTTTCGGCCGGATCAGCGACCGGAGGCGGTCAGGAGGCCTTGGCCTCGGTCTTCTCCTTGGGCGCGGCCGCGACCGGGGCCGGCTTCGCGGCCTCGTAGAACTCCTCGCGGGGGTGCTCCATCGCGCCGAGGGAGACGACCTCGCGCTTGAGGAACATGCCGAGGGTCCAGTCGGCGAACACGCGCACCTTGCGGTTCCAGGTCGGCATGGCCAGACCGTGGTAGCCGCGGTGCATGTACCAGGCGAGACGGCCCTTGAGCTTGATCTTCATCTTGCCCATGACGATCATCGCGACGCCCTTGTGCAGGCCGAGGCCCGCGACGGCGCCCTTGTTGCCGTGGCTGTAGTCCTTCTGCGGGAAGCCCCGCATGCCGGAGATCACGTTGTCGCCGAGGACCTTGGCCTGGCGCAGCGCGTGCTGGGCGTTCGGCGGGCACCAGGCGTTCTCGTTGCCCGCCTTGCGGCCGACGAGGTCCGGGACCTGGGCGTTGTCGCCGGCGGCCCAGATGTAGTCGGTGCCCTGGACCTGGAGGGTCGGGGCGCAGTCGACGTGACCGCGGGGGCCGAGCGGCAGGCCGTAGCGGGACAGGACCGGGTTCGGCTTGACGCCGGCGGTCCACACGATGGTGCTGGAGTCGACCTCGAGGCCGTTCTTCAGCACGACGTGGCCGTCGACGCAGGAGTCCATCGAGGTGGAGAGGTAGATCTCCACGCCGCGGCTCTCCAGGTGCTCCTTGCCGTAGGCGCCCAGCTTGGGGCCGACCTCGGGGAGGATCTTGTCGGCGGCGTCGACGAGGATGAAGCGCATGTCCTCGCGGGAGACGTTCTTGTAGTACTTGGCCGCGTCGCGGGCCAGGTCCTCGACCTCACCGATGGTCTCGGCGCCGGCGAAGCCACCGCCGACGAAGACGAAGGTGAGCGCCTTGCGGCGGATTTCCTCGTCGTTCGTGGAGTCGGCCTTGTCGAGCTGCTCGAGGACGTGGTTGCGCAGGCCGATGGCCTCCTCGATGCCCTTCATACCGATGCCCTGCTCGGCGAGGCCGGGGATCGGGAAGGTGCGGGAGACCGCGCCGAGCGCGATCACCAGGTAGTCGAAGGGCAGCTCGTACGCCTCGCCGACCAGCGGGGCGATCGTGGCGACCTTGCGGTCCTGGTCGATGGTGGTGACCCGGCCGGTGAGGACCTCCGCCTTCGGCAGAACGCGTCGCAGCGGGACGACGACGTGGCGCGGGGAGATGTTGCCGGCGGCGGCTTCGGGGAGGAAGGGCTGGTAGGTCATGTACGACCGGGGGTCGACGACCGTGACGGTCGCCTCGCCGTAGCGCATCTTCTTGAGGATGCGCCGAGCTGCGTACAGGCCTACGTACCCACCGCCTACTACGAGGATCCTGGGACGCTCCGTGGTGCTCATGCCATCGAGTATCCACCTGCCCCAGGGGGGTCGCTCGTGCGCCCCTTCACAAGCTCTTGCAAGGGGTGTGTTATCCTCCGCGACTCGCTGTCGCGGGGCAGGTCGCGGCGAGATCTCCGCGGGGCGGTACGTCCCGTTGTCAATGCCGCGTGAGCTGCCTCTCCGCGCGATCGGAGGTGCGGTGAGCCCTCCGCAACACCCCCTCGTGAGCGTCCTTCCAGGAAGCTTCCCATACCCCTTCTGAACACGTTCAAGGGCCTGTTGGGCCCCCGGAAGGCCCAACCGGACCCTTTTCGTGCTTCCACAGGGCGGAATTCCTTGTGAAGAACTTCACGAACTTTCCTGGCGGCGTGTCGCCAAGGGGCCCCGAAAGGCCCCCTGGACACGCTCATACGCTATCCGACCTGCTCGTCCGAGAGCTACCCATCGGTAACAATCGAGACCTACGCCACGGCCCGAGGGGCAGGGGCGAGAAGCCGCCTCCATGACTTCTTCCAACAGCGTCCACAAGTCGTTCACACCCCTATAAGCTCCCGCTGCCAAGCACCTCAAGGGGGAGGAACTCCTATGCGCGCACGCCTTGCTGCCTCGGCGATCACCGTCGCCCTCGCCGGCGTCCTCATCAGCGCACCGACGGCTTCCGCGGCCACTCTGCCGGCCACCAACACGGCCCACCACTGCGTCAGTCACACCACCGGTGTGTGCGGCTGGACGCACCACCAGCGGCCGACGGACAAGTACGAGACGGCGAAGTGCAAGGACGCCACCTTGTCCTACTCCCGCCACTCGCAGGGCACCTGCTCGCACCACCACGGCGTGCGGTACTGGTTCAAGTAGGCCGCGGCAGCCGGATCGTCAGACGCCTTCCGCCACCTTGAAGGCGATCCCGTCGAGGATGTCGTGCTCGCTCACCACGACCTCCTCGGCGCCGATCCGCTCCATGATCGACAGCAGTACGAGGGCACCCGCGGCGATCACGTCGACACGCCCCGGGTGCATGGAGGGGACGGCCGCGCGCTCGGCATGGGTGGAGTGCAGCAGCCACTCGGTGATCTCGCGGACCCGGTCGCGGGAGATCCGGGAGTGGTGGATGCGCTCCGAGTCGTACTCGGGCAGCTCCTGAGCGATCGCCGACACGGTCGTCACCGACCCCGCGAGGCCGACCAGCGTGCGCGCCTCGCGCAGCGGGACCGTCTCCTCGGCGAGGTCGAGGGCCCGCTCGATGTCGGCCCGCATGGCCGCGATCTGCTCCTCGGCGGGCGGGTCGGTGACGGCGCCGTCCCGCACCAGGTGCCGCTCGGTCATCCGCACGCACCCGACGTCGACGGAGCGCGCCGCGCGCACCTGGTCGTCGCCCACGACGAACTCGGTCGAGCCGCCGCCGATGTCGACCACCAGATAGGGACGGTCGAGGTCGTCACGCCCCTTCAGTTCCTTGGTCGCCCCCGTGAAGGAGAACTCGGCCTCCTGCTCGCCGGAGATGACCTCGGGCTCGACACCCAGGATGTCCACGACGCCCCGTACGAACTCGTCGCGGTTCGAGGCGTCCCGCGAGGCCGACGTGGCCACGAACCGCACCTTGTCGGCGCCCAGGTCACGGATCACCTCCGCATACTCCCGGCAGGCCGCGAACGTCCGCTCCAGCGCCTCGGGGGCCAGCCGCCCGGTCCGGTCCACGTCCTGTCCGAGCCGCACGATCGTCATGCGCCGGTCGAGCTCCAGCAGTTCGCCCGTGGCCGGGTTCACGTCCGCGACCAGAAGCCGGATGGAGTTCGTACCGCAGTCCACGGCCGCGACCCGGCTGAAGCCGGCGGGGACGAGGGGTGTGTACGCGAAGAAGCCGCTGCGGACCTCGGTGGGGTCGGTGACCTCACCCTCCTCGCCGGGGATCTCGTCCGCCGGGTCGGGCGCCACCAGCGGCTGCACGCACGGGCCCTTCAGCCACCACTCCGGCAGCATCGCGATCGCCTCGTCGCCCAGCGGGTTGACGCCGGGGCCCGCGGCCAGCGAGTGGCCCACCAGTACGTGCAGGCACTTCACCCGGTCGGGCATACCGCCCGCGCTGGGGAAGCCCTCCAGGACCTCGATGGCGTCACGGCGCGCGAGGTAGTCCTCGTGCGCGGCACGGTAGGCGGCGGCCAGCTCCGGGTCCGTCTGGAGCCGCTCCGTCATCTCCTTCATGACGCCGTTCGCCTCCAGCGTGCCGATCGCCGAGGCGGCACGGGGGCACGTCAGGTAGTACGTCGTCGGGAAGGGCGTGCCGTCCGGCAGGCGGGGGGCCGTCTCCACGACGTCCGGCTGGCCGCAGGGGCAGCGGTGTGCGATGGCGCGCAGCCCGCGCGGCGGCCGCCCGAGCTGCTGCTCGAAGGCCTCGACATCGGCGTCGGTGGGCTCGGTGCGCGGGGTGGGCGGCGGGGGCGTATCCATGCCTGTACTGAATTCCTCTGTCGATATCACTGGGCGCAGGGCCTGATCACTGGTCGGATGCGTCCGACTTGTCGACCCCGTCCCAGACGTTCGTGTACCAGGGGCGGTGGCCCGCGCCCTGCTCGAAGCGCGACTGCTTGGCCACGCTCGGGTCGATCACGACGTAGCTCGTCTCCCCGGGCAGCACATAGTGCAGCCGCAGCCGGATCTGCTGCTCGGCGTACTCGTCGTCCTGCCAGCGCGCCTTGAGGTCGCGCAGCTGCTCGACCCGCGCCCTGGCCTGCTCCCGCTGCCGCTGGAGATCGGCGATCTGGGAGCGCTGGGAGACGTACTGCC
This sequence comes from Streptomyces longisporus, assembly GCF_039532765.1. Classification (NCBI taxonomy): domain Bacteria; kingdom Bacillati; phylum Actinomycetota; class Actinomycetes; order Kitasatosporales; family Streptomycetaceae; genus Streptomyces; species Streptomyces longisporus. The sequence goes on from NZ_BAAASG010000010.1 coordinate 101,667, forward strand.
TTATGGGGTACGCCAGCGCCACCACCATCGAGCACAGCACCAGGGCGAGCAGCGCCGCCCGGCCGGTCAGCCGCGACCGGCGGGCCTGCCGCTTGGTCTGGGAGCGGTAGACCCGGGCCGCCGTCTGCTCGCCGAGCAGCCTGATCCTGGTCGCGGTGGAGAACCGGTCCCGGTCCTTCACGGCCATGTCCCCGCCTCCCGTCACACGTGTACGTCCCCGCACACGGTACGGGACCGGTACGGGGACGTACGTACGACTGGCTAAGGCTTAGCCCAGGATGGGTCAGCCCTGGAGCCTTTGCTCAGCCCTTGAAGCGGGGGAACGCGCTGCGGCCCGCGTACTCCGCGGCGTCGTCGAGGATCTCCTCGATGCGCAGCAGCTGGTTGTACTTGGCGACACGGTCCGAGCGGGCCGGGGCGCCGGTCTTGATCTGGCCGCAGTTCACCGCGACGGCGAGGTCGGCGATGGTGACGTCCTCGGTCTCGCCGGAGCGGTGGGACATCATGCACTTGAAGCCGTTGCGCTGGGCCATCTCGACGGCGTCCAGGGTCTCGGTGAGCGAGCCGATCTGGTTCACCTTGACGAGCAGGGCGTTGGCGGTGCCCTCCTCGATGCCGCGGGCCAGGCGCTCCGGGTTGGTGACGAACAGGTCGTCGCCGACGATCTGGACCTTGTCGCCCAGCTTGTCGGTGATGACCTTCCAGCCGGCCCAGTCGTCCTCGAACAGCGGGTCCTCGATGGAGACGAGCGGGTAGGCCGCCACGAGCTCCTCGTAGTACTCGGTCATCTCGGCGGCCGAGCGGGACTTGCCCTCGAACTCGTACTTGCCGTCCTTGTAGAACTCGGACGCGGCGACGTCGAGCGCGAGCGCGATCTGCTCGCCGGGGGCGTAGCCGGCCTGCTTGATGGCCTCGATGATGAGGTCGAGCGCGGCGCGGTTGGACTCCAGGTTCGGGGCGAAGCCGCCCTCGTCGCCGAGGCCGGTGGACAGGCCCTTGGTCTTCAGCACCTTCTTGAGGGTGTGGTAGACCTCGGCGCCCCAGCGCAGGGCCTCGGAGAAGGACTCCGCGCCGATGGGGGCGATCATGAACTCCTGGATGTCCACGTTGGAGTCGGCGTGCGAGCCGCCGTTCAGGATGTTCATCATCGGCACCGGCAGCAGGTGCGCGTTCGGGCCGCCCAGGTAGCGGAAGAGCGGCAGGTCGCTGGCCTCGGAGGCGGCGTGGGCGACGGCGAGGGAGACGCCGAGGATGGCGTTGGCGCCGAGGGAGCCCTTGTTGTCGGTGGCGTCCAGGTCGAACATGGCCTGGTCGATCAGGCGCTGCTCGGTGGCGTCGTAGCCGACCAGCTCCGGGCCGATCTGCTCGATGACGGCGAGGACGGCCTTCTCGACACCCTTGCCCTGGTAGCGGTTGGGGTCACCGTCGCGGAGCTCGATGGCCTCGAAGGCGCCCGTGGAGGCGCCGGACGGGACGGCGGCACGACCCGTGCTGCCGTCGTCGAGGCCGACCTCGACCTCGACCGTGGGGTTGCCTCGGGAGTCCAGGATTTCCCGGGCTACGACGACGTCGATGGACGGCACGAGCATCTCCTTCTTGGATGTGACACGGCTACGGCAGTAGCGCGGTGGCTCTGCGGGATGAGCCTAACCGCCCAAGGCCGATCGGCCACGCTGCCGACCACCTCTTGGGCAGAACCGAGAGTAAATTGTTTCCGAACGGAACAAAGAGGGGGAGCAAAAAGAACCCCGCCCCGGTGCGTACGGGGGAACACGCACCGGAGCGGGGAGCCCGTGGGGGACGGGGGTGGCTCTAGCCCTGCATCACTTCAGGTGCAGCTGCTGGCCCGGGTAGATGAGGTTGGCGTCCTCGACGATGCCCTTGTTCAGCTTGAACAGCTGCTGCCAGCCGCCCTTGACGCCGTGCTTCTCGGCGATCGAGCTGAGGGTGTCGCCCTTGACGACCTTGTACTCGCCGTCGCCCTTCTTGACCTTCTTGCCGGTCGGGGTGGTGACGGTCTTCGTGCTCTTCGTGCTCTCGGTCTTGGCGGCCGGGCGCTCGGCGGAGCGGGAGGCGGCCTGCGAGTCGGTGGAGCGGTTGGTGTTCATGCTGGGGGCGCTGCCGTTGTAGGCGGCACCGGACAGGCCCGTGCCGCAGACCGGCCAGGCGCCCTTGCCCTGCGCGGCGAGGACCTTCTCGGCGACGGCTATCTGCTGCGCCTTGGAGGCCTGGTTGGCCTGCGGGGCGTAGGCGGTGCCGCCGTACGCGGCCCAGGTGGAGGCGGAGAACTGCAGGCCGCCGTAGTAGCCGTTCCCGGTGTTGATGGCCCAGTTGCCGCCGGACTCGCACTGGGCGACCGTGTCCCACTCGGAGGCGGTGGCGGCGGAGGCGTTGCCGGCCGCCATCAGCGGAGCGGCGATGGCGACACCGGTGACGCCGGCCAGCGCGGCGGCGCGGGTGGCCTTGGACGGACGACGGTGCTTGCCCTTACCGGAAAACAGCATGGTTCGATCCCCTCACCGACGCCTGCGAGGTGAGCTGTCGGGTTCGGGCCGGTTGAGTTGCCCGGCCGTGCTCTCGCTCTCACGAGACACGGCTACACCCCTAGCCGCCCGTCAACTGCCCGGGCAGGCACCTACCTTGGGTCCCCCGCTCCTGCCTACGGCGCTTTACGCGACGACTGTTCCCGTACGGCCGCTGGCAGGATTCGGCGTTGCGGCAGCCGGGGCTCGTGTTGACGAGCGGTGACGACGGTAGACACGCGATCCGTCGAATTTCAAAGACGATCAGGGCTTCTGAGACTCATCCCACACTTTCACCAATCCGGACATTCAGTGGCGAAGTGTGACGTGAACTCCCGTTGTTTTTCGCCCTATTCGGCACCGAGTTTCAGGGTCTGACCGGCGAAGATGTGGTTCGGGTCGGTACCGATGGCGTCCTTGTTCGCGGCGTAGAGCGCACGCCACCCGCCGTCCAGGCCAAGGGAGTCGGCGATGGAGGCGAGAGTGTCGCCGGCATGGACGGTGTACGTGTCGTGCGTGCCGCCGTCCGTCTTGGTCTTGTCGGCGGCCTTGCCGGCCGTCTCGTCGGCGCTGGCGCCACGGTGGCGGCCGGTGCCGGTCGTGCCGGTGTCGACGAGGGTCCAAGTGGACGCCGGAGGCTCGGGATTGTCCGAGTCGTCCACCTTCGCCTTGTCTGTCGACGAGTTGTCGGCGCCCTGTGGGTTACCTGTGGCCTTCTTGGACGGAGAGGTGGACGGCGAGGCGGATGTGCCGGATTCGGTGGAGTTGTCCGTCGCGCTCGCGGAGGTCGAAGGGGAGGCACTGGAGGACGAGCCGGAGGACGAATCCGACGAAGAGGACCCATCGGAAGCGCTGCCCGAGGAGTTGGACAGACCCGTGGAGTCGGATGCCCCGGATGAATCGGACGAACCGGAACCGCCGCCCAGCACACCGGTGTCGATGGCGGCCGAGCCCGAGTCCTTGGTGAGCCCGGAGGTCAGTCCGCAGGTGTGGAAGGCGCCGACACCCTGGTCGTCCAGGAGCTTCTCGGCGACGGCTATCTGCTGGTTGCGGCTGGCGAGGTCGGCCCTCGGGGCATAGTCGAGGCCGCCGTACTTCTCCCAGTTCTCCTGGGTCAACTTGAGCCCGCCGTAGAACCCGTTGCCGCTGTTCTCGCTCCAGGAGCCGCCGGTCTCGCACTGGGCGACCTTGTCCCACGTGGTGCCGTCGGCGGCGCTGGCGCCGCCCGCGGCGAAGAGCGGGATCGCGATGGCGGAGCCGGTCACTCCGGCCGCGACGAGGATGGCCGGAGCCTGACGGGGGCGACGGTGTCGACCGTTCCCGGAGAGCATGCGGAGGCCTTTCGCGAGACAGCAATGACCGCGCGGCACATGACACCGACAGGCGTTCGATACCGCCGCGCTGGTCCGTGAACGTAGCCGGTGCCGATCACTTGTCACAAGTTAATGCCGCGTAGATCACGTGAAGATCACAGACTTGAACGCGCATCATCTTTGGCCCGTTCGCTGCGGCGGTCCATCCACCTGCGGGCTCCCGATACGGTCGTCCTGTGAACGTCCCGAACACCGCTCCCGAACTCTTCACCTGGGAATTCGCCGGCGACCCGTATCCGGCCTACGCCTGGCTGCGCGAGCACTCCCCCGTCCACTGGACGAAACTTCCCAGCGGGGTCGAGGCCTGGCTGGTGACCCGGTATGCCGACGCACGTCAGGCGCTCGCGGACGGGCGGCTCTCGAAGAACCCCGAGCATCACGCCGAGGACGCGCAGGGCAAGAGCAGGACCGGTATTCCGGGTGAGCGCAGCGCCAATCTCATGACGCATCTGCTCAATATCGACCCACCGGACCACACCCGGCTGCGCCGCCTCGTCTCCAAGGCGTTCACCCCCCGGCGGGTGGCCGAATTCGCGCCGCGGGTGCAGGAGTTGACGGACGACCTCATCGACCGGTTCGCGCCGCACGGCGAGGCCGATCTCATCCACGACTTCGCCTTCCCCCTCCCCATCTATGCGATCTGCGATCTGCTCGGCGTCCCGCGCGAGGACCAGGACGACTTCCGCGACTGGGCGGGGATGATGATCCGGCACGGCGGCGGCCCGCGCGGCGGCGTCGCCCGCTCCGTGAAGAAGATCCGCGGCTATCTCGCCGAACTCATCCACCGCAAGCGGGGCGACCTCGGCGAGGACCTGATCTCGGGCCTCATCCGCGCCTCCGACCACGGCGAGCACCTGACCGAGAACGAGGCCGCCGCGATGTGCTTCGTGCTGCTCTTCGCCGGCTTCGAGACCACCATCAACCTGATCGGCAACGGGACCTATGCGCTGTTGCGCAATCCCGGGCAGCGGCAGCGGCTCCAGGAGTCGATCGGGCGCGGTGAGAGCGCACTGCTCGACACCGGTATAGAGGAGCTGCTCCGCTACGACGGCCCGGTGGAACTGGCCACCTGGCGCTTCGCCACCGAGCCGCTGACCATCGGCGGGCAGCGCATCGCCACCGGCGACCCGGTCCTGGTGGTCCTGGCCGCGGCGGACCGCGACCCGGCCCGGTTCTCGGAGCCCGACACGCTCGATCTCTCCCGCCGGGACAACCAGCACCTCGGATACGGCCACGGCATCCACTACTGTCTCGGCGCCCCGCTGGCCCGTCTCGAAGGCCGCACCGCCCTGGAGACGCTGCTGCGCCGCCTGCCCGATCTCGAACTGGCCGCCGACCCCGCCGAGCTGCGCTGGCGGGGCGGGCTCATCATGCGGGGGCTACGAGACCTGCCCGTGCGCTTCACCGCCACCTGACCGGCTCCGGCCCTCCGTCTCCTTGATCGCGTCCCGGTAGGTGCGGGCGGCCGCCCGCAGCGCGGCCTCCGGGTCCACGCCCTCCGCCTCGGCGCGCACCGCCAGCGCGAGCAACTCGTACCCCACGCCCTCGGCTTGGGGCAGCGGAACCGCAAGGCCCGCCGTCCGCACCCGCGACGCCAGCTTCGCCGCGAGGGCCAGGCCCGGCTGGCCCAGCGGTATGCCCTCCGTCACCGAGGTGCGCTGCTTCTCGACCGCCTTGGTGCGCAGCCAGTGCTCCTTGACCTCCTCGGGCGTGGCGGCGGTCTCGTCGCCGAAGACGTGCGGGTGGCGGTGGATGAGCTTGGTGACGATGCCGGCGGCCACGTCGTCGACGGAGAAGGGGGCGTCCGGGTCCTCCTCGGCGATCCGGGCGTGGAAGACCACCTGGAGCAGGACGTCGCCCAGTTCCTCGCGCAGTTCGTCGCGGTCGCCCTCCTCGATCGCCTCGACGAGTTCGTACGCCTCCTCGATGCCGTACTTCGCCAGGCCCTTGTGGGTCTGCCGGGACGACCAGGGGCACTCGGCGCGGATGCGGTCCATGACCTGGACGAGGTCCAGGAGGCGGGCGCCCGGGAGGTCGTAGGAGGCGGGGAGCAGCTCCAGCTCCGGCATCTGTATCCGTCCGGAGCCGGCGAGGCGGGCCAGGCCGTCGGTGAGGGCCGGCTCGCCCTCGCCGGTAGCGACCACGACGACCGTACGGCCGCCGGCACAGGTGCCGACCAGCTCCTCGGCGGTGGGGGCGGCCTCGTCGACCCGTATGCCCGCCTCCCGCAGATACGGCAGCTGCGGGTGGGCGCCGTCCGAGCACAGCACGCGGTCGGCGGCGTGCAGGGCCTGCCAGGCGGGCCAGGACAGCAGGCCGGGCGCGACACGGTGGCTGGTGGTGAGCAGGACGATGCGGCCGGGGGCCGGTTCCGAGCTGGTTGCGTTCACGATCCGAACGTAACGCACCCCGCCGACAGCCCCCGAAGTTGTCCACAGGGCTGTGGTCCGCCGGGCCGCGGTCCCAGGGGCGGCGGCCCTGGAGGCCCGTTACGCCGTCTGCTGCGTCCCGGTCGCCGTGACCTCGCGCACCCACGGGGTCTTCGCGTCGACACGGCTGCTCTTCTGGACGTCCCAGGTGCCGTAGCGCGGGTTCAGGTCGACGTGGAGCTCCTTGGACGCCTTGGACAGGGCGTTCCAGAAGGCCGGCTTGCTGGTGTCGGCGCCGAGGGCCTGGGCCAGCTTCTGGGCCTCGAGCTGGAGGCGCAGGTTCTCGTCCAGGCGCTGCGGGGCGACCCCGTACTGCTGGAGCCAGGCCGCCTGCAGGGCCTTGGAGCCGCCGACCTGCTGCTCGAGGCCGGTGCGCATCTGCTGGACCTCCCTGGGCGTGACGCTCACGCCCGCGTCCTGGGCGGCCCGGTGCAGCACCTGGTCGATGACCATTCCGTGCAGGGTGTCGCGGGTGAGGCTCGCGGTCTGCGAGACGGCCTGCTTGTACTGCGCGTCGTCCTTCACGGCCGCCCGCTGCGCCGCGCGCACCTCGTTCACCCGGGTCTGAAGCTGCGCCACGGTGATCCGCTGACCGCCGACGACGGCTGCCGCACCGGGGTGCGCATCGCTTCCGCAGGCGGTCAGGACGGGGGCCGCGGCGGCGATCGCGGCGGTGAGGACGAGCGCGGTGCGACGGCGGCGGTGCAAGGAAGCCTCCCGAGGAGATTGTGCGACGGTGCACAAAGTCTTGCGGTGATCGATGGTAGGCAGTGGGTCGGCTGTGGCCAACCCATTCGACCAACGATTCACCGCGACTTCGGGCACCGCCGCGCCTCCGCGGGGGCCGGGGGGCTCAGCCGGTGATGGCCACCGGGGCGTCCCACGCGTCGCGGTCCACGGTGATCGTGTAGCCGTTCCGCGTCTCCTTGCTGTTGACCAGGTACTGGTGACCGCGGCTGTGGTCCGTGTACTGGGTCGAGCCGAACGGCCAGTCCGTGGTCGTGGTGTTCTGCTTGTCCCACAGGGCGTACCAGAGGTTGCCCGGCAGGTCGGTCTTGTCGGCGGCGTTCGCGATGGCCTTCGCGCTGGAGCTGGTGAAGCCGTAGTAGCCGGCGCGGTAGACCTTGGCGCGCAGCTCCTTGTCGAAGGCGCGGACATAGGTGAGCACGGCGTTGTTGCACGACGTGTTCGTGATGTCGTACGACTCCATGTCCAGGTAGATCGGGCTGCCGGCCTTCATGCCGAGCGCCGATGCCTTGGCCACGGCGTCGTCCGCGTCGGCCTTGCCGAGGGAGGCGGCCGTGGTGGCGGTGATCTTCTCGGGGCTGGAGCCGGACTGGCAGGGCGGCTGGGCGCCGACGTAGATCGGAATGAGCTTCCAGCCGACCGTGCTGACCGACTTCACCCAGGAGGCGGTCAGGTTGGGCTGGGAGCAGCCGCGGTTCTTGCCGCCGACGTAGACGGCGGCGGCGCCGTAGAAGCCGGTGTGCCAGGCCTTCATCGCTGCCAGGGAGGGCGCGGCGCAGGTGTCGAAGGCGCGGCCGGTGTATGTCTTCTGCGCGGGCCAGGTGGTGGCTGCCATGGAGCTCTGCGCGGCAAGACCGGCTCCCGCGACCACGGCGGCGCCGGCGGCGGCCCAGGTGATGTATCTGCGCTTCTTGGACTGCCGATGGCCGGCCATGTGTACCCCACCCCTGGTTGTGCGTCGGTTGCGTTGTGCGTTGCCTGGCGTCATGCGTTGCCTGGCGTAAAACGAACGGAACGTATCCGAACGCGATCAAGCGTTCGGGAAACGTGAGCCCCCATAGATCACAAGAATCCCTCAGGGCTCGGTAAAAACTAGCCGCGCACCTGCCCCAACCACCCCAGAGTGCGGCGGATTTCGGCCACGAGCGGGTGCCCGGGGCCGCGTAGGCGCTCCACGTCGAGCAGGAGCCGGGCGAGGGTGTCGTGGGCGGCGGCGCGGTCGCCCAGGGCGAGCAGGAGGTGCCCGATGCGGCGGCGGACGTCGTGGGCGAGTTCGGGGTCGCCTGCCACGTACTGGTTCTCGTAGTAGGGCAGCAGCGCGCGGTACTCGGCGAGCGCGGCCGCCGGTTCACCGAGGGATTCCAGGCACTGGGCGGCCTCGTAGCGGAAGCGCAGCGACTGCGGGTCGGCCTGGCCGGCCTCGGCGGCGCGTTCGTCGGCGAGGCGGCGCAGTTCGGGCAGTGCGCGCCGGTACTGGCCGTCGTCCATGAGGGTGGCCGCGTACTGCTTGCGCAGGGTGCGGACGACCGGGGAGTGCTCGCCGTGCTGTTCGGCGGCGGCCGGCAGGATCGCGCCGAGGATGTCGACGGCCTGGGTGATGCGGCCCTCGCCGAGGAGTCGCTTGACCTCGTCGACGGCGCGGGCGACGTCCGGTTTCTCCGCCTTCTCGACCGCCGGGGTGACCGGGGCGGGCTGGGGCGCGGGCGTGCGCGCGCGGTCCGGCCAGGGGGCGTGCGGGCGGAGGAAGGGGCGCGTGGGGTCGAGCGGCGCCCCGGTCGGCTTCCCGCGCGCGGGCAGCATCAGCGCCAGGTGCTCGTACACGTCCTGCGCGGACGCAGGGCGGTGCTGCGGGTCCTTGGCGAGCAGGCGCAGGACCAGGTGTTCGAGCGGCTCGGGGACCTCGGGGCGGATACGGCGTACGGGGACCGGGGGCTCGTACAGATGCCGGTGCAGTACGCCGAGCGCCGTGGAGCCCGCGAAGGGGACGTCACCGCTGAGGAGTTCGTGCAGCAGCACACCGAGCGCGTACAGGTCGGTGTACGGGCCGACCGCGCCGCCCATGGCCTGCTCGGGCGCCATGTAGGCGGGCGAGCCGATGGGGGTGCCGGTGTGGGTGAGGCGGGTGGTGTCGGCGTCCATGACGGAGGCGACGCCGAGGTCGAGGACGGTGACCGTGCCGTCCTGCTTCACCATCACATTGCGGGGCTTGAGGTCGCGGTGGACGATCGGCACGGCATGCACGGCGCTCAGCACGGCGCACAGTTGCGCGGCGACGGCGACCGCCCACTGCCAGGGGTACGGGTCGTGCTCGGCGAGATGGTCGGAGAGGTCGGCGCCGTCGACGTACTGCATGACGAGGAACAGCTCCTCGCCCTCGCTGCCCGCGTCGTGCACGGTGACCAGGCCGGGGTGGTCGACCTGTGCGGTCACCCGGCACTCGCGCACGAAGCGGCGGCGCAGCTCGTCCGCCTCCTGCCCGGCCACCTTGTCGGGGCGCAACAGCTTCACCGCCACGCGCCGGTCGAGCCGCTGGTCGTAGGCCGTCCAGACCTGGCCCATGCCGCCCTGCCCGATGAGCGTGGACAGCGCATAGCGGCCGGCGACGACCCGTCCTGCCGCCACGCTCACCTTCCGTCCTCGTTGCCGTCCGGGTGGCCCGGGTGCCGGCGCAGATAGTCGCTGAGCTCGTCGAGTTCGGCGCGCACCTGGTCGATACGGGCGGGCGCGGGGCGCTGCTGCGGCGGGGGCGGTGGTACGGGGGCGGCGGGCGCCGCCACCACGGGCGTCTGTGGGAGCGTGGCCGCGTACGGCGACGGGGGCTGCGGGTAGCCGTAGCCCATGCCCGGCGCCGGGGGCATCGCATAGCCGGTGGGGTACGGCCCGAAGTGGCGTATGTCCGCGTACAGGTAGTAGCCGGCGCAGGCTGCGGCGTTAAGGAGCAGAATGATCATGCCGGCATTGCCGTTGGGTGTGCTGAAGTCGTCGGTGTGGTCGGTGCTCAGGAAGGCGAAGCTGATGCCGAGGACCACCAACGAGGCCGCGAAGATCCACCAGTCGGTGGCCTTGCGGGTCACGATCGCCGCGCGGAGCGTCGCCACCCATGCCAGGAATCCGATGCTGAGCAGCGCCACCGCCACGAAGACCACGCGCAGCAGGACCAGCACCCCGGTCGAGGGTCGACGGGGCGGAGGCGCGGCGTAGCCGTGGCCCTGCATGGCTGCTCCTGGAGGCCTGATGGGGACGAACATGAGTACCGGCACAAGTACTGAGTCCGAGCGTATAGGCCGACAAGGACAACGCGTCCCGGGTTGTACCGAACCGTTGTAGCGCTGGTCACGTCCCACGATCGGGAACGTATCGGTCCGGTCGGTCCGGTCAGTCCGGTGCGACCGTCCCGTCCGTCAGCCCGTCGTACATCCCGCGCACGAGTTGCTCTCCGAGGCGGCCCGCGTGCCGCAGGGCGCGTTCGAAGTCGTCGAGGGCGCGGAAGCGTTCGCCGTAGCGCCGTTGTTCGTCCAAAGGCAGGCGGGGGAGTTGGAGGCGGCGCACGTCGAGGCGGGTGGCGGTGGACGCGTAGCTGCTGGCCTGGCGGTTGTTGGCGGTGCCGCGCAGGAAGCCGGCGAGGAACCAGGGGTCGAGCGCCGTGGGATCGGGGCGCAGCAGGACGAGGTTGCGCCCCAGGGCGGCGCCCGCGGTCGCGTCGTCGATCACGCGCGCCACCGAGCCGCCCCCGAGCACCGGCACGACGACGTCGCCCGGCTGCGTCAGCACCGCGTCCTCGTCGCTCTCGGGCAGGGCGCCGGAGGGGGCGGTCTGGGCGAAGACGTCGTGGTCGGTGAGGACGGGCACGCGCGCGTGGCCGCCGTTACCGCCGGTGCGCAGCACCAGGGCGCCCCCGCGGGCGAGTTCGCCGACGGTGGTGAACGGCCAGCGAGGCGCGGGCTGCGCGTGGTCCGCGGGCGGCGGCGTGAGCTCGGCGGTCAGCCGCAGGGTCTCGCCGAGGCGTTCGCGTACGGCGGTGAGCGCGCCGGCGCCGTCGGCCGCGGCCGGGGGCGGCAGATGGCGGGCCGGAGCGAGGTCGACGTCGTCGTCGAGGAGGTCGATGACGGGGAGGGAGCGGGCCAGGCCCGGGCGTTCGTCGAGCGTTCCGGCGCGGTCGAAGGCGCCCCAGGCGTCGAGCACGGCCTCGCGCACGGCCCGCCAGTCGGGCCCGCCGCGTCCCTCGGTGGCGTACTGCCCGGTGTCGGCGAGCAGCACCTCGGGCTGCGCGGGCGCCTTGTCGGGGCGGCGCAGCACCCACAGGTGGAGCGGGATGTTGTACGGGGGTGCCGCGCCGAGGGGCAGGGCGACGACGGCGCGCAGTGCGCCGCGGCGCAGCAGGTCGGCGCGGATACGGCGGCCGGAGCGGCGGGAGGCGGCGGCGGGCGGCATCAGCAGGACGGCGGTGCCGCCGTCGCGGAGGCGGGCGAGGGCGTGCTGGGCCCAGGCCAGCTCGGATTCGTTGCGGGCGGGGAAGCCGTACTCCCAGCGGGGGTCGTAGGCGAGTTCGTCGTGGCCCCAGTTGCGTTCGTTGAACGGCGGGTGGCACAGGACGGCGTCGGCGCGCAGCCCGGGGTAGGCGTCGGCGCGCAGGGTGTCACCCGCGGCGCCGCGCACGGTCGCCGGAGTGTGCAGGGCGAGGCGCAGGGCGGTGAGCGCGGCGAGGTCGGGGGCGCTGTCCTGGGCGTAGAGCTCCTGGTCGGGTCTGGGGGTGACGGCGCGCAGGAGGGCGCCGGTGCCGCAGGCGGGGTCGAGGAGGGTGCGGGCGGTGCCTGCCAGGTCGGCCATGAGGCCGGCGAGTTCGGTGGGGGTGAGCGTGTACTGGCGGGGGTTGGCGTCGAGGTGGCGGCCGAGGAGGAACTCGAAGGTCTGACGGGCTCCTGATGCGGCGGCGAGTTCGGCGACGCCGCGCAGGAGGGGGGCGGAGGGGAGGAGTTGGGGGCCGGAGGGGGCTTGCACGGCGGGTGGTGGGGGGGCGGAGGCAGGGGTGGGGGCGGCGGTGGAGGTGTTCACGGCGAGCGGGGAGTTCACAGGCAGCGGCGAGTTCACAGATAGCGGGGAGTTCACACCCGGCGCCGCGCCTCCGGCCGTTCCGCTGTGAACACCGCGCCCTCGGACCGGCGGACCGAAGCGCGGCGCCAGGACGTCCTCCAGCGCGCCCGTCAACATCGCCGCCAGCCGCTCGTCCGACCCCGCGCTCGCCTCCAGCCAGACGGTCGGGCGGTCGTGGATGAGCAGCAGGGCGCAGCCGGCGTGGATCAACGCCGTGACGGGGCCCTCGGGATGTCCGGCGAGCTGCTGCCAGACACGTTCACGGAGTGGGACCTCGGCGAGTTTGCCCTGCTTGCGCAGCCAGGCCTCGACTTCGGCGAGCGCGAAGGACGGGCTCGTCTCGGTGCCGCCGACGGGCTTGGGGAAGTCGGCGTGGCGGCGGCGCCAGTTGCTGACGGCGGCGCGGCCGACGCCGGCCAGCCGTGCGATCCCGGCGGCGGTCACCTCTGTCGCGTTGTCCTGCACCCGCCGGCTCCCCTCGTTGTCGCAGTGTGACGTCGAGCATACCGACGCACGCAAGATCCATGCATTCACGGTCGTGTACGCGACCGACTCTGTGAACCGTGTTGACTCGGTTCACAGCCTCTGCTCTTATTGACCCAGCGAACACCGTGAACGGCAGCAGCCGGGCAACGGCAGTTCGCCACATCCGAACGTCCGAGGGGGGACATCGTCATGGGCATGAAGGGCAAGCTCACGCTGGGCGCCGTCGTGGGGGTCGTGGTCATCGGCGTCGTATCGGCGCACGCAGGTGACAAGGGAAGCGGCTCCGCCTCCGACTCCGGCAAGAACTCCTCGGCCTCCGCGCAGCACGGCTCCGGCAGCGGGAAGGCGCAGGCTGCCGAGAAGAAGGCCGCGTTCGCGGGCGACGGTGACTTCCGGGTCGGCTCGGACGTCAAGCCCGGCACCTACCGCACCACCGGCAACACCGACGGCATGTGTTACTGGGAGCGCGCCAAGGACGCCAAGGGCGAGATGGACTCGATCCTGGCCAACGACAATGTGAGCGGCACCAGTTACGTCACCGTCAAGGCCACGGACAAGCTCTTCAAGTCGAACGGCTGCAAGGACTGGGAGGCCGTCGACGCCAAGGCGAAGGGCACGCCCGCCGCCAGGATGGCCGGTGACGGCGGGATGTTCAGGGTCGGCTCCGACATCGCCGCCGGCACCTACCGGTCCACCGGCAACAAGGACGACTCCTGCTACTGGGAGCGGACCAAGGACGCCGACCACTCGCTCCACTCGATCATCGCGAACAACAACGTGACCGGCACGGCCGTCGTCACCATCAGCCCACGCGACGCCTACTTCAAGACCACCGGCTGCGGTGACTGGAAGAAGGCGGCCTGACCCTGCCCCGACCTGGGGTTCGGCCCTCCCGCCTGCACGCTTACCATTACCGCTCGCCGCTCACCGAGCCGTTCCACCGGCTTCCACGGGCGGCCCCACTCCCCACGCCCCGGGCCGCCTCAGGCCCTTGCACGGCATGCCGTGCGCTCCCCCCGTCAACACCATCCTTTGAAGGACTGTCATGCGTCTCTCGCCTCGTGTCGCCACCCTGCTCGCCGTCGCGGCACTCCCCTTGGCCCTCACCGCCTGCTCGTCCGGTTCCTCCTCCGACCAGGGGGGCACGGCCTCCTCCGACAAGGCGGCTGCGGCCAAGGCGAAGGACCCCGAGGCCTCTCTGCCCACCGGTACGCAGCTGAAGAAGGCGCTGGCGCCCGCGTCGGCCTTCCCCGCCGGGCTCACCATCGAGGCCGACGGCTCCTCGGACACCGGCGACACCCTCCTCCCGCCGTCCGCCAAGAAGAGCGCGAAGCCGGACTGCACCAGGCTGGAAGGCACGTCCTGGATCCAGGTGAGCGGCTACAAGGGGGGCGTGTCGTTCGCGCAGAACGACTACGCGAGCAAGGACAAGACGCAGGAGGTCGCCCAGGAGATCGACACCTTCCAGGGCACCACGGCCGCCGCGGTGATGAAGAGCCTGCAGTCCGTCGCCGCCGAGTGCGCCACGTTCACGGACACCGACGCGCACGCCAAGGTGAAGCTCACCGGCAAGTCCGCCACCGGACTCGGGGACGAGGCCTACACGATGACGCTGACGAGCGGCACCTGGCAGAACGGCACCACGCTGATCGCGGCCCGGTCCGGCAACTCGGTGGTCACCGTGCTGTCCACGGCGGGCAGCGACAACGGCGCCGCGTCCGCGAAGAAGGTGACGAGGACGGTCCTCGCTGCGCTGAAGCAGCAGGCGTAGCCGAGCCCCCGGCCCGTTCCCGTCAGTCGGCGCGGAAGCGGGCCGGTGCCTCGGTCGGGTTGCCGCCGGAGGGGAGTTTCTGCCCCGGGCAGGTCCTGAGGACCTTCTCCATCGCGGCCTTCTCGGCGGCGGTCACCCACAGCCCGTACTTCTTCTTCACCGCGACCTGGGCGGCGACATAGGTGCACCGGTAGGCCTTGTTGGGCGGCACCCAGGTCGCGGTGTCGCCGTCGCCCTTGGCGCGGTTGGCGCTCGCGTCGACGGCGAGGAGGTTGAGCGGGTCGTTGGCGAGGGCTATGCGCTTGCGCGCGTCCCAGTACTTGGCGCCCTTCTGCCAGGCGTCGGAGAGGGCGACCAGATGGTCGATGTCGACGAGGCTGCGGCCGCGCCGGTAGGTCACCTTCTGGCCGGAGTACGGATCCGACTCCAGGACGCCGTACGACACCTTGCACCTGCCGTCGCTGAACTTCACGTCGGACAGGTCCCGTTTGAGGATGTCGTCACGGGTGTCGCAGCTGTTGGAGTCGGTGTCCGCCCAGGCGGCTCCGAACCGGTCCCGGGCGTAACCCGTCTTCGGCGCGCGCCCCTTCACGGTCAGCGACTCGGCGGCCGTGAGGGCCGCGCCCCCGCCGCCGGTCTCCTGCGGTCCGCCGGATCCCGTCTTGGTCTCCGCCTTGCATCCGGCCACGGCGAACACCAGCACCATGGCGGCCGCCGCCCCGCCCCTCAGACGCCTCACGGTGTGCCCTCCCCTTGCTGCGCGATCCGCCCCCCGCACGGGCGGTCTTCTCTCGTACGAATGTCCCGTACGACTGTCCGCACACCGTAGCGAGAGGGCGCACGGAGGCACTCACGAGGTCCAGACCAAAATCAGCCCAAGTGGGCATTTGTCACATATCGGCCGTATCGTCGTTGCTGAGCCATCTCGGGAAGGAGCTCTGGATGGGCATCTTCGACAGGTTCAAGAGCAACCGCCAGATGCAGGACAAGGCCAAGGACATGTCCGACGCGGCGGAACGCAAGGTCAACGAGAGAACGGGCAACAAGTACGAGAACCAGGTCGACGACGCCCAGCAGCGCATCGAGGGGCAACTCGGCATGGATCGCGACAGGCCCGAACAGCCTTAGGGCCACAGAGCAGCCGTCCGCGGAATCCGCCTCCCGCGGACGGCTTCGTATGTCGGTCCGCCCTCCGGCCTCTACGACCCCAGGATCGACGCCAGGAACTCGCCCACCCAGCCCAGCAACTCCCGCCCGACCAGCGGCTTTCCGCCCACCTTCGCCGTCTTCGGACGCGGTACCAGCACCTGGTGGACGGCCGGCTTGATGACGGTCCCCGGGTACAGGCGCTTGACCCTGAGCTCCTGGGACTCCCTCAACTCCACCGGTGCGAAGCGGATGTTGTTGCCCTGCAGGACGATCTCGCCGACCGAGCAGGCGCGGGCGAGCATCCGCAGGCCCGCGACGAGCAGCAGGTTCTCGACCGGTTCGGGCAACTTGCCGTAGCGGTCGACGAGTTCCTCGCGTACGGACTTGATGTCCTCCTCCGTGGTGGCGGAGGCGATGGCACGGTAGGCCTGCAGGCGCAGGCGCTCGCCGGGGGCGTAGTCGTGCGGGACGTGCGCGTCGACCGGGAGCTCGATCTTGACCTCCAGGGGCGGCTCCTCCTCCACCCCGCCCTCCAGGGAGGCCCGGTAGTCCGCGACCGCCTCGCCGACCATGCGGACATACAGGTCGAAGCCGACGCCCGCGATGTGGCCGGACTGTTCGCCGCCGAGGAGGTTGCCCGCGCCGCGGATCTCCAGGTCCTTCATGGCGACGTACATGCCCGCGCCCATCTCCGTGTGCTGGGCGATCGTCGCCAGACGTTCGTGGGCGGTCTCCGTCAGGGGCTTCTCCGGCGGGTACAGGAAGTACGCGTACCCGCGCTCGCGGCCGCGGCCCACCCGGCCGCGCAGCTGGTGCAGCTGGGAGAGGCCGAAGTTGTCGCCGCGCTCCACGATCAGGGTGTTGGCGTTGGAGATGTCGATGCCGGACTCGACGATCGTCGTCGAGACGAGGACGTCGTACTTCTTCTCCCAGAAGTCGACGACGACCTGCTCCAGCGTCGACTCGGACATCTGGCCGTGGGCGGTCGCGATCCGCGCCTCGGGGACGATCTCACGCAGCCGGGAGGCGGCCCGGTCGATGGACTCCACCCGGTTGTGGATGTAGAAGACCTGGCCCTCGCGCAGGAGTTCACGCCGGATCGCCGCGCCGATCTGCTTCTCCTCGTACGGCCCGACGAAGGTCAGGACGGGGTGGCGCTCCTCCGGGGGCGTGGTGATCGTCGACATCTCGCGGATGCCGGTCACGGCCATCTCCAGGGTCCTGGGGATGGGGGTCGCGGACATCGTCAGGACGTCGACGTTGGCGCGCAGCTTCTTCAGCTGTTCCTTGTGCTCGACGCCGAAGCGCTGCTCCTCGTCGACGATGACCAGGCCGAGGTCCTTGAACTTGGTCTCCGAGGAGAACAGGCGGTGGGTGCCGATGACGACATCCACCGAGCCCTCCCGCAGGCCCTCCAGCACGGCCTTCGCCTCGGTGTCCGTCTGGAAGCGGCTGAGCGCCCTTACGTTGACGGGGAATTGGGAGTAGCGCTCGGAGAACGTCCCGAAGTGCTGCTGCACGAGCAGGGTCGTGGGGACGAGGACCGCGACCTGCTTGCCGTCCTGTACGGCCTTGAAGGCGGCCCGTACCGCGATCTCCGTCTTGCCGTAGCCGACGTCGCCGCAGATCAGGCGGTCCATGGGGACCGACTTCTCCATGTCCTCCTTGACCTCGGCGATGGTGGTGAGCTGGTCGGGCGTCTCCGCGTACGGGAAGGCGTCCTCCAGCTCGCGCTGCCAGGGGGTGTCCGGGCCGAATGTGTGGCCGGGGGCCGCCATGCGCGCGCTGTACAGCCTGATGAGGTCGGCCGCGATCTCCTTGACGGCCTTCTTCGCGCGCGCCTTCGTCTTCGTCCAGTCGGCGCCGCCCAGACGGTGCAGGGTGGGGGCCTCCCCGCCGACGTACTTGGTGATCTGCTCCAGCTGATCGGTGGGGATGTACAGGCGGTCGCCGGGCTGGCCGCGCTTGGCGGGGGCGTACTCGACGACCAGGTACTCGCGGGTCGCGCCCTGCACGGTCCGCTGCACCATCTCGATGTAGCGGCCCACGCCGTGCTGCTCGTGGACGATGTAGTCGCCCGCCTCCAGGGTGAGCGGGTCGATGGTCTTGCGGCGGCGGGCCGGCATCCGTGCGCCGTCCTTGCCGGCCGCCTTCTGGCCGGACAGGTCGGTCTCGGTCAGGACGGCGAGCCTGAGCGCCGGGTCGACGAAGCCGTAGTCGATCGAGCCGCAGGACACGTGCACCACGGACGGGGAGATCTCCCCGAGTTCCACGTCGAGGCGGGCCGCGATGCCCTCGCCGCCGAGCACCTCGACCGTGCGGGCCGCGGGGCCGTGGCCCTCGGTGACGAACACCGTGCGCCAGCCCTCGGCGAGCCAGCCCTTGGTGTCGGCGAGGGCCTTGGCGGTGTCGCCGCGGTAGGTCTCGGGGGCGTGCATGCCGAGCTTGAGGGTGTCGGCGTCGAGCTCTTCGTCGGCGGCGAAGGGGGAGACCGACCACCACATCATGTCCAGTTCGCGGGCCCGGTCGCGGACGTCCGCGATGGACCAGAGCGATGCCGCGCCGACGTCGATGGGAGCCTCGCCGCCGCCCGCCGTCGCCGCCCAGGACGCCTGCAGGAACTCCTGGGAGGTCGCGACCAGATCGGCGGCACGCGTGCGTACCCGCTCCGGATCGCATACGACGGCCATGGCGCCCTTGGGCAGCACGTCGATCAGCAGCTCCATGTCGTCCACCAGGACGGGGGCGAGCGACTCCATGCCCTCGACCGCGATGCCCTCGGCGATCTTGCCGAGCAGTTCGCCCAGCTCCGGGTGCTGTTCGGCGAGGGTGCGCGCACGCGTGCGTACGTCGTCCGTGAGCAGGAGTTCACGGCAGGGCGGCGCCCACAGGCCGTGCTCGGCGACCTCGAGGGAGCGCTGGTCGGCGACCTTGAAGTAGCGGATCTCCTCGACGTCGTCGCCCCAGAACTCCACGCGAAGGGGGTGTTCCTCGGTGGGCGGGAAGACGTCCAGGATGCCGCCTCGTACGGCGAACTCGCCGCGCTTCTCCACGAGCTCCACGCGCGCGTACGCGGCGGCGGCGAGGGCTTCCACGACCTCGTTCAGGTCGGCGGTCTGCCCGGTCTTCAGTGCGACCGGTTCCAGGTCGCCGAGGCCCTTGACCTGCGGCTGCAGCACGGACCGTACCGGCGCCACGACGACGGAGACCGGGCCGGTCTCGGGGTCGTCGGGGCGGGGGTGGGCCAGGCGGCGCAGGACGGCGAGGCGGCGGCCGACGGTGTCGCTGCGGGGGCTCAGCCGCTCGTGCGGGAGTGTCTCCCAGGAGGGGTAGTCCACGACGCCGTCCGGCGGCAGCAGCGAGCGCAGGGCGGCGGCCAGGTCCTCGGCCTCGCGTCCTGTCGCCGTCACCGCGAGCACGGGGCGGGCGGTCTCGCGGGCGAGGGCGGCGATCGCGAAGGGGCGGGCGGCCGGGGGGCCGACGAGGTCGATGTGCATGCGGTTGCCGTCTGCGGCCGCCTTGACGGCTTCTGCGAGGGCGGTGTCCTTGACGACGGCGTCGAGCAGACCGTGCAGGGTCATTCGGGGCGGCTTTCGTCCGGGGGGTGGGCAACGCGAAGGGCCCGACGCGGTGACCGGCCGGGGGGTCTCCAGCGTACGACGCGCTCCGCGTGGGCGCCGGGGGCTGTGGACAACGCCGGTTCCCGCTGTGCCCGGCGTTGACGTGACCGTCCCTGGGGGCTGCGCCCCCCAGACCCCGCTATCGGCCTGGACGGCCTCGTCCTCAAACGCCGGACGGGCTGGAAGTGCCCGCCCGGCGCGAGAAAGGAGACCCTGGCTGAAACAAGAAACCGCCCGGTGCCGGTGAGTCCCCCAAGACTCACCGGCACCGGGCGCTCCCCCGCAACCCCCGTGTGCGGTGGCTATTCGGTGGCGATCGCGTTCAGTACGTTCATGCGGCCCGCCCGGAAGGCCGGGATCAGGGCTGCGAACAGGCCCACGAAGGCCGAGCCGAGGAAGACCGCGATCAGGGTGGACCACGGGATCTCGAGGACCTTCAGGCCCTCCAGGGCGAGCAGTTGCTGGGCCGTCGCGCCCCAGCCCATGCCCAGGCCGAGGCCGAGCAGGGCGCCGAACAGGGCGATCACCACGGACTCCATGCGGATCATCCGGCGCAGCTGCCGCCGGGACAGGCCGATCGCCCGCATCAGGCCGATCTCCCTGGTCCGCTCGACCACCGACAGCGCCAGGGTGTTCACGACACCGAGGATCGCGACGATGATCGCGAGGGCCAGCAGGCCGTAGATCATGTTCAGCAGCTGGCCGATCTGGTCCTTGAGCGCCTGCTTGTAGTCGGTCTGGTCGCGCACCTTGTACTGCGGGTAGTCGTGCAGCGCGGACTTCAGCGACTTGTAGGCCGCGTCCTGCTGTCCGTCCTTGGCGGTGGCGAAGACGAGCTGGTCCAGGGGCATCTTGTCGGCGGGGACGTACTTCGCCAGCGTCGCGATCGACGTGTACATCGCCCCCTGGTCGATGACGACGTCGCTGCTGGTGATCGCGCGGACCGTCAGGTCGGCCGTGGAGCCGTCCTTGAAGGCGACCTTGATCTTCGACCCGAGGTGGACCCCGTGAGCCTTGGCGAACTTCTCGTGCACGGACATCGAGTTCGGCAGGTAGGCGTCCTTGAGGTTTCCGGCGACCGTCTTGGTGCGCAGGTCGGTCGCGTACGTCGGGTCGGCAGCCGTGATGGCCGTGTCGTCGAGCGTCTTGCCGTCGGGGGTGGTGAAGTCCGCCTGGTTGCGCCGGTACTCGGTGACCCGCGCCAGGCCGGGCGTGTCCTTCACGGCCTTGACGGCCTGCGGTGTGACCAGCTGGCCGCTGTCGGACTGGATGATGAAGTCCGTGCCGACGGTCTTGTCGAGCTGGTCGGTCGCGGAGGCGACCATGGAGGAGCCGACCACCGAGAGGCAGGCGACCAGGGCGAGGCCGATCATCAGGGCGGCGCCGGTGGCGCCCGTGCGGCGCGGGTTGCGCAGCGCGTTGCGTTCCGCCATCCGTCCGACCGGTCCGAAGGCCCGCAGCAGTACGGCGCCCAGGACGCGCACCACGCCGCCCGCCAGGAGCGGGCCGATGACGACGAACCCGATGAGCGAGAGCACGACGCCGAGGCCCAGCCACAGCGAGCCGTCCTTCGCCTTGTCGACGTTCGCGGCCAGGTAGAGGCCGTAGCCGCCGGCGCCGGTGAGGACCAGGCCCACCAGGGCCCGTACGCGGCCCGCCTTGGCGTCGGCGGGGGCACCGGCGTCGCGCAGTGCGGCCATCGGGGAGACCTTGCCGGCCCGGCGGGCGGGCAGGTAGGCGGCGAGGACGGTGACGACGACGCCGAGCAGGAGACCGACCACCGGAGTCGTCCAGGCGACCGTCAGATCGGCGGTCGACAGATGCATGCCCATCTGGCCCATGAGCTTCATCAGGCCGACCGCGAGGCCGACGCCCGCGCCGACACCGAGAACGGACCCGAAGACACCGAGCAGCAGCGCCTCGGCGAGCACCGACCGGTTGACCTGCTTGCGGCTGGACCCGATGGCCCGCATCAGGCCGATCTCCCGGGTCCGCTGGGCGACCAGCATCGAGAAGGTGTTGATGATCAGGAAGATGCCGACGAGGAAGGCGATCCCGGCGAAGCCGAGCATCGCGTACTTCATGACGTTCATGAAGCTCTCGACGCTCTTCTGGTTGGCGTCGGCGGTCTCCTTGGCGGTCTGCACCTTGTAGGTGGTGCCGAGCGCCGAGAGGACGTTCTTCTTCAGCTGCGGGTCGCTCACGCCGGGCGCGGCCGTGACGTTGACGTTGGTGAAGACGCCGGTCTTCCCGACGAGCGTCTGCTGGGCGGTCCTCGTGTCGAGGTAGAAGATCGCGGCACCGGGGTTGGTGACCTGGAAGTCCGCGATGCCGGAGATCTTCGCGTCGTGCGTGCCGACCGCGCTGATCACGCCGATCTCGTCACCGAGCCCGAGGTGGTGCTTGTCGGCGGTGTCGCGGTCCACCATCACCTGGTCGGGGCCCTTGGGCGCCGTACCGGCGGTGATCTTCATGGTGCGGGCGTCGTTGCCGTTCCAGCTGCCGACGATGGTCGGGGCGCCGCTGGACGGCGACAGGCTGTCCTTCTTGGCGTCGACGACGGTCACGGAGGTGGAGAAGACGGTTCCCTCCGCCGCCTTCACGCCCTGCGCGGCACGCACCTTGGCGACCACGGAGGCCGGCATGACCGGCGGCCGGCCGTTGTCGGAGGTCGTCTCACCGGTGTCCGAGGCGCCCTTGGCGCTCACAGTCACATCGGACGACGTCGCCTGGAACAGCTTGTCGAAAGTGGTGTTCATGGTGTCGGTGAAGACCAGCGTCCCGCAGACGAACGCCACCGACAGCAGCACGGCGATCGCGGAGAGGGCCATGCGCCCCTTGTGCGCGAAGAAGTTGCGCATCGAAGTCTTGAGCACGGTCATGACGTGCGCCCCCGGGCGTCGAAGTCCTTCATACGGTCGAGGACGGCGTCCGCGGTCGGCTTGTACATCTCGTCGACGATCCGGCCGTCGGCGAGATACAGCACCCGGTCCGCGTACGAGGCCGCAACCGGGTCGTGCGTGACCATCACGATGGTCTGCCCGAGCTCGTCGACCGACCTGCGCAGGAAGCCCAGCACCTCCGCTCCCGCACGGGAGTCGAGGTTTCCGGTCGGCTCGTCACCGAAGATGATCTCGGGCCGCGCGGCCAGCGCCCGGGCCACGGCCACGCGCTGCTGCTGGCCGCCGGAGAGCTGGGTGGGCCGGTGCTTGAGCCGGTCGCTCAGCCCCACGGTGTCCACGACCCGCGCCAGCCACTGCTTGTCGGGCCTGCGCCCGGCGATGTCCATGGGCAGCGTGATGTTCTCGAGCGCGTTCAGCGTCGGCAGCAGGTTGAACGCCTGGAAGATGAACCCGATCCGGTCCCGGCGCAGCTGGGTGAGCTTCTTGTCCTTGAGCCCGGTGATCTCGGTCTCGTCGAGGTAGATCTGCCCCGAGGAGACGGTGTCGAGCCCGGCCAGGCAGTGCATGAGCGTGGACTTGCCGGAGCCCGAGGGGCCCATGATCGCGGTGAACTGTCCGCGGGCGATGTCGACGTCCACGTGGTCGAGGGCGACGACACGGGTCTCGCCGGCCCCGTACGCCTTCACGACCTGCCGCGCCCGCGCGGCTACGGCCGTACGCCCTCCAGTGCCCCCGTGCCTGGGAATGGTCACGGCCGAAGTCATGGTAAATCTCCTATGTCGGTTACGAAGTTGACGCACGAGTGCTGCGTCGGACCGGTCCTGCCGGAAGTGCTGTGCTGGTTACGCGGATGAGTCTGGCCTCGCGGAGGGGCCCGGCGCGCTGGTGCCCGGCACCCTCTTGTACTGGGGAAAACCCCACCCCCGCCGGTTCGGTCAACCACCCCTCCCCGGCGCCCCAGCGACGTAAAACCAGGTTAAGGACGCCCCCGGCCCCGCTCCTCCTCCGGCGGTACGAACCCTCCCCGGGCCGTAGTACGGAGGAACCCCTAGGGGCAGTCCACCGACAGGTGGAGACGTTCTCGGGGTTGTGGTCCACCCTGCGGCCCAGTCAGCATCCACCCTCCCGTCGCGTCAGGGTCAAGTGGGAAGCTGTCCGCGGCGGATAGATGCAAGGGGAAGGAATCCTGTGGACCAGGGGGACACCGGGATACGGACGGCCGCGGCGGAGCGCACGCAGGACACGCACAGACGCGGCGCCGTCGTCGCCGCGCTCATGCTGGCCATGGCGCTCGCCGCCCTCGACTCCACCATCGTCTCTACCGCCGTCCCGCAGATCGTCGGTGACCTGGGCGGTTTCTCGGTCTTCTCCTGGCTGTTCTCCGGCTATCTGCTCGCCGTGACGGTGACGCTTCCGGTGTACGGCAAGCTGTCGGACACCTTCGGCCGCAAGCCGGTCCTGATCGCGGGCGCGTCGGTGTTCCTGGCCGGTTCGCTGCTGTGCGCGGTGGCCTGGAACATGGGCGCGCTGATCGCGTTCCGCATCCTCCAGGGCCTGGGCGGCGGAGCGCTCCAGGGCACGGTGCAGACGCTCGCCGCAGACCTCTACCCGCTCAAGGACCGCCCGAAGATCCAGTCCAAGCTGTCCACGGTGTGGGCGGTGTCGGCGGTGGCCGGACCCGGCGTGGGCGGTGTCCTGGCCGCATACGCCGACTGGCGCTGGATCTTCCTGGTCAACCTCCCCATCGGCGCGCTGGCGTTGTGGCTGGTCGTCCGTCATCTGCACGAGCCGCAGCGCAGGCCCGCCGAGCGTTCCCGTATCGACTGGGCGGGTGCGCTGGCGGTGTTCGCGTGCGGGGGCGTCCTGCTGACGGCCCTGGTGCAGGGCGGGGTGGCCTGGCCGTGGCTGTCGGGGCCGTCAACGGCCTTGTTCGGTACGGGACTTGCGCTGGCCGGGGTGGTGGTCCTGGTCGAACGCCGGGCGGCCGAGCCGATCATCCCCGGCTGGGTGTGGCGGCGCCGTACGATCGCGGCCGTCAATCTCGCCCTGGGTGCGCTGGGGCTGCTGATGGTGGCGCCGAGCGTGTTCCTGCCGACGTACGCGCAGTCCGTCCTGGGTCTGGCCCCGGTGGCGGCCGGCTTCGTGCTGTCCGTCTGGACGCTGAGCTGGCCGGTCTCGGCGGCGCTGAGCCAGCACGTGTACCGGCGGATCGGCTTCCGCAACACCGCGATGCTCGGCATCGGGACGGCGGCGCTGATCCTGTTCGCGTTCCCGTTCCTGCCCTACCCGGGCCGGGCCTGGCAGCCGGCCCTGCTGATGCTGCTGCTCGGCGCGGCCCTGGGCCTGTTCCAGCTCCCGCTGATCGTGGGCGTGCAGTCGACGGTGGGGTGGGCGGAGCGCGGCACGACCACGGCGTCGGTGCTGTTCTGCCGCCAGACCGGCCAGACGATCGGGGCATCGGTGTTCGGCGCGGTGGCCAACGGGGTGCTCGCCTCGCGGCTGGGCGGGGCGGGCGACCTGGACTCGGTGACCCGGGGCCTGGACGGGGGTGCGGTGCCTCAGGCCACACGGCGGGCGGTCGCGGACGCGGTGCACGCGGTGTATCTGGGCGCCGGGTGCGCGGCCGCCGCGGCCTTCCTGGTGCTGCTGTTCCTTGCCCCGCGCCGCTTCCCGGTGCTCAAGGACTGACGTGCGCGGCGGGGGCATATGTCACTCCCAGAGGCGCAAAAGTCCGAGTTAACGCGGGTAACGTCGCAGGTCAGCATAGTAAGCGCATACCGACCGGCCAGTTTGGTGAAAACGCCGCGAGGCCGGAAAGCGGCGAGTAGCGTGCGTGGCTCCGCACCGCCCCCCAACCTCCCTGCGGTCCCCCGCACAGGACCCGAGCCACGCAAGGAGCACCGGGATGTCCTACGACCGGTCCCCGTCGTACCCGTACCGCCATGCACCGCAGAACACGTCCCTGCCGTACGAGGCCACCTATCCGTGGATGCCGCCCACCCCGCCCGAACCGGCCAGAAGGCGCCGCCCGCCTCAGGCCCCTCTCGGCCACCACAGCGATCTGCGGATCCTGCGCAGCGCGCACCGCTGGCAGCGGCGCACCGCCACCCTCACCGCACTCGGCTACTTCACCCTGTTCCTGATCCTGTCGGCGTTCGCCCCGTCGTTCATGACGACCACCGTCACCGACGGACTGCCCACCGGGCTGCTGCTCGCCCTGCTCCAGATACCCGTCACCTGGCTGGCGATCGCGCTGTACGAGCACACGGCCCGCCGCTACGTCGACCCGATCGCGGAGCGCATCCGCAAGCAGGCCGAGCTGGACGCCAAGCGGGAGGCGGCACGATGACCACCGGGTTCAGCGGAAACGCCCAGGCCATGTCCCTCGTCGCCTTCTCCACCGTCGCCGCGATCACCCTGCTGCTGTGCGTGATGACCGGCCCGGACGGCGACGACCTCGACGAGTTCTACACCGGCTACGGCTCCCTCTCCCCCATGCGCAACGGCCTCGCGATCGCCGGCGACTACATCTCCGCGGCGAGCGTGCTCGGCACGGGCGGCGTGATCGCCCTGTGCGGTTACGACGGGATCGCACTCGCCCTGAGCACCGCGCTGTCGCTGATGCTGCTGATGTTCCTGCTGGCCGAACCCCTGCGCAACGCGGGCCGGTTCACCATGGGGGACGCGCTGGCCCGCCGTATGCCGGGCCGCGGAGTGCGTATCACCGCCTGCGTGGTCACCATCGCCGCACTGCTGCCGCTGATGCTGGTCCAACTGGCGGGCACCGGGCAGCTGTTGGCGTTCATCCTCGGCTTCTCCGGCGACTCGCTGAAGACCGGCTGCATCATCGGGCTCGGCGTCCTGATGATCAGCTACGCGGCGATCGGCGGCATGAAGGGCACCGCCCTCATCCAGATCGTGAAGATCGTGATGCTGCTCGGCTCGGGCGCCGTGGTCGCCCTGCTGGTACTGCAGCGCTTCGACTGGGACCCGGGAGCGCTGTTCAACGCCGCGGCCGCGCAGAGCGGGGTCGGCTCCGCCTTCCTGCACTCCGGCGTCGAGTTCGCGGGCAGCTCCAACCCCCGCCTGGACATGATCACTTCGGAGCTCACGGTGGTCCTCGGCGGCGCCTGTCTGCCGCACGTCACCATGCGCATGTACACCGCGCGCAGCGCCCGCCAGGTACGGCGCTCGATGTCGTGGGCGGTGTCGTCGGTGGTGCTGTTCGTGCTCATCATGACGGTCGTCGGGTTCGGCGCGACGGCGCTGATCGGACGGGCGGTGATCGCGCAGGCCGACCCGCAGGGCAACACGGCCTATCTGCTCGGCTCGCGGGCGGCCTTCGGCGCGAACGTGTCGGCGGGGGAGACGTTCCTGTTCACCACCGTCACCACGGCGATCTTCCTGACCCTGCTCGCCTCGGTCGCCGGGATGATCCTCGCCTGCGCCAACTCCCTCGCCCACGACGTCTTCGCCACCCGGGTGCAGGAGCTGTCGGAGCGCCGAGAGATGCTGCTGGCCCGCGTCTCCGCCCTCGCGGTGGGCATCCCGGCGATCCTGCTGGCCACCCTGGTCCAGCACCACAGCCTGCAGCCCCTGGTGACCCTGTCCTTCTGCCTGGGCGCCTCCGCGATCGCCCCCGCCCTGGTCTACAGCCTCTTCTGGCGCCGCTACACCCGTATGGGCCTGCTGTGCACGCTGATCGGCGGAACGCTCGCGGTCCTGCTGATCATGCCGGGCACCAACCTGGTCTCCGGCTCCCCCACCGCCGCCTTCCCCCACTCCGACTTCAACTGGTTCCCGTTCACGACCACCGGCCTGGTGACGATCCCCCTGGGCTTCGCCTTCGGCTGGCTCGGCACGGTGGTCTCCGGCCGGCAGGCGTCGGAGGAACAGCGACGCGAGTACGAGGCCGTGGAGGGGTGGATCCTGGCAGGGGCGGTACGCAGAAGCGGGTGACGGCCCGCGGCACATGGGCGGCGCCGACGGTGGTCGGCGGGACGGAGGCGCGGCCTGTGCCGGGCGCCTCCGTCCCGCCCGTCACTCCCCCGACGCCGAACCCGTCAACGCCGTAAGACTGTTGCGTACGTTGTCCATCTGCACCTGCATCTCGTCCGACTGCTCGCTGTGCTGCCGCAGCACCTGCTCCGTCTCCCGGGCGATCTGCTCCTCCTGCCGGCGGGCCGCCGCGAGGATCTCCGCGGCGCGCGCGTTCGCCTCCTCCTGGCAGCGGTGGGCGTACTCCTCCGCCTCCATGAACTCCCGCCTCGCCTCGGACAGCTCGGCCTCCGCCCGGGCCAGCCGCCCGGCCTCCCGGGCATCGATCGCCGCCGCACGCTCGGCCTCGTCCCGCTCCACCTCGTCCCACCGCTCGGCGAACTCCTTGGCCTGCTCGGCGAGTTTCACGGTGGCACGCTGCCGTGCCTCCCTGAGCAGGGACAGCACCTCGCCCCGGCCCTCCTTCAGCGCCTGCCGGGCACCGATGCGGATCTCGTCGGCCTCGGCACGCGCCACGAGCAGCCGCTGACCGGCGTGTTCCTCGGCGTCGGCGAGTACGGACTCGGCGTGCGCCTGGGCGGCGTCGAGCACGCCGCTCGCATGCGCCTGGGCGGCCTCCACCAGGCGCTGCGCCTCCTGCCGGGCCCGCTCCCTTACGGCCGCGGCCTCCTCCTGCACATGCCGGAAGAGGTCCCGGGCACCCTCCCCGAGCGCCTCGTAGGTCTGCGGGGACAGCTTCGACACGGTCTCCTGCAGCAGCGCGGCCTCCGCCTCCATGTCCTTGGCGAGGACGGTGAGCCGGGCCGCCCGCTCCCAGGCGGCGTCCCGGTCCAGGGAGAGCGCCTCGGCGAACACTTCGACCTGTTCAGGGCAGTAACCGCGCCCCCGTACGGCCCCGAAGCCATGGGGCGAGATCGGTGTGCTGCTCATCCTGGAACCCCTCTCCGCCGAACTCTCCGCCGTACGGGCGCGAAATCATGATTTCGCGCACATCTTGATATATCGGGCAGAAGTGTTCATAACGCGACACTCCGGAGGCGGATCGCGATCGGCGTACGACGCAAAAGGGCCGGGCCGGTCAGAACGACCGGCCCGGCCCGCAGCAAGCAGCCCGGATTCCTCAGCGGCGGTGCATCACAGCAGCCCGTCCCACATCTGCTCCAGCAGCACCGACCACCAGCTCTCCGGCGAACCGAGCGCCGCCGGGTCGAGGGAGGCCAGCTGGGCCTGGAAGTCGACGGTCCAACGGCCCGCCTGCTCCTGGTTCAGACCGAACCTGAGCCGCCACATCCGGCCCAGCAGCGCCAGACACCGCTGGAACTCGGGCAGGCCCGTGTTCACGAACTGCGGCGGCACGGGCGCACCACCGGGCCCCGCCTCCACCGGTACCGCCACGATGTTCGCGGTGCCGTACTGCACACACACCGCACGGCCGAAGTCGCTGCCCATGACGAGATACGAGCCCGCGTCCGGGGCCGGCTGCACACCGCGCTCCTGCGCGAGCTCGGCGAGCGTCGGCACCGGCCGCCCCGGCTGGGCCTGCGCCCAGAAGAACGGACCCATGTCCGTCGGCAGCCCCGCCGCCACCAGCGAGTGCGCCACGATCGGCGGCACACCCTGCCGGGACACGGCAGCCTGCTCGAACCGGAACACACCCGGCCCGAACGCACCCGCCAGCTCCTGCCCCACCGCCTCCGGCGGAATCGGTGGCGCCGACTGCACCGGCGGCAACGGCGCCCGCACCGGAGCAGGGCGGGCCGGCCCGTCCGCCACCTGATGCAACTCGCCCTGGTGCGCCAGCAGTTGCTGCATGCCCTGCTGGCGGCTCGCATGATCCGTCCCGTACGGCGCGATCGACGTGATCCGCGCCTGCGGCCACTGCTCGCGGATCATCCGCGCGCAGTACGCACCCGGCAGCTCGCACGACTCCAGCTCCGTGTGCAGCTCCAGCACCTGGTCCGGCGGCACGTTCATACCGCGCAGCTCATGGAAGATCTGCCACTCCGGATGCGGCACACCCGGCGCCGACCGCCGAATCAACTGCTGCTCGGACCCGTCCTGCGCCCGGTACCGAAGCACGGCCTGATAACCGGGCCCCACGGTGGGCTGCCCCTGCGCCTGCGGATAGCCGTACGCGGGGGACTGCGGGGCGCCGGGCTGCATTCCGGGCGGCGCGGGCGGCTGCGGGGCACTGGGCTGCATGCCAGGCGCCGGCGGCGGGGGCACACCGGGTGCACCTACGGGAGGCCCGGCCAACACGGTCTCCGCATGGTGTACGCCACCTCGACCACCGGGGGCGCCCGGGGCGCCCGGCGGTTGGGGGAAGCCGGGGGCCCCTGGAGCACCGGGAGGCTGCGGGAAGCCAGGACCACCGGGAACGCCGGGGCCCATCGGAGGCTGCGGGGCACCAGAGCCACCTGCAGCACCAGAAGGCGGCGGGAAGCCCGGGCCAACCGGAGCACCAGGGCCACCCGGAGGCTGCGGGGTACCGGGAGCGCTCGGAACGCCGGAAGGCTGAGAACCACCAGGGCCGCCCGGAACACCAGGAGGCGGCGGAAAACCAGGGCCACCCGGAGCACCAGGGCCACCCGGGGGCTGCGAAGCACCAGGACCGCTCGGAGCGCCGGAAGGCTGAGAACCACCAGGACCACCCGGAACACCAGGAGACGGCGGAAAACCAGGGCCACCCGGAGCACCAGGGCCACCCGGAGACTGCGAAGCACCAGGACCGCTCGGAGCACCAGAAGGCTGAGAACCACCAGGACCACCCGGAACACCAGGAGACGGCGGAAAACCAGGGCCACCCGGAGCACCGGAAGGCTGGGGGCCGCCAGGGCTTCCGGGCGCGTCGGCGGCACCCGGCGCCTGCGGAACGCCAGGCGCGCCGGGCGCCCCCGGAACCGCAGGAGGCTGGGGCGGGGCACCCATGCCGGGAACCCCCGGGGCGAAGGGAGCGCCGGGCGCACCCGGGGCGCCGGGAAACACCTGCCCGCCGGGCGCACCCGGAGACTGCGGTGCACCCGGAGCACCGGGAGGCCCCGGAGGCTGCGGCGGGCCGGGCGGCTGCGGCGCACCCACAATGCCAGGCGCACCCGGAGGCTGCGGTGCCCCCGGCCCCATCCGGCCGGGGTCGGCGAGCATCGTGGCCGCTTGGTGGACGTCGGCCGGGGGCCTGCCGCCGGGCGCGTTCGGCGCGCCGGGCGGGTGGGGGACGCCCGGCGGAGTGGGCGCACCCCCTGGAGCCCCAGGCCCGGCATCCTCAGGCCCGTCGGGACCGAGCGCCGACACCAGCTGCGTCGGAACGTACCCGCCCGCCCCGGGCCCCGGCCGCGTACCCGGCGTTCCCGGAGCGCTCGGCGGAGGTGGCGTGGACGTACCCCGGCGCGGCGGAGAAGCCGCCTTGCTCGTCGCGGCGTCGGCGATGTCCCCGGCGTTCGGCGTCTGCGGATAGCCGTACGACGGAGGACCCGGCGGCGGAGGCGGCGCCCCCTGCGGATAGCCGTACCCCGGCGCAGGCGTACCACCCGGAGCACCCGGCTCATCCAGCGCCCGCTCCTCAGTCGTCCGCGGAAGCCCGCTGCCGCCCGCCATCAGCGCCGTCTCGGCGTCCGGCGGTGTCTCCTCGCCCGCATCGTTCAACGGCGGCGCGAACACGGTCGCGGGCAGCGGGACGGAAAGGTCCTCGCCGCCGCCGTTGGTGTCCGTCCCCGCCCAGGGAGTCGGCCCCGCGGGCGCACTCTGCGCGTCACCACCCGCCCCGGCCTCCGGCCACCTTGCACCGCCACCCGCCGAAGCAGCCGCACCACCCCGCCGATCCGCCATCCCCAGCTTGTCCGCCGCCTCCTGCAACCACTCCGGCGGACTCAACAGGAACGACGTCTGATTCAGATCCACCCGCGCCGAAGCCGCCGGCACCGGCTCCGCAGCCTCGTCCCGCCGGCCGTACTCCTCCTCGTACCGGCGAATCACCTCACCCACCGGCAGCGAAGGCCACAACGTCGCCTCCCCGCTGTCCCGGGCGATCACCAGCCGCTGCAGACCCCCGTCCGAACGCGGCCCCTCCGCCCGGTCCTCGGCCCACACCACGAACCCGAGCCCGAACTCCCGCACCCGCACCTCACGGTGCTGATACGCCGGCACATCCCCGTTGATCCACTCCTCGGCGCGCTCCTGCGCCTGCGCGAAGGTCACCATCGCAACGCTCACTCCCCCACCGAAGAGACGGAAGAGACCGGAACGGAATGCGCGAACCCGCCGTCCACCATCAGATTCGCCACCGTCTCCAACTCCGGCGGATTGCCCGCAAGCCGCGACAAGAACGCATCGAAGTCCTCACCGCACGGCAGCAACAACCGCTCCACCCGATCCGCCGGCGCCCACGAAGGATCCACATCCCGCGCGTCGTCATACGCACAGAACCACACCGAACCGGGCCGCTCGCCCTTCACCTTCAACGCCAGCAACCCGCCCTGCACAAACCCAACACCCAAGTAATCCTTGGTCAGATGGTCACGCAGACACTTGTTGACGTAGACCAGATCATTGACCGCCGCCTCGTCCCGCACCGTGAAGAACGGCTGGTCGACCAACAACCCCAACTCGGCATCCAGCGCCGCACCCACCGGCGCACACCCACCCGCAGCCTTCAGAAACGAACGGTACGCACCCGGCAGCCGATACCCGAGGTCCTCCTCGACCCCCTGCACCTGCGACTCCGTCACCGCCACACCCGACTTCGGCAGCCCGAAATGCGCCGGTCGCGTCTCCTGCAACGGCCGCGTCCCCCGCTTGCCCTGATCCACCGCCGCCGTCGCGATCCCCCCGTGATGCCGCAGCAACGCCTTCACCTCGACCGGCACCAACTCCAGCCGCCGCGAACCCACCACGTGATGCCACGTCCAACCATGCGGCGTCGCCACCGCCGGCACCGTGTCCCACAGTTCATGACCGGAGGCCGCAAGCGCCGCATTCGCCGAGACGTAGTCCGTCAGCCGCAACTCGTCGACACCGAAACCCTCCGGCGGCTCCGCGATCTCCGCAGCAGCACGCGCATAGGGCGAGAAAACGGGGTAACCGCGCTCATCCACACGTACCCCTCTCGGGTGACGTGCCGCCCGGACCGGATCCGGGAAATGCACGACCTGCCCGGCATAGGCCGCGTTCGGCGGCGCGGCTTGTCCCCCAGCCTGGCGGCTGGGCGGTGCCCCCAGCCCGAGCCGACCTGTCGTCATGGCGGTTGCCCCCTGCGGCGTTCGTTACGGACCGCGATGACCGCCACCGGCCAACCCGCCCCGTATCTCCTGTACAACCCTCTCCACACGTCCGCCGCGTGGATCGCGGTGCCGACAGCCTATGCGGTACGACCGCACCGGTCACCGGGCACCGGTCAGCCACCCTCCGCTTCCGTGACCAGCCGTCACCCCGCCGTGACAGCCCGCCCAAACCCGGGCGTGTCGCACCGCCCCAGCTTCCGCACCAGCCACGGCATTTGGCACTCTGTGACCTCCGGGGGAGGCTCGGGAGGGGATGACGATCATGAACGCGACGCAGACAGGACCACACACGGCACCGCACACCGGGCCGTCCGGCGACCCCCGCATCGGCTGGAGCGCCACCGAAACCCCCCACGCACCCACCCTCCTCCACCGCCGCGACGGCATACTCCCCACCATCGCCGCCGCCCTCTCCGTCCGCGGCGCCACCCTCACCGGCACCGCCGCCCGCGGCGACCAGCCCCCACCCCTGCACCCACTCGTCCAGGACTTCCTCGACACCCTCCCCAGCGCCCAACGCGACCGCTTCACCGGCCGCTGCGCCGAAACCATCCTCATCTCCCGCCACATAGCCGCCGCCGACGCCGCCCGCAGCAAACGCGCCACCCGCAAACCCATGACCCACGGCGAAGCCCGCAAAGCCCTCAAACAGGCCAAACTCACCGCCCGCCGCATCCGCGAGGACGGCGACCCCCTCCACGGCAGCTTCGCCACCCCCTGCCGCGCCTGCACCGCCCTCAGCGCCCACTACGGCGTCCGCATCGTCGACCCCGCGGCAACAGACGGCTGAACCCCCCAACCTCAAGCAAGACACCGGCCCCCCGCCGCACCGTGATCCCAGCGAACTCGACGATCGAAGGGCAGATGCACCCCGACCGCACCTCCACCACCCGCTTCCCCGTACCCGTCGACGCCGCCCTCCGCGCCGCCGGCTGGCAACCCGGACGCTGGGACATAAAACAGGCCGAGATCTGGGCCGACGCCCTCCGCGACCACACCTCACCCGCAGGCCACCGCCACGCCGTCTTCCCCGCCGCCGTAGAAGCCTGGGCCGAATTCGGCGGACTCCACATCACCCCCACCGGACCCGGCCGCCAGATCGCCCCCGCAACCCTCCACCTCGACCCTCTGCACGGCCTCCACATGGCCCGCACCCTCAACGACCTCGGCCGCGCCCTCGACACCGAAGTCAGCCCCCTCGGCACCGAGACAGAGACCCACTCCCTCCTCGCCGTCGACACCGAAGGCCGCATCTACGCCCTCGATCACACAGGCGACTGGTACCTCGGCCCCGACATCGACCAAGCCCTCGGCGCCCTCATCTCAGGCATCGAACCCGTACGACTGACAGCCGGCTGAACCCCCGCAAACAGGCAGCGGCCCCTACGCCGCCGGAATCACCGCCGACACCCGGAAACCCCCCGCATCCGTCGGCCCCGACACAAACACCCCACCCAGCGCGGTCACCCGCTCCTTCATCCCCACCAGACCGTTCCCCCCGGACGGCAACCGCGCCGACGACGCCGAAGCCACCTCCGGCGGCGGCTCGTTCTCCACCTGCATCGCAATCTCCGACACCCGATGCGCAAGCCGCACATACGTCTTCGCACCCGCCGCATGCTTGTGGACGTTCGTCAACGCCTCCTGCACCACGCGATACGCCGTCTGCTCCACCTCAGCGGCATACGACCGCACATCCCCCTCCACGGACAGAGCCACCACCATCCCCGCGGCCGCCGACTGCCCGACGAGCTCCTCCAACTCCTCCAGACAGGGCCCCTCCCCCTCATCCACCGCCTTCGAAGCCGCCGCCGCAGCGGCCACCCCCACCGCAGCCAAGGGAACAGACCGCTCAGCCCCCCGCACCCCGTCCCCACTCCGCAGCACCCCGAGCATCTCCCGCAACTCGGTCAACGCCTGCCGCCCCATGTCCCCCACCAACACGGCATTCCTGACGGCCTTCTCCGGGTCCTTACGGGCAACGGCCTGCAACGCGGCAGCGTGCACGACCATGAGGCTCACCCGGTGGGCGACCACGTCATGCATCTCCCGCGCAATCCGAGTCCGCTCCTCGTTCCGCGCCCACTCGGCCCGCTCCTCAGCCCGCTCGGCCAGCAACTGCAACTCACGCTCAAGACTGTCCGCGCGCTCCCGCAAGCTCTCCATCAACCGACGCCGAGCCCCGACATAAAGCCCCAGAAGCAACGGCGGCGCAGTCATCCCGATCGCCGTCGTGATCGCAGCAAACGGAACGAACCAGTCCCCCAGATCCCACGACCCCCGCGACATGTCCTGCCGCACCCGCACGAACATCACGATCAACATGCCGACGAGTGACATCCCCGCCAGCGAACCGATGATCCGCCGCGGCAACTCGGAAGCGGCGAGCGTGTACAGCCCGACGACCCCCATCAGATAACCCATCTGGGCCGGCGTAATGGCGATCGACACCAACACCACAGCAATCGGCCACTGCCGCCTCACGACCAGGGCCGAGCCGGCCAACACCCCGAACACAACCCCCGCGGCCACCGGAATCCCCGCGTCCCGAGCGAACCGAACACCCTCGAACGCACACTCCACCGCGGACACAAAAGCCAAGCTCACGTCCAGTGCCGCACCGCGCCACCTGGCCCACCACCACGGCCCTCCCCGGGCCGCCGCATGCACTTCCCCCGTCGTGGTCATGCCTCCAGCCTACGGGCGCCCACGCCCCGTTTTCCGGCGAGTTTTCGCGATGGGTCTACACCACACTCCGTAACCGAACGTAAGCGAAACAGACCGATATCCCTCGAACTGCTGAATCGCACATTGTTCGCCCCCGGAAGCCCGGATTCCGCCCTGACGGTATGCCCATGGCACATTCACACGGCAAATATGCCGACTTCGAGGGACTGCGGGAGCGAGCGGTTGCGCTGCGGCGGCAGGGCTACAGCCTTCGGCAGATCCGCGACGAGCTGAAGATCTTCAACAACGACATCCTCAACCAGTTGGTGAAGGGGGAACCGCCGCCGGAGTGGACCAAGCGCCCGAACGCCAAGGACGATCTGCGCGAGAAGGCACGGGAGCTGCGACTGCAGGGCTGGACGTACGACCAGATCGAAGCGGAGCTGGGGTGCTCCAGGAGCTCGGTCTCGCTCTGGGTTCGAGATCTGCCAAGGCCCAAGCCTCGATACACACCGGAGGAACAGCGGGCCCTCATGCAGGAAGGTCTGGCTAGGCGACGCGCAGCGGACAACGAAGAGCGCAAGAAGACCAAGCTCGGCGCCCGCAGGGAAATCGGCGAGCTGACGGACCGCGAACTCTTCATGGCGGGAGTCGCGCTGTACTGGGCCGAAGGCTCGAAGAGCAAGCCCTACGACCGCCGAGAGCGCGCCATCTTCGTGAACAGCGACCCGGGCGTGATCCAGACCTACCTTGCCTGGCTGGACCTGCTCGACGTGAACCGGGAACGCCTGGGCTTCCGCGTGCTCATCCACGAGTCCGCCGACATCGACGCTGCGCACCGATTCTGGGCAGAGATCGCTGAGGTCGACGCTTCGGTCTTCGCCAAACCGACGCTCAAGAAGCACAACCCGAAGACCGTCCGGAAGAACACCGGCGACGACTACCACGGTTGCTTGGTCATCGGGGTGGCAAGGAGCGCTGACCTGTACAACCGCATCGAGGGTTGGTGGAACGGAATCGTGGCCCAGGCACAGTCACGTCTCCGGTAAGGTCTGAAGGGCTGTCCCCCGTGGTGTAACTGGCAGCACACTAGATTTTGGATCTAGTAGGACAAGGTTCGAATCCTTGCGGGGGAGCCACAGCACACAAGACCTGAGTTCGGGCCCTGACCGCACCGTCAGGGCCCGCTCCCATGTCCCCCAAGAAACGCCCCGGTATCCTGCGGATGTCCCCACTCACTCCACAGCCGAAGGGCAACCCCGTGAGCGCCATTCGCCCGGCAGCCGTCGTCGTTCTCGCAGCGGGTGAGGGCACCCGTATGAAGTCGGCCACACCCAAGGTCCTGCACGAGATCTGCGGCCGCAGCCTCGTGGGGCATGTGCTCGCCGCCGCCCGTGAGTTGGACCCCGAGAACCTCGTCGTCGTGGTGGGGCACGCCCGCGAGAAGGTCACCGCGCACCTCGCCGAGGCCGACCCTGCCGTACGCACCGCCGTGCAGGCGGAGCAGAACGGCACGGGGCACGCCGTACGCATCGCCCTGGACGAGCTCGGCGGCAGTGTCGACGGCACGGTCGTCGTGGTGTGCGGCGACACCCCTCTGCTCACGGGCGAAACGCTCCGGCAGCTCGCCGACACGCACTCCGCCGATTCCAACGCCGTCACCGTGCTGACCGCCGAGGTGCCCGACGCCACCGGCTACGGGCGGATCATCCGCGACGAGTCGACCGGTGCGGTCACCGAGATCGTGGAGCACAAGGACGCCACCGAGACGCAGCGCGCGATCCGTGAGATCAACTCCGGTGTCTTCGCGTTCGACGGTCCGCTGCTGGCGGATGCGCTCAAGAAGGTGCGTACGGACAACAGTCAGGGTGAGGAGTATCTGACGGATGTCCTGGGGATTCTCCGCGAGGCCGGTCACCGTGTGGGTGCCTCGGTCGCGGGTGATCACCGTGAGATCGCCGGGATCAACAACCGTGTGCAGCTGAGCGAGGCGCGGCGGATCCTGAACGACCGGCTGCTGATCCGTGCCATGCTCGCCGGCGTCACGGTGATCGATCCGGCGACGACCTGGGTGGATGTGACCGTGACGTTCGAGCAGGACGCGGTCGTCCACCCGGGTACGCAGCTGCACGGCTCCACGCACCTCGGTGAGGGTGCTGAGGTCGGGCCCAACACGCGTCTCACGGACACCCAGGTGGACGCCGGGGCGCGTGTCGACAACACGGTGGCCGACAGTGCGTACGTCGGTCCGCAGGCGAAGGTCGGTCCGTTCGCCTATCTCCGTCCGGGGACCCGCCTGGGTGCGAAGGGCAAGATCGGTACGTACGTCGAGACGAAGAACGCCACCATCGGCGAGGGGACCAAGATCCCTCATCTCTCCTATGTCGGTGACGCGACGATCGGCGATTACACGAACATCGGTGCTGCCAGCGTGTTCGTGAACTACGACGGTCAGGAGAAGCACCACTCGACGGTCGGGTCGCATTGCCGGACGGGTGCGGACAATATGTTTGTGGCTCCTGTCACTGTCGGGGACGGCTCGTACACCGCTGCGGGGTCCGTGATCACGAAGGATGTGCCGCCCGGTTCGCTCGCTGTGGCCCGTGGTCAGCAGCGGAATATCGAGGGTTGGGTGGTTCGTAAGCGTCCGGGGAGCGCGGCGGCGCAGGCGGCCGAGGCGGCGTCTCGGCAGGTCGAGAGCGAAGACTGACCGGAAACGGGGGCGCCGGACACGGCGTACCGTGATAAGTGCACACCCAGTTGAGACACCTCTGAGGAGACAGCTGTGACCGGGATCAAGACGACCGGCGAGAAGAAGATGATGTTCTTCTCCGGCCGCGCCCACCCCGAGCTTGCCGAGGAGGTCGCCCAGCAGCTGGGGGTCGGCGTCGTCCCGACGAAGGCGTTCGACTTCGCGAACGGTGAGATCTACGTCCGTTATCAGGAGTCGGCGCGTGGGGCTGACTGTTTCGTGATCCAGAGCCACACGGCTCCGATCAATCAGTGGATCATGGAGCAGTTGATCATGATCGATGCGCTGAAGCGGGCTTCGGCGCGGTCCATCACCGTCATCGTGCCGTTCTACGGTTATGCGCGGCAGGACAAGAAGCACCGTGGTCGTGAGCCGATCTCGGCGCGGCTGGTGGCTGATCTGATGAAGACGGCGGGTGCGGACCGCATTCTGACCGTGGATCTGCACACGGACCAGATTCAGGGCTTCTTCGACGGGCCGGTGGATCACCTGTTCGCGCTTCCGCTGCTTGCGGACTACGTGGGTCAGAAGGTCGACCGGGCGAAGCTGACCGTGGTCTCGCCGGATGCGGGTCGGGTGCGGGTGGCGGACCGGTGGTGTGACCGGTTGGGTGCGCCGCTGGCGATCGTGCACAAGCGTCGGGACAAGGACGTCGCGAACCAGGTCACCGTCCACGAGGTCGTGGGTGAGGTGAAGGGTCGGGTGTGTGTGCTGGTCGACGACATGATCGACACTGGTGGCACCATCTGTGCCGCGGCCGATGCGCTGTTCGCGCACGGTGCGGAGGACGTGATCGTGACGGCCACGCATGGTGTGCTGTCCGGTCCCGCTGCGGACCGTCTGAAGAACTCGCGGGTGAGTGAGTTCGTGTTCACGAACACGCTGCCGACGCCGGCTGAGCTGGGCCGGGATCTGGACAAGATCACGGTGTTGTCGATTGCGCCGACGATTGCGAGTGCGGTGCGTGAGGTGTTCGAGGATGGTTCGGTGACGAGCCTGTTCGACGAGCAGTAAGGGTTCTGCGCCGGCGGACGCTGCCTCTGTCGGAGATCGTTTTGGGTGTGGCCTCCTTGGCCGAGTAGACTGCTGCAGTTGCTCGGCGAGGGAGGCCGTACCCGTTTTTTGGCGGGGTATGGCGGTCCGTTATCGACGCGCTCTTCGTAGCAGGCCGTTCGTGGCCGGGTGACCACGTCCGTTCCTGTTTTGTACGAGGAGTGATCATGTCCGAGGTGAAGCTCACCGCCGAGACCCGTACCGAGTTCGGTAAGGGTGCTGCCCGTCGTATCCGTCGTGACAGCAAGGTTCCCGGTGTTCTGTACGGTCACGGTTCCGACCCGCTGCACCTGACCCTTCCGGGTCACGACCTGCTGCTTGCGCTGCGTACGCCGAACGTCCTGATCTCTCTGGACATCGACGGCAAGACGAACGAGCTGGCGATCCCGAAGTCGGTTCAGCGTGACCCGATCAAGGGTTTCCTGGAGCACGTGGACCTGCTGCTGGTCAAGCGTGGCGAGAAGGTCACGGTCGAGATCCCGGTGCACACCGAGGGCGAGCTGGCCCCGGGTGGCAACCTGCTGGAGCACGTCCTGAACGCGCTGCCGGTCGAGACCGAGGCCACGCACATCCCTGAGTCCGTCACCGTGTCCGTTGAGGGCCTGGAGGCCGGTGCCTCCGTCCTCGCCAAGGACATCACGCTGCCGAAGGGCACCACGCTGGCCGTCGAGGAGGACGCTGTCGTCCTTCAGGTCCTGGCCTCGCAGGCCGAGGAGGCCGCCGAGGGCGAGGGTGCCGAGGGCGAAGAGGTCGCCGAGGCCTGATCCTCACCGTCGTCGTTTCGTTCAGCCGCTGTTCCCTCAGGGGGCAGCGGCTGGCGCGTACAAGGAGACATGGACGTGACCACCCCTGCCAATGCCCCCTGGCTGATCGTCGGCCTCGGGAATCCCGGACCCGAGTATGCGATGAACCGGCACAACGTCGGGTTCATGGTGGCGGATCTGCTGGCCGAGCGGATCGGGGGGAGGTTCAAGCGGGCGGGGAAGGCTCAGGCGCAGGTCGTGGAGGGGCGGATCGGGCCTGTCGGTCCGGCGAACCGGCGGGTGATCCTGGCGAAGCCGATGTCGTACATGAATCTTTCCGGCGGTCCGGTGAACGCGCTGCGGGATTTCTACAAGGTGCCGGTGGCGAACGTCGTGGCCGTGCATGACGAGTTGGACATCGATTACGGCACCCTTCGTCTGAAGCTCGGTGGTGGGGACAACGGGCACAACGGGTTGAAGTCGATGACGAAGGCGTTCGGGGCGGAGTATCACCGGGTGCGGTTCGGGATCGGGCGGCCTCCTGGTCGTATGCAGGTCGCCG
Organism: Streptomyces longisporus; assembly: GCF_039532765.1. Classification (NCBI taxonomy): domain Bacteria; kingdom Bacillati; phylum Actinomycetota; class Actinomycetes; order Kitasatosporales; family Streptomycetaceae; genus Streptomyces; species Streptomyces longisporus. The sequence goes on from NZ_BAAASG010000010.1 coordinate 141,806, forward strand.
ACTTTGTGCTGAGGGATTTCTCCTCGGCGGAGCGCAAGGAGCTGGACTACTTCGTGGACCGTGCGGCGGATGCGGTGGAGTGTCTGGTGATCGAGGGGTTGGAGCGGGCGCAAAGCACGTACAACTCCTGACTTGTCCCTCACTGGAGTTGACCTGGTGTGGGGGCATGGCCAATGATCCCGGCCATGCCTGCCACTGCCGCCTCGTCCCGTCTGGTTTCGCGCCGGGCCTCGGTTGCCGCTTTGCGGTTCGGGCGGTTTGCGGCGATGGGTGCGGTTGCGGTGGTGATTCTGATCGCCGGGGTGTGGGCGTCGTGGCGGACGGCTCCGTATGTGATGCTCACCAAGGGGCGGGAGCGCGGCACGATCGAGGTGGCGCGGTGCGGGGACGATACGTGTTGGGGTCGCTATACGCCGATTTCGCAGGGTTCTTCGGGTCGTGACCGGGTGGTCATCGAGAAGACGGTTGCGGTGCGCAAGGGGCGGACGTACACGGTGGTGGTGAAGCCGGGCAGCGATGAGGTCGTGCGGTCGGGGCCGGCGGGGATTCTGTATGCGTGGGTTCCGTTCGGCGGGGCGTTGCTGCTGGCGTCGGTGGTGGTGGCCGGGGGGCTGGGGCGGACGCGGGCCGGGTGGGTCATGGCGGGGTCGGGGGTCGTGTTGCTGACGGCAGCTTTCGTGACTATCTGACGGGTTTTCCCGTTCTCCGTCCTGTGGAGAGTCCGAGCGTTGTGTGTTCGTGATTGACCTTGGGTCAGGTGTGGCTCGATGCTGAGCTGCCCCCTCCACATCTTCCCGTCCGTAACTCGAAGATGGACTTGCCCCATGCGTACCCTCACTCGCGCCGGCGCGCTGGCCGCCGTCGCCGCGGCGGCGCTGTTCTCGGCGCCTGTTGCCGCTCACGCCACTGTTCCCGGTGACAACGGGACTGTGAAGATCCATGACGCCACCACCGGCGAGGAGCTGAAGCGGAACGAGCCGCACGTCTGCACGTTCTATCTGGACGCGTTCGGTTTCGACGCGGTCCAGCAGGTCGACTGGCACATCGAGGCCTGGGCTCCGACGGCCGGTGTGAAGGGCAAGACGGTGAAGACCGGCGCCATCACGCTCGACGCCGAGGGGCATGGCCGTACGGCGGACATGTCGCTGCCCGACGGGCACTACAAGCTGTTCTGGAACTTCGACGGTGAGAAGGGCGCCGCGAAGCACAAGGTGTTCTGGACGGACTGCAAGGACTCGCAGGGCGGCGGCAGCGGTTCGACGCCTTCGCCGTCGGCGTCTTCCTCGTCGTCTCCGTCGTCGTCTCCGTCGGCGTCGTCGTCTTCGTCTCCGTCGTCGCCCGGGTCTTCGCCTTCGTCCGGGGCTTCCGGGTCCTCTTCCGCGTCCCCGCAGGGTGGTTCCGGCGGTGGCCTGGCCGAGACGGGCAACAGTGCTCCGGTGGGCCTGCTCTCGGGTGTCGCGGCGGCGCTGGTGGCCGGTGGCGGTTATCTGGTGGTGCGTCGGCGCAGGGCCTGATGTACGGCAGGAGGGTGCCCCCGGGCTTCGTACGAGCCCGGGGGCACCCTCATGTGCGGGGGCTGTCAGCCGGTGTTGCGCAGACCCGCTGCCACGCCGTTGACGGTGAGCAGCAGGGCGCGGGAGAGCAGCGGGTCGGGCTGTTCGCCGGCGGCCGCTGCGTCGCGCTGGCGCTTGAGGAGGGTGACCTGGAGGTAGGAGATCGGGTCCAGGTAGGCGTCGCGGATGGCGAAGGTCTGCTTCAGCACGGGCTGTGCGTCGAGCAGTTCGTCCTCGCCGGTCACCCGCAGCACCTCGCGCACGGTCAGCTCGTGCTCGGCCTTGATGGTGTCGAAGACGTGCTTGAGCTCGTCGGGGACGAGGGTGTCGACGTAGTGGGCGGCGATCCGCAGGTCGGTCTTGGCGAGGGTCATCTCGACGTTGGAGATGAAGTTGCGGAAGAAGTGCCACTGTTCGTGCATCTCGTCGAGCACGGTGTCCAGGCCGGCTTCGCGCAGGGCCTTGAGGCCGGAGCCGACGCCGAACCAGCCGGGGACGATCTGCCGGGACTGGGTCCAGCCGAAGACCCAGGGGATGGCGCGCAGTCCGTCGAGCGAGACGCCTGAGCCGGGGCGGCGGGAGGGCCGCGAGCCCAGGTGCATGTCGGCGAGCTGGTCGACCGGTGTGGAGGCGAGGAAGTAGGTCGGCAGGTCGGGGTCCTCGACGAGGCGGCGGTAGGCGGCGTGGGCGGCGTCGGAGACGACGTCCATGGCGGCGTCCCAGCGGGCGAGTGCCTCGACGGACTGGCGGGGGGCGGTGTGCAGGGCGGAGGCCTGGAGGGTCGCCGCGACCGTGAGTTCGAGGTTCTCCCTGGCCAGGGACGGTACGAGGTACTTGTCGGAGATGACCTCGCCCTGTTCGGTGACCTTGATCTCGCCTTCGAGGGTGCCCCAGGGCTGGGCGAGGATCGCGTCGTGGGAGGGGCCGCCGCCGCGGCCGACGGTGCCGCCGCGGCCGTGGAACAGCCTCAGCCGCACGCCGTAGCGGTGGGCGACGTCGCGCAGTCGGCGCTGGGCGCGGTGGATCTCCCACTGGCTGGTGGTGATGCCGCCGAACTTGGAGGAGTCGGAGTAGCCGAGCATGACCTCCTGGACGTCGCCCCTCAGCGCGACGAGGCGCCGGTAGGACGGGTCGGAGAGCATGTCCTCCAGGATGGTGTCGGCTGCCTTGAGCTCGTCGGTGGTCTCCAGGAGCGGCACGATGCCGATCCTGGCCCAGCCGGCGTGCAGGTCGATGAGGCCGGCCTCGCGGGCGAGGACGGCGACGGCGAAGACGTCGTCGGCGCCCTGGCACATGGAGATGATGTACGACTCGACGACCTCGGGTCCGAAGACCTCCAGGGCCCGCTTGACGGTCTGGAAGACGCCGAGGGTCTTCTCGCCGGGTGCGTCGACGGGTGCCGGGGTGGGCGCGAGGGGCCTTCTGGACCTGAGTTCCTTGGCGAGGAGCTTCGCGCGGTAGTCGCGGGGCATGTCGGCGTAGCGCCAGGACTCCTCGCCGAGGCGGTCGAAGAGCTGGCCGAGGGCGTGGTGGTGGGCGTCCGCGTGTTCGCGTACGTCCATGGTGGCGAGCTGGAGGCCGAAGGCGGCGAGGGTGCGGATGGTGCGGTTCATGCGGCCGTCGGCGAAGAGGCCGCCGCGGTGTTCGCGCAGGGAGGTCTGGATGAGGGTGAGGTCCTGAAGGAGCTCGCTGGTGCCGAGGTAGTCGCGGCCGGTCTCGTGCGGGGTGCCCTTGGCGAGGCGCTGCTTGGTGTTCTCCAGCTTCTGCCGGATGCAGGTGGCCTTGAGGCGGTAGGGCTCCTCGGCGTTGAGGCGCTTGTAGCGGGGGCTGATCTCGGGGAGGCGTTCCAGGTCGGCCTGGAGGGAGTCGAGGAGTTCTGGGGTGGCGCCGGTGTAGCGGATGGAGTTCGACAGGAAGCCGCGGAGTTCGTCGATGAGTTCCAGGGCGTCGTTGATGCCGTGCTCGTGCTGGAGGATCAGGACGTCCCAGGTGACCTGGGGGGTGACGTTGGGGTTGCCGTCGCGGTCGCCGCCGATCCAGGTGCCGAAGGTGAGGGGGCGGGTGTCGTCGGGGAGCTTGACGCCGACGCGCTCCAGTTCGGCGGTGAGGTCCTCCAGGACGTCGCCGACGGCTCCGGCGTGGAGCTCGTCGAGGTAGTAGATGGCGTTGCGGGCCTCGTCGGCGGGCTCGGGGCGGACGACGCGGAGTTCGTCGGTCTGCCATACGAGGTCGATGTTCTCGGCCAGACGGGTGTCGTAGCGGCGGCGGTCTGACTCGATGACCGGGGTCTCCAGGAGCGCGGCGATGCGCCGGAGCTTGTTGAGGACCGACCGGCGCGCGGCCTCGGTGGGGTGCGCCGTGAACACGGGGCGCACGTTGAGGTGGCGGACCGTCTGGCGCAGGTGCTCGGGGTCGGCGTCCTTCAGCCGGTCGGCGGTACGGGCCAGCAGGCCGCCCTCGGCGGCGCGCTTGGCGCGCAGCTCGCGGCCGCGGTGCACCTGCTCGGTGACGTTGGCCAGGTGGAAGTAGGTGGAGAAGGCGCGGACCAGCTTGGCCGCGGTCTCCAGTTCGGTGCCGCGCAGCAGTGCGGCGGCGGCCTCTCCGTCCTCGCGGGTGAGGCGGCGGACCTTTTCGACGAGTTCCAGCAGCTCGGGGCCCTCCTGCCTCACGAGGGTCTCGCCGAGGAGGTCGCCCAGCCGCCGGATGTCGGCGCGCAGTTCGCTGCTGGTGCTCGTCTGAGACACGGTCTGGTCGTCGGCACTGCTCACAGGTGCGGCTCCTTGCAGTGTTGAAGCTCGTCCGGGAGGGGAACCCGGTGCCCGGGGCCGCGCGGCGGGCGCCGCATACGGCCCTGACATCCGGGAAAGGAATCAGAGCGGACCGCGCTGTCCGACCGACTCCAGGATAGGTGTCCATGCGGACGCGCATGATTTCGGGCTCTTGCCGCCGGGTGACTCGCTGCCATACTTACGACGCCGTAGGTTACGGAACCGTAGGGACCGTCGTCATGGAACCCGGGCACGGTTTCGGTGGCCTACCCCGGCATCACACCCTCAACCCTCGACCCCACAGGGGACGCCCATGACCACAAGCTCCGATGTGATCGAAGACGCCCCGAAGGCGACCGGCGACACGTCCGTCTCCGCCACGCTGGGCGGGGAGCAGAAGCGCTCGATCGAGCAGATCACGCTGCTGCTCTTCATCACCGTCCCGTTCCTCGCGCTGGTCGCCGCTGTGCCGCTGGCGTGGGGATGGGGGGTGAGCTGGCTGGACCTCGGCATGCTGGTTTTCTTCTACTACCTGGGCTGCCACGGCATCACGATCGGTTTCCACCGGTACTTCACGCACGGTTCCTTCAAGGCCAAGCGTCCGCTGCGGATCGCGCTCGCGATCATGGGGTCGCTGGCGGTGGAGGGGCCCCTGGTCCGCTGGGTGGCGGACCACCGCAAGCACCACAAGTTCTCCGACGCGGAGGGCGATCCGCACTCCCCGTGGCGTTTCGGGGAGACGGTCCCGGCGCTGATGAAGGGCCTGTGGTGGGCGCACATCGCCTGGATGTTCGACGAGGAGCAGACGCCGCAGGACAAGTACGCGCCGGATCTGATCAAGGACCCGGCGATCCGGGCGATCTCCCGCCAGTTCGTGTTCTGGACGGCGCTGTCGCTGGCTCTGCCGCCGCTGATCGGCGGTCTGGCGACGATGTCCTGGTGGGGTGCGTTCACCGGGTTCTTCTGGGGCTCACTCGTTCGGGTGGCTGTGCTGCACCATGTGACCTGGTCGATCAACTCGATCTGCCATGCGGTCGGCAAGCGGCCCTTCAAGTCGCGGGACCGTTCGGGCAACGTGTGGTGGCTCGCGGTGCTGTCCTGCGGCGAGTCCTGGCACAACCTGCACCACGCCGACCCGACCTCCGCGCGGCACGGTGTGGAGTGGTGGCAGCTGGACTCCTCGGCGCGCATCATCCGCTGGTTCGAGGCGTTCGGCTGGGCGTACGACGTGCGCTGGCCGTCACGCTCGCGTATCGATTCACGCCGTAACACCGGCCAGGAGGGCTCTGGGCCCCGGAAGGAGTCGGCGAAGGCGGCATGATTGACGCCGTGGCGACCGACTCCAGCAGCACCCCGACGAATGAGAAGCCGCGGCGAGCGCGGCGCACCCGGATGACGGGGGCCGAGCGCCGTCAGCAGCTGCTCGAGATCGGTCGCACCCTGTTCGCAGCCAAGGGGTTCGAGGGCACGTCGGTGGAGGAGATCGCGGCGAAGGCCGGGGTGTCCAAGCCGGTGGTGTACGAGCACTTCGGCGGCAAGGAGGGGCTGTACGCGGTGGTGGTGGACCGTGAGATGCGGCGCCTGCTGGACATGGTGACCAGTTCCCTGACGGCCGGCCATCCTCGGGAGCTGTGCGAGCAGGCGGCGTTCGCGCTCCTGGACTACATCGAGGAGTACACGGACGGTTTCCGCATCCTGGTCCGTGACTCGCCCATCCCGCAGTCGACGGGTTCCTTCGCCTCACTGATCTCGGACATCGCCACCCAGGTGGAGGACATCCTGGGCCGCGAGTTCAAGTCGCGCGGCTTCGACCCGAAGCTGGCTCCGCTGTATGCGCAGGCCCTGGTCGGCATGGTCGCCCTGACCGGCCAGTGGTGGCTGGACGTGCGCCGTCCGAAGAAGGCGGAGGTGGCGGCGCATCTGGTGAACCTGGCGTGGCACGGCCTGGACGGGCTGGAGGCCAAGCCGCACCTGATCGGGCGCCGGAAGAGCTGACTCCGGCGCCCGGGGGTGTGGCCCGCTCAGTGCTTGAAGACGTCCTTGCCCTTCTCCTTCGCCTGGCGTGCGTCGCCCTTCATCTGGTCGGCCTTGCCTTCGGCGGTCATCCGCTCGTTGCCCACGGCGCGACCCGTCGCTTCCTTGGCCTTGCCCTTCAGCTGTTCCTTCTTGCCCCTGGTCTTCTCTTCCTTCGCCACGTTTCTCACCCCTTGCCGGGTTCGGCGTCGATGTCACCTCAGCGGGTGACCGCCGCGGGCGGGCTCAAACAGCGGTCACCGGTTCAAGGAACTCCAGCCGGTTGCCGACGGGGTCCTCGGAGTAGAAGCGCCGGTGGCCCGGCAGGTTCTCGTCCCACTCCACCTGCGCGCCGTGAGCCTGCAGCCGGGCGGCGTACCGCTCTATGCCGGTGACCCGCAGCCCGGGATGGGCCTTCTTCGCGGGGCGGAAGTCCCGTTCAACCCCCAGGTGCAGCTGCACGGCCCCCGCCTGGAACCAGCACCCGCCCCGCGCCGCGAGCACCGGCGGCTTGGGGATCTCGACCATCCCGAGGACGCCGGCGTAGTACGCCCGCAGCCGGTCCTCGGAGCCGGGCGGTGCGGCGAGCTGGACGTGGTCGACGGCGGTGATCACGACTCACGCCTCCTTGTGGGCCACGGCGAAGATCCGGCGGAACGGGAACGCCGTCCCGTGCTCTCCGGGCGGATAGGCCTCCCGCAGGGCCGTCCGGTACTCGTCCAGGAAGGCGTCCCGGGCCCCCGGGTCGTCGGCGAGGGCGGTCAGGACCGGTCGCAGGCCGGTGCCCTTCACCCAGTCGAGGACCGGGTCCTCGCCGGTCAGGAGATGGATGTACGTCGTCTCCCAGACGTCCGCCGCGCAGCCGAGGGCGGTCAGCCGTTCCAGGTAGGTCTCGGGCGCGAGGACGGCGTCGTCGTGGCGGAGGATGTAGGCGAGGCGGTCCTTCCAGCAGGCGGAGTGGGCCAGTTCGCGCATGAGCCGGTGGCTGGGGGCGCCGAAGTTGCCGGGGACCTGGAAGGCGAAGGTGCCTCCGGGCTTCAGACCCGCGATCCACTCCCCGAAGCGCTGCGCATGGCCGGGGACCCACTGGAGGGTGGCGTTGCTGACGATCAGGTCGTACGGCTCGTCGGGCGCCCAGGTGCGGGCGTCGGCGGGGGCGAAGTCGAGGCGGCCGCCGCCGGGGGTGGGCCCTGCATGGGCGCCGTATTCGGAGTGCGCCTTGTCGAGCATCTCGGGCGAGTTGTCGTAGCCGGTGATGTGGGCGGCGGGCCAGCGGTCGGCCAGGAGGACGGTGACGTTGCCCGGCCCGCAGCCCAGGTCGGCGATGCGGGGCGGCCGGGTGGGCAGGGCCGGGACGCGGGCGAGGAGGTCGGCGAAGGGGCGGGCGCGGTGGCCGGCGTGGCGGAGGTACTGGGTGGGGTCCCAGGTGGGGGTGCTCATGTCTCCCCACCTTCCCCGTTTACTTCTCTCGATGTCAAGAGACTCGATGTCAAGAGACTTCACATCGACACAACCACTACACTGATCGTCATGGAGGACGAGGTCGATCGACTGGTCGCAGCGTGGCGCCGGGAGCGTCCGGACCTCGACGTGGAACCGCTCGAGGTGCTCAGCCGGGTGAGCAGACTGGCCCGGCATCTGGACCGGGCGCGCCGGCTGGCCTTCGCCGAGCACAGCCTGGAGCCCTGGGAGTTCGACGTGCTGACGGCGCTCAGGCGCGCGGGCACGCCGTACCAGCTCTCACCGGGGCAGCTGCTGACGCAGACCCTGGTCACCTCGGGCACGATGACGAACCGCATCGACCGCCTGGCGAAGAAGGGCCTGGTGGAGCGGCTGCCCGACCCGAGCGACCGCCGCGGTGTGCTGGTGCGGCTGACGGACGAGGGCCGGGACCGCGCTGACCAGGCCCTGGCCGGGCTGCTGGACCAGGAACGTGCGATCCTCGCCGAGCTGTCGCGGGCGCAGCGGGGTGAACTCGCGGGGTTGCTGCGGCAGCTGACCGCTCCGTTCGACAACATCCCGGGCTAGGCGCTCCGCTGGGAGAGCCGTGGGGGTAGTGCCGCGACAGGCCGTCGGCGTGTGCGGCTTCGTCGTGGCCGGTCGCGCCCGCGCGGCGGAGCCGCATGTCGATACAGCCCCGCGCCCCTTTTGGGGGCGCTGCCGTTCACCGGCGGTGATCAGGCGCTGGTGCTCTCCTCCACCCGGCCGGCCGGCCCTAGGTCGACCGGGCCGACCCCAGCCCGCCGCGCGAGCGCGACCGCGGCCAGCGTGGAGTGGACGCCCAGTTTGCCGAGGACGTTCTGCATGTGCGTGCGGACGGTGTGCGGGGAGAGGAACAGGCGCTCGGCGACGGCCTTGCGTCCCAGGCCTGCGACCATGCACCGCAGCACTTCCCGCTCCCTCGGCGTGAGGGACTCCACCAGCCGCTCGCTCTCGGTGCGGTGCTTGCGCGCGGCCGTCAGTTCCCTGAGGACGCCCGTGAGCAGGGCGGGCGGCAGATGGGTCTCGTCGCGCAGGACGCCCCGGATGACATTGAGCAGCCGGGACAGCGAGCAGTCCTTGGCGACCCAGCCGGAGGCCCCGGCCTGCAGGGCGAGTGCGGCGCGCCGCGGATCGTCCTTCTCGGCGAGGACGACGATCCGTACGCCCGGCTGCCCGGAACGCACGCCGGCGACCAGCGAGATCCCGTCGACCAGCCCCTCCTCATTGCCCTCCTGGACGGGCACGGCGGGCCGTACGCCCGGCACGTTGCCGCCCAGGTCGGAGTCGACGAGCAGCACGTCGAACCGGCGGCCCTCGGCCGCCGCACGCTCCAGGCTGCGCAGCGCGGCGGGACCGCTGCCGGCCGCGGAGACGTCGACGTCGGGCTCGGCCGCAAGGGCGGCGGCGAGCGACTCGGCGAAGATGCGATGGTCGTCGACGACCAGGACTCGGATGCGAACCACGAAACCCCCTTCCCCAAGCTCTCCAAGAGCAGGGGATACCCCATTGTCGGGAGACGGCACGGGCGCAGGTACGGCACCCGAAGCATCCCAGGTCGTCTGTGACCACCTGGGACCGGAACGGCACACCGCACGGCCGCCGCCGTGCGGAAACTGCTACCCCCACTTCGGGCGTCGTACCCGACTGTCTCGCCCCCTGATCGGCACCGGCCCCCACCGGTGCTGTTCATCAGGGTACGGCCGGGGGCCAGGAGCGGAAGGTAATTTGCAGAACTGGCTGGCCGACGCGTTTATCGTGAGCCGCATGTTTCGTCTTGAGACAGAAGTCGACAGGACCCGGCGCGATCTTCTCCGTTCCCGGCTGCGCGACACCAACACGAAGGCCTCCCCCGTGCTGCGCGCCCTGCGCAGCACTCCGGCCGAACGTGAACGTCCGCTCCACGTCTGGGTGTTGGACGAACGGGACGAGCTGGCCGCGGGCCTGGTGGGCCACACCTGGACGGCATGGCTGCACGTCACCTACCTGTGGGTGGACGAGCGGTGGCGGGGCGCGGGGCTTGGCTCACGGCTGCTGGCGGAGGCGGAGCGCATCGCGCACGACGAGCGGGGCTGCACATCGGCCCGGCTGGAGACCTGGGACTTCCAGGCGCCGGGCTTCTACCGGAAGCAGGGGTACGACGTGGTGTGCGTGATCCCCGACTATCCGCCGGGGATCACCGAATACACGCTGACGAAACGGCTCAGCTGAGCCTGCGTGCTCCTGCCGCAGGCACCGCCTCGAACACCCTGGGCGCCGTGTGACCGCCGGAGGCGAACGCCTCCTCGACCGCCTTGGTGATGGTGTCCACGTCGGCCGCCTCCGCGAGGACGATCGCCGAGCCGCCGAAGCCGCCGCCGGTCATACGGGCGCCGAGGGCGCCGGAGGCGAGGGCCGTGTCCACGACCAGGTCCAGCTCCGGGCAGGAGATGCGGAAGTCGTCGCGCAGGGAGGCGTGCCCGGCGATCAGGACCGGGCCGATCGCCCGGGTCTCGCCCGCCTCCAGCAGGGCGACGACCTTCTCCACCCGCTCGTCCTCGGTGACGACGTGACGGACGAGGCGGACCGCCTCCTCGTCGTCGCCCAACCGCGCCAGCGCGGCGTCGAGTTCCGCGTACGGGACGTCCCGCAGCGCGTCGACGCCCAGCAGGGCCGCACCGCGCTCGCAGCCCGCGCGCCGCTTGCCGTACTCGCCGTCGCTGTGGGCGTGCTTGACGCGGGTGTCCACGACCAGCAGCCGCATGCCCTCCGCGGCCAGGTCGAAGGGGATCTGCTTCTGGGAGAGGTCCCGGGTGTCGAGGAACAGCGCGTGGCCCTCCTCGCAGCAGGCGGAGGCCGTCTGGTCCATGATGCCGGTGGGGGCGCCGACGTAGACGTTCTCGGCGCGCTGGCACAGGCGGGCCAACTGCCAGCGCTGCAGGCCCAGTTCGAAGAGGTCGTTCAGGGCCAGGGCCACGACCACCTCCAGCGCCGCCGAGGAGGACAGGCCCGCGCCGGACGGGACCGTCGACGACAGGTGGACGTCCGCGCCGGTCACCGGGTGGCCGGCCTCGCGCAGGGCCCAGACGACACCCGCCGGGTAGGCGGTCCAGTTGCGGTCCGACTCCGGGGCGAGGTCGTCGAGCCGGAGTTCCACGACCCCGCCCGCGTCGCCCTCGACGTCCGCCGAGTGCAGGCGCAGGACGCCGTCCGTGCGGCGGGAGACCGCCGCGATCGCGGTGTGCGGCAGCGCGAAGGGCATCACGAAGCCGTCGTTGTAGTCGGTGTGCTCACCGATGAGGTTGACGCGGCCCGGCGCCGACCAGACACCTTCGGGCGCGGATCCGTAGAGCTCCACGAAACCGTCCCGCACCTGCACTGCGCCCACTACTGCTCCCTTGCTGTGCTGATGGACCGCGCGAACTCCCACGCGTCCGCCACGATGCCCGCGAGGTCCGCGCGGGACGGGTTCCAGCCCAGTTTCTCTCGGGCCGTGGCGGCCGAGGCCACCAGGACCGCCGGGTCACCGCCGCGGCGCGGGGCCACGACCTCGGGGATCGGGTGGCCGGTGACCTGCCGGACCGTCTCGATGACCTGGCGGACCGAGAAGCCCTCGCCGTTGCCCAGGTTGCAGATGAGGTGCTCGCCGGGCGTGGCGGCCTTGAGCGCGAGCAGGTGGGCGTCGGCCAGGTCCGCGACGTGGATGTAGTCGCGGACGCAGGTGCCGTCCGGGGTCGGGTAGTCGTCGCCGAAGACGGAGATGGCGTCCCGCCTGCCCTGCGCGACCTGCAGCACCAGCGGGATCAGGTGCGACTCGGGGTCGTGGCGCTCGCCCTGCTTGCCGTAGGCGCCCGCCACGTTGAAGTAGCGCAGCGAGACCGCGCCCAGACCGTGCGCCGCCGCCTCACCGGTGATCATGTGGTCGACGGCGAGCTTCGAGGCGCCGTAGGGGTTGGTCGGCGAGGTGGGCGCCGACTCCACGATCGGGACCTCCTTCGGCTCGCCGTACGTGGCGGCCGTGGAGGAGAAGACCAGCTTGCGGACGCCGGCCTCGCGCATCGCGCCGAGCAGCGCCATGGTGCCGGCGACGTTGTTGTCCCAGTACTTCTCGGGCTTCACCACCGACTCGCCGACCTGCGAGAACGCGGCGAAGTGCAGGACCGCGTCATAGGAGGGGTCCAGCCATTTCGCGGCGTCGCGGATGTCGCCCTCGATGAAGGCGGCGCCCGCCGGGACCCCCTCGCGGAAGCCGGTGGTCAGGTTGTCGAGGACCGTGACCTCGCAGCCCGCCTCCAGCAGATGCTGGGCGACCACGCTGCCCACATAGCCCGCGCCACCGGTGACCAGGTACTTACCGCTCATCAACTCGCTACCTCTCGCAGTCGCTCGGCCGCGCGCTCCGGCGGCACGTCGTTGATGAACACGTTCATGCCGGACTCGGAACCCGCGAGGAACTTCAGCTTGCCGGAGGTGCGGCGGATGGTGAAAAGCTCGAGGTGGAGCGCGAAGTCGTCGCGGTTGACGCCCTCGAAGTCCTCCAGCGCCCCGAACGGGGCCTGGTGCCAGGCCGCGATGTAGGGCGTGGGCGGTTCACCTTCGCCGAAGATCCGGTCGAAGCGCCTCAAGAGTTCCAGATAGACCTTGGGGAACTCTGTGCGCGCCTCCTCGTCCAGCCCGAGCAGGTCGGGCACACGGCGCTTGGGGTACAGGTGGACCTCGTACGGCCAGTGCGCCGCGTACGGCACGAACGCCAGCCAGTGTTCACCCTCCAGGACGACCCGCTCACCGGCGAGTTCGCTCTCAAGGACGGCGTCGAAGAGGTTCTCCCCGCCCGTCGCCTCCTTGTGCTGGGCGGCCTGGCGCAGCATCAGGGCGGTGCGAGGCGTCGTGAACGGGTACGCGTAGATCTGGCCGTGCGGATGTCCGAGCGTCACGCCGATCTCCGCGCCCCGGTTCTCGAAGCAGAACACCTGCTCCACGGAGGGGAGATGCGACAGCTCGGACGTACGGTCCGTCCATGCCTCCAGGACCAGCGCGGCCTGCTCCTCGGTGAGGTCGGCGAAGGACGCGTTGTGGTCGGAGGTGAAGCAGACGACCTCGCAGCGGCCCGAGTCGCCGGCCAGGGAGGGGAAGCGGTTCTCGAAGACGACCACGTCGTACGACGAGTCCGGGATCTCGCTCAGTCTGCCGTCCCGGGAGGGGCACAGCGGACACTCGTCGGCCGGCGGGTGGTAGGTGCGGCCCTGGCGGTGCGAGGCGACGGCGATCGCGTCGCCGAGCAGCGGGTCACGGCGGATCTCGGAGGTCGTGACGGTCCGCTCCAGCGGCCGGTGGTCCACCGCGTCGCGCACGTTGTCGTCGCGCAGGTCGTAGTAGATCAACTCGCGACCGTCGGCCAGGCGGGTCGAGGTCTTCTTCACTGCGGACTCCCTATTCGAGCCACATCAATCATCAAACAGAACCAAACACATTGGAACATCGCCCCCTCACATCCGTCAACATCACAATCCAACAAAGAGCATCAACGAAAGTGTTCATATCCTGAACACGGAGGCGTAGGTTCCGCCCTGTATCAGTTCACGCGACGAAGCGAGTACTTATGCAAACCCCCACATACCAGGCCATGGGCCTGGCCGCCGAGCTACGACTCCCCACGAACGGGCTCGACTACACGATCCTCGCCATCTACTTCGCCGTCGTCCTCGGCATCGGATTCGCCGCCCGCAGATCGGTCAAAACCAGCCTCGACTTCTTCCTCTCCGGGCGCTCCCTGCCCGCCTGGATCACCGGTCTCGCATTCATCTCGGCCAACCTGGCCGCCACCGAGATCCTGGGCATGGCCGCGAACAGCGCGCAGTACGGTGCCTACACCGTGCACTGGTACTGGATCGGTGCCATCCCGGCCATGGTCTTCCTCGGCCTGGTGATGATGCCCTTCTACTACGGGAGCAAGGTCCGCTCGGTCCCCGAGATGCTGCTGCTCCGCTTCGACAAGTGGGCACATCTGCTGAGTTCGATCCTGTTCGCGTTTGCCGCCATCCTGATCGCCGGTGTGAACCTCTACGCCCTGGCCATCGTGGTCGAGGCACTCCTCGGCTGGCCGCAGTGGGTGGCGATCGTGGTCGCCGGCGCCTTCGTGCTGGCGTACATCACCCTCGGCGGCCTCTCCTCCGCGATCTACAACGAGGTGCTGCAGTTCTTCGTGATCCTGGCGGCCCTCATCCCGATCGTCGTGCTCGGCCTGAAGAAGGTCGGCGGCTGGGGCGGGCTGACCGACAAGCTCACCGCGAACCACGGCGCGAACTTCACCACCGCCTGGGGCGGCACCGGCATCGGCAGCTCCAACCCGCTGGGCGCGAACTGGCTGACCATCGTGCTCGGCCTCGGCTTCGTGCTGTCCTTCGGCTACTGGACGACGAACTTCGCCGAGGTGCAGCGCGCCCTGTCCGCGAAGAACCTCTCCGCCGGGCAGCGCACCCCACTGATCGCCGCCTACCCGAAGATCTTCATCGTGTTCCTGGTGATGATCCCGGGGCTGGTCGCCGCCGCGCTGGTCCCCGGCTTCGGCACCCCCAAGTCCGGCTACCAGTACAACGACGCCATCCCCTACCTCATGTCGCAGCTGCTGCCCAACGGCGTCCTCGGCATCGCGGTCACCGGACTGCTCGCCGCGTTCATGGCGGGCATGGCAGCGAACGTGTCGTCGTTCAACACGGTGTTCACCAACGACATCTGGGCCCGGTACGTGGTCAAGGGCCGCGAGGACGGCTACTACGTCCGCTTCGGCCGTCTGATCACGGTGATCGGCGTCTGCGCCTCGGTCGGCACGGCCTTCCTGGCCTCGTCGTTCTCGAACATCATGAGCTACCTCCAGATGCTGTTCTCCTTCTTCAACGTGCCGATGTTCGTCGTCTTCATCGTCGGCATGTTCTGGAGGCGCGCCTCCGCCAAGTCCGGCTTCTGGGGCCTGCTCGCCGGCACCGTGGCCGCGATGGTGAACTACTTCGTGATCTACAAGAGGGGCATCATCGACATCCCCTCCGACCAGGGCGCCAACTTCGTCTCCGCGATCGTCGGCTTCGTCGCCGGCGCGGTGGTGATGGTGGTCGTGTCCCTGTTCACCAGGCCCAAGCCGGCCGAGGAACTCCAGGGCCTGGTCTACGGCACCACCTCACCCGGCATGTCCGAGCCGCCCGCCGTCGGCGACGACGCCTGGTACCGCCGGCCGGCCCTGCTGGGCTGGGGTGCGGTCGTCCTTGCTGCCGCCTGCTACATCCCGTTCTCGTTCTGATCGCGGGAGGATGGAAGAGTCATGTCCGAGTACTCCGGTTACTCCGAGAAGGACGTCCAGCGCGAGGTCGCCGAGCTGCAGGCGCAGTCCGCCACCGCGGCCCGCATTTTTGATCTGCGGCGCATCATCGGTGGGTTGTTCGTGGTGTACGGCGTGATCGTGACGATTGCGGGGATTGCCGATGGGCAGGCCGCGATCGACAAGGCCCAGGGGATCAATATCAATCTGTGGACCGGGATCGGGATGCTGTTGCTCGGCGTCTTCTTCCTGGTGTGGCTGCGGCTTCGGCCGACGCCTCCGCCGGTTCCTCCGGAGGAGGAGCGGGCGGAGTAGCGCCGTCGGCGAGTGCGGTTCTCTGCCGACTGCGGCGCCGTCGTGGCTTGTCGCGCTCACGCGGCGGTAGCCGCATATCGGCACAGCCCCGCGCCCCTCTGGGGCGCTACTCGGGGCCGGAGTTGACCGGTCCTGCCCGGTCCAGCAAGCCCGTCCTCGCCGCCAGGGCCGCTGCCTCCAGGCGGGAGCCCACGCCCAGTTTCATCAGGACTCGTTGGACGTGAGTGCGGGCGGTGCTGGGGGCGATCCCCATGCCTGCCGCTATCAGGCGGGTGTCCTCGCCGTCGGCGACCCGGACCAGGACCTCGACCTCCCTCGGGGTGAGCATCTGGAGCAGGCGCTGGCCCTCGTCGTCCGGTTGGGCGGCGGGGTTCAGCAACTCGCTGAAGGCTCCCTGCAGGAGCTGCGGGGCCACCGCCGCCTCGCCCGCCCTCGCCTTCATGATGGCGCGCTCGACGCCCTCTATGCGCTCGTCATGGCGTACATAGCCCGAGGCCCCGGCGGCGAAGGCGGCGGCTATGCCACGCGGACTCGGCACCGGGCCGAGCACCAGGACCGCCACCTGCGGACGCTCCCGTTTGATCTTCACCACCGGGTCGAAGATGCCCGGCTCGGCGGGTGTCGCCGTACCCAGCAGGCACACCTCCGGCGCACGGGTGATCACCAGCTCCGCCGCGCCCGCGGCAGGCGCCGCTGCGGCGAGCACCCGGTGCCCCCGCAGCTTCAACGCCGAGGCCAGCGCCTCGGCGAGCAGTCGGTGGTCGTCGACCACCATGAGCCGCACTCCCATCGAGCAACCCCCCAGTCCCCCCGATGGATCCCCATGGATGCCGCACTATGGATGCCCACCGGTCCGCGCGGACAGGAGCCCCCTCCCGGCTCCCCCGCTCTTCATGCCCCCGGAAGCTACACGCTTGTTCGACATTGCGCTCCCCCTACCGGTGAGAACTGCCCCTGATCGACGGAATTTCTGGCTTTCCGCGCATTCGAGGGTGATGGGCGGTACGCGCACGGCCCCGCCCCTGAGCAGGGACGGGGCCGCAGCTGCGGAGCAGTGGTTCAGCCGCCGGCGCCGAGCGCGAGCGCCAGGACCTTCTCCCCCGAGGCCGAACTCGAAGGCTTGTCGGCGAACCGGCCGGCCAGGTACAGCCGGCCCTGCGAGTAGAGGATCTCGGAGTAGTCGGGCGACAGGGTGGCCTCCAGGTCCCGCACCGACCCCGCCGCCGGGTTCTCCAGCAGCTTGGTCTCCTTGAAGGAGCCGCCGTCGATGCTGACGATCTGGCCGCCCTTGTTGTACGGCGGGTGCTTGTACGCGATCACATTGCCGCCGTCCATGCGCAGCGGGGTGATCGTGTAGCCGTCGCCGGCGTCGGCGCGCTGGCCGTTCTGCTTGCCGGTGGCCAGGTCGAACGCGACGATCTCGTTGGTCCGGCTGTAGTCCTTGGTGCCCTCGTGCTCCTCGGTCGGCAGGTACAGCCTGCCGTTGCCGACGGCGACTCCGGTGCAGTGCTCCAGCTCGGAGATCGCGTCGCATTTGGCCGCGTAGTCCTTGCCGGGCGCGGAGATCCGGGTGATCAGCTTGCCGGTCTTGTTGTCGATGGAGAAGAAGTCCGAGATCTCACTGCCGTCGCCCGCGCTGTGGCCGACGTCGGCGGCCACGACCAGCGGGTTCGTCGACACGACGGCGGCGTACTCGATGCCCGTGGCCAGCTTGTACTCCGAGATCGTCTGCCCGGACCGCGGGTCGATGGTCTGGATGTGCAGCTGCGGATCGGTGAACGAGCCGCACTTGAGCACCGCGACGAGCTTCTCGCCGCCGCCGTACCCGGCGTCGATGCAGGTGTCCTTGGGCTTCGGGGCCCACAGCTTCCTGCCGCTGGACAGGTCGAAGGCGACGCCTCCGTAGTTGCCGCCCGCGGCGACCGTGTTCGCGCTGACGGTGACGTTCTCGAAGGTCATCACCCGGCCGCCGGAGCCGAGCGACTTCGTCCACAGCTTCCTGCCGGCGTGCAGGTCGATCGCCGCGACCTGGCTGCACCCCTCGGACCTGCCCTTCGGGGGCATCCTGGGCTGGAAGACGACGGCCGTCCGGTCGTCGTCGGTGGTGTGCGTGCTGACGGTGCAGACCGGGCCGGGCAGCTTGATCGTCCACAGCTTGCCGCCCTTGTCGCGGTCGTACCCGTTGATCTCGGCGACGCCGCTCTTCACATACGCCTTGTCCGTGAGCCACGAACCGGCGACGACGGTGGTGTCGTCGACCTGGGGCACCGGCACCTTGAACAGCAGCTGCGAGGCGGTGTGGGCGGGCACCTTCTCCTCACCGTTGGCCGTGCTGCCACCGGTGCCTCCGGTGCCGCCGCCGGAGCTCGACTTGTCGTCCTTCTTGCCGTCGTCCTTGCCGGACGAGGCGTACCAGACGCCCCCGGCGACGAGCAGCGCGACGGCGACGACCGCCGCGACGATGATCGCCGCCTGACCGCCGCCCTTGCGCCCGCCGCCGGGCTGCCCGGTCTGCGCGTACGGCGGTGCGGACGGCTGCGGGTAGCCGTAACCGGGCTGCTGGGCGTAGGGGTTCGGCGGCTGCCCGTAGGGCGGTGCGGGCTGGGCATAGGGGTTGGGCTGCTGCGGTGCCTGGGGATAGCCGTATCCCGGCTGCTGCGGGGGCTGGTGGGGCGGTGGGGGCTGCGTCATGGGGTGGCTACCTCGTGAGCGGACGGCGGGGCGACGGGGCCTGGGGGGAGGTCACTTGCCGTAGGCGAGCATCAACTTGCCCTTCGAGTCGTCGTTTCCGCTGATCCGGGTGGGCGAGAGGTAGAAGCGTCCGCCGACCCAGTCGAAGGCCTTGGTGAAGACGGCACTCTCCAGGGCCGCCGTGCTCTGCGGGTTCTGCAGCAGCTTCACCGGGGTGTGGCCGGAGCCGCTCGTCGCGATCGACACGATCTGGCCGCCCGCGTCGTACGAGGGCTGCACATAGGCGATCAGCCTGCCGCCCTCGACCTTGATCGGCAGCATCGACGCATCCGCCGGGGACTTGACGCGCCACTTCTCCTTGCCGTTCGCGAGGTTGACCGCGACGATCTCGTTCGGCCCGGTGGTGGCGTCGGTCGGCAGGTAGAGGGTGTCGGCGTCGGCGGTCACGCCCTTGCAGCCCTGGAGGTCGCGTTCGAGGAGCGCCCAGCCGCACTGCGGCGCGAAGTTCTCGTCGAAGCCGACCTGGGAGCGGAACTTGCCGTGCGAGTCGAAGGTCGAGATGTTCCAGGCCTTCTTGTCCTGGTTGGTGCTGTAGACGACGAGCGGGTCGACGGAGTACGTCCGCGCGACCGACCAGCCCTTGCCGAACTTCTGCGTCCACCTGACCCTGCCGGTCGCCGGGTCTAGCTCCTGGATCTCGTCGTGCTCGTTCGGCTCGCTGGCGTTGCAGGTCGCGACGGAGATCAGCCTGCTGCCGCCCGCGAAGGCGGTGGGGAAGCAGGCGCTCCCGTACTTCTTCTTGTCGAACAGCTTCTTCCCGCTGTCGATGTCGTACGCCACCGCGGACTGCGAGCGGCCCACCAGCACCGTCCGGCCGCTGAGGGACAGGGAGATGTTCAGGGTGCTGTCGAACAGCGCGCCCTCGGGGAGCGTGCCGCTCCAGCCCTTGGCGCCGGTGCCCAGGTCGAGTTGCTGGAGCCGGTTGCACTTGGCGCGCTGGCCGGTGCCGCTCTCGTAGGCCACCACGATCTTGTCGTCGGCCGACTTCTGCGGGGTGACCGCGCAGATCTTCTGCGGGAAGGTGACGGTGTCCCAGGCGGGGCTGCCGTCGGTCACGTCGTAGGCGAAGACCTGCTTGTACGCCGCCTTCACGGCCGCCTTGTCGGTGATCCACATGCCGGGGGCCTCGGCGCCCGCACCGGGTGCGTCCGGGGGCGACTTGTACCAGAGCACCTTCGCCTCGCCCGCCCTGCGGCTGGCGTTGAAGCCCTGGGGGTCGGAACCGCCGCCGCTGCCACCGGTGCCGCCCGAGCCGGACCCGGTGGGCTTCGGGTCGTCGCTCTGCCCGGCGACCGGCTTCTTGTCGCCGCCGCCGCTCGTCACGGCGTACACGGTGCCGCCGATGACGGCCAGCGCTGCTACGGCCGCCGCGATCACCAGGCCCGGCTTCCCCTTGAAGGGGTTGCCGGAGCCGGGCGGCGGAGTGCCGGGCCCGCCGGGGTACTGGGGCTGCGGCGGATAGCCGTAACCGGGCTGGGCGCCGTACGGGCCGGGCTGCTGCGGCTGCCCGTAGGGGCCGGGCTGCTGGGGGTACTGGCCCGGCTGTCCGTAAGGACCCGGCTGCTGCGGTGGCTGGTGGGGTGGGAGTGGGGGCGGCGCTCCGAAACCGCCCTGTGGTGCTCCGAAGCCGCCGTACGGCGGCTGGTCGGGCGGCTGGGTCATCAGCGCGTTCCCCCGTTCAGTCACTGATTTTTAGCCAAGTCCTCTTTCTATCACCTGCAACTGACAGCACACCGGGCCGGTTCAGCCCCTGTTCCCAAGGGAGAACCGGCCCGTGATGCCGTCGTTATGCGCCTTCACCCGGCCTTCACGCGTCTTCGGCGAGTTCCAGCCAGCGCAGCTCCAGGTCCTCGCGCTCCCCCGCCAAGTCCCGCAGCTGGGCGTCGAGTTCGGCCACCTTGGCGAAGTCCGTGGCGTTCTCGGCGATCTGGGCGTGCAGCTTGGTCTCCTTCTCGGAGACCTTGTCCAACTGCCGCTCGATCTTCTGGAGTTCCTTCTTCGCCGCGCGCTGGTCGGCGGCGCTCTTCTCGGGGGCGGGCCTGGCCGCGACGGGCAAGGCGGCCGCGACCGCCTCCTCCATCTTCCGGCGCCGCTCCAGGTACTCGTCGATGCCGCGCGGCAGCATCCGCAGGGTGGCGTCGCCGAGCAGGGCGAACACGCGGTCGGTGGTGCGCTCGACGAAGAACCGGTCGTGGGAGATCACGATCATCGAGCCGGGCCAGCCGTCGAGGAGGTCCTCCAGCTGGGTCAGGGTCTCGATGTCGAGGTCGTTGGTGGGCTCGTCGAGGAAGAGGACGTTGGGCTCGTCCATGAGCAGGCGCAGCAGCTGCAGGCGCCGGCGCTCACCGCCGGACAGGTCGCCGACGGGCGTCCACTGCTTCTCCTTGTTGAAGCCGAACGTCTCGCACAGCTGACCGGCGGTCATCTCCCGCCCCTTGCCGAGGTCGACGCGCTCGCGCACCTGCTGCACGGCCTCCAGGACCCGCAGGTTCGGGTTGAGTTCGGCGACCTCCTGGGAGAGGTAGGCGAGCTTGACGGTCTTGCCGACGGCGACCCGCCCGCCGACCGGCTGCACCTCGCCCTCGGACCGTGCCGCCTCGGCCATGGCCCGCAGCAGGGAGGTCTTGCCGGCGCCGTTGACGCCGACCAGGCCGATGCGGTCGCCGGGGCCGAGCTGCCAGGTGACGTGCTTGAGCAGCACCTTGGGTCCGGCCTGCACGGTGACGTCTTCCAGGTCGAAGACGGTCTTCCCGAGCCGCGAGGAGGCGAACTTCATCAGCTCGCTGCTGTCCCGGGGGGGCGGTACGTCCTTGATGAGCTCGTTGGCGGCCTCCACGCGAAAGCGCGGCTTGGACGTACGGGCGGGCGCACCCCGCCGCAGCCAGGCCAGCTCCTTGCGGACGAGGTTCTGCCGCTTGACCTCCTCGGTGGCGGCGATGCGCTCGCGCTCGGCGCGCGCGAAGACGTAGTCGGAGTAGCCGCCCTCGTACTCGTGGACGACGCCCCTCTGCACGTCCCACATGCGCGTGCAGACCTGGTCGAGGAACCAGCGGTCGTGCGTCACGCACACGAGGGCGGAGCGGCGCTCGCGCAGATGGCGGGCGAGCCAGGCGATGCCCTCG
Organism: Streptomyces longisporus; assembly: GCF_039532765.1. Lineage (NCBI taxonomy): Bacteria > Bacillati > Actinomycetota > Actinomycetes > Kitasatosporales > Streptomycetaceae > Streptomyces > Streptomyces longisporus. The sequence goes on from NZ_BAAASG010000010.1 coordinate 163,095, forward strand.
ACGTCGAGGTGGTTGGTCGGCTCGTCGAGGACGATCAGGTCCTGTTCCTCGATGAGCAGCTTGGCGAGCGCGATACGGCGCCGCTCACCGCCGGACAGCGGCGCGATGACGGTGTCGAGGCCCTGCGGGAAGCCCGGCAGGTCGAGGCCGCCGAACAGGCCGGTGAGCACGTCCCGGATCTTGGCGTTGCCCGCCCACTCGTGGTCCGCCATGTCCCGGATGACCTCGTGCCGGACGGTGGCGTTCGGGTCGAGGGAGTCGTGCTGGGTGAGCACGCCGAGGCGGAGCCCGCCGGAGTGGGTGACCCGCCCGGTGTCGGCGTCCTCCAGCTTGGCCAGCATGCGGATCAGGGTGGTCTTGCCGTCGCCGTTGCGCCCGACCACCCCGATCCGGTCGCCTTCGGAGACGCCGAGGGACACGCCGTCGAGGAGGGCACGAGTGCCGTACACCTTGCTGACGTTCTCGACATTGACCAGATTGACGGCCATTACGCTCCTGCCCAGGGGGCTGTGTCGACATGCGGCTGGGCCGCGGGGGTCAGCCTCCCAGCCTAATGTGCGCCGGTCGGTGACCGATCCCGCGGCGGATCACCGCAGATCAGCGGGCTGCGGCCGTGCGGATCTCGCCGAGCAGGTCGTACATCACCTGGCCGGGGCACTCGGTGGCGAAGTAGTCGCGGTGGCCGCCGACGGTGTTCGTGTCCTTCTTCGTGCCGTTGACGGGGTTCACGTAGGTGACCCTCGCCTGGGGGTCGAGGCCCTTGAACCGGCAGATCACCTTGATCAGCCGGATCAGGGAGTCCTTGGCCGCATCCGTGGGGCCGTTCTCCGTGAGCGTGCCGAGGAGGGCGATGCCGAGGGCGCCGGAGTTGTAGCCCACGGAGTGGAAGCCGGTGACGAGGTCGCCGTCCGGGTTGAAGGCCGGGATGCCGTCGTCGCCGGAGTATCGGCCCTCGTAGACGGTGCCGGACTCGTCGATGAGGAAGTGGTAGCCGATGTCGCCCCAGTCGTTGGTGATCGCGTGGAGCTCGTAGATCGCGCGTACCGTCGCGGCGGGGTCGGGATCGTTGTTCGGCGTAGCGGTGTGGTGGACCGTGATGATCTGCAACGGGTAGTACTTCTCGGGCGAGTTGACCTTGCCGTCCTTGTACCGCTTGGACTCGTCGGCGCCCCACGCCGGGCGGGAGAGGTAGCGCACACCACGTACGCGTGTCGGCTCGCTGGGTACGTGGAAGGTGCGGTCCGGGCCGTCGGTGACGTCGATCGCCAGCGAGGCCACGTCGGACACTCCGCCCGACGCCTTCACCTCATAGGCGGTGGCGCTCTGGGCCGCCACCAGCGCGCTGCCCCCGTCCTCGACGGCCGAGCAGCCCGCGGTCACGGTCTGCCAGTCACCGTCCGCGAGGCGGATCGCGGCGCCGTCCTTCGCGCCGGACCAGCGCAGACCGACGTAGGAGGCGGCGAAGGCGGTGGTGGCCGCGCCGGTGCCGGTGGCGGCCTCGGTGCGGGTGGCGGGGAACTTCTCCGGGGTCGTACCGGAGGAGCCGGCACCGCTGCCGTCGCCGTCACCGGAGCCGGAGTCGGTGGCCGCGAAGACCGCCGGGGTCACGGCGGCCGCGCCGGCCACGGCCGCGGCGGCACCGATCACGCCACGACGGGACAGTGAGCGCTTCCTACGGTGGGCAGGGGAGGGTGTGGGGGATTCGGACACGTGCGTGACCCTTCGGCTGTGCAGGGGCGTAGATGCGCCACACCGGGCGCTTGAAAGCTCAACCGACCCTATTGGCCCCACTGGCCTCATCAGTACTGCGATTCCCGTACATCCGAGTGGAAATCCGGCCCGTTCGTGTGGAGATCGGGCGAAGATCGCGTACGGCGTCATGGTCCGGCGCCGCCCATCTGGTTCCGCATGATCAGCGTGGTCACTCTTTGTGATGACGTGATCGGGAACGGGCCGCTACCTTGGAGGACGGGCAGCAGGATCCCGTCCATGGGAGGAACCATGACCGCCGAGTCCGTAGAGCGCCGCGTTCAATGGCCGGTGCCGCCGCTGGACGGGTACACCGTGGACGACCTGTTCACGCTGCCGGATCTCCCGCCGCACACAGAGCTGATCGACGGGAGCCTGGTTTTCGTGAGTCCGCAGCGTCGATTCCATGGGAACGTGGTCGACTTGCTCGTCTTCGGCCTGCGCAACAGCGGCCTGCCTGCCGAATTCAAGGTCAGCCGGGAGATGACGGTGGTCCTCGACAGGCGCAACGGCCCCGAACCCGATGTGAGCGTGATCCGGACCGACGCAATCACCGGCCAGGACCAGACGAGCTACCAGGCCGACGACGTAGTTTTGGCGGTCGAAGTGGTCTCGCCCGAGTCCGAGTCCCGCGACCGCACGACCAAGCCCCAGAAATACGCCGCCGCCGGAATCCCGAACTTCTGGCGCGTCGAGGCGAGCGGGGCGGACGGCAGGCCCGTCGTCCACGTCTACGAAATCGACCCGCTGACCCACGCGTACGTCCACATGGGCATGCATCGCGATCGCATCAAGGTCGACAAGCCGTACCCCATCGACATCGACCTCACCGCCATCGACAACCTCTGAGCCGTACGCCCACTCAGATCACGGTCGCCCCCGGCGCGGGCCCCGACGCCGTGCGCACCGTCCGGCACGTGCCCGAACCGCGGAGCGTCTCGGCAACCTTGGCCGCCGACTCCGGGTCCCGGGTGAGGAAGGCCGTCGTCGGGCCCGAGCCGGAGACCAGGGCGGCGAGGGCGCCTGCGGTGCGGCCCGCGGTGAGGGTGTCGGCGAGTTCGGGGAAGAGGGAGAGGGCGGCGGGCTGCAGGTCGTTGGAGACGGCCGAGGCGAGCGCGTCCGGGTCGCCCTTCGCGAGGGCGCGCAGGAGTTCCTCGGAGGCCACGGGCTCGGGGATGTCGAGCCCCTCCGCCAGCCGGTCGAACTCGCGGAAGACCGCCGGGGTGGAAAGACCGCGGTCGGCCATCGCGAACACCCAGTGGAAGGTGCCGCCGACCTCCAGCGTGCGCAGTTGCTCGCCGCGCCCGGTGCCCAGCGCCGCCCCGCCCACCAGACTGAACGGCACATCGCTGCCCAACTCGGCGCAGATGGCGAGGAGTTCGGCCCGGGAGGCGCCCGCCTGCCACAGTGTGTTGCAGGCCAGCAGCGCGCCCGCGCCGTCCGCGCTGCCGCCCGCCATGCCGCCGGCGACCGGGATGTCCTTGGCGATGTGGATGTGCACGGCCGGTTCGATGCCCCGCCGCCGGGCGAGTTCGAGGGCCGCGCGCGCCGCGAGGTTCGTACGGTCCAGGGGCACCTGCTCGGCGTCCGGCCCCTCGCAGGTGATGCGCAGTTCGTCGGCGGGCGTCACGGTGACCTCGTCGTAGAGGCCGACCGCCAGGAAGACATTGGCCAGGTCGTGGAAGCCGTCGGGGCGGGCCGCACCCACCGCGAGCTGGACGTTGACCTTGGCGGGGACGCGTACGGTGACGCTCACTTCTGACCGGGCTCCTTGTTCGCGGTGGTCTCGGCGTGCTCGGCGATGCGCGCGAACTCCTCGACCGTCAGGGCCTCCCCGCGCGCCTGCGGCGACACCCCGGCGGCGACGAGGGCCGCCTCCGCCGCCGCGGGCGACCCGGCCCATCCGGCGAGCGCGGCCCGCAGTGTCTTGCGCCGCTGGGCGAAGGCCGCGTCGACCACGGCGAACACCTCGCGCCGCGAGGCGGTGGTCTTGAGCGGCTCGGTGCGGCGGACCAGCGAGACGAGGCCGCTGTCCACGTTCGGCGCGGGCCAGAAGACGTTGCGCCCGATCGCGCCGGCCCGCTTGACCTCGGCGTACCAGTTGGCCTTCACGGACGGGACGCCGTACACCTTCGAGCCGGGCGCGGCGGCGAGCCGGTCGGCGACCTCCGACTGGACCATGACCAGGGTGCGTTCGATGCTCGGGAAGGTCTCGAGCATGTGCAGGAGGACGGGGACGGCCACGTTGTAGGGGAGGTTCGCGACGAGCGCGGTGGGGGCGGGGCCCGGCAGCTCGGTCACATGCATCGCGTCCGAGTGGACGAGCGCGAAACGGTCGGCGCGGCCGGGCATGCGGGCCGCGATGGTGGCGGGCAGCGCCGCGGCCAGTACGTCGTCGATCTCGACGGCGGTGACACGGTCGGCGACCTCCAGCAGCGCCAGGGTGAGGGAGCCGAGCCCCGGGCCGACCTCGACGACCACGTCGTCCGGGCGGACGTCGGCGGTGCGGACGATACGGCGGACCGTGTTCGCGTCGATCACGAAGTTCTGGCCGCGCTGCTTGGTGGGGCGGACGCCGAGGGCTGCCGCCAGTTCGCGGATGTCGGCGGGGCCCAGGAGGGCGTCGGGGGCGGGGCTGCTGCTCACGGCGACAAGGGTACGGGGGTGTGGACCCGGGGGTGCCGGCTGCCCTGCGCTGCAGGTGGCCGGGAGGGTGGGTTTGCTAGCCCGCGCGTGCGGGGTGCCGCTCTCTTTGGGTCGGGAGCCGCCCCAGCGGCACGACTGCCCGCAGCTGCGCGGGCTTTTAAGGGGCGCGGGGAACTGCGCGATCAGCCCCCACCGGCCCGCAGGCCCGAAAACGGCCCTCACCCGTGCAGCCGTGCCCCGCAATGCGGCCAAGGGCTCGCCCCCCGGCGGACGTACAGCTTCTTCGCGCGGGCCGTCTGTTCTGCCGGGGACGCGTCCTCGGGGCGGCCGGTGCCGCCGAGGCTCTGCCAGGTGCGGGACTCCAGCTGATAGAGGCCGCCGTAGGTGCCCGAGGGGTCGACGGCGTGCGGGCGGCCGCCCGACTCGCAGGCCGCGAGGCCCTTCCAGTTCAGGTCGTCGGCGCCGCGCACGGACGTCGGGAGCGGCTTCGTGCCCACCTTCACGACCTGCGGCTGCGGCTCGCGCACCACCTCGGTGCCGGCCAGGCGCGGCTTCTGCCGGACCCCGTTGACGATGCGCAGGGAGTACGTGATCCGCCGCAGCCCCGGCTGTCCCACCCGGTCGACGACCTCCGTCCCCTTGAACAGCCCGGGGTCGTCCTCGCGCTGCACCTTGAACGGGATCTCCTCCTCGCGGACCTCCTTGGAGCCGGTGACCCGCAGCACGGTGACCGTCTGCCCGTCGCGCGGGAAGCTGTCCGCCGGCACGGAGGTGGTGTCCTCGCCGTGCAGCAGGACCCCGGCCTGCTCGACGACCTCCTGCACGGTCGCCGCGTTCGTGCGGACCGTCCGTGCGTGGCCGTCGGCCATGACCGTCACGGAGCGCTCGGTGCGCACGTCGAGCGAGAGCCCGGCGCGTCCGATGTGCCGGGAGCGCGCAGCGGACAGATAGGCGCCCTGCGCCCGCACCCCCATCTCCTCGAGCGCCTCCTGCACGGTGTCCGCCGTCGTCCACACCTCGCGCCGGTGCCCGTCGATGGTGAGCCGCACGGGGCGCCCGTACTGCACCACGATCTCGTCACCGCTGCGGATCGCCGAGCCGGGCGCGGGCGCGACGACGTCGTGCGCCCCCACGTCGACGTTCTCCTGTGCGAGCAGTTCGGTCACGTCGTCGGCGAACGTGTGCAGGGTGCGCGGCTTGCCGTCGACGTTCAGCTCGATGGCCTTGTCCTTGGCGACGAACGCGGTGGTGCCGCCGGCCAGGAAGGCGACGACCAGCGCCTGCGGCAGCAGCCGGCGCATCGAGCCGTCCGGGAGCTCCATGGGCCGCGCCCGGCGCCGGCGTGCGGCCCGGCGCCTGCGTCCCGTTCCGGCGCGCGTTCCGGCGCGCGCGGCGGGCGCGGGCACTTCCTCGCCCGCCGCGCTCCCCACCTGCCGCGGAAGCGGCGGCTCGGGTACCTGGGCCGCCTCGTAGGCGGGCCGGTACGTGTCCTCGTACGCCCCGGGCACCCCGTAGGCCAGGGTCTGCGCGCTGTGGACGTCGTAGGCGTACGCCGGCGGATACGCCGGGTCGTACGCCTCATACGTCCCGTACTGCCAGTACTGCGAGTACTGCGAGTTGCTCACGCCGACACGCTCCAGGGGCCGTAGGGGTCCAGAGGGGTCCGGATCGGGCACCAGAACCTAGCGGAGCCCGTATCACTCTCCAAAGCGGCGCGATTACGAAGAGTCACGGTCACGGCGAACGCGAGTCCGCCGGGGCCTTATCGTAAGGTTATGGACGACTACGCTGAGTAGTCGAAGGCGCGGGCCGTGTTCGCCGCCAGGGCCGTCGCCAGCGCGTCCTCGTCGATGCCGCGCACAGCGGCCATGGCGCGCACCGTGACCGGAATGAGATACGGCGCATTGGGCCGTCCGCGGTACGGCGCCGGTGTCAGGAAGGGCGCGTCGGTCTCCACCAGGACCAGCTCCAGGGGCGCCACGGCGAGCGCGTCCCGCAGATGCTGGGCGTTCTTGAAGGTGACGTTGCCGGCGAAGGACATGAAGTACCCGGCACTGGCGCACACCTGAGCCATCTCCGCGTCCCCGGAGTAGCAGTGGAACACCGTCCGCTCGGGCGCGCCCTCCTCCTTGAGGATGCGCAGCACGTCGGCGTGGGCGTCGCGGTCGTGGATGACGAGGGCCTTGCCGTGCCGCTTGGCGATCTCGATGTGGGCGCGGAAGGAGGCCTCCTGCGCCTCCTTGCCCTCGGGACCGGTGCGGAAGTAGTCGAGGCCCGTCTCGCCGACGCCCTTGACCTGGGGGAGCCCGGCCAGCGCGTCGATCTGCCCGAGCGCCTCGTCGAGCGCCGCCGCGCCCCCCGCCTCGCGCGCCCCCTGCCTGGACCAGCCGTCGGGGTCGCCGTGGACGATGCGCGGCGCCTCGTTGGGGTGCAGGGCCACCGTCGCATGGACGGCCTCGTACAGTCCCGCCGTCTCGGCGGCCCACTGCGAGCCCCGAACGTCGCAGCCGACCTGCACGACCGTCGTCACGCCCACCGAAGCGGCCTTCGCGAGGCCCTCCTCGACCGTGCCGTTCTGCATGTCGAGGTGGGTGTGGGAGTCGGCGACGGCCACCCGGAGGGGTTCCGGAGGCGGCGGCGCGCTCTTGTCGACGGTCTTCTCGCTGGAGCCGGAGCTTGAGGAGGGCATGCTCCGATCCTACGAAAGGGGCATGCCCGCCCGGCCGCCGGAGCTGTCAGCTCGCCTTGCGGTGGAAGGGGTGCAGGAGATCGGAGAGATGCCAGTGGTGGTCCCGCTCGCCGGCCGCGGCGCCCTCGGCACCGTCGGCTGCGGGCTCCTGGGCCTCGGTCTGCGGTGTCCGCCGCTGCTGCTTGTGCACCGCGTCGCGCACGGATGAGACCTGCCCGGGTCGCATGATCCGTACGACGTGGCTGTCGCAGTTCTGGCAGGTGGGCTTGGACAGCGGAGACGGCACGACCTGCCCCTCGGCCACGTACATCACGAACTCATGGCCCTCGGCGTCGTTGTGGTGCTCTATCTCGTACGACTGCTCCCAGCCGTGCCCGCAGCGCATGCAGGCGAAGGAGTACGACTCGTGGACGACTGCGGTGGCCGCGCCGCGGAGGCCGGACTGCCCTGAGATCTCGCTCATGCCAGCTCCTCTTGATCTGCTGGACCAAGGGACGGGTGCGTCCCTTCAACCAGTGGACGCTTCTGGCGGAGCGAATGCATCAGCCCTGTCGACTGTTGGAGCCGATTTGGATTCTCCTTGCCAGAGCGACCCCGCTCAGGGGGTCTGCGCTTTGCTTTTCACGACCTTGCTTTGCCCTTTTGTGGGGCGCTTGCTCAGGCGAGATGCGCCCTGCTCAGAGGGGGTGTGGCGGACTTCACGAAAGCGTCACGAACCACTGGCCGAATAAGCATTCTTCGCGGCCACGACGGCGTCGAACACTTCCCTTTTGGGAAGCCCGGCCTCTGCCGCAACCGCCGCAATGGCTTCTTTTCGCCGCTCTCCTGCCTCCTCCCGCACCCGCACCCTGCGCACCAGTTCGGCGGCGTCGAGCTCCCCGGGCCCCTTCTCCGGAGCGCCCTCGACGACCACGGTGATCTCGCCGCGCACACCTTCGGCGGCCCAGGCGGCCAGTTCCCCGAGCCCGCCTCGCCTGACCTCCTCGTACGTCTTGGTCAGCTCCCGGCAGACGGCGGCGCGCCGCTCGGCGCCGAAGACCTCGGCCATGGCGGCGAGGGTGTCGTCGAGGCGGTGCGGGGCCTCGAAGTAGACGAGGGTCCGGCGCTCCTCGGCGACCTCCTTCAGACGGGTCAGCCGCTCGCCCGCCTTGCGCGGCAGGAACCCCTCGAAGCAGAACCGGTCGACGGGCAGCCCGGACAGCGCGAGCGCGGTGAGCACGGCGGACGGCCCGGGCACGGCGGTGACCCGGATGTCCTTCTCCACGGCGGCCGCGACCAGCCGGTACCCGGGGTCGGACACCGAGGGCATCCCGGCATCCGTGACGAGCAGCACCCGCGCACCGCCGACGAGTTCCTCGACGAGTTCGGGCGTACGGGCGCTCTCGTTGCCCTCGAAGTACGACACGATCCGCCCCCTGGGCGTCACGCCCAGGGCCTGCGTCAGCCGCCTGAGCCGCCGGGTGTCCTCGGCGGCGACGACATCGGCCCCCGCCAGCTCCTCGGCCAGCCGGGGCGGCGCGTCCGCGATGTCGCCGATGGGGGTGCCTGCAAGTACGAGGATTCCGGTCACGCCCCCATCCTCCCAGGGACACACCGAGGGGGACGCATCCGAGCCCTTACCACCCATGCACGGGACTCACACAGCGCCGTTCCCTACGATGGCGCGGTGACCAGTACCGCGTCCTCCCCGGACACCCGGCAAGGCCAGAGCTCGCAGGACCAGCGGCCGTCGTGGCAGCAGCGGCTGCGCCGTTTCGGCTACACGGCGGGGCCGAGAAGTGACGTCCGCGAGCGTCTGGTGCCGCCGTACGTGCAGCCCAGCCCGCGGGTGTGGCAGGTCCTCGGGGTGCCGCCGGCGCTCATCGAGCGGATCATGCGCTGGTCGGCCTGGGGCGGCCCGCTGCTGGTCACGCTGATGGCGGGCGTGATGCGGTTCTGGCACCTGGGCAGCCCCAAGGCGGTGATATTCGACGAGACGTACTACGCCAAGGACGCCTGGGCGCTCGTCCACCGCGGCTTCGAGGTCAACTGGGACAAGAACGCCAACGACCAGATCCTGGCGCTGAACGGGCACGTCACGATCCCGACGGACGCGGCGTACGTGGTGCATCCGCCGGTCGGCAAGTACGTCATCGGGCTCGGGGAGCTGATCTTCGGCTTCAACCCCTTCGGCTGGCGGTTCATGACCGCGCTGCTGGGCACGCTGTCCGTCCTGATGCTGTGCCGCATCGGCCGCCGTATCTTCCGCTCGACCTTCCTCGGCTGCCTCGCGGGCGCGCTGATGGCGGTCGACGGGCTGGCCTTCGTGATGGCCCGCACCTCGCTGCTGGACGGCGTGCTGATGTTCTTCGTGCTGGCCGCGTTCGGCTGCCTGGTCATCGACCGCGACAAGGCGCGCGAGAGACTCGCGGCGGCGCTCCAGCCGGATGCCGACGGCCGTGTCCGCCCGGACGCGCACATCGCCGAAACGACCCGTCTCGGCCGGCGCCCGTGGCGCTGGCTGGCGGGCCTGATGCTGGGCCTGGCCATCGGCACCAAGTGGAACGGCCTGTACATCATGGTCGCGTTCTTCCTGATGGCGGTCCTGTGGGACATCGGCGCCCGCAAGGTGGCCGGCGCCGGGAACCCGTACAAGGCGGTCCTGCCGGACGCGGCCGTCACGTTCGTGGCCACGGTCCCCGTCGCGCTCGTCACCTACCTGGTCTCCTGGACCGGCTGGATCCTCTCCCCCACCAACGGCAAGGGCGGCTACTTCCGCAACTGGGCCGCCACCGACGGCAAGGGCGGCAACTGGACCTGGCTGTTCCCCGACTGGTGGCGGAGCCTGTGGCACTACGAGCACGAGGTCTACGAGTTCCACCGCAACCTGCACTCGCCGCACACCTACATGTCCAACCCCTGGAGCTGGATCGTCGACGGCCGCCCGGTGTCGTACTTCTACGAGTCCCCCTCGCCCGGCAAGGACGGCTGCCCCGTGGGCGCGGGCCAGAAGTGCGCCCGGGAGGTCCTGGCGATCGGCACTCCGCTGCTGTGGTGGGTGGCCTGCTTCGCGGTCCTGTACATCCTGTGGCGCTGGCTGCTGCGCCGCGACTGGCGGGCGGGCGCCATCGCCTGCGGCATCGCGGCCGGTTATCTGCCCTGGTTCCTGTACCAGGAGCGGACGATCTTCTTCTTCTACGCCGTCGTCTTCGTGCCGTTCCTGTGCCTGGCCGTGGCGATGCTGCTGGGCGCGATCGTCGGGCCACCGGGGTCGAGCGACACCCGCCGGGTGGCGGGCGCGACCGGGGCGGGCGTGCTGGTCCTGCTGATCGCCTGGAACTTCATCTACTTCTGGCCGCTCTACACCGGGACCGCCATCCCGATCAACGACTGGCGTTCACGTATGTGGCTCGATACCTGGGTATAAGCGGATCTTCCGGCCCCCTCTGAGTACCTCCTGAGTATCCGAACGGACACAACATAGGTAAACACTCCTCACAGTTCCCCCTTGGGCCACATACAGTGCGAGGGACCGACGGGGAACGGGGAGGGGAGCCCTTCATGGGCAAGGGGGTCAGGATCACCGTCATCAGCAGCGTCTTCGCTGTGATGGTGGGCGGCGCCGGATACGGCGCGTACAACATCGTGTCCGCGCTGAACGGCAACGGGGGTTCGGGCGGCTCGGCGTCCGTGAAGACCGGTCCGCCGAGCAGCGACGAGGTCAAGGAGACCTCGGCGAAGTTCTTCGCGGCCTGGGAGAAGGGCCAGGCGGTCCAGGCGGCCACGTACACGAACAACGACACGGCGGCCGAACCCCTGCTGACCTCCTACGGCAACGCCGCGCACATCACCGGCGTGAAGATCACCCCGGATACGGCGAACGGCGCGACCGTCCCCTACACGGTCAGGGCGACGGTGTCCTACGGCGGCAGGTCCAAGCCCCTGACCTACCGGAGCGAGCTGACCGTCGTGCGCGGGAAGACCACCGGGCGGGCGCTGGTCGACTGGCGGCCGTCCGTGGTCCATCCGCAGCTGCAGAAGGGCGACACCCTGTTCACCGGCGAGGCGGCGAACCCGCCGATCGAGGCCGTGGACCGGAACGGGGCCGTACTGACGAAGGAGAAGTACCCCTCGCTCGGCCCGGTCCTGGACACCCTGCGCGAGCGGTACGGCGACAAGGCGGGCGGCACCCCCGGCATCGAGCTGGCGATCAAGCATGCGTCCCCGGACGCGGGCGACACCTCGCTGCTCACCCTCACCAAGGGCAGGGCGGGCAAACTGCAGACCACGATCAGCGCGAGCGCCCAGGCGGCGGCCGAGACCGCGGTGAAGAAGTTCGCGCAGTCGTCGGTGGTGGCCGTCAAGCCCAGCACCGGTGAGGTCCTCGCGGTCGCGAACAACCGCAAGGACCAGTTCAACGCGGCATTCCAGGGCGAGGTGGCACCCGGGTCCACCATGAAGATCATCACCGCCGCGATGCTCATCGACAACGGCGTGACCTCGATGAACGGCCCGGCGCCCTGCCCCCCGGACGCCGTGTGGCAGGGCCAGACCTTCAAGAACCTCAAGGGCATGCAGCCCAACGAGAAGGCCACGCTCGCCAACAGCTTCCTGCGCTCCTGCAACACCGCCTTCATCAAGCTCATCGACGAGAAGCCGCTCTCGGACTCCTCGCTGACCACGGAGGCCCAGGACCGGTTCGGGCTCGGTCAGGACAACTGGAAGACCGGCATCGTCTCCTTCGACGGCAAGGTCCCCGCGGTCAGCGGCCCGGACCGGGCGGCGAACGCCATCGGCCAGGGCCAGGTCCAGATGAGCCCGCTGAACATGGCGTCGGTCACGGCGACCGCCATCACCGGCACCTTCCGGCAGCCGTATCTGGTCTCGCCGGGGCTCGACGACCGTCAACTGGCCACCGCGAAGGGTCTGCCCGCGAGCACCGCCGCCCAGCTCAAGCAGATGATGCGGCTCACCGCGACCCAGGGCACCGCGGCACAGGCGATGGCCGGACTGAGCGGCGACTTCGGCGCGAAGACCGGTTCCGCGGAGGTCGACGGACAGGCCGTGTCCAACAGCTGGTTCACGGGGTTCCGTGGTGACCTCGCGGCGGCGGCCATGACCGAGGAGGGCGGGCACGGCGGCACGGCGGCCGGGCCGATTGTCGCAGCTGTGCTACGGACCGGCTCCTGAAGTCACCCGTTGAGGACGGGACTCTAGGCTGTTGCCGTCGTTGGTTGGGATGGATGTGGGCAACGGGGACCCTGGGGATCTCTCGGAGGAACGGGAACAGTGGGCAACAGAAGGCGCGTCGCCGAGCGACCGAAGACCAAACCCGCCGTGGTCGGCGGGATGATCGCCGTGGTGATCGGCGGCGCCGGCTTCGGCGCCTACGCGCTGTACGGCGGCGGGGCGTCGGCCGACGACCGGTCGGCCTCGACGTCCGCGTCCTCCGACCACAAGGCCGTCAAGACCGGCCCGCTGTCCGCGACCGAGGTCCAGACGACGGCCGAGCGGTTCCTCACGGGCTGGCAGCAGGGCAAGGTGGCACAGGCCGCCGCCGCCACGAACGACCCGACGGCGGCCACCGCCCTGCTGACCGGCTTCACCAAGGACGCCCACATCACGGGCGCCACCGTCACCGAGGGCACCCGCACCGGGGACAAGGTCCCCTTCTCCGTCAAGGGCACGGTCTCCTACAAGGGCACCAAGCTGCCGCTCTCGTACCAGAGCGCGCTGACGGTCGTGCGCAAGAAGGAGGACGGCAAGCCCTACGTCGACTGGCACTCCTCCGTCGTCCATCCCGACCTGAGGGACGGCGACACCCTGGTGACCGGCGAGTCCGGGACGCCGCCGGTCAAGGCGTACGACCGTCACGGCGGCGAGCTGACGACCGCCAAGTACCCCTCGCTCGGCCCGGTGCTCGACGGGCTGCGGGAGAAGTACGGCAAGACCGCCGGCGGCAAGGCGGGCATCGAGCTGGACGTGGTGCGCGGCAAGGCGTCGCAGAAGGCCAAGCTGTCCGACAAGACACTGCTGACCCTGACCAAGGGCACGCCGGGCCGGGTGAACACGACGCTGAGCCCGACCTTCCAGGCCGCGGCCGAGCGGCAGGTCGCCGCGAAGGACAAGTCCTCGGTCGTCGTCATGCGCCCGTCGACCGGCGAGATCCTCGCCGTCGCGAACCACAACCCCAGTTTCAACGTGGCGTTCCAGGGTTCCCTGGCCCCCGGCTCCACGATGAAGATCGTGACCTCGACGATGCTGTTCGAGAAGGACCTCGTCCACCCCGACCAGTCGCACCCCTGCCCCAAGACGTACAAGCTCGCGGGCTGGACGTTCCACAACGACGGCGACTCCGAGATCAAGCAGGGCTCGTTCAAGCTGGCCTTCGGGGCCTCCTGCAACAACGCCTTCATCAACTTCGCGCCGAAGCTGTCCAACAGCGACCTGACGCAGGAGGCCCAGCAGGTCTACGGCCTCGGCCTCAACAACTGGTCGATCGGCGTCCCCACCTTCGACGGCTCGGTCCCCGTGATGAGCGGCGCCCAGATGGGCGCCTCGCTGATCGGGCAGGGCGGGGTGCGGATGAACCCGCTGAACATGGCGTCGGTGTCGTCGACGGTGGCGACCGGCAGCTTCCACCAGCCGTACCTGGTCGACCCGTCGGTGGACCACCGCACCCTGGCGAAGGCCTCCCGCACGATGTCCTCGAAGACCCAGGCCGAACTGAAGGAGGTCATGTCGTACACGGCCTCCTACGGCACGGCGGCCAAGGCGATGTCCGGCCTGAGCTCCAGCTGCGGCGCCAAGACGGGCTCGGCCGAGGTCGACGGCCAGCAGAAGCCCAACGGCTGGTTCACCGCCTACTGCGGCGACCTCGCAGCCTCAGGCGTGGTCCAGGCGGGCGGCCACGGAGGCGACACGGCGGGCCCCATCGTGGCGGCACTGCTGAAGCTGGGCGGCTGAGAGGGGCGCCCCGAAGGGGCGCGGGAAACTGCGCGATCAGCCACATCGGCGCAGCAGACGAACGACGGCACAGCTCACCGGGAGACAGGCGCCGCAGCCATATAGGTGCGGCGCAAGAACCGCAGCAGAGTCTTCGACTCGAACTGCACCACCGAGACGCCGTTCGCGGAGTGGAACTCGACGACGGCCTGAACCCGCCCGCAGGGCCACACCCGCACCTCTCCGCTGCCGGCGGGGGCGCGCAAGCCCTGTTCCAGCAGGGAACGGGAAAAACTCCATTCATGCGCCCCCGGCAGCCCCACCCGCACCTCACGCGGATCGACCTCGGGGTCGTACCGCAGAACCACCGGTACCGTCTCGTCCTCCGGTACCGCCGCATCCGTGACCAGGTGGGCTCGTGCGTACTGCTCGACTACAGACATCGTGACGGCCCTCTCACGCTGCGTGTCCTGTGTGGAAGCTGTGCGTCCACCCCTTCCTAATGTCCCATATTTTCCCCAGGACGCCCCTTGGCGTGGGACGACTCCCGTCACGACACCCTCGCTCTTGCAAGTTGTTCGCAACAAGGCACTATCATCGAACGGTGCATGTGCCTGACGGATTCATCAACGCCCCCGTCTCCGCCGCGACCGGAGTCCTCGCCGCGGGCGCCATCGCCGTGAGCCTGCGCGGCGCCCGCCGTGAGCTGGACGAGCGGACGGCGCCGCTGGCCGGGCTTGTCGCGGCGTTCATCTTCGCGGTGCAGATGCTGAATTTCCCCGTCGCGGCGGGGACCAGCGGCCATCTGCTCGGCGGCGCGCTCGCCGCGATCCTCGTGGGGCCCTTCACCGGCGTCCTGTGCGTCTCCGTCGTCCTGCTGATGCAGGGCATCCTCTTCGCGGACGGCGGCCTGACCGCGCTCGGCGTGAACATCACGGACATGGCCATCGTCACGACGGTCGTCGGGTACGCCGTCTTCCGCGGCCTGGTGAAGCTGCTCCCGCGGGGGCGCCGCTCGGTGACCGTGGCCTCCTTCGTCGCCGCGCTCCTCTCGGTCCCGGCGGCGGCGGTCGCCTTCACGCTGATCTACGCCGTCGGCGGCACCACGGACGTCTCCCTCGGCAAGGTCGCCACCGCGATGGTCGGCGTACACGTGCTGATCGGGATCGGCGAGGCGGCGATCACGGGGCTGACCGTGGGCGCGGTGATCGCCGTACGCCCGGATCTCGTGTACGGCGCGCGCGGCCTGGAGCAGAAGCTCAAGCTGCGGGTGAACGGCGAACTCGTGGACGCTCCCCCGTCCCGCCCGGCGCCCGTCGCGGCGCGCACCTCCCGCCGCGCGCTGTGGGTCACCGGCCTGGTCACCTCCCTGGTCCTGGCGGGCTTCGTCAGCTTCTACGCCTCCTCGAACCCCGACGGCCTGGAGAAGGTCGCCCATGACAAGGGCATCGACAGCAGGGCCCAGAAGCACGCCTCCGACGGCTCCCCGCTCGCCGGCTACGGCGTCAAGGACGTCGAGGACGCCCGCCTCTCCGGGGGCCTCGCGGGCGTGATCGGTGTCGGCGTGACCGTCGTCGCGGGCAGCACGGTCTTCTGGGCGGTGCGCAGGCGCCGTACGACCGACGCCTCTCCTGTCGGCACGGGCCTCTGAGATGGGCGCCGGGCACGCACACAGGCTCTACCGGCACGGGCACTCCCCCGTGCACGCCCTGCCGCCGCACACCAAGCTGGCCGCCGCGTTCGCGTTCGTGGTGGTCGTGGTGTCGACGCCGCGGGAGGCGGTGTGGGCGTTCGGTCTGTACGCCGTGCTGCTCGCGGTCGTCGCGCGGCACGCGCGCGTGCCCGCCGGTTTTCTGCTCAAGCGGCTGCTGATCGAGGTGCCGTTCGTCGCGTTCGCGGTGCTGATGCCGTTCGTGGCGGAGGGCGAGCGGGTGGACGTCCTCGGGCTGTCCCTGAGCGTGAACGGCCTGTGGGGCGCCTGGAACGTCCTCGCCAAGGGCACGCTGGGCGTCGCCGCCTCCGTCCTCCTGGCCTCCACCACCGAGCTGCGTGAACTCCTCCTCGGCCTCCAGCGGTTGAAGCTCCCGCCGCTGCTGGTGCAGATCGCGTCCTTCATGATCCGCTACGGCGACGTCATCACGGACGAGATGCGGCGGATGCGGATCGCGCGCGAGTCCCGGGGATTCGAGGCGCGGGGTGTGCGGCACTGGGGCGTGCTCGCCAAGTCGGCGGGCGCCCTGTTCATCCGCTCCTACGAGCGCGGGGAGCGCGTCCACCTGGCCATGGTCAGCCGCGGTTACGAGGGGTCGATGCCGGTGATCGACGAGGTGACCGCTTCCCGGGCGCAGTGGTCGTACGCCCTCACGCTCCCCTTCGTCGCCCTCGTCGTCTGCCTGCTGGGATGGACCCTGTGAGTACTGCTTCCCTGGAGGTCTCCGGCCTCGCCTTCGCCTACCCCGACGGCCACCAGGCCCTGTTCGGCGTGGACTTCTCCATCGGGCGCGGCGAGCGGGTCGCGCTGCTCGGGCCGAACGGCGCCGGCAAGACGACGCTCGTGCTGCACCTCAACGGCATCCTGACCGGCGGGGCGGGCACCGTCACGGTCGCCGGGCTGCCGGTCGGCAAGCAGCACATGGCGGAGATCCGCCGCAGGGTGGGCATCGTCTTCCAGGACCCGGACGACCAGCTGTTCATGCCGACGGTCCGCGAGGACGTGGCGTTCGGGCCCGCGGCGGCCGGGCTCAAGGGGGCAGAGCTGGAGGAGCGGGTCGACCGGGCGCTCGCGCAGGTCGGCATGGCGGAGTTCAAGGACCGCCCCCCGCACCACCTCTCCTTCGGGCAGCGGCGCCGGGTGGCCGTCGCGACCGTACTCGCGATGGAGCCGGAGATCCTCGTCCTGGACGAGCCGTCCTCCAACCTCGACCCGGCCTCCCGGCGCGAACTGGCCGACATCCTGCGCTCGTTGGACGTCACCGTCCTCATGGTCACGCACGACCTGCCGTACGCACTGGAGCTGTGCCCCCGCTCGCTGATCCTCAGCGAGGGCGTGATCGCGGCGGACGGCAAGACGGCCGAGCTGCTCTCCGACGAGGACCTCATGCGCGCCCACCGCCTGGAGCTGCCCTTCGGTTTCGACCCGCGGTCCGTGACAATGGGCGCGTGACGAACGCGGACGACACGGCAGCGGTCAGGACCGGCTCTGAGGGCTCGCTGCTCCTCGACGACCAGCTGTGCTTCGCGCTGTACGCGGCGCAGCGCGCGGTGACGTCCTCCTACCGGCCGCTCCTCGACGAACTCGGCCTCACCTACCCGCAGTACCTCGTCCTGCTCGTCCTGTGGGAGCGCGGCGAGATCCCGGTCAAGGAACTCGCGACCGCGCTGCGGCTCGACTACGGCACGGTCTCGCCCCTGCTGAAGCGGCTGGAGGCGGCCGGCCTGGTGCGCCGGGAGCGCGCGGCGCACGACGAGCGCTCGGTGCTGGTCGCGTGCACGGGGCGCGGGGAGGAACTGCGGGAGCGCGCGGCCTGCGTACCCGGCGCGCTGCTCGCGGCGACGGGGCTGGAAGCACCGGAGGTCGCACGGCTGCGCGAGGAGCTCTGGCAGCTGGCGGTGAGGGCCGAGGCCGCCGCACAACGCTGCTGCGTTTTCCCGGGGGACAGCCCCCGGACCCCCGGCAGAAAAGCAGGTCGGCCGACATGACCGGTGCGGACACAGCGCGGCCGACCTGACTGGCCTCGGGTTACCCACGGTTGCCACCCCCTGACATCGACTGCTGACCTACCAGCCAGTACCTTGTGCACGATGTACTTGCGCGCACTCGTTCTGGGGGGCCAACCATGAGCGCCATGAGTGACGATCTCACCGCCGCAGAGACCGACACCGACACCCGACCGACGAAAATCATGTACGTCGCCGAGGCGACCGCACACGGCGGCCGGGACGGCTATGTCACCAGCCAGGACGGGCAGATCGAGGTCAGGGTCGCGATGCCGCCGGAGCTCGGCGGGGACGGCAACGGCACCAACCCTGAGCAGCTGTTCGCGGCCGGCTACAGCTCCTGCTTCCACAACGCGCTGGTGCTGGTCGGCCGCCGTTCCGGCTTCGACCTCACCGGCTCCACGGTCGCCGCCAAGGTCGGCATCGGCCCCAACAAGCAGCGCGGTTACGGTCTCGCGGTCGCCCTCAGCGTCTCGCTGCCGGTCCTCGACCAGGAGGTCGCGGCGAAGCTGGTGGACGCGGCGCACGAGGTCTGCCCGTACTCGAACGCGACCCGCGGGAACATCGACGTGACGATTCTGCTTGGGTGAGTAGGGAGTACACACAGGCAGGAGGAGCACGGGCGTGGACGTGCACGGTGCGGTGGCCGAGGGCTTCGAGCCGGTCAGGGAAGCGTTCGTACGGAACTTCGAAGTGCTGGGGGACCGGGGCGCGGCCGTCACCGTCTACCGGGACGGGCACAAGGTCGTCGACCTGTGGGGCGGCACCAAGGACGTCGACGGCACGGAACCCTGGGAGCACGGCACCGCCCAGATCGTGCGCTCGGCGACCAAGGGTGTCGCCGCCGCCGTACTCCTGCTGCTGCAGCAGCGCGGGGAGCTGGACCTGGACGCACCGGTCGGCGAGTACTGGCCGGAGTTCAAGGCGGCGGGCAAGGAGCGGACGCGGGTGTGGCACCTGCTCGCGCACCGCGCCGGAGTGCCCGTGCTGGACCGCCCGCTGACGCCCGCCCAGGCCGCGGACCCCGACCTCGCCGCCGAGGCGGTCGCGGCGCAGGCACCGGCCTGGGAGCCGGGCACCGACCACGGGTATCACGCGCAGACGTACAGCTGGCTGACCGGCGAACTGGTGCGGCGGATCACGGGACGCGGCATCGGCGAGTGGATCGCGGACGAGATAGCCGGACCGGCCGGGGCGGACCTGTGGCTCGGGCTGCCGTCGGCCGAGCGGACGCGTGTGGGCCGGGTGGCCCAGATCGACCCCCCGGCGGACCCGCGCGGCCTGCGGACCCGCCCCAAGCGCGCGGTCTCCGAGGCCTACGCCGACCCCGCCTCCCTGACCCGTCGCGCCTTCGCCGCGATCACCCCGCTCCCCGACGAGAACGACCCCGACTACCGCGCCGCCGTCCTCCCCGCCTCCAACGGCATCGCCACGGCGGAGGGCCTCGCCCGCTTCTACGCCTCCCTGATCGGGGTTGGGGGCACCTCCCACGCCCTTGAGGCAGTGGGGGAGGACGGCGGCACAAGGCTGTTCACCCCGGAGACCGTGGAGCTGGCCCGCGCCGAACGCAGCGCGGGACCGGACCGCGTGCTGGTGGTGGGCACACGGTTCGGCCTCGGCTACATGCTCCACGGGGCCGCATCCCCGCTCCTGTCCCCCACCTCCTTCGGCCACCCGGGCCGCGGCGGCGCCCTGGGCTTCGCCGACCCGGACACGGGCATCGCCTTCGGCTATGTCACCAACGGCTTCCGCAAGAGCGTGACGGCGGACCCAAGGGCGCAGGCACTGATACGGGCGCTGCGGACGCGCCCCTAAAGGGGCGCGGGGAACTGCGCGACAAGCCACGACGAACCCGCAGACGCCCGACGACATATCCCGGCAGCCCGCGGAGCGCAGCTCACACGTTGATGGAGTGCGACGTCCGCCCCGACGCCGAGTCGATCTCCCCGTGCGCCTTGGTGAGCAGCTGCATGGCAAGCTCATTCAGCGCCCGCGCACCGGCGATCTCCTCCCCCACCCGCGGCTGATTCGCATCGGTGTGGTGCCGGCTCGCATGCCCATGGGCCTTGACCTCGGTCCCGTCGGACAGCCGTACCAGCGCGACCGCCCGCGTATGCGTCTCGTCCTCCTGGAACTCCAGCTCGACGTGCCATCCCACTGCGGTGTGCATCATGACGATCACCTCCGGAAGACCTGCTTCCAGAGTGCTCCTGCGAGCCCGCGGATGCACGCAGACCCCGGGCCGGTGTGACGTCGGCCCGGGGTCCGCTGCGCGCCGGACGGGTGTCAGCCGTCGTTCTCCGCCGACGGCAGGTACGCACCCGGCACATCGGCGGGCGCGTAGACCTTCTTGTCGCCGGGATACGGCTTGGTCCAGTTGTGGGTCTGGTACCAGGTGTAGCGGTTCATCTGCTCGTTGTTGGCGTAGTCGGGCACGGCGTGCGGGCCGGTCAGTCGCTGGTGCGAGGCCCAGTCCTTCCACTGCGCGGCGAGCTTCTGCTGGGCCTGCGGTACCGCTGCGGAGGTCGGTGCGAGTGCCGCCCTGGTGTTCTGGGGCGCCGGGGTGTCCGAGCCGCAGGAAGGCTGGGGGCTCACGCCGAGGGTCAGCGAGGTCCGGTTGGGCTCGGCCGTGAACGGGGTGTTGTCCGGCTTCAGGCTGAACGCCCCGTACATCGGGGTGGCCGCGCTGTCGAGCTGGTTCATCGGGTGGATCCCGAGGATCTGCTCGATGGTGCGGATCATCGTCATCTGCGAGTAGTAGTGGCTGTCGACGGTGTCGTGCCTGGCCCAGGGGCTGATGATCTGGACCGGGGCGCGATGCCCGTCGACGTGGTCGAGACCGTTCTGGGAGTCGTCCTCGACGACGAAGATCGCCGAGTCCTTCCAGTACTTGCTGTGGGAGATCTCGTCGACCATCCGGCCGACCGCCAGGTCGTTGTCGGCGACCTCGGCCGCCGCGTTGGCCGGGCCGCCGGTGTGGTCGTTGGAGAACCAGAACATGTTCAGGTTCGCGGGACCGTTCTTCTCGAAGTCCTGCTTCCAGATCTGTTCCTTGTAGATGTCCGGGACGTCGAGGTCGAACATCGGGAAGCCCTGCACGGACACCTTGTTGAGCGAGGGGATCGCCGAACCCGTCTGGATCGGGTACTGGGTCTGCGCCCCGGTGGCGTCCATGTTCTTGCTGTCGCAGTACAGGTTCTGCCAGGTCGCCCCGGCCGGCTTGGTCTCCAGCGACTGGAACTCGCCGAAGTCCTTGACCGACCGGCCGGCCGCCTGCGCGCCGCTCCAGATGAAACCGGTCTTCTGGTGGCCGAGGGCGTCGTTCTCGGTGTCGTAGCTGCGCTGGTACTCGCCGGCGGAGGACTCGGTGTACTCCGGGTTGTCCGACTGCATCAGCCAGTTGTGGCCCTCGGCGGAGTTCGTGCCGACGTCGTAGAAGTTGTCGTAGAGGCCGAACTGCTCGGCCAGGGCGTGCTGGTTGGGCGTGACGTTCTCGCCGAACGTGGTGAGCGAGGGGTCTCCGTCGCCCTGCGGCAGGTCGCCGTAGACCTGGTCGTACGTCCGGTTCTCCTTGACGAGCAGGAAGACGTGCTTGATCGTCGAGGGGTCGCCGAGCCGCAGCGGGACCGGCAGCGCCTTCCCGGAGGGCTTGCGGCCGGCCGTCAGGACCGAGCCGGGCGTCCAGCCGTTCTGCTTGAACACCTTGGCCGTCTGCGCCTTGACGGTCTTGTCGTCGGGCAGCGTGAACTGGGTCAGGCTCGACGTGGTGTCGTGGGTGTTGTGCCCGGAGGCGGCGGTGGGGCGGCGGGCGTCGATGCCTCGGGTGTTGGAGACGACGACGTTCTTGCCGACGGTGGCGATCCCGGAGGGGAAGTAGTCGGTCGGCAGCAGGCCGACGTAACGGGCGGGCTCCTGCGGGGACTTGTAGCGGTAGACGGCGACCGCGTTGGCGCGGCCGAGCGTCACCAGCAGCCGGCCGTCGTCGGTGAGCGTCACGGCGTTCGGCTCGTAGCCGACCTTCGCCTCCGGCCAGGGCTGGGTGGCGATGGTCTGTACGACCTTGTCCTTGGCCGTGTCGATGACCGAGACGCTGTTGTCGGCGGTGTTGGTGACGAACACCGCGCCCCTGCTCGCGTACACCGCGGTCGGGTGCAGTCCTACGTCGATGCCGGCGACGGCGGCGGAGGGGTCCGTCGTGTCGATGACGCTGACGGTGCCGGTGGTGGTGGCGCCGGTGTCCGGGTTGGCGGGCACCTGGGTGCCGTAGGAGTTGATGGTGGTGTCGCCGTCCTTGGCCGGACGGCCGCCCTCGTTGCTGACGTACAGCTTGCCGCCGACCAGGGCAATGCCCCGGGGGGCGTTGCCGACGGCCCAGCTCTGCTTGACGGTTCCGGTGGCCGCGTCGATGGCGACGACCCGGTTCTGGCCGTTGACCGCGGAGTAGACGGTGGAGCCGTCGGCCGAGAACACCGCGGCGGCCACGAGGGCGTGCTTGGTGCCGTCGGCCGGGATCGGGACGGTCACCGGGTTGGAGAGGGTGCCGTCGGCGCCGACCGTGAACTTGGTGTAGCCGTCGGTCTGGCCCAGCCACAGCTGCTTGCCGTCCGGCGAGTACGTCGGGCCCTCCTGGCCGACGGAGCCGCTCTTGATGCGCAGGTCGTCCGCCGCGTTGGTGCCGACCTTCTGGATCACCTGACCGCTCGCGAGGTCCAGGACGACCAGCGAGGCGTCACCGTCGGCGACCGAGGCCGCGAGCCGGCTGCCGTCCGGGCTGACCGCCGACGACATGATCTTGCCGTCGTTGACGACGGAGCGGGTGCCGTAGGGCTTGATGTACTGGTCGCTGGCGATGACCTGGCCGTTCGCGGTCTCGTCGGCGACCTGCTGGGTGCCGAACTGCCACGTCGACGCGACCGCGGTGCCCGTGACGCCGAGGGCCACCGCGATGCCCGCCGTGACCAGCACGGCGCGGCGGCCGACGCGTCTGCCGAAGAGGTTGACCTGATTCTTCTCGTTGATCCGACGCTGCCGTGTTACCTGCACGAGCTGTCCCTTCAGTGGACCCTTCGCTGGAACCTTCAGTGGGGGGTGAGCAGCTCGACGTTGCCGTCGAACTGCCAAAGCGGATTCGGTGCGTCCCCGGTCGAAGTCCGCAGCAGGAAGTAGCCGTTGACTTCCTTGGGACCGTCGCCGTCGGCCACGAACCGCCCGTCCGAGGTGATGTCGAGCTGATAGATCGCCGTCCCCGGGACCGGGACCCCGGGCAGATGCCACGTCACGACGCACCGCCAGTCGTTGCCCGCGCCCTCCTGGGCCGACTGGCCGTCGCTCTTGGTGCAGGCCGCCGAGGCCCGCAGTTGCGCCTCGGTGACGGCGGGACGGTGCAGCTCCTGTGTCTGCATGCGGTAGAGGTGGGCGAACGCCGTGGCCACCGACCGCTGGACCTTGTCCTGCTCGATGCCGGAGCCCATGGAGGGGGTCGCCACCGCGACCACGCCGACCGTGAGAGCGGTCAGCCCGGCCAGCGGCAGCGCGCCGACGGTGAGCGCCCGGCGCCCGGAACCGTCGTAGGCGAGGTTGGTGAAGTCGCGCCGCAGAAAGAGGAGATACGCCAGTACGGTCGCGAGCACGGCCCACGCCAGGCCGACCGCGACGCCGATCAGGAGCGGGCCGAGCTGGGCGGGGCTGGTGAACAGGCCGTTCCAGGCGATGAAGGCGTAGCCGGGCAGGGCGAGGCGCACGGCCACGGGCAGCGGCAGCATCTGGGCGACCGACATCGCGAGCGCGACGAGCGGGGGCAGCAGCAGTCCCATCGGGGACCGCCCCAGCGCGACCGACCCGAGCAGTCCGATCGCGGCGAGGGCCAGGGTGGGCGCGAGGGCCGCGACCCAGGCGAGCAGGACCCGCAGGGCTGCGTCCCCCGGTGCCAGGAGGTGGCCGTCGAGGCCGACCAGCGGCTGGTTGCCGACCGACACCAGCCCGCCGACCGCGCTGGACACGGCAAGCCCTGCGACCAGCAGCAGGATGACGGTGAGGCTGGCGAGCGCCTTCGCCACGAAGATCCGTCGCGGCGACCGTACGGCGACCAGCAGATGCCGCCAGGTGCCGAGCCGGTCCTCGACGGCGAACACGTCACCGGCGACCACCGAGGTCAGCAAGGGCAGCGCCCAGGTCCCCGCGAACCCGAGCATGACCAGCGGCCCGGCCCAGCCCGTGGCGTGCATCCAGCGCCCGAAGAGCGTGTCGGAGGGCAGCGTGCTCTGCCGGCTCACACCCGCGACGAAGAGGGCGGGAGCGGTCCAACAGGCGAGCACCAGCAGCCGGATCCGCCACTGCGAGACGAGCTTGACCAGTTCGAAGCGGTAGCCGCGCGAGACGGGGGCCCGGCGGGCGCTGACAACCTTGTCGGCGGTGACGGTCGCGGTCATCGGCCGGCCTCTTCCTGCTGCTCGGTGAGGGCGAGGAACGCGGCCTCCAGCGGCGATACGACGGGCGCGAGCTCACGCACCGCGACGCCCGAGCGCACGAGGCCCGCCACCAGTTCGTCGAGGGCGGGCACCAGGGCGCGCACGACGAGCAGTTCGTCGTCCTGCCGTATCCCGGCGTCGTCGACGACCCGGACCCCGTCCGAGGCGTCGGCCAGCCGTCGCGCGGTCTGCGGGTCGGAGGTCCGTATCCGGTAGTCGAGTTCACGGTTCTCGGCGGCCAGCTTGCCGAGCGGGCCGGAGAACACGACCCGTCCGGTGGCGAGGATGGTGACCTCGGAGCACAGCGCCTCCAGGTCGTCCATACGGTGGCTCGACAGCACCACGCTGGTCCCGCCCGCGGCGAGCCGGGTGAGGACGCGGTGCACATGCCGTTTCCCGGCCGGGTCGAGGCCGTTGGAGGGTTCGTCGAGCACGAGCAGCCGGGGTTTGGTGAGCAGGGCGGCGGCGAGCCCGAGCCGCTGCCGCATACCGAGCGAGAAACCGCGGGCCTTGTCGTCGGCGACGGCGGTGAGACCGACCTGGTCGAGCACCTCGTCGATGCCTGCGCTCCGGGCGTCCTCGCCGCGCAGTCGGGCCAGCGCGGCGAGGTTCTGCCGGGCGGTGAGGGAGGGATACAGGCCGGGCCCGTCCACGAAGCCGGCGACGCCCTCTGGGGCGTCGAACGCCCGCCCCACCGGCGTACCGAGAACCTCGAGCCGCCCGCTGTCGGCGACGGCCAGCCCCAGCAGCAGACCGAGCAACGTCGTCTTGCCGGCACCGTTCGGACCGACCAGACCGTGGATCTGACCCTCCGTCACATCCAGGTCGACACCGTCGAGTGCGACGACGTCGCCGAAGCACTTGGTGATCCCGCGAGCCACCACTGCGTGGAGTGTCCCCATGGGCCCCCCTTCTCCCGATGTCCGCACGGACCATAGGGACAACACACAACCCAGGCACAAACGCCGAGTTGAACTCCCGCGGAACGGATCGTCAAGGCGTAGGCAAATCGCGCGCATGACCACCGACGTGAATCGGACAGGGGCGGCACGGGGTGCGCATCGCGCTACGACGCGGACGCCCCGAAGGGGCGCGGGGCTGTGTCTGCATGCGCTCCGCCGCGCGGGCGCGACAGGCCACGACGGCGCCGCAGACGACCGACGGCCAAGCCGGTATGCGCGTCGGGCCGGATCAGCCGGTGTAGTAGCCCTCGATGTCCGCGACCACGTTGACGCTGCCACTGTTGTTGTAGATGTCGATCGACCCGTCGGAACCGACCGGCACCAGGGCCAGGTTGGCGCGGACGGCGCCGGCGGCGAGATTCAGGTTGGAGGCGCTGGGCAGTGCTGATCCGTCGGCGTAGGCCGAGAGCCAGGTGCCGGTGGTGGGCTTGACGCCGGTCAGGTTCACCAGCACCGCCTTGACTCCGGCCGGGATGCCGCCGGACCCCGCCACCTTGACATTGAGCTTGGACTTTGCGCCGAGCGTGCCCTGGGCCACGCCTGTGCCGTTGCGGGTGTCCAGCACCCGGGTCGGCGAGATCGGGAAGTAGGGCGAGCCCACGGCACTCGGGGACGTCGACACGTCGGAGACCACATAGCCTTCGAGGTCGGCGATCAGGTCCACGCTTCCGTAGCGGTTGTAGAGCTGGACCTGCCCGCTGCTGACCGGCGCGACGACCAGGTCGGCGCTGGTCTGGCCGGCCGTGAAGTCCAGTACGGAGCTGGTGGGGACACCGCCGGAGCTCGGCTCCAGGCCGACCCAGCTGGAGGCGGTGGCATCGGTCTCGGTGACGTTCAGCAGCACCGCGGAGGCGTTGGCGTAGTTGCCGTTCGGCAGGGTGAACGTGACCAGCCCGCCCGGCCCGACCCTGCCCTTGACGGTGTCGGTGCCGGTCCCGTTGCGGGTGTCCAGCACCCGGGTCGGGCCGGTCGTCTGGACGAGGCCGGCCCCGCCCAAGGTGACCGCGGCGGTGGTGCTGTAGTAGCCCTCGACGTCACCCACCAGGTCGACGCTGCCCGAGTGGTTGTACAGGTCGACGTAACCGTCGGCGGCGACCGGTACGGTGATCAGGTTCGGCGTGACCTGGCCGGGGACCAGGTTCAGGTTGGAGGCGGTCGGCCGGGTGGAGCCGTCGGGGTATGCGGTGATCACGGTGCCGGTGGAGGCGTTGACGCCGGTCAGGTTGAGGGTGACCGCCGTGATCCCCGTGGAGGGGATGCCCTTGACGCCCGCGATCTTCAGCCGCAGCACCGCGCCCGGGCCGACCTTCGCCTGGGCGGCGCCGGTGCCGTTGCGCGTGTCCAGGATCCGGGTCGGCCCGAAGGGCACGAATGCGCTGCCGACGGTGACCTGCTGGGTGGTCGTGGAGGTGTTCCCGCCGTCGTCCTTGACCGTCAGGGTGGCGGTGTAGGTGCCGGGCTTGGGATAGGTGTGGGCACCGAAGCCGCTGGTGCCGAGGTCCGCGGCCGAAGTGCCGTCTCCGTAGTCGACGCTGTAGTCGGCGATGCTCCAGTCGTCGGTGGTCTTGGAGGCGTCCGCCTGGACGGTGAGACTGCTGTACGGATAGGCCTGGCTGAGCGACAGGGCAGGCACCAGCGGAGCTTCGGCCGCGACGTCGACGTAGGTCTTTCTGCTGCCGGCGACAGTGGCCCCGGCCGCTGTGGTGGCGGTGACCGTGACGGGGTAGGAGCCGATCGCGGTGTAGGTGTGCGTGACGCTGGGGGTGGCGGAGACCACCGGGGCACTGCCGTCTCCGAAGTTGAAGGTGTAGCCGGTGATCTGGGTCTTCCAGGGGTTGGTCTCGTTCGCCGTGATCGTCTCGGACAGCGGGGCCGGGCCCTTGCTGACGGAGACGGCGGGCACCACCTGGTAGGGGTCCTGGTATTCCGTCGCGCCGCGGTCGTAGTAGCCCGGACCAGTACCGCTGTCGGCCACGAGCGGGTCGTCGACGCGGGGCTTCCTGTTGAAGTCGGTGCTGAGCTCGTCCGGTGCGTCGGCGTCGGCGGAGTCGATGAGCGGGCCGATGTTCACGCCGGTCGCGTCTGCGGCCACCGCGACGTACCGTTCGTGCTTTCCCTGGCCGGTCGCGGCCTGCAGATCGGCGGCGGTCGAGTAGGTCTGGCCGCCCCAGCTGTAGAGCGGGCCGCCGGACTCGGACGCGATGACGTTGTAGTCGTAGGTGGTGCCGCTGGTCGAGCCGGAGGACACCACCACCGGCGTGCTGGTGCCGTACCTCGCACAGCCGCCCGGGGCTCCGAGGAAGAAGGCGTTGTTCTCGATCGTCGAGCCGGAGGAGGCACCGGTGAGCGAGATCGCGGTATTGCAGCCGCCGTCGTCGGTGAAGGTGTTGCCCACCACGACCGTGCCGGGCGCACCCGCTGCGTTCACGGGAATCTTCTTCCCGTAGTAGAACTCGCTGCCGGTGATCACAGTCCCGCTGGCCCCCGACGCGATGTCCACGGCGTCCTCGCCCGGTTCGGGATCCATTTCGTCCCGGCTCAGCGTGGCCGTGCTGCTCTGCCCGTCGATGCCCACCAGCGCAGTCGAATAAGGGCCTTGGAACCGGTCCCCGTCCAACGTGACGTTGTTGGACCCGGCGACCGCCACGACCGGGGCCTTGGCGTTCGTCCCGATGAAGAAACCGTGCACCGCCACGTCGTGTACGTGGTCGAGAGTGAGCCCCGGGCCGGAGCCCGACTGTGGCGTGACGATCTGGGCAAGGAGCTGGTGCGTGTTGGTGCTGGTGGTGATGGTGACGGGAGCGCTCGCGGTGCCTGAGGTCTTCACATCGAGCTGACCGTAGTTCCCCCTGACCACCATCACTGTGTCACCCGGCTGCGCCGCGTCCACGGCGGTCTGCAGCGAGCAGTAGGGCTGGGTCTGCGAGCCCGCGTCGGCTGCGCTGTCGGAACAGTTCGACGTCGAGAGGTTGTTCACGTACAGGGTGCTGCCATCCGCGCGGGCGGTGGACGGAGTCAGCGCCAGGCCCGCGCCGAGAAGGCCAACTACGCCCACGAGGGCCGCGATCGAACGTGGCAGCACTGGCCCTCCAGTTTTCACATGATATTGCGGGCAATCTTGTCTGGTCGCCGAAAGGTTGACCAGATTTCAAAAGTATGGAGATCACCAAGACGTCGGTCCGCGCCCCCATCGGGGCGCTGCTCAGCCGCGCGGGCGCGACAAGCCACGGCGGCGGCGCAGACGAGAGACGCCCCATCGCCGCTCAGCCCCGGCGCTCAGCCCGCCCGCAGCATCAGCCCGATCCCCGCCACCAACAGCACCGCCGCCGCGATCCGCGGCGCCCCGAAGCGTTCCTTGAAGAACACCGCGCCGATGGCCGCCCCCACGATGATCGACGACTCGCGCAGGGCCGCGATCGGTGCCAGTTCGGCCTTGGTCTGGGCCCACAGGACGAGGCCGTACGCGGCGACGGACATGGCGCCGCCGAGCAGGCCCACCCCCGCGAACGGGCGGAGAACGGCGAGGAATTCCCCCCGCCAGCGGGTCAGCGCATACGCCGGGATCGCGAACCCCTCCACCGCCATCAGCCAGGCGATGTACCCGAGGGACGAGCCCGACGCCCGCACCCCCAGCCCGTCCACGACCGTGTACGCGGCGATGGTCAGCCCGGTGGCCAGGGCCGCGCCGATCGCCGCCCAGTTGGGCCGGCTGCCGCGCAGCCCCCACAGCGCGACACCGGTCAGGCCCGCGCAGGACAGCGCGATACCGCCGGCCGCCCACCCGTTCGGCACCTCGTGCGCGAACACGGCGGCGAGCACCGTGACGACCAGCGGCGCGGTCCCGCGGGCGATCGGGTACGCCTGCCCGAAGTCCCCCAGCCGGAAGGACCGCATCAGCAGCACGTAGTACGCGAGGTGGATGAAGGCGGAGGCGGCCAGGTACGGCCACGCCCCGGACGCCGGAAGGGGCACGAACGGCACCATCGCCAGCCCGATCAGCATCCCGCCGCCCGCGATCAGTGTGAACCCGACCAGCTTGTCCGTGATGCGGTGGGCTATCGCGTTCCAGCCGGCGTGGGTGACCGCGGCGCACAGGACGGCCGTGGCGACCAGCGGCGTCACGAGCTGCGCTCGCGCACGTCCACCAGGGTGGCTCCGGCGCGGGTGACGAGCTCCTTGGGCTCCATGGGGAACACGGCGTGCGGATGCCCGGCGGCGGCCCACACCACGTCGTGCTCCAGCAGCGAACGGTCGGCCAGCACCCGGGTCCTCGTACGGTGCCCGAAGGGCGGCACTCCCCCGATCACGTACCCGGTGGTCTCCCGTACGACGTCCGCCTTGGCCCGCGTCACCTTCTCGGCGCCGAGTTCCTCCCGCACCCGCTCGACGTCCACCCGCGACGCCCCGTCCATCAGCACCAGCACCGGAACCCCGTCCGCCGCGAAGATCAGCGACTTGCAGATCTCGCTCAACTCGCATCCGATCGCGGCGGCCGCCTCGGCGGCGGTACGGGTCGCGTCCGGGAAGCGGCGGATACGGCGGCGCAGGTCGTCGAGCCCCAGTTCGCCCAGGGCAGCGGCGAACCGGGGACTGGCTCCGGAGCTGTCGGTGACATCGGCGGTCGTCATGCACGGCACGCTAGCGCTGCGTGCATAGGGCACGCGACCGAGTTGTCCGGGGTCAGTGCGTGGTGGACGCGCTCGCGGACCGGTGGGGCATCGCTCCGGGGCCGTATCCACGGAAAACCGTCCGGGCGGAGCTGCGCGTGCCGCTCTGATACAAGTGTCGGATGGCGGTGAGCACGATGAACCCGAGGAAACTGCTGGGCAGGGTGCCGTTGACGGCGGTTGCAGCGGTCGCGGGGTTCCCGGTGGCGCTGCTCGGGCTGTTCGTCGCCGCGGTGGTGCCCAGCGGCTGGGCGTTCGCCGTGTTCGCCGCCGCGGACTACCTCGCCGAGCCCAAGGCGCTGCGCCGGATCTCAGGCTCCCTGCAGCCCCTCGGCCAGGTGTGCCTGAGCGTCACGGCGGGGTCGCTGCTGCGGGGCGCCGCGGCCCTCGTGCTGCTGGCACGGCTGGGAGACGCCCGGTCGGGCGCGTTCGTCCTGACCGCCCTCGGCTTCCTGGCGCTGCAGGCACTGCGCGGCGGTTACGCGGGACTGCTGCTGTTCGTCTGGTGGTGTCGGCGGCTGCCGGTGGTGACCCGGAACGTGGATCTGTCGGCGGTTCGGATCCCCGACGCGCCACCGCGGCTGCTGACGGACCTCCACCGGGGACCGCTCGCGCTCCTCGACCTGCCCCTGGTCGCCGGGACGGCCGTCGCGGCTGCGGCCGGGCCGAAGTGGGCTGCCGTCGGCGCGGGGATCGCGGTACTGGCCGCCCTGGCCGCGGCCGGGTGGCTGGCCCGGCACGCCCGGCGGGGACGGCACCTGGCCGCGAAGGGCAAGGTGCTGCGCACGGTGAACGAGCAGGTGGAGGCGTACCGTCCCGAGGTGGTCGTGTACTTCTCCGGCGCCCTGGAATCGGCGTACCAGCTCAACGGCTGGCTGCCGGTGTTCGACCGGCTGCGGCGGCGCGTGGTCGTCGTGCTGCGCGAGCGCGACATGCTCGCCCGGCTCGATCCGACGTCCCGGCCCGTGGTGTGCCTGCCGCTGGGCAAGGACCTGACCGCCTTCCGGCTGCCCGACGCGCAGGTGGCGCTGTTCGTGGCCAACGCCGCCAACAACACCCACCTGCTGCGGCTGCCGGAGTTCCGGAGCGTCTACCTCGGTCACGGTGACAGCGACAAGCCGACCAGCTCCAATCCGTTCACCAAGGTGTACGACGAGGTGTGGGTGGCGGGGCCCGCCGGGCGCGAGCGTTACGCGCGCTCGGGGTCGGGCGTGGCCGACGCGGACGTCGTCGAGGTCGGCCGCCCGTCGCTGGAGCGGCTGAACGCCACCGGCGGCACCTCCTCGTCGCCGATGCCGACCGTGCTCTACGCGCCCACCTGGGAGGGCTTCCACGGCGACCCTGGCGCGGCGACGTCACTGATCGGCATGGGACCGCGGATCGTACGGACCTTGCTGGAGCGCGAACCGCCGGTCCGCCTCCTCTACCGGCCGCACCCGCTGACCGGCACCCTGGATCCCCGGGCGCGCGCGGCACATGCCGAGATCCTCGCGATGATCGACGACGCGAACACGGCCCGGGACGCCCGCGAGGAGTTCCGGCGGCAGGACACCCGGGAACAGGCCGCGCAGGCGGCCCGGCTTCCGGAACTCGCCCGCCGCCTCGACGGGCTGCGCCGGCCCGCGCGCGGGGACGAGGCACAGGCCGCGCGGGACGCCGGAGTGCCCGAAGAGCCCCCCTCGGCCGCCTGGGAGTCGGCACTGGCGGAGTGGAACGAGGCGTACTGGGCGGCCGAGGGCTGGTGGCGCCACCGCGTCACGGGCGGCTCCCGACCGGGCCTGTACGACTGCTTCGACCACGCCGACCTGCTCATCGCCGACGTGTCCGGCGTCGTCACCGACTACCTGGCCACCGGCAAGCCGTACGGCGTCGCCAACCCCGCAGACCTCGCCCCCGACACCTTCCGCGACCGCTACCCGGCCGCCCGCGCCGCCCACCTCATCGCCCCGGACCTGACCGGCCTCGACGATCTCCTCGACGGCACCGACCCGCTGGCCAAGGAGCGACAGCAGCTGCGCACCTACCTGCTGGGCCCGGCCACAACAGACCCCCTGGCTCCGTTCGAACGGGCCCTGGACGACCTCCTCGCACGTGCTACTGCCGGTCAGGCGTACCACCCTTAAGGGGCGCGGGGCTGTGTCGATATGCGGCTCCGCCGCGTGGGCGCGACAAGCCACAACGGACCCGCAGACGACCGCTTGCCCCGTACCAGACCGCCCGTCAGGGCTTCTCGCCGAGAAACACCCGCCGAACCACCCGCTCCGCGGCATGCCCGTCATCAAACGCACAGAACCGCCGCCGGAACGCAGCACGCGCCTCCTCCGCCGCGCCGGAGGCAACCGCCCCGGAGCGAAACACCTCTACGAGCTGCTCCTCGCTCTCCGCGACAGCGCCCGGCGGCTCGGCCAGCAGGTCGAAGGTGACGCCCCGGTTGGCCCGGTACGTCTCCCAGTCCGGGGCGTAGACGACGATCGGCCGGTCGAGGCAGGCGTAGTCGAACATGATCGACGAGTAGTCGGTCACCAGCACATCGGCCGCCAGGCACAGGTCCTCGACGACCGGGTACGACGAGAGGTCGACGACCCGGGCGGCGCCCTCGGCCCGCGTCTCGGCGCCCGTCCGTGCGCCTTCGGCGTCGTAGTAGTGGGAGCGCAGCATCAGCACATGATCCGGTCCGAGCGCGGCCGCCAGCCGGGACGGATCCGGCAGCGGACCGGCGCCCCCGTACTCCCGGAACGTCGGGGCGTAGAGCACGGCGGTCTGGCCGGGCTCGATGCCCAGGCGGGCGCGGATGGCGGCGATCTCCTCCGGTCCGGTGCGGAAGTAACGGTCGTTGCGCGGATAGCCGGTCTCCAGCAGCTCGTAGCTGCCGGGGTAGACGCGCGGCCACACCTCGGAGGAGTGCGGGTTGGCCGACAGCAGGAAGTCCCACCGGGCGGAGTGCTCGCGCAGCCGCGTGAAGTTCATCCCCTGGGCGCCGACCGGGTAGTGCTGCTGGTCCAGGCCCATGGCCTTCAGCGGGGTCCCGTGCAGCGTCTGGACATGCACCGAGCCGCGGCGCTTGGACACGGTGTGCGGGAAGTTGACGTTGTTGACCAGGTATTTCGCACGCGCCAGGACGCGCAGGGAGCGCAGCGAGCCCTCCACGGCATGGTCCACCCCGGCGGGCAGCGAGGCGACGGCGTCCTTGCGCACCACCCACACGCCGTGGATGTCCGGGGCAAGTTCGCGGGCCGCCTCGTAGACGGCGCGGGGGTTGCACGAGTAGCCGCGGTACCAGTACGCCGCGTAGACGGCGAGCCCGTCGTCGATGGGGAGGCGCTTGTACGCCTCGTAGTAGAGGAGGGCCGGCAGGGCACCGGCCCGCCGCCGCGCCGTCCGTGCCGCGCCGACCGCTCCGCGCACGCCCCGGCGGGCCTTCAGACGCAGCCGGTTGACCGGGCGCAGCGCGGCGAACAGCCGGTAGTCGCCCCGCTCGACCAGGCGGAACTTCACGCCTCGCGCGCCGGGCGGGTAGGTGTAATCGGCGGGCCGGAAGCGGGCGAAGTGCTCGGCCATCCGGCGGAAGAACTCGCGCTGCCGTGCCGCCGGGACCCGGCCGGGTTCGTCGATGATCGTCGTGTAGTGCCAGATCGCCCGGTCGAACAGCTGGGCACGGAACTCCTCGGCCGCCGCGCCCCGCCCGTCCAGGAAGGCGAAGACCTTCTCGTACTGGCCGAAGACATCGAAGTGGCGGTCGCTGACGGTGGTGGTGATCGCGCCCGTACGCCGCTCGCGGTAGAGGTAGCAGACCCGGTCAAGCAGCGATATTCGCCCGGCGGCCACCAGGATCGGGTAGGTGACCGGCAGGTCCTCGTACAGCCCCTGCCCGAAGCGCACGCCCAGACCGGTCAGGAAGTCACGGCGGATCGCCTTGTTCCACGCGGTCATCATCAGCTCGAGCACACTGGGCCGGCTCCGCAGCTCGAACGCCTCGGGCGGCGGCGGATCACGCAGCAGGTGGGCGCGGGGAGCGGGCTCCACCCCGCCCTCGGGGAACAGTCGTGCGTAGTCGAAGAAGAGCACGTCAGGCCGGGTCGCGGTCAGTCTGCCGGCTATCGCGGCCAGGGATTCTTCGGCGATCAGGTCGTCGCTGTCGACGAACCAGACGTATTCCCCGCGAGCACGTTCCAGCCCCGCGTTACGGGCTTCGCCGAGCCCGCCGTTGCGTTCCAGATGCACGACCCGGATCCGCGGATCCCTGCTCGCGTACTCGTCGAGGATCGCCCCGCACCCGTCGGGCGAGGCATCGTCCACGGCGATCACCTCGAAGGAGGAGAACGACTGCCCGAGCATCGAGTCCAGACAGGGACGCAGATACTCCTCCACCCCGTACACCGGGAGAACGAGGCTGATCAGCACCTGGGACGGCTCCACGCATGACCTCCGGCCGACTGCGGGCGGCTAGCTCTACTGCGGAACGAAGCTACTGGGACCTGTAGGAGGCGGCGCGCCGGGCAAGGCGCCTCACACCCCACGGGCACGGTTGTTCCACACAGTAACGTCGCCTTCCCGCGCGTCGCCCTTTCATGGCGCCCAGGACCGCGCCGTTGCAGGCTGTTCCCAGGTCGAACTCTCCGCGAGTGCGCACACAAGGGAGGCGATGTGGGCCCCGAGAGGCGGGAAACACCGCGGCACGGGACGCAGGACGGCTCGACGCTGCGCCGCAGGACCTTCCTGGAGGCGTGTGCGTGCGCCGGGCTCGTCTCGGCGGCGGCCGGTGCCTGCGACCGTTCTCATGCCGCCGACGGCACCCGGGCGGCGACGGCCGCGCACCGGCCCGAGGCGGAGCGGGACCGGCCGGGGACCCCCGACTGGCGCATCCGCTCGCCGGGGCCGCCGGCGGCCGTCGTGGGGTACGCCGACCGGGTGAGTGTGACCCCGGGCGAGGAGTGCGGTCTGTACGTCTCCACGACCGCCCCGTCCTTTCGCGTCTCGGCCTTCCGTGTCGGCTGGTACGGCGGGGCCGGGGCACGGCTCGTCTGGTCGTCCGGGCGGGTGCCGGGCAGCGTCCAGCCGGAGCCGGGCTTTGTGACCGACACCCGCACCGTCCGCGCGGACTGGCGTCGGACCCTGAGCTTCGGGACGACGGGCTGGCCGGAGGGCGCGTATCTGCTGCGGCTCGACACGGAGGACGGTCACCAGCGCTATGTCCCGCTGATCGTGCGCTCCGCGCAGGGCGCGGGCCGGACGGTGCTGATGCATGCGCCCGCCACCTGGCAGGCGTACAACCGGTGGGGCGGCTACAGCCTTTACGCCGGCCCCTCCGGGGCGTACGCCGGACGGTCCCTCGCCGTGAGCTTCGACCGGCCCTACGACTTGGACGGCGCGGAGAAGTTCATGGTGTACGAGCGGGCGGCGGTGGTCCTCGCGGAACGGCTCGGTATCCCCCTCGCGTACACCACCGGGGTCGACGTGCACCGGGACCCGCAGGTGCTGCACGGGGCGGCCGCCGTCATCTGCCTCGGCCACGACGAGTACTGGACCCCCGAGCAGCGCCGGCACATCACCCGGGCCCGCGACGCCGGCACCAACGTGGCCTTCCTGGGCGCCAACACCTGCTTCCGCAGGATCCGCCTGGAGCCCGGCGGGGCTCTGCCCGAGCGCACGGTGGTCTGCTACAAGTCCTCCTTCTCCTCCGACCCCTGCTACACCACCCACCCCTCCTTGGTGACGACGGACTTCCGCCGCTCCCCGGCGGCCGACCCGGAGTCCTCCCTGACCGGCGTGCTCTACGAGGGCTACCCGGTGGACGCTCCCTATGTCGTCCACGCGGCGGACCACTGGCTGTACGAGGGGACGGGCGTACGCCCCGGTGACGGCTTCGACCATCTGGTCGGTGTGGAGTACGACCGGGTCACCCCGGGTGCGCCCGTCCCCGAACCCCTGGAGATAACGGCCCATTCCCCTGTGGTGTGCAACGGCGTTCGCAGCAGCAGCGACTCGGCGTACTACACCGCGCGAAGCGGCGCCGGAGTCTTCGCGACCGGCACCATGCGGTGGGTGGAGGCGCTGATGGCCGAAACCCCCGACGGGGGCCGGGACCACGGTATGGACGCCCGCACCCGCACCTTCGTCACCCGCACCACGGAGAACCTCCTGCACGCCTTCGCTCAGGGCCCGGCCGCCCGCCACCGTCCGGCACCACGCCCGAACATGACGGAGCTGTAGCGACCGTCAGCCCCCGAACGTCACCTGCTTCGCCTCCCTCACCGCCGCCGTGCGCCCCGGTGCCGAGTGGTACTGCCAGTACAGGTTCGTGTGGGCGATGACCTGGTCCGGCGGCGGGGCACCCCACTTGCTGTTGTCGTTCGTGGTGTGCGCGTCGGCGACCAGCGTGACGTCGTAGCCCCGTACGAACGCGCCGTGGATCGTGGAGCGTATGCAGGCGTCCGTCTGCGCGCCCGTCACGACGAGATGGCCGACTCCGGACGCGGCGAGGACCTGCTCCAGGTCCGTGCCCTCGAAGGAGTCGCCGTAGTTCTTGTGCACCAGCGGTTCCGCGTCGCGGCGGGCCAGTTCGGCCACGTACTGCCAGGCGTCGCTGCCCTTCTTGAGTCCCTCGTCGGAGTGCTGGACCCAGACGACCGGCACGTCCGCGGCGCGGGCCTTGTCGACGAGGTCGGCGATGGTGGCGACGACGGCGTCCCGCTCGTGCGCGGACGCCACGACGCCCTGCTGGACGTCGATCACCAGCAGGGCGGTGTGGGGGCGTTCCTGAAGAGTGGTCATGAGGTCACGTTAGGCGGCGCCACTGACAATCGCCCGGCGCTTGCGGCGCTCGGCGACCAGACCGCCCGCCGCGCCCAGGGAGACCAGGCCCATCATCGCGGCGGCGAGGATGCCCTTGATGCCGTCCATGGTGACGTACATGGCCGCGGCGGCGGCCCCGTTGAAAAGGAACAGGAACCAGAGCGTGCCCGGCCGGCCCAGGAACGCCTTGATCTTCGGCTTCTTCGCGAGGCGCGAACCCGCGAGCAGCGCGACGACCGTGCCGACGGCGGTCGCGAGGTTCTTCTGAGTGCTGTCGTCGATGACGGCACCCGCACCCGCACTGGCGGCCAGGCCGCCGACGAAGAAGCTCCAGAGCAGCAGGTCGGCGACGAACTTCCGGACGGCGGCGAAGGCGGAGCGCATGGCGTTTCCTTACGGGAGAGGGGGCGGCGGGGATGTCCCGCGATCTGCCCTCAACGATCCCGTCCGGCGCCTTCCGCAACGAGGGAGCGGCCTCCCGAACCCATGGTGTAGCGCACTACACCATGCGGCTCGGAAGGCCGCCCGCCACCGGCCGGAGTCTCAGGCCCGTACCAGTTCCCGGTCCTCGTCCGGGTCGCTGTCCTTCGCGTCGCCCTCGCCGAGGGTCTTCAGGCCCTCGCCCTCGACGTCCACGTTCGGCACCGCCCGGTCCAGCCACTTCGGCAGCCACCAGGCCTTCCTGCCGAGCAGGCCGAGGACCGCCGGGACGATCGCCATCCGTACGACGAACGCATCGAAGAAGACGGCGATCGCCAGGCCGAAACCAATCATCTTGATCATGGACTCGCTGGAGGTGATGAAGCCTCCGAAGACCGCGATCATGATGGCCGCGGCGGCCGCCACGACCCGCGCGCTGTGCCGGAAGCCGGTCACCACGGCCTGGCCGGGCGTCTCGCCGTGGACGTACGCCTCGCGCATGCGGGTCACGAGGAACACCTCGTAGTCCATGGCGAGGCCGAAGACCACGCCCACCATGAAGATCGGCATCATCGACATGATCGGGCCGGTCTGCTCGACGCCCAGCAGGCCGCCGAGCCAGCCCCACTGGAAGACCGCGACCACGGCACCGAGCGCGGCGAGCACGCTCAGCAGGAAGCCCAGTGCCGCCTTGAGCGGGACCAGGACGGAGCGGAAGACCGCGATCAGGAGGAGGAAGGCGAGGCCCACCACCAGGCCCAGATACGGGATCAGGGCGTCGTTGAGCTTCTGCGAGAAGTCGATGTTCATCGCGGTGGTGCCGGTGACCAGCACCTTCGCACCCGTGTCGGCCTTGATCTCGCCGCCCTGGTCACGGATGGCGTGCACCAGGTCCTCGGTCTGCACCGAGGACGGCTTCGAACCGGGGATGACGGTGATCGTCGCGGTGTCACCGGCCTTGTTGAACACCGCCGGGGTCACCGTCACGACGTCCTTGAGGCCCTTGATCCCGTCGGCCACCCTGTCGGCCGCCGCCTTGGGGGAGTCGCTGTCCTTGGCGTCGACGACGATCATCAGGGGGCCGTTGAAGCCGGGCCCGAAGCCCTCCGAGAGGAGGTCGTAGGCGCGGCGCTGCGTGGTGGAGGTCGGCTGCGAACCGTCGTCGGGCAGGCCCAGCTCCAGCTGGGTGGCCGGGACCGCGACCGTGCCGAGGCCGATCACGCCGAGCAGCAGCACGGCGGCCGGACGGCGGATGACGAAGCTCGCCCAGCGGGCGCCCAGACCGGGCTTCTCAGGGGTGCCGGCCGCGCTCCTGCGGCGCTTCTCGCCCGCCGCCCTGACCTTCCTGCCCGCGTAACCGAGCAGTGCGGGGATCATGGTCAGCGCGATGAGGACGGCCACGACGACCGTGCCCGCCGCCGCGAGGCCCATCTTCGTCAGCATCGGCACGTTGACGACCGAGAGACCCGCGAGTGCGATCACGACCGTGAGGCCCGCGAAGACCACCGCCGAACCGGCTGTCCCTGCGGCCCGTCCGACGGCCTCCTCGCGGTCGCGGCCCTCGGCCAGTTCGCTGCGGTAACGGGAGACGATGAACAGCGCGTAGTCGATGCCGACCGCGAGACCGATCATCAGGGCGAGGGTGGACGTGGTGTCGCCCAGGTCGAGGGCCTTGGCCAGAACGGTGATGGTGGAGACGCCGATACCGACGCCGATGATGGCCGTCAGGAGCGGCAGTCCGGCCGCGACCAGGGAGCCCAGCGTGATGACGAGGACGACCGCGGCGATGGCGAGGCCCACGACCTCACCGGCCGCTCCCGGCTCGGCCCCGGATTGCAGCGCGTCACCGCCGATCTCGACGGTCAGCCCGGCGTGCCGCGCGTCCTGCGCGGCCTCCTTCAGCGCGTCCCGGGAGGCCTCCTTGAGCTCCATGCCGGAGACCTTGTACTTCACGGACGCATAGGCGACCGTGCCGTTCTTGCTGACGGCGTGCGCCTGGTAGGGGTCGGCGACGGAAACCACCTCGGAGCCGTCGGCCAGCTCCTTCACCGTCTTCTCGACGGTCGCCTTGTTGTCGGCGTCGGTCATCTTCTCGCCCGCGGGCGCCTTGAAGACGACCCGTCCGGTCGCGCCGTCGGCACTCATCCCGGGGAAGCGCTGTTCCAGCAGGTCGAAGGCCTTCTGCGCCTCGGTGCCGGGTATCGAGAAGGACGTGGAGCCCGCGGCGGGTGCATTGGCGGCGCCGACCGCCGCGAGGGTCAGCAGCGCCACCCAGAACAGGGCGACGAAGTGCCGTCGCCTGAAGGCGAATCGGCCGAGTTTGTAGAGGAACGTGGCCACGGAGGCGTACTCCCGGTCAGGTCGTGGGTGTTTCAGGGCAGGGGTGATCGCCCGGCGGGGAGGCAGGGGTGATCGTCCCGACGACTTGAGCGGTGACGTCAGGTGGGCGAGGAGGTGCGGGGAGGGGTCAGGCGCAGAGGGCGGGGAGGACGACTGCGTCGATGTACGAAAGGAGGTAGTCCTGCGTCGGCGGCAGCTCGTCGATCATCGTGCGGGCGGCGAACCCGCCGATCATCATGTGGATCATGTAGTCCACCGCAGGATTGTCCGCGCGGACCTCGCCCCGGTCGATCGCACGCTGCACGACACGGCGGAACTCCGCCATCTCCGGCTCGATCAGATGTTCCTTGAACGCCTTCAGGAGATCCGGATTGCTGTGGATCGCCATGGCCAGACCCCGCATCAACGCGGAGTTCTGCTCCATCTCGCAGTCGTCCGACCGCATCGTGAGGGCATGCAGATCGCCCCGGAGGGACCCGGTGTCGATCTCGCCGAGGGCCAGACCGCCCGGCTTGTTGTGCCGAACCGCCTTCGCGACCAGCTCGGCCTTGCCGCCCCACTGGCGGTAGAGCGTCGCCTTGCTGGACTTGGTGCGGGCCGCGACCGCGTCCATGGTGACGGCGTCATAGCCCACCTCCCGGAGCAGGTCGAGCACGGCCTCGTACAACTCGGCCTCACGCTCGGGCGTGATCCGACTGCGACGCGCCGTTGCGACCTCAGTCATGCCACTCACCTTCCCGCTCGGGATGCGCCGCCTCGGCGCCTGCTTCGTACGTTCATGAAGATACCCTGGACGAATGCGAAACGAAACCGTTTCGTACGTGCCGTGGCTCACGTAGGTGAAGGATCCGTAAGTTCCCATAAGTTGCCCGGCCCCATCCGGCGGAAAAGCATGGGGAGGTGAGCTATCTGCGCCTGCCCCATCTCAGCGGTGACCTGTTGTGCTTCGTGGCCGAGGACGACCTCTGGCTCTCCCCCCTGGACGGCCCGGGCCGCGCCTGGCGCCTCACCGTCGACCGTACGAAACTCGGCCACCCCCGTTTCTCGCCGGACGGGAGCACCATCGCGTACACGAGCTGGCGCAGTCTGGTCCCCGAGATCCACACCGTCCCGGTGGACGGCGGCCCGGGCCGGCAGCTCACCTACTGGGGTTCCGCGGACACCCAGGTCTGCGGATGGACACCCGCCCAAGGGGACAGAGGGGGAACGATTCTCGCCGTCGCCTCCCACGGCGAACCCTTCTCGTACTTCACCTGGGCCTACAAGGTCTCCCCCGACGGCGACCCCGGCCGCAAGCTCCCCTGGGGCCCGGTCTCCGACATCCAGGTCGCCGACATCGAAGGCGAACGCAAGACCCTGCTCCTGACCGGCACGCCGCCCCACGAACCCGCCGCCTGGAAGCGCTACCGCGGCGGCGCCATGGGCCGCCTCTGGCTGCACGGCGAACGCCTGCTCGCCGATCTGGAGGGCCATCTGCACTCCCCGATGTTCGTCGGCGGCCGGATCGCCTTCCTCTCCGACCACGAAGGCATCGGCAACCTCTACTCCTGCGCCTACGACGGCTCCGACCTGCGCCGCCACACCGACCACGACGCCTTCTACGCCCGCCATGCGTCGAGCGACGGCAACCGGGTGGTGTACCAGTGCGCCGGTGACCTGTGGATCGTCGACGACCTGGCCGCCGACTCCGGGCCGCGCCGCCTGGACGTACGGCTGAGCGGTCCGCGCGCGGGCCGGCGCACCTACCAGGTCCCGGCCGCCCAGCACGTCGACGGCATCTCGGTCGACGAGACGGGCCGCGCGAGCGCCGTCGTCGTACGCGGCAGCCTGTACTGGCTCACCCACCGGGACGGACCAGCGCGCACGATCACCGACACCCCGGGCGTACGGGTCCGCCTCCC
The DNA here is from genome assembly GCF_039532765.1 of Streptomyces longisporus. NCBI lineage: Bacteria > Bacillati > Actinomycetota > Actinomycetes > Kitasatosporales > Streptomycetaceae > Streptomyces > Streptomyces longisporus. The sequence goes on from NZ_BAAASG010000010.1 coordinate 204,369, forward strand.
GGAGATGCTCGGCTCGACCGGCCAGGTCGCCTATGTGACGGACGCGGAGGGCGAGGACGCGGTCGAGATCGCCTATCTGCCGCGCGCGACCGGCGACCGCGAGCCGCGCCGACTGGCCTCCGGCGCGCTGGGGCGCGTACTGGAACTCGTGGCCGACCCGCAGGGCGAGCGCCTCGCCCTCGCCTCGCACGACGGACGGCTGCTGCTGCTCGATGTGACGGAGGACTCGAACGGGGAGGTGACCGAGCTGATCCACTCGGTCAACGGCCCGGTGCGCGACCTCGCCTTCTCACCGGACGGCGCCTGGCTGACCTGGTCCCACCCGGGGATCGGCCGCTCCCTGCGGCAGATCAAGATGGCGCGCATAAAGGACCATTTCATCGTCGACGTGACCAACGGGCGCTTCGAGGACGAGAACCCGGTGTTCACCAGGGACGGCCGCTATCTCGCCTTCCTGTCCTGGCGCGGCTTCGACCCGGTGTACGACGTCCACACCGGCGACCTGTCCTTCCCGCTCGGCTGCCGCCCGTACCTGGTCCCCCTGTCCTCCGCGACCCCCTCCCCCTTCGCCCTGACCCCGGAGGGCCGGCCGGCCGCCGGAGGCCTCGACCCGGTGGAGGACGAGGACGAGGGCGGCGACGGCGCCGTCACCGTCGAGATCGAAGGGCTGGAGAACCGGGTCACCCCCTTCCCGGTCACCGCCTCCAAGTACTCGGCGCTGTACCCGGTTGCGGGCGGTGGCCTGGTCTGGCTGCGCTGGCCGATCTCGGGGGCGCTCGGCGAGACGTTCGCCAACCCGGACGACACCACCGGGCGCCCGACCCTCGAACACTTCAACATCAGCAAGGCCAAGAAGTCCGAACTCCTGGAGCATCTCGACTGGTTCGCGCTCAGCGGCGACGGCACCCGCCTGGTCGTGGTCGACGAGGGCGATCTGCGAGCCGTCCCGTCGTCCGAGTCCGGCGACGGCGACACGACGGTCTGGATCGACCTGCGCCGCATCCTGCACGAGGTCGACCCGGCCGCCGAGTGGCGCCAGTCGTACGAGGAGGCCGGCCGTCTCATCCGCGCGTACTTCTGGGACCCGGGGATGTGCGGCATCGACTGGGAGGCGGTGCTCGACCAGTACCGCCCGCTGGTCGAACGGGTCGCCTCCCCCGACGAGTTCGCTGACCTGCTGCGCGAAGTGCTCGGCGAACTGGGCACCTCGCACGCCTACGTCACCGCCGCCCGCCGCAACGAGGGCCCGCCCCACTACCAGCGCCTCCAGGGCCTGCTCGGCGCCAACCTCGTCCGCAGGCAGGAGGGTTGGGTGGTCAAGCGGATCCTCCCGGGCGAGTCCTCGGACTCCAAGGCCCGCTCACCGCTGGCGGGCACGGGCATCAGGGAGGGCGCCGTACTGACCCACGTCGACGGCCGCCCGGTGGACCCGCTGACGGGGCCGTACCCGCTGCTGGCGGGCGCGGGCGGCACCACGGTCGAGCTGACCTTCACCGCGGCCGAGGGCGAGGCGGGCCGCTCGCGCCGTGTGGCCGTGGTCCCCCTGATCGACGAACGCCCCCTGCGCTACCAGGACTGGGTGGCCAAACGGCGCGCCGTCGTACGGGAGTTGAGCGGCGGCCGCTGCGGCTATCTACACATCCCGGACATGGGCGGCTCGGGCTGGGCCCAGTTCAACAGGGACCTGCGCATGGAGGTGTCGAGGCCCGCCCTGATCGTCGACGTACGCGGCAACGCGGGCGGCCACATCAGCGAACTGGTCGTCGAGAAACTGTCCCGCACGATCCTGGGCTGGGACCTCACCCGCGATGCCCAGCCGGTCTCGTACGCCTCCAACGCGCCCCGCGGCCCGGTGGTGGCCCTGGCCGACGAGGCGACCTCCTCCGACGGCGACATGATCACGGCCGCCATCAAGCTCCTCAGGCTCGGCCCCGTGATCGGCCAGCGCACCTGGGGCGGAGTGGTCGGCATGACCGGCCGCCACCGCCTCGGCGACGGCACGGTCATCACGGTCCCGATGAACGCGGCCTGGTTCGACGCCTACGGCTGGACCGTGGAGAACAAGGGCGTCACCCCGGACCTGGAGATCCTCCGCACCCCCCTGGACTGGGCGGAGGGCCGCCACGCCCAACTGGACGACGCGGTCCAACTGGCGGTGCAGCTGCTGGAATCCAACCCGCCGGCCACACCCCCGGATTACTCGAACGTCCCGGACCGTTCACGTCCGAAGCTGCCGCCCAGGACAACGGCTTAAAGGGGCGCGAGGCTGTATCGAATGTGCGGCTCCGCCGCGGGGCGCACAGCACCGCAGAGTGGGGTGCCCCAAAACCACAGGGCACCCCACTCTCAACGGGTCAAGCCAGTGCTACACGTCATAGTCCTGGTCGAACCGGTCCTGCTCCTCGCGCTGCAAGCGCTCCGTCTCCTCGTCCCGCATGCGCTCACCCGGCTTGCCACGCTGCTGCTGGCCGCGCTGCTGACCCTGCTCCTGGCCCGGTCGGCCGCGCTCCTGGCCACGCTGCTGACCCTGCTCGCGGGCCTGCTGTGCCTTCTGCTTGGCCTGGTCCTGCCACTGCTGCGACTGGTCCTGGAACTTGTCTCTCATACCCATGTGGGTTCACTCCCGTAGTGGGTGGGGGGAAGGCCCTTGACCGGGCCTCGACCAGATTCACACGGCCCACCACGGAGCGCATTTCGATCAACTACGGTGCGTAGCGCGGGCTTCCTCGTCGGCCGCCCCACCTGCGCCGACGAGCCCCGAGCGCATGCCCTCCAGCCGTGCCCCGAACCGCCGCATCTCCCGCTGGCCCACCGTCCCGATGAGGCCCGGCAGATACCCCCGCACGCCCTGCATCCCGCGCAGCCACCACTGCCCGTACACATGGCTGGACCGGCGCTCGATCCCGGCGACGATCCGGTCGACGGCCGGCCCCAGCGGATACGTCTTGTTGGACGGCCACGGCAGGCGCTGCCGCAGCTCCCGCATCACCTCGTCCTGGTCGGCGCCCCGCACCATGTCGGTGTCGGTCCACGACAGATACCCGACCCCGACCCGTACGCCCTTGTACCCGACCTCGGCCCGCAGACTGTGCGCGTACGCCTCCACACCGGACTTGGAGGCGCAGTACGCGGTCATCATCGGCGCCGGAGTGATCGCGGCGAGGGAGGCGATCTGCAGCAGATAGCCGCGGCTCTCCATCAGAACCGGCAGGAAGGCACGGGCAGTCACCGCGGACCCGATGAGGTTCACCTCGATCACCCGCCGCCAGGCCTCGGGATCCGAGTCGACGAAGGGACCGCCGGTGGCGACACCGGCGTTCGCCACGACGATGTCGACCTTCCCGAACCGCTCCTTGACCTCCAGCGCGACCCGCGCCATCGCCTGATGGTCCGTCACATCTGCGTACCAGTGGTCGCTGTCGCTGTGCAGCCGCTCGGAGACCTGCTTGAGGACATCCGGCTCCAGCCCGACCAGCGCCACCTTGGCGCCCCGGGCCGACAGCTTCCGGGCGAGCAGCTCGCCGACACCGCGCGCGGCGCCCGTGACGACGGCGACCTGTCCTTCGAGGCTGACCTTGCTCATGCGCCCTCCCTGATCGTTGCGTACGTCGTCACAAGTTCCCGGATGCGGCCGCTGACCAGCTCCGGCGCCTCCACGGGGGTCATATGGCCGAGTCCCGGCAGCTCGGTGCTGCCCACGCAGTTCGGCAGCGCGGCCACCAGCGCCCGCGCCTGCACGGGCGGGGTGAGCCGGTCCGCCGTCCCGACGACGACGGCTGTCGGCACCCGCAACTCCCGTACGCCGTGGTCGAGATCGAGCAGGGCGAGCACCTGCGACCAGGCGTGGCGCACCTTGCGCGGACACGCGTGCACGATCCGTGCGCACGCCTCCACCATGTGCGGCGCCGAAGCCGGCCCCATCGTCCCGTACTTGAGGATCCGCCGCGCGAGCGGCGTGACCGGCCCGAGCGGCGCCCGCGCCCCCAGGATGTGCTTGGTGAGCCAGGTCCGCAGCCGTCCGGGCCCGAGGGGTACGACGGTCGACTCGGCGACCAGCCGCGAGGAGCCGGTGCTGCACAGCAGTACGGCCGCCGCATGGTCCCGGAAGCTCTTTCTCGTGGCCGCCGCCATCACCGTCATACCGCCCATGGAGTGCCCGGCGATCACGGCCTTCTCGCCCGGCGCGAGAGTTGCCTCCAGTACGGCTTCGAGGTCGTCGGCGAGGGCGTCCGGACTGCACGCCGGGCTCGCCGGGCTGCGTCCGTGGCCGCGCTGGTCGTAGGCGATGACGCGGTGGTCGGCGGCCAGGTCCCGTATCTGCGCGGCCCAGAAGGCGGTGGAGCAGGTCCAGCCGTGGGCGAGGACGACCGGGGGCGCGTTCTCGGGCCCGTGCACCTCCACGTGCAGCCGGGCGCCGTCGGCGGAGACGGCGACGAGTTCGCGGACGGGGGTGGGCGGGGCGTACGGCCCGGACCTGACGTGCATCAGCCGGCTCACGCGTCCACCTCCGTCTTCTGCTCGGCGGGCGCCCGGAGCAGTTCGTACTCGGAGAGATCCACCTGCCGCGTGGCCCGCCGGAACTCGGTCGTCGTACCGGGCCAGATGGTGGTGTTGCGGCCGCTCGGGTCGAGGTACCAGCTGGTGCAGCCGCCGGTGTTCCACACCGTCCGCTTCATGCGCTCCTGCACGCGCGTGTTCCAGGCGTCGACGGCGCTCGTCCGGGCGTCGAGGGCGGCGCGGCCGCCGAGAACGTCCAACTGCCGCAGGAAGTCGGCCATGTAGTTGAGCTGCGACTCGATCATCAGGATCATCGAGGAGTTCCCGAGGCCGGTGTTGGGTCCGATGATGGTCATCCAGTTCGGGAACCCGGCGGCACAGGCGCCCCGGAGCGACTCCATCCCGCCCTTCCAGGCCTCGGCGAGCGTCCTGCCCTCCGCGCCGACCACCCGCTCGGCGATCGGCATGTCGGTGACATGGAACCCGGTACCGAAGATGATCGCGTCCACCTCGGCCTCACTCCCGTCGGCGGCCACGACGGTCGACCCGCGGATCTCACTCAGACCGCTGGCCACGACGTCCACGTTGGGCCGGGCGAGCGCCGGGTAGTAGGTGCTGCTCAGCAGGATCCGCTTGCAGCCGATGCGGTAGTCGGGGGTGAGCTTGGCGCGCAGGGCCGGGTCCTTGATGGCCCGCGCCATGTTCCGCTTGGCCAACTGCTCGACGAAACCGAGCTCGTTGGGGTGCTTGGTGAACGCCTGGACCTGCAGCTCCCGGATCCCCCACAGCAGTCCGCGACGGGCCTGCGCGGTGAAGGGCAGCGCGCGGTGCAGGGCCCGCTCGACGCCGCTGATGGCCCGGTCGACGCGGGGCATGACCCAGGGCGGGGTGCGCTGGAAGAGGGTGAGCCGGCCGACCTCGGGCTGGATGGCGGGCACGATCTGGATGGCGGAGGCGCCCGTCCCCACCATGGCGACGCGCTTGCCGCGCAGGTCGTAGTCGTGGTCCCAGCGGGCGGAGTGGAAGACCTTGCCGGGGAAGGAGTCGAGCCCCGGGACATCGGGCACCTTCGGGTCGGACAGCGGCCCGGTCGCGGAGACGACGACATCCGCGGACAGCGACCCGCTGCTGGTCTCGATCTCCCACCGCAGCTTCTCGCCGTCCCAGGTCATCATCTTCACTTCGGAGTCGAAGCGGATGTGGGGCCGCAGATGGAAGACGTCTGTGACGTGCTCCAGATAGGCGCGGATGTGCTCCTGCCCGGAGAAGGTGCGCGGCCAGTCGGGATGGGGTGCGAAGGAGAAGGAGTAGAGGTGGGAGGGCACGTCGCAGGCGCACCCCGGGTAACTGTTGTCGCGCCAGGTGCCGCCCACGCTGCCGGCCCGTTCGAGGACGACGAAGTCGGTGACGCCCTCGCGCCGCAGCCGCACGGCGGCCCCGAGCCCGCCGAACCCTGACCCGATCACCGCCACCCGCACATGCTCCCGCTCAGCCATGCCGACGCCCTTCCTCGCGCGACTCCGCCAGTGAACACTGGCGCAATGGGAGCGTAGAGCAGCTGCGTACCGATGGGTAGGGGGCGGGGGAAAGGAAAGTTACCGCCGGTACAACATAGGCTGCGTCCGTGACCGAGAAGCGCGAGTACCGCATGGAGGAACTGGCCCGCCTGGCCGGCATCACCGTACGCACCCTGCGCTTCTACCGAGAACGCAAACTGATACCGCCGCCCCGCCGCGAGGGCCGTATCGCCTGGTACGACGACCACCACCTGGCCCGGCTGCACACGATCGCGGCGCTGCTGGAACGCGGCCACACCCTCACCGGCATCGCGGAACTGGCGGAGGCACTCGACCACGGCCGGGACGTCGCCGACCTCCTGGGCGTCGAGCCGACCGAGGAGGAACCGGTCCGCCTCACCCCCGAGGAACTCGCCGCCCGTTTCGAGGGCCAGGTCACCCCCGAGAACCTCGCCGCCGCCCTCGACCTCGGCTATCTCGGCACCGACGGCGACGAGATCGTCCACATCAGCCGCCGCCTCCTGGACGTCTCCTCCGCCTTGGTCAGCGAGGGCATCCCGCTCGCGGAGGTCCTGGCGGCGGGCAAGCGGGTCCGGGAACACGTGGACGACCTGGCGGAGATGTTCGCCGAACTGGTCCTGCGCCACACCGGCGAGGAGGACCTGCAACGCCTGCGCCCCCTGGCCCGGAGCGTGGTGGAGGCGGAACTGTCACTGGCGCTGGACCGGCGGCTGCGCAAGCGGGAATAGCACCCCACGGATCTCCCTGCGATGCGCGACGGGCAGCTATACGCCTTGCGTATAGACGCCGTGTATAGTCGCGCCCATGACGCTCAGCGCAGCCATCCGCCCGATCCTCGGGCCGGACCGGTGGTGGATATCCGCTCCCCTGGCAGGAGTCGGTCTCGGCCTTCTCACCAACCTCGCCCAGGGCGTGCTGCCGGGCGCCTCCAACCAGATCGCCAACTCCGGCGCGGTGTGGTGCGCCCCGGCGTTCGCCGCGGGCGCGCTGGTGACCGGCGGGCACCTGGCGCTGCGCAGACCGGTGCTCGCCGGGCTGTGCACGACGATCGGCCTGGTCGTCGGCTACTACGGCTACGCCGAATTCGGCCGCAGCGGCATGGGCAGTCCCCTCTGGCCGCTGGTGTGGCTGGCGATGGCGCTCGTCAGCGGCCCGCTGTTCGGCGCCGCGGGGGCGTGGTGGCGACACGGGCGCACAGCGCCCCGTCGAGTCGTCGCCCTGGCCGCGCTGGCGGGCGTGTTCGGCATGGAGGCCATCCAGTACGCGTGGGTTCTCCACTACGCCACACAGGCCTGGGCCTGCACGGCACTCCTCGTCCTCGTCCCGCTGCTGATGGCACGCAGGCACAAGGAGCGGGCACTGACACTGCTCGTGGCACTGCCCCTGTCGGTGATTGCCTACGCCGTCGTCGAACTGCCCTTGCAGCACGTGTCGACGTGAGACCGGCGGGGCCTCACATCTCGAAGGTCACCGTCACCGGAGCATGGTCCGACCACCGCTCCGCATGCGTGGCCGCCCGCTCCACGACCGCCTTGACGGTCCGGGCGGCCAGCCCGGGGGTCGCCACGGCGAGGTCGATCCTCCAGCCCGAATCGTTGTCGAAAGCCCGCCCCCGGTACGACCACCAGGTATACGGCCCCTCCACCTCCGGATGCAGGGCGCGCACGACATCGACGTAGCCGCCGTCCTCGGGGTCGAAGACCTGGGTGAGCCACGCCCGCTCCTCCGGCAGGAACCCGGAGTTCTTCTGGTTGCCGCGCCAGTTCTTGAGGTCGGCCGGCTGGTGGGCGATGTTCCAGTCGCCGCAGACGACTACTTCGCGTCCACCGGCGGCGGCGCGCTCCCGCAGGGCCTTCAGATAGGCGAGGAACTCGCCCATGAAGCGGATCTTCTCGTCCTGGCGCTCGGTGCCGACCTCGCCGGAGGGGAGGTAGAGGGAGGCGACCGTGACACCCGGCAGGTCGACCTCGACATAGCGGCCACTGGTCTCGAACTCGGCGGCGCCGAAGCCGACCTGGATGCGGTCGGGCTCACGGCGGGTGTAGAGGGAGACGCCGGCGCGGCCCTTGGCGGCGGCCGGCGCATGGACGACATGCCAGCCGTCGGGCGTGCGCACGTGCTCGGGCAGCTGCTGCGGCTCGGCGCGCACCTCCTGGAGGCAGAGCACATCGGCAGAAGTGCCGGCGAGCCATTCCACGAAGCCCTTCTTCGCGGCGGCGCGCAGTCCATTGACATTGACGGAGGTCACAGTGAGCACCCGGGAACGATACCGGCACACTGGATCGAGACCGGACCCCCTCTATGCATAGGTGTACGATTCCTCACATGATTATACGTCGTGTCTCCTTCGACCACCCGGACGCCGTCAAGCTGAACGACGAGGTCCAGGCGGAGTACCACGTGCGCTACGGCGACGGCGGGGACGCCACAGCCCTGGACCCGGCGGACTTCGAGCCGCCGAACGGCGTGTACTTCATCGCTTACGACGAGAACGACGCCCCCATGGCCACGGGAGGCTGGCGCGCCCAGGACACCAACGGCGAGGGCAACCTCGACGGGGACGCCGAGGTCAAGCGGATGTACGTGGTGGAGGCGGCCCGCGGCCGCGGGCTCGCCCGGCGCATCCTGGCCGCCCTGGAGGAGGACGCCCGCGCGGCCGGTCGCCTGCGGATGGTCCTGGAGACGGGCACGAAGCAGCCGGAGGCCATCGCCCTGTACACGTCCAGCGGGTACGAGCCCTGCGGGAAGTTCGGCTACTACCGGCACTACGAGAGCAGCCGGTGCTTCGCGAAGCCGCTGTGAGAGGCCTGCCTGACAGAACGTCAGGCACAACAAAGATCCCGCCCGATCTTCCGATCGGGCGGGATCTCATCAACTGCCTCAGGTTTCCCTGACCAGTTGTTGCGGTGGACCTGAGGGGATTTGAACCCCTGGCCCCCTCGATGCGAACGAGGTGCGCTACCGGACTGCGCCACAGGCCCTTGCAACGAGTGAAACTCTAGCACCCCGATCCGTGTGCTTGGAAATCCGTTCCTGGCCTGCCGCCGGGGCAGCGGCACAGGTCGGGGGGCTACTCGTTGGCGGCCCGGGGCCGCTCGCCGTCCTCGTACTGGTCGAACAGCGGGGTACGCCCCCGCTCCCGGGCCCGCCGCGCGGAGGCCGCCCGGCGGGCGTCACTGCGCCCGTCGTCGTCCGCCCTGTCCTCCGCGGGGGCCGGTTCCGCGGTCTCGGCGGCCGGCGCCTCCTGGCCCCGGGCCACGGAGCCCGAGCGCGCCGAGCTCCAGGTGTCCGGCGCCCCGAGGTCGACGTCCGCGGTGGCCCGCGGAGCGACCGGCGCGGTCACATACGTCGGCAGCGGCACCGGCACCGGGTCCCAGCTGTCCCCGTGCCCGGGGCGCCGCTGCCGCTCGCGCTGCTGGTCCACCCACTCGGCGTGGTCGGTCTGCTCGACGAGGGCACGCCGGTCGGCGGCGAGCGCGGACAGTCCGGGGTCGGTGCCCTGCGCCGGTCCCTCGTCCGATTCGTCGGCGTCCGCTTCGCTCGCGGTGGTACGGCGGCGCGGCTGCCGGGCGCGCTCGCGGAGCCGCTCGGCGGCGTCCTCGGCGCGGCGCCGGTCCATCTGGTAGGCGAACCGGCGTCGCTCCTGGGAGCGCAGGTATGCGATGTACGCGCTGAGCAGCACGGCGGGCACGCCGGGCGCCCAGAGGAACGCGAGCCCTCCGACCGCGGCGACGATCGCGCCGAGCGTGAACGCGATGAAGAGCATCACGGTGGTCCGCCGGCGCCGAGCGAGCGCCTTCATACGCCGGGCGCGCGCCAGGGCGGCTTCCTCCGAGGGGGAGCGCCGGGCCGCGGGCACCCGTTTCCGCGCGGGGGCGGGGGCCGGTGCGGGCGCGGGTGCCGGGGCTTCCGCCTGTTCTCGCGCCGGTTGCGCGCGCGCCGGCGCCTGTGCCTGTACCGGTACGTCCGCGCGCGCCTGGGGACGGGTCGGAGGCACGGCAAAGGCCCGGACGTCCACCGAGTCGGTGACGACGTCCGGACGACCGGCGCTGGACTCCCCCTCTTCGGTGGAGCGCGCCTGCAGGTCCTTGGCGTACCGGCGCTCCATTCCCGCCCGTCCGGACAGCAGCCGGATGGCGGTGCTGAAGCGTTCCGTCGGACGGGCCTCGTTCAGCTCGTCCTGCCTACGGAGCCACATCGGCACCAAGTAGGCGGCCCAGGCCCCGACAATGACTGCGTAGATGAGGCCGCTGCTGCTCACGCCTCACACGGTAGAGGGGTTTGCGTGAGGCCATCTGCCAATTGAGCCGGTGTGTCGCACGATCTGGCTGATATTTCGAACTTTTTTTGTGACCGATGCGATCAGCACCCCACCGAGGGCGTGAATTTAGTGCCTTGAGGCGGTCGCCGCTCGATCAATTTCGAACACTTATTCAATTCCCGCGCTTCTCGGTCGGCTTCCGGGTTATGCGGGATTCCCCCGAGTACGTGCCCGCTGCCAGCGGGCCAGCAACCCGTCGGGGACCTCTTCCGCGGTGAGCGCGAAGACGAGGTGGTCGCGCCAGGCTCCGTCGATGTGGAGATAACGCGGTCTGAGGCCCTCCTCTCGGAATCCGAGTTTCTCCACGACCCTGCGGCTCGGCCCGTTCTCCGGGCGAATGCAGACCTCGATGCGGTGCAGTCCGACGGTGCGGAAACAGTGGTCGACCACAAGCGCCACGGCGGTCGGCATCACTCCGCGCCCGGCCACCGACTCGTCCACCCAGTAGCCGATGTGGCCCGAGCACATGGAGCCCCAGGTGATTCCGGCGACCGTCAACTGCCCGACCAGGCGCCCCTGGTACTCGATGACGAAGGGCAGCATCCGGCCGGAGTTCGCTTCGGACCGCAGGTGCCTGACCATCTGGCGGTAAGTGGGCCGGTGCGCGATCGGCCCGCTCGGAGTGGGCGGCGGAATGGTCGCCTCCCAGGGGCGCAGCCAGTCCCGGTTGCGCCGGTTGACCTCGCGCCAGACCCGCTGGTCGCGCAGCTTTATCGGCCTCAGGACGATGTCGCCGTCCCTCAGCACGACGGGCCAGGATGGGCTGTTCAGCTCGCACCCCCACTGGTGGAGCCGGGTCTGGGGTGGTCGCCGCCGCGGATCTGGTCGACGGCATGGACCAGGACGGGTTCCAGGACGGCGAGGCCGTCCTTCACCCCGCCGGTGGAGCCCGGCAGATTGACGATCAGTGTGCTTCCCGCCACTCCGGCCAGGCCCCGGGAGAGCGCGGCAGTGGGCACCTTGTCCCGTCCGAACGCCCTGATGGCCTCGGCGATGCCCGGCACCTCGTGGTCGATCACGGCGCGTGTCGCCTCGGGCGTGCGGTCGGTGGGCGAAAGGCCGGTGCCGCCGGTGGTCACGATCACGTCGTACCCGGCGTCCACGGCGGCGCGCAGGGCGGCCTGGACCGGGTCCCCGTCGGGCACGACCTGCGGTCCGTCGACGGCGAAGCCGAAGCCCTCCAGGGCGTCGGCGATCAGCGGGCCGCCCCTGTCCTCGTAGACACCGGCGGCCGCCCTGTTCGAGGCGGTGACGACCAGAGCGCGATACGTCATGTCCGGCTCCAGTCGCCGGACTTGCCGCCCGTCTTCTCCTCCACCCGTACGTCCGTGATGACCGCTCCCTTGTCGACCGCCTTGACCATGTCGATCACGGTGAGTGCGGCGACGGAGACGGCGGTGAGGGCCTCCATCTCGACGCCCGTGCGGTCCGTGGTCTTGACGGTGGCCAGGATCTCGACGGCGTCGTCCGCGACCGACAGGTCCAGTTTCACACCGGACACCGACAACGGGTGACAGAGCGGGATGAGATCCGGGGTGCGCTTGGCACCCATGATGCCCGCGATGCGCGCGGTGGCGAGGGCGTCGCCCTTGGGGACCCCCTCACCCCGCAGCAGCTCGACCACTCGGGGCGAGACGAGGACGCGTCCGCTGGCGCGGGCGGTGCGCGCGGTCACGTCCTTGCCGGACACGTCGACCATGCGGGCGGCGCCCGCGTCGTCGATGTGGGTCAGTCGATCGTCCGTACTCATTGGCTGTGTGGCGCTCCCGTCCGGGCCCCTCGCGGTGCGGCGCGTGGGTCTGTTGTGCGCGACACGGTATCGCGGGCCGGGAGCACTCAGCCGAGCAGGACGACCTCCACCTCGGAGCCGGGCTCCACGGACTCCACGTCCTCGGGGACGACGATCAGCGCGTCGGCGTGCGCGAGGGCCGCGACCAGGTGGGATCCGGCACCGCCGACCGGGGTCACGGAGCCGTCGGCGTACGTCCCGCGCAGAAACTGTCTGCGGCCCTTCGGCGAGGTCAGCGCCTTGCGCGCGGTGAGGGTCGCGCGGGTGCGCGGCCGGTGCACGTCCTGGAGTCCCATGAGGGCGCGGATGGCGGGGCGGACGAAGAGCTCGAAGGAGACGTACGACGACACCGGGTTGCCGGGGAGGGCCAGCAGCGGGGTGTGGTCGGGGCCGATGGAGCCGAAGCCCTGGGGCTTGCCCGGCTGCATGGCGAGCTTGCGGAACTCGATGCCGCTGCCCGGCTCGTCCTCGTCACCGACGTACGACAGGGCCTCCTTGACCACGTCGTACGCCCCGACGCTCACGCCGCCCGTGGTGACCAGGAGGTCGGCGCGCACCAGCTGGTCCTCGATGGTGGAGCGGAGGGTCTCCGCGTCGTCGGCGACGGCGCCCACCCGGTAGGCGATGGCACCGGCGTCGCGGGCGGCGGCGGTGAGGGCGAAGCTGTTGGAGTCGTAGATCTGGCCGCTGCCCAGCTTCTCGCCGGGCTGGACGAGTTCGCTGCCGGTGGACATGACGACCACGCGAGGGCGGGGGCGCACACGGACCGTGCCGCGGCCGATCGCGGCGAGCAGGGCGATCTGCGGCGGTCCGAGGACCGTGCCGGCCTCGAGGGCGCGGTCGCCGGACTTCACGTCGCTGCCCTTCGCGCGGACGTGCGCGCGTGCCTCGGCCGGGCGGTACACGTGCACATGTCCCTCGGCGCCCTCGGGGGACAGGGACCGGGCGCGCATACCGGTCGCCGGGCCCTCGCCGAGGCCGCCGTCGGTCCATTCGACGGGGACGACGGTCTCCGCGCCGGGCGGCAGCGGAGCGCCGGTCATGATGCGGGCGGCCTGGCCGGGGCCCACATGGAGCAGGTCGGCCTGGCCCGCCGCGACGTCCCCGACGACGGCCAGGACGGCGGGGAACTCCGCGCTCGCGCCCGCGACATCCGAGACCCGCACCGCGTACCCGTCCATGGAGCTGTTGTCGAACGGCGGCAGGGAGACGGGCACCGTGACGTCCTCGACCAGGACGCAGCCCTGGGCGTCGAGGAGTTGCAGCTCGATGGGTTCCAGGGGGCGGACGGTCGCGAGGATGTCCTCCAGGTGTTCGTCCACCGACCAGAGATGGTCCTGGCCGGTGGTGCGGGGCGCGGCGCTGCTCAACGTTGCTACATCTCCTCGGCTACGTAACTGCGAAGCCAGGTCCGGAAGTCCGGACCCAGGTCTTCACGTTCGCATGCGAGTCTGACAATGGCACGCAGGTAGTCGCCGCGGTCGCCGGTGTCATAGCGGCGGCCCTTGAAGACGACGCCGTGCACCGGGCCGCCGACCTTCTCGTCCGCCGCGAGCTGCTGGAGGGCGTCGGTCAGCTGGATCTCGCCGCCACGGCCGGGCTCGGTCTTGCGCAGTATGTCGAAGATGTGCGGGTCGAGGACGTAGCGGCCGATGATCGCGTAGTTGGACGGGGCGTCGGCGGCGGCCGGCTTCTCGACCAGGTCGTGGACCTTGACCACGTCCGCGTCCTGGGTGGGGTCGACGGCAGCGCAGCCGTAGAGGTGGATCTGCTCCGGTGCGACCTCCATGAGCGCGATGACGCTGCCGCCGCGCTGCTCCTGGACCTCGACCATGCGCGCGAGGAGCGGGTCGCGCGGGTCGATCAGGTCGTCGCCGAGGAGGACGGCGAAGGGCTCGCGGCCGACGTGCGGGGCGGCGCACAGCACCGCGTGGCCGAGGCCCCTGGGGTCGCCCTGCCGCACGTAGTGCATGGTCGCGAGGTCGCTGGACGCCTGGACCTTCGCGAGCCGGCCCGCGTCGCCCTTCTTCTGGAGGGCGGACTCGAGCTCGTAGTTGCGGTCGAAGTGGTCCTCGAGGGGGCGCTTGTTGCGGCCCGTGATCATGAGGACGTCGTCGAGGCCCGCCGACACGGCCTCTTCGACCACGTATTGGATCGCCGGCTTGTCGACGACCGGCAGCATCTCCTTGGGAGTGGCCTTGGTGGCCGGCAGGAACCGTGTGCCGAGGCCCGCTGCAGGGATGACAGCCTTGCTGATCCTGGGGTGCGACTGGGTCATGGCGGCAACCTTATCCGGTGCCTTTGCAGGGAATCTGAGGCTCCGGTTAATTGGCTCTCATATGAGCACATATGGAAGGGTACGGGTGCGACCTATGAGTCACATCGGACGTGCGACCGAGGCTGACAAGCGAATGTTGCGGCGAGAGCTCCTCGCGGTGAGAAACAGATTGACGGCCGATGACGTGCGGGAATCCGCCGACGCGCTGGCCGGCCGCGCGCTCGGGCTGCCGGAGCTGGCGCACGCGCGCACGGTGGCGGCGTACGTCTCCGTGGGAAGCGAGCCGGGCACGCTCGCGCTGCTGGACGCGCTGCGCGAGCGGGGCGTGCGCGTCCTGCTTCCCGCCCTTCTCCCGGACAACGATCTCGACTGGGGCGCCTACGCCGGGGAGGGCTCCCTCGTGCGCATCCAACACGGCGGAAAAATGGCCCTCTTCGAGCCCGCCGGCGAACGCCTCGGACCGGATGCCGTGACCGGCGCCGACGTCGTGCTGCTGCCCGGTCTCGCCGTCGACGCCCGCGGGATGCGGCTCGGGCGCGGCGGAGGGTCGTACGACCGCGTCCTCACACGTCTGGAGCGCGCGGACGCCCATCCCGCGCTGGTGGTGCTGCTGTACGACTCGGAGGTCGTCGGGCATGTCCCGGAGGAGGCGCACGACCGGCCGGTGCATGCGGTGGTGACGCCGTCGGGGGTACGGAGGTTCACATGAGTAGTGCCCTCCACGCGCGCGTGGAGGGCACTACTCATGTGAACCGTGATCTAGGGCCGGTGGCTCATGGCTTCAGGACCAGGGTGTCGCTCGTGTTCTTGTCGACGGCCTTGTCCGAGAAGTTCCAGTCGAGCAGCTCGCCCTTGACCCACTTGCTCGTCTGGTCGGTGTAGTGGGCGCTGTAGGCGTGCCCCGAGGCGCCGGTGAGGTTGATCCACTTCGACTTGTCGAGGTCGTCGAGGTTGACCACCATGCGCATCGACGGCACCCAGACGACGCCGTAGCCGCCCGCCGCGTTCCAGCCGGTGGCGTTGACCGTCGCCTCGCCGCCGCTGAGCTTCCAGGGGCCGCGGTTGAGGATGTACTTCACGAAGGCGGGGCCGTCGGTGCCGAGGGTCTGGTTCTTCAGGAACAGACGGTGCAGCCGGCCCCAGCTCCAGGTGTCGATGTCCTTGCCGAGCTTGGCCGTCAGCTCCCAACGGGCGTCGATCATGGCGCGCTTGAACAGATCGTCGCGGTTGTCGCTCGCCCCGGGCCGGGTGAGCGACTTGGGCGTGGACCACCAGTCGCTCTTCTGGTCGTCCACGAGGTTGCGGACGACCTCGAACCAGCGGTCGCCGCCGTCCGGCTGCGCCTGGTCGGCGGCGCGCTCGCCACACTCGCGCACCTTGTTCGTCTCGTCCGCGGGCCCGGTGCTGTTGACCGGATCGACCCACAGGCACTGGCCCTCGACCCGCAGCTCCTTGGGCAGCTTGTTGCCGAAGGCAAGCTTGAGGATGTTGCGCCAGACCGAGTTGAAGTAGGCGGCCGCCGCCGAGTCGGCGTCCTGGGTGTAGTCCCAGCCCTCCAGGAGGTCCTGCGCCTCGCGGACGGCCTTCGCCCCGCGGACGTCCTTGTCCGTGATGTCGATCTTCAGCAGCTTGGGCACGAGCAGCTTGGCGATCTCGCTGCTGTTGTCCAGCTGCATCTGGCGCATGTCGTCGGTGGAGATCTTGCCGCCGCCCCTGATCTTCGACTCGATCAGGTCGGTGATCCGCTGGCTGCGGGTGCCGTAGCCCCAGTCGGTGGTGAGCGTGTAGGGGTACTTGTCCTTGTCGATCACTGCCTGGTTGGCGGTGACGATGTAGCCGCGCTTGGGGTTGAACTCGTACGGCAGCGCGTCCTTGGGGATGTACCCGGTCCACTTGTAGCTGGAGTCCCAGCCCGGCGCCGGGATCGAGCCGTCGTCCTTCTTCGCGCGCGTGGGGATCTTCCCGGGCAGCGTGTAGCCGATGTTGTTCTTGTCGGCGTAGACCAGGTTCTGCGAGGGCACGTCGAACAGGGCGGCCGCGGAGCGGAAGTCGCTCCAGTTCGACGCCTTGTCGATGGCGAAGACGGCGTCCATGGAGGTGCCCGGGTCGAGCGCGGTCCAGCGCAGCGCGATGCCGTAACCGTCGCCGCGGTCGGGCGCCGCGGTGTTCACGGTGGCCTTCTTGCCGACCGTCACGAGCTCGTCGTCGCGGTCGGAGAGCAGGGGCATCCCGTCGGCGGTCTGGCGCACGACGATCGTCTTGGACGTGCCGCCGGCGACCTTGATGGTCTCCTCACGGGTCTTGAACGGCCGCACCGTGCCGTCGTAGAGGTAGCCGTCGCCGGAGACCTTCTCCAGGTACAGGTCGGTGACGTCGACACCGGAGTTGGTCATGCCCCAGGCGATGTCCTGGTTGTGGCCGATGACCACGCCGGGCATGCCCGCGAAGGTGTAACCGGTCACGTCGTACTGGCACTTGCTGGAGACCGTGCGGCAGTGCAGGCCCATCTGGTACCAGACGGACGGCAGCGAGGCCGACAGATGCGGGTCGTTGGCCAGCAGCGGCTTGCCGGTGATGGTGTGATCCCCGGCGACCACCCAGGAGTTGGAGCCGATGCCCTGGCCGTTCACGCCGACGGCCGTGGGCACGTTGTCCAGGACCTTGTAGAGACCCGACAGCTGGCTCGTCAGGGCGGAGCCGGCCGCCGACGAGGAGGACGTGCCGGTCGCGCCGGCCCTCGACATACCCGACGTACCGCTCGTGGACGAGCTGCCGTTCTGCTCGAACGTCTTGGTGAGCGCGTTGTACTGGCCCTCCTGGACGATCGCCTTGTTGCGGCTGTACGGGTAGTCCGGGTACAGGTCGGCGATCTGCTTCGGGCCGAGACGGCTGGTCATCAGGGCGCGGTCGATCTCGTCCTGCATGTTGCCGCGCAGGTCCCAGGCCATCGCCTTCAGCCAGGAGATCGAGTCGACCGGGGTCCACTGCGCCGGCTTGTAGTCGTTGACGAAGCCCAGGGCCGCGTACTCCAGGGAGATGTCCTTGCCGTCCTTGCCCTGCAGGTAGGCGTTGACTCCCTTGGCGTACGCCTGGAGGTACCTCTTGGTGGAGGCCGACAACTTGGTGTCGTACTCCTTCTTCGCCACCCGGTCCCAGCCCAGGGTGCGCAGGAATTCGTCGTCCTTGACCTGGTCCTTGCCGAACATCTCCGACAGCCGGCCGGAGGTCATGTGGCGGCGCACGTCCATCTCGTAGAACCGGTCCTGCGCCTGGACGTAGCCCTGCGCCATGAACAGGTCCTCGTCGGAGGAGGCGTAGATCTGCGGGATGCCGTTGCCGTCGCGCTTCACGTCGACGGGTCCCGACAGGCCGTCGAGCGTGATCGAGCCCTTGGTCTGCGGGAACGACGCGCGGACGGTGCTGATGGACCAGTACGCCCCGTAGGCGACGCCTCCGATGATGGCCAGGACCAGGACCAGCACGACCAATCGGGCTTTGCGCCCCTTCTTCCTGCCGGACTTGCCGGGCTTGTCACCCGTTGTGGCGGTGATGTTGGGGGGCATCGCTGTCCTTGCTGTCCTAACGCGAGCGGCAGGCGGGGCTGTGACTTTGAATGAGCGCTGGAGCAACCATAGGCGCAGGGCCTCGCGCCCCTTGACGCGGAGTCGGGAACAAGACGGGCGGGCGTTCGATCTCGCCCCGGCGAGCGTCAAGAAATCGTCAAGAGTTAGGTAAGGTAACAAAGTACTTGGGTGCGGAGTTTCTCGGCTTCGTGTCCTATGTACGTGAGCTCCCGCGCGGGATGCGTGTGAGCCAGGGAAGGGAACGGCCGCTGACTGTCCACCACCTCAACCAGCTTCTGCTCGTCTGCTCGCTCGTCCTGCTCGTCGCCGTGGCAGCGGTCCGGATCTCCTCGCGCAGCGGGCTCCCCAGCCTGCTCGTGTACCTGGGGATCGGGGTCCTCATGGGCCAGGACGGGATCGGCAACATCCACTTCAGCAATGCCGAGCTGACCCAGGTCATCGGATACGCGGCCCTCGTCGTGATCCTGGCCGAGGGCGGTCTGGGCACGAAGTGGAAGGAGATCAAGCCGGCCCTGCCGGCCGCCTCCGCACTGGCGCTGGGCGGGGTTGCGGTGAGCGTCGGGGTCACGGCGTCGGCCGCGCACTTCCTGATCGGGCTGGAGTGGCGGCAGGCACTGATCGTCGGGGCGGTGGTCTCCTCCACGGACGCGGCGGCGGTCTTCTCGGTGCTGCGGAAGATCCCCCTGCCCGCGCGTGTGACGGGCACGCTGGAGGCCGAGTCCGGCTTCAACGACGCCCCGGTGGTCATCCTGGTGGTCGCCTTCTCCACGGCAGGCCCGGTCTCCCACTGGTACGTGCTGCTGGGCGAGATAGCCCTGGAGCTCGCCATCGGCGCGGCCATCGGCCTCGCGGTGGGCTGGCTCGGCTCCTGGGGCCTTCGGCACGTGGCCCTGCCCGCCTCGGGCCTCTACCCGATCGCCGTGATGGCGATCGCCGTCACCGCCTATGCGGGCGGCGCACTCGCGCACGGCAGCGGCTTCCTGGGCGTCTACCTCGCCTCGATGATGATGGGCAACGCGAAACTGCCCCACTGGCCCGCCACCCGCGGCTTCGCCGACGGGCTCGGCTGGATCGCCCAGATCGGCATGTTCGTCCTGCTCGGGCTGCTGGTCACCCCGCACGAACTCGGCGACGACGTGGTGCCCGCGCTCGTCATCGGCCTGGCGCTGACCATGGTGGCGCGTCCGCTGAGCGTGGTGCTGTGCCTGGTGCCATTCCGGGTGCCGTGGCAGGAGCAGACCCTGATGTCCTGGGCCGGGCTGCGCGGCGCGGTCCCCATCATCCTGGCGACGATCCCGATGGTGCAGGGCGTCGACGCCAGCCGCCGCATCTTCAACATCGTCTTCGTCCTGGTCGTCGTCTACACCCTGGTCCAGGGGCCGACGCTGCCCTGGCTCGCCCGCAAGCTGGAGCTGGGCAAGGACGCGGAAGCCGCCGACCTCGGCATCGAGTCGGCCCCGCTGGAGCGGCTGCGCGGGCATCTGCTGTCCGTCGCGATCCCCGAGGGCTCGAAGATGCACGGCGTCGAGGTGGCCGAGCTGCGCCTGCCGGCCGGGGCCGCCGTCACCCTGGTCGTCCGCGAAGGAAAATCGTTTGTCCCCCTGCCCACCACGGTCCTGCGGCGGGGCGACGAACTGCTCGTCGTCACCACGGACCCGGTGCGGGACGCGGCGGAGAAGCGGCTGCGCTCGGTCGGCCACGGCGGCAAGCTGGCCGGATGGCTCGGGACGAACGGGGCGGGAGCGGGAGCCGGGCGTTAATGGTGTGTTTCGTACGGTTCACACCCTGGGTAATCGCAGGTGAACGCCCGCATGGTGCTCGTATTCACAGGCACATCAGCCGCTGATCCCTGTAGGATGAAGGCGCACCCAGATCGAACCAACTCTGCCTGACGCAGTGCTGGCGCGACCGTATGGCGGCCGGGACGTCCCTAGGCAGTGGACCGCCGGTATCTACCGCAGTTCCGCGCAAGAGGACAGCTCTCGGCGCCGCCCGCACCAAGGGGCGCGCTACCAGGCGGCAGAAAGGCACGGGCCGTGGCATCCACGGTCACCTCCCGCCCGGGCTACGGACAGCTGCTGCGCACCCGCGGCGCCTGGACGTTCCTGCTCCCCGGCTTCGCGGCACGCCAGCCGTTCGCGATGCTCACCATCTCCATCGTGCTGCTGGTGCAGCACACCACCGGCTCCTATGGCGCGGCGGGCGCCGCGGCGGCCGTCACCGGCGTCTCCATGGCCCTGTTCGCGCCCTACAGCGGCCGTCTCGCCGACCGCTACGGACAGCGCGCCGTGCTGATCCCCGGCGTACTGCTGCACTCGCTGGCGGGCCTGACCCTCACCGCGCTCGCGCTGGCCCACGCACCCCTGTGGGCGCTGTTCGCGGCGGCCGTGCCGACCGGCGCCTCGGTGCCGCAGGTCGGACCCATGGTGCGCGCCCGCTGGGGCGTGAAGCTC
This sequence comes from Streptomyces longisporus, assembly GCF_039532765.1. Taxonomy (NCBI): domain Bacteria; kingdom Bacillati; phylum Actinomycetota; class Actinomycetes; order Kitasatosporales; family Streptomycetaceae; genus Streptomyces; species Streptomyces longisporus. Next base: position 224,829 of record NZ_BAAASG010000010.1, read on the forward strand.
CAGGGCTCGCCCCTGATGACCACCGCGGCCGCCTTCGAGTCCGTCACGGACGAGCTGACCTTCGTCTTCGGGCCGCTGCTCGCCACCGCCCTGTGCACCGCCGTCACCCCGGCCGCGGGCCTGGTGACCGAGGCCTCGCTGACGCTCGTCGGCGGTCTGCTGTTCGCGGCGCAGAAGGGCACACAGCCCGCGGTCACCGCGACGGGGCACGCGCGCGTGGAGCACGCTTCCGCTCTGCGCGTCCCTGGGGTGCGCGTTCTGGTCGTGGCCTTCCTCGGCATCGGCTCCGTCTTCGGCGGCATGCAGGTCTCGCTGGCGGCGTTCACCGAGTCGATAGGCGAGCCCGGCCTGAACGGCGTCCTCTACGGCGTCTTCGCGGCGGGCAACATGCTCTCCGGCATCGTCTGCGGCGCCGTCGCCTGGAAGGTGGCCCCGCAGCGGCGGCTCGTCCTCGGATACGGCGCCCTCGCCCTCGCGGCCTCCGGCCTGTGGGCCGCCCACTCGGTGCTCGTCCTGGCCGGCCTCGGCCTGCTCGTCGGCATGTGCATCGCGCCCGCGCTGATCACCGGCTACACGCTGGTCGAGGGTCTGGTCCCGGCGGGCGCCCGCACCGAGGCGTTCACCTGGCTGACCGGCGCGGTGGCACTCGGCCAGGCCGCGGCCGTCACGGTCGCCGGACAGCTGGAGGACCGCTTCTGGGGCGGGGCCGGATTCCTGGTGCCGATGGCCGGTACCGTACTGGCGCTGACGACCCTCGTGGCCCTTCGGTCACGGCTCGTGGCGCGGCCCCGCAGTCTGACCGTCGCACGTGGCGTCGGTCACCGAGTGCCGGTGACGGTGGACTGATCCTCAGGAATACGTCACTATAGACGCTCGTTAGCACTCATTGAGTGAGAGTGCCAGGAGGAAGACAGTGCCCACCTATCAGTACCAGTGCACCGAGTGCGGCGAGGGCCTCGAGGCGGTGCAGAAGTTCACCGACGACGCTCTGACCGAGTGCCCCAACTGCGGTGGCCGCCTGAAGAAGGTGTTCTCCGCGGTCGGCATTGTCTTCAAGGGCTCGGGCTTCTACCGGAACGACAGCCGCGGCTCCTCTTCGAGCAGCTCGCCCGCGTCGAAGTCGTCGACGTCCACCTCGTCGTCGGCGCCGTCCTCGTCGTCCTCCGACTCGAAGCCGTCGAGCACCGGCACCACCTCCAGCAGCAGCTCCGCCGCCTAGGACTTGCTCACGGGACCCTGGACCCTGTCGTCGTACGACGGCAGGGTTCCAGCCGTCTCCTGATCCCCCTCTCCGCGCGCCGCCGACGCCGGATACTGTGCGGCCATGGCGAACGCAGAGATCGGTGTAATCGGCGGCTCGGGCTTCTACTCGTTCCTCGACGACGTGACCGAGGTCCAGGTGGACACCCCTTACGGGCCGCCCAGCGACTCCCTCTTCCTCGGCGAGCTCGCCGGCCGGCGGGTCGCCTTCCTGCCCCGCCACGGCCGCGGCCACCATCTGCCGCCGCACCGGATCAACTACCGGGCCAACCTGTGGGCGCTGCGGTCGCTCGGCGTGCGCCAGGTGCTCGGTCCGTGCGCGGTGGGCGGGCTGCGCCCCGAGTACGGGCCGGGGACGCTGCTCGTGCCGGACCAGCTGGTCGACCGTACGAAGTCCCGGGTGGGGACGTACTTCGACGGACTCCCGCTGCCCGGCGGCAACATCCCGAACGTGGTGCATGTGTCCCTGGCCGATCCCTACTGCCCCGTCGGACGCGCGGCCGCCCTGAAGGCCGCGCGCGGCCGGGACTGGGAGCCGGTGGACGGCGGCACCCTGGTCGTGGTCGAGGGGCCGCGATTCTCGACCCGCGCAGAATCGTTGTGGCATCAGGCGCAGGGTTGGTCGGTGGTCGGCATGACCGGCCATCCCGAGGCGGCGCTCGCCCGTGAACTGGAGCTGTGCTACTCGACGATGACGCTGGTCACCGACCTCGACGCGGGCGCCGAGACCGGCGAGGGCGTCTCGCACGACGAGGTGCTGCGGGTGTTCGCGGCGAATGTGGACCGGCTGCGGGGCGTGCTGTTCGACGCGGTGGCCGCCCTGCCGGCGAACGAGGACCGGGACTGCCTGTGCACGAACGCGCTGGGCGGAATGGACCCGGGATTCGAGCTGCCGTGACGAGGTGCCGAGGACGGGCCTCGGGGAGCCGAGCCTCGCGGTTTGGCGCGGGGCAGGCTCCGGAACTCCCCGTTCCGGTGAGGGAGTTGTCCACAACCCGTCGGTAGTCCACCGGCGCCGACAGAGATCGCCGCGAGGCCTCATCGTGGGCCTGCAAGCCGATTCCTCGACGCAGGCGGTGATCCGCATGTCCCTCCCTCCCCCGTCCTTCTTCCCCTCCCCTTCCACCCCGCGCCCACCCGGCGCCGACGCCCCCGCCACCTGCGAGGTCCCGCACTTCGCCCCCGTGCGGGTGCGCGGCGGGCGGTATCAGCTACGACGGCTCGTACGGCACCGCAGGCGAGCCGTGGCCGCGGGCCTCGCGGTGACCGCGGCCGCGCTGGTGGCCGCGGGACCACGGGTCACCGCTCCGGCGCGTGGGCATCCGGTGGCGGATCCCGTACGCAAGCACCGCGCCGTCGAGATGGTGGCCGCGCCGGTGCGGATCGCCGACGGGGCCACGGTCCGGCTGCTCAGGCCCGGTGACCGGGTGGACGTCGTCGCCGCCCGGCAGACGGCGACGGGCGGCGATGCCCGCGTGGTCGCGCGCGGGGCGCGAGTGACGAAGGTGCCGGAGCCCCTGGACAACGGGGACGACAGCGGGGCGCTGGTCGTGCTCTCGGTCCCTCGTTCCACCGCGGCACACCTCGCCGGCGCGAGCGCGACGGCGCGGCTGGCGGTGACGGTGTGCTGATCCAGCCACCCGGACGGGCAGGGCGGTCCAGCCGTGCCGTAGGTTGCGGAACTGTTTGTTCCCCAACCTGTGCGTGCGAGAAGAGGACCCGAGGTGAGCGAGAAGAAGGAACCGAGCATCTGGCACGGCTTCAAGGCCTTCCTGATGCGCGGGAACGTCGTCGATCTGGCGGTGGCGGTGGTGATCGGCGCCGCGTTCACCAACATCGTGAACTCGATGGTGAAGGGGCTCATCAATCCGCTGGTCGGGGCGATCGGCACCACGAACCTCGACAACTACAAGTCCTGCCTGAGCGAGAAGTGCGAGGGCAGTCACGGGATCCAGCTCCTGTGGGGCTCGGTCCTCGGCGCCACCCTCAGCTTCGTGATCACCGCGGCCGTCGTCTACTTCCTGATGGTGCTGCCCATGGCGAAGTACCTCGCCCGCGTGGAGGCCCGCCGCAAGGCGCGGGAGGGCACCCACGAGGTGATCGAGGTGACCGAGCTGGAAGTGCTGAAGCAGATCCGCGACGAGTTGGTCGCACAGCGCGCGGCCGGGCGCAACGGGCGGTAGCGGCAGCGGCCCGGGCGGCTCAGAGGTGGTGGGGCGGCTTCTCGTCGAGGAAGCGCTTCAGGTCGGCCGCGGAGTCCCCGTCGGAGCCCGGCCGCTCGCCCCAGCCGCGGTCGGTGTCGTCCGAGGACTGCTGGTCCAGCGGGTCGTCGAAGATCAGCGCGGGCTTCGGAGCGCGCGGCTCGGGGGCGGGGGCGGAGGTCATGCGTCCAGGGTACGGCCCCGAGGGTGCGCGGCGGCCGGGTCGCGCCGGTGGCCCGCCCGGCCGGCGGGCCAAGCGCCGTGCGGGCAGGCCCGTCGCTGCCGCCAAGGAATTCCCGCCGGTTGTCTGCTGTGCTTGGTCCCATGACGAACAGCTCGACTCCGCCGCCCGCGTCCTCCGGCACGCCGGCGAACCGCCGACCACTGCGCAGGCTCACGGCCCGGGGCCGCGAGGAGGCACACCGCGTCGCCTCGCCGCTGGAGCTCTTCTTCGATCTGTGCTTCGTCGTGGCCGTCGCCCAGGCGGGCGTCGAGCTGGTGCACGCCCTCGCCGCGCGGCACGCGGGCGAGGGGATCCTCAACTACGGGATGGTGTTCTTCGCCATCTGGTGGGCGTGGATGAACTTCACCTGGTTCGCCTCGGCGTACGACAACGACGACGTGCTCTACCGGGTCGTCACCCTGGTCCAGATCGCCGGGGTGCTGGTGCTGGCAGCCGGCATCTCCCGGGCGTTCGAGAAGCACGAGTTCCTGGTGGTCTGGCTGGGCTATGTGATCATGCGGGCCGCCATGACGGCGCAGTGGCTGCGTGCGGCACGGTCGACCGAGGGCGCCGAGCGGACCATGGGGCTGCGCTATGCCGCGGGTGTGTCGCTGTGCATGATCGGCTGGCTCGGGCTGGTGGTGCTGCCGGTGGGCGCCCGGGTGTGGGTCTTCGTGGTGATGGCGGTCCTGGAGATGTGCGTGCCGCCGTACGCGGAGAAGGACCACCCCACGTCCTGGCATCCGCACCACATCTCCGAGCGGTACGGCCTGTTCACGATCATCGTGCTCGGCGAGACCATCGCGGCGGCCACCGTCGCGGTGAAGTCGGGCATCGACGAGAACGACGCGCTGGGCGAGCTGCTGCCCATCGCGGCGGGCGGACTGCTGATCATCTTCGCCGCCTGGTGGATCTACTTCGCGGTGCCGATCCACGGTCATCTGCGATCCAACGGGCAGGCGTTCCTGTGGGGTTACGGCCACTATCTGATCTTCGCCTCGGCGGCCGCGGTCGGGGCGGGCCTGGAGGTGGCGGTGGAGCAGGCGGTCGGCAAGGCGCACATCTCCACGCTGGAGGCGTCGGCGGCGGTGACCCTCCCGACGGCGCTGTATCTGCTCACCGTGTGGGCGCTGCACTCCCGTTACTACAAGGTGGGCATCGCCCAGCAACTGGTGCTGCCGAGCACGGCGTTGCTCGTGATCGTCTGCACCTTCCTGGGCCACTGGGCGGTGTTCGCGGCGGGCCTGGTGTCGGCGCTGGCCGTGGCGTCCGGGGTGGTGCTGGCGGCGCGCAGGGGTGCCGGGGAGCCCGGGGCGAGCGGATCGGGCGGATCGAGCGGGGAGCACGCGACGAGTCCGGTCGGCTGACGGGGCGCTGTCGTGCCGGGCCGGGCGAGACTGGCTCCATGACAGTTGACGCATTGACGGACGTCACCGGAGTGCGGGTGGGGCATGCGACGCGCACCGGCGGCGGTTGGCTCACCGGCACCACGGTCGTCCTCGCCCCGGAAGGCGGCGCGGTCGCCGCCGTGGACGTGCGCGGCGGCGGCCCCGGCACCAAGGAGACCGACGCGCTCGACCCGCGCAACCTGGTGCAGAAGGTCGAGGCGATCGTGCTGACCGGCGGCAGCGCGTACGGCCTCGATGCGGCGTCGGGGGTGATGGCCTGGCTGGAGGAACAGGGACGCGGGGTGCGCGTGGGGGTGGACCCTGCGCATGTGGTGCCGGTGGTGCCCGCCGCCTGTGTCTTCGACCTCGGGCGGGGCGGCGACTTCCGGGCCAGGCCCGATGCCGCCACCGGCCGGGCGGCGGTCGAGGCGGCCGCGGCGAGCGGGTTGGGGGCGCGGGTGCGGGAAGGGTGCGTGGGCGCCGGCACCGGGGCGGCCGTGGGGCCGATCAAGGGCGGGGTCGGCACCGCGAGCGCGGTGCTCGGCTCGGGGATCACGGTGGCCGCCCTGGTGGTGGCCAACGCGGCCGGATCGGCGATGGATCCGGAAACGGGGGTTCTGTACGGGGAGTTGTTCCAGGGGCGCGTGAACCACCCCGAGAGTCCTGTGCACGAGGCCGCGCGTCGACGCCTGGCCGAGGCCGCGGAGAAGAACGGGCTCCCGCCCCTGAACACCACGCTCGCCGTGGTCGCCACCGACGCGGACCTGTCGAAGGCGCAGGCGCAGAAGCTCGCCGGTACGGCGCACGACGGCATCGCGCGTGCCGTGCGGCCGGTGCATCTGCTCAACGACGGGGACACAGTGTTCGCCCTGGCGACCGGAGCGCGCCCGCTCGACGCCGGGCACCCCCTCGCGCTGAACGAGATCCTCGCGGCGGGCGCGGACCTGGTGACACGGGCGATCGTGCGGGCCGTGCGCGCCGCCGAGCCGGTGGACGGGCCCGGCGGGATGTGGCCGTCGTACGAGGAGTTGTACGGACGTCGGTAACAACAGGGCTGCGTTCGCACGCGATTGTCCCGGTTCTGTCACGTGATCGCCTTCATCGCGGACGGAGGGAACCCCACGGTCCGCCGATCCCCTCCTTTCACACGCACTGGAACGGACACCGCACATCACACGAACCTGGAGCAGCCCGTGACAACGCCGGACATTGCAGCGCGGCGCGTACGCATACTGGGAGCCTGTGCCGCCCTGGTGGTCGGCGCCCTCACCCTGACCGCCTGCGGCGGCGACGCCAACGCCAACTCCTCGAGCTCCTCGAGCGACAGCAAGGATGACAAGGGTTCGACCAGGACGTCGACGGCGAAGATCGTCATCTCGGCGAAGGACGGCTCGACCGCCGCGTCGATCAACACGACCGGCGTGCAGGTCAGCGGCGGCAGGCTGACCGACGTGAAGATGACGGTGGCCGGGTCGGGCCAGACGGTTCCGGGTTCGATATCCGCGGACGGCGGGGCGTGGAAGCCCAAGGCGCAGCTGGAGCGCGGGACGAAGTACCAGATCTCGGCGACCGCCAAGGACGGCAGCGGCCGTACGGCGGCGGCCAACTCGATCTTCACCACCGTCAGCTCGGCCAACAGCTTCATCGGGACGTACACGCCGGACAACGGGACGACGGTCGGCGTGGGCATGCCGGTGTCGTTCGACTTCGACAAGGTGATCAGCGACAAGAAGGCCGTGCAGTCGCACATCACGGTCACGTCGAGCAGCGGGCAGAAGGTGGTCGGGCACTGGTTCGGGGCGCAACGGCTCGACTTCCGGCCCGAGGAGTACTGGAAGGCCGGCTCCAAGGTCACGATGAAGATCGACCTGGACGGCGTCGAGGGCGCGAACGGCGTCTACGGGGTGCAGAAGAAGACCGTCACCTTCACCATCGGGCGCTCGCAGGTCTCCACGGTGGATGTGAACACGCAGACCATGACGGTCGTGCGGGACGGCCAGACGCTCAAGTCGGTGCCGATCTCCTCGGGCAGCCCGGAGCACACGACGTACAACGGGCAGATGGTCATCTCCGAGAAGTTCCAGCAGACCCGGATGGACAGCAGGACGGTCAACCTGGGCGGCGAGTACAACATCCCGGACGTACCGCACGCAATGCGCCTGACGAACACCGGCACGTTCATCCATGGCAACTACTGGTACAGCAGGAGCAATCCGCCCTTCGGCCGCCAGGGCACCAGCCACGGCTGCGTCGGGCTCGCGGACGTGCAGGGCGCCCAGGGCGCCACGAGCGCCAAGTGGTTCTACGACAACTCGCTGATCGGCGACGTCGTGATCGTCAAGAACTCCCCCGACAAGACGGTCGCCCCGGACAACGGGCTCAACGGCTGGAACATGCCGTGGAGCGAGTGGGTGGCGGGGAGCGCCGCGTAATCGCCGCCTGAGCAGCACCTTCTGACAGATCGTCGGGCCGTGTGGGAACTCCTCACACGGCCCGCGCGTTTTCTGTGCGTACGTTTTCTCGGTTCCCGGACATGATGTCCGACCGAGGGGCTACGGTATGCACCCACAAGGTGACATGCAGCAACGCCGGGAGAAACCTTGAGCGTTCCGTACGAGACGGCAGCGTACGAACCAGCCGAGTCGCCCGAGTCTCCGGAGGAGCATCTCGAGCGACTCCTCGGCCGTGCCCTGAACTCCTTCGAGCTGCCGGACGAGACGATACGGCAGCTGGACAGCGCGTTGGCGCACGACAGTTCGCTGCACTCCGCGCACCACAGCGCGGGGCTGCACCGCGAGACGTACCGGCACACCTGGCTGCTGGTCGACGGCTCGGCGCTCACTCTGTGGGAGCTCGTGCACAACACCGCGCCGGGCAGCCTCGCGCAGCACGAGGTGTATGTCGACGAGGAGGAACTGCGTGCGGCCACCGCGCGGCTGCCGCTGTCTCCGCACGCACCGGACTTCGAGCTTCCGGTGACGGTGCAGCTGTCACCTGTCCCGGCGCCGCGGCACGCGTATCTGCCGGACGACTCCGCTGATCATGCGCGCCGGCTGCTGCGCCGCGCGGAGAACCCGGACCGGCCGGGCGCGGAGACGGCCGCGCTGCTGACCACGGCGTTCGCGCACCAGATCACACAGGCCTTCGGGCGGCCGTGCCGGGCGGGGCGGGCCGGGCTGTGCTTCTCGCTCTACGAGCACGCGTTCCTGCTGCGTGACGGCGTGGAGGTCTCCCTCTGGGAGGTGGAGCACACGGCGACGCCCGACGGACGGCACATGTGCGAGGTGTACGTCAGCGAGGACGCGGCCCGGGATGCGATGGAGCGGCGGGCGGCTCAGGTCTCCTGACCCGCCGGCCCGGGGGTCAACGGCTGTCGCTGAGCTGTCGTACCAGGCCCGCGAAGGCGGCCCGCTCCGCCGGCGTCAGTTCGACGTGCTCCAGACGGGGAGGAAAGTGCCGCTGGTGCGGAAGGGACCGCCGGGGGGTGCGGCCGGTGTACCACAGGGTGCGGAAGGCGAGCCGCAGGCTGCCGGCACCGGAGCGGCCGCGGCGCATCAGGCCGACCAGGCCGAGCGTCCAGACGACGGCCGCGAAGGCGAGGACGGCCACTCCCAGCGACTGGAGGATCGAGACGTGCTCATCGGGCATGCACCCCAGTAGACATCACGGTCCGGGACTTTGGCCCCGGACCGTGATGTATCCCACCAAAGGGATATGTGCACCCGGCGGTTACGCCGCCACCGGCTGCTTCGCCTGGGCCGTCGCCGTCGACGTGTCGTCCGTCGTGCCGGGCTGCGCGGCCCCCGGCGCCGGCTTGCGCATGCCCTTCAGGAAGACCACCAGCGTGGTGCTGACGCACACGCCGACCGCGATGGCGATCAGGTAGAGGAAGGCGTTGCCGATCAGCGGGACCACGAAGATGCCGCCGTGCGGGGCGCGCAGGGTGGCGCCGAAGGCCATCGACAGGGCTCCGGTGATCGCGCCGCCCACCATCGAGGAGGGGATGACGCGCAGCGGGTCGGCCGCGGCGAAGGGGATCGCGCCCTCGGAGATGAAGGAGGCACCCAGCACCCAGGCGGCCTTGCCGTTCTCACGCTCGGTCTCGGTGAAGAGCTTTCCGCGGACCGTGGTGGCCAGCGCCATCGCCAGCGGCGGGACCATGCCGGCGGCCATCACCGCGGCCATGATCTTCATCGCGGAGTCGCTCGGGTTGGAGACCGCGATACCGGCGGTGGCGAAGGTGTACGCGACCTTGTTGACGGGGCCGCCGAGGTCGAAGCACATCATCAGGCCCAGCAGCAGGCCGAGCAGGATGGCGTTGGATCCGGAGAGGCCGTTCAGCCAGTCGGTCATGCCCTTCTGGGCGGAGGCGATGGGCTTGCCGACCACGACGAACATCAGGAACCCGACGATCGCCGAGGAGATCAGCGGGATCACCACCACCGGCATGATGCCGCGCAGCACCGCCGGGATGTTGATCTTCTGGATCGCCATCACCACACCACCGGCGAGCAGACCGGCGACGAGGCCGCCGAGGAAGCCCGCGTTGATGGTGGAGGCGATCATGCCGCCCACGAAGCCGGGGACCAGACCGGGCCGGTCCGCCATGCCGTACGCGATGTAGCCGGCCAGGACCGGGACCAGGAAGCCGAAGGCCACGGCGCCGATCTGGAACATCAGGGCGGCCCAGCTGTCGGTCTGCGTCCACACGAAGTGGTCCATCACCGAGGGCGCCGACTTGATCTTGTAGCCGCCGATCGCGAAGCCGAGGGCGATCAGCAGACCGCCGGCCGCGACGAACGGGACCATGTAGCTCACGCCGGACATCAGCCACTTGCGCAGCTTGGTGCCGTAGCCCTCGCCGGACTCCCCGGCGCGCTCGACCGGGGTGCCGGGCGCGGCCCCCGCGGTCACCTCACCGCGCTCGGCCTTGCCGCGCACCTCGGTGATCAGGTCGCCGGGCCGGTTGATGCCGGCCTTCACGCCGACATCGACGGTCGGCTTGCCGGCGAAGCGTTCCTTCTCCCGTACGGGGACGTCGTGCGCGAAGATCACGGCGTCCGCCGCGGCGATGACGGCCGGGTCGAGCCGGGTGAAGCCGGCCGAGCCCTGCGTCTCGACGGTGACCTCGACGCCCGCCTCGCGACCCGCGTTCTCCAGCGACTCGGCCGCCATGTACGTGTGCGCGATACCGGTCGGACAGGAGGTGACGGCGACGATACGGAAGGGGCGCTCGTCCGCGGCGGGGGCGCCCGACGCCGGGGCGGACGCGTCCTCGACGCTCGCTCCCGGCGCCGGGGCCGTGCTGCCCGCTGCGGCGTCGGCGGAGGCCGCCCCCGACGCCGCAGCGGAGTCTTCGGAGCCGGTCGCGGCCGGCTCGTCCCCACGGATCAGTGCGGCCGCGGCCGCCGCGTCGCCCGCCGACCGCAGCGCGTCGGTGAACTCGGCGTTCATCAGCTGCCGGGCCAGCGACGACAGGATCGTGAGGTGGGCGTCGTCGGCGCCTGCGGGGGCCGCGATCAGGAAGATCAGGTCGGCGGGGCCGTCCGCCGCGCCGAAGTCGATGCCGGCGGCGCTGCGCCCGAAGGCCAGCGTCGGCTCGGTGACGTGCTCGCTGCGGCAGTGCGGGATGCCGATGCCGCCGTCGAGGCCGGTGGGCATCTGTGCCTCGCGGGCGGCCACGTCGGCGAGGAAGCCGTCCAGGTCGGTCACCCGGCCCAGGGCCACCATGCGCTCGGCGAGGGCACGCGCCGCCGCTTCCTTCGTATCGGCGGACAGGTCGAGGTCGACCAGGTCCGCGGTGATCATGTCGCTCATCGCGGGCTCCTTCGCACGCGTATCGCCCGGGGGGTGGGGTGGGCGG